>NZ_GL882698.1:337-612 GCF_000195635.1 Bacteroides fluxus YIT 12057 | reverse complement strand
CTTGTTCCCTTTCGTTTTTTTTAAGTTTGAAACCTTGTTTCTCCCCATGTTCTTTTTGCTCATAATTTGCTGAATTTAAGTAATAATTAAAAATATATTAAAATGTAAATTTGCAAAAATAGGGCGTATTGTATTTCTGACGAAAGAATTGACCTGAAATGTTGCGGATGCCAATGGGTATGAGTATGGGGGATTAGTGTATATATCTGATATATAGTGATATATACGTAGAAAAAGAAGTGTTTTTTAGACGTTCGTTTAATGGACGCAAAGAT
>NZ_GL882698.1:0-327 GCF_000195635.1 Bacteroides fluxus YIT 12057 | reverse complement strand
AAATGTTGCGGATGCCAATGGGTATGAGTATGGGAGGATTACTGTATATGGCTGATATATAGTGATATATACGTAGAAGAGGGAGTGTTTTTTAAACGTTCGTTTAATGGACGCAAAGATAGACTGTATTTTTCAATCTTGCAAAATGTTCAATAAAAATATTTTCGACAATACACCTGTTGTATAGTTAAAAGGTTGTATATAAGTTAATTAACAATGGATGAAAATATATCTAATATCTTTTCCTTTTTATACTTTTTTGATTCTTTCTACATAAAATATATTGACGTTTTTTAAACGAACGTCTAAAAAACGCTTTTCGCTTGT
>NZ_GL882697.1:34597-132721 GCF_000195635.1 Bacteroides fluxus YIT 12057 | reverse complement strand
ACGTTTTTTAGACGTTCGTTTTTTGAACACCCTTTATCCGCTATTTACATATTATGCTATTTTCCCCGAAAAAGCATACCGGATTACAAATCCAACAACTGACAGAAAAGGCTGACAGATAAGCAAGTAGCATAGGAACACAAAAGAAATATCATATTATATATCAAAATATTTTGTAATTCCATTTCTTGACATTAACTTTGCGTCCATTAAACGAACGTCTAAAAAACGTTTTTCCTCCCCCGAAAATCATATTTACACTTTATTACATACGCGCGGGCGCATATTTTCTCTTTTTTTCTAAGGGAAGTGTGTGTTATAGAGTACTTATACAAGTCCATCCCCCACTACCCCACCCATATTCCTTTTCCACACACCACGGAATAAAAAATTGAAGATTTTGAGGAGAACCAAGTGGTAGTTCCTTTTGAATTGTTAATTTTGGCTCTTTTAAAAAAGTAAATATTAATTATTTAAAAAGCAATTCGTATGAAAAGTACAAAAAAAGACAAAATGAAATGATGCTCTACAAAGAGCGTGATTTAATGTTCTTCTACAAGGAAGACAGCGAGAGAGCAGCAGAAGTGATGGAATTCCTGACACGTCCAAAGAACAAGCCAAGAGTGAGTTACGAGGACAGGAAGACGATACTCAAGGTCTTTGTACCCCAGTTGGTAAACAAGAAAAAGGGGAAAGGGATGGCAGGTGTCAGACAGACGGCAAAAGTGCTGCACCAGGCCATAGATTTCATGGATGCAGACGGAGGGAACAACCCTGTGGGAGTAGATTGTATTGCGGCAGAGCTGAATAACCTGTATCATGAGATGTACCCCGGGGAATAACCGCAAGCCATAAGCACACCGGATTCCAAATTCGTAAAAAACGGTCTTTTTCCGCCAAAAGGCCGTTTTTGTTTTTCCCGAAGATTCTCCCCTATTTTGCACAGCCAATAAGGCAGACTAAAACAACAAACATGGAAAATATTCCGGTAACCACCTACCGTGGTTTCAGTACCGTCAGCGGAGAGACAACTCTCGCCACCGACCTGGAGGACATCAAAAAAGGCAGATATGCCAAGTCGGTCATCAAAATTGCAAGCCTCGTGGCACAGGGCAGGACCGAAGAAGCCAACAACGTGAAAAAACAGCTACCGTTCAGAACGGTAACCGCAAACTACAGGGAACGCAGGTTACCGCCCGAAATCATCCGCTACAACCCTGTACTCACCCTCGACCTCGACGGACAGCCCGAAGAACGCCTGAAGGAACTTAGGGAACTCATCGACAATGACCCGGATACCCTTGCGGCCTTCCTCTCGCCCAAACAGCACGGCTACAAGTTCTTCGCATTCCCCCACTCCGAATATGCACGGAAGCTTAGGAAGAGGCTGCTGCAAGGGGAAATAAGCTATGCCGAACTCGAGGAGATACACCTGAAGCTGTACAACGCAGCCAAGGAGCATTACGAAAAGCTCCTCGGCGCGGAAATAGACGGAAGCGGGAAGGATCTCTCCAGAGGGTTCTTCGTATCCTTCGACCCCCATGCCTACCTCAACACCTCACTGCAACTGGAAATAGAACCTTTGGAAGTACACATCCTGCCACCCGTTGGCACCGGAAAGAAATCACCGAAGACAGGCGAAAAGACGGACAGGAAGGCAAAGGAAAATGAGGAAGAAAACAAAAGAAGAGAACCTTGGGAGACCATGCTTTTCGCCAAGGCAGTGGCAGCCGTGAAGCGTGTGATGAAGTTCAAAGAGGGAAGCCGCGACAACTTCCTCTTCACCCTGGGAAACAAGTGCTATGCCAAGGGGCTGGATGAGGAAACGGCCGTAGCCCTGGCACGGGAACGGTTCGGAGGAAACGGGTTCGACGCGGAGACTCCCTTACGTAACGCTTACGTCTATACCGACAGGACCACGGAAACCGCCACGCTGAAAGAGGAAAAGAAACCCGTCATCAAGCAGGTGATGGACTTCCTCGACGCCCATTACGGCATACGCAGGAACGTCATCATGGACCGGTTGGAGTACATGCCCTTCGACCCCGCAAAGACCTCGGCAAAAGGATACCTTCCCATGAGGGGAAAGGACTACAACACCCTGTTCGTGGACATGCAGATGGCGGGCATATCCTGCTTCCAGAACTTTTTGAGGGCCGTGGTGGACTCCGACTACGCCAAGGAATTCAATCCCTACAGCGACTATCTCGGCAAGCTTCCCGAATGGGACGGGAAGGACTATATAGGAGAACTGGCAGACACCGTCGTCACCGAAGACCGGGAGCTGTGGCGCGAAGGGTTCCTCAGGTGGCTGGTAGGCCTCGTGGACTGTGCCCTGGATGATGACAAAATGAACCAGCTCGTCATCATACTCTACGGCGGGCAAGGAAAGGGAAAAAGCAGCTGGATACGCCGCCTGTTGCCGCCCGAGTGGAAGGAATATTTCTTTAACGGTGTCATAGACCCCTCCAACAAGGACGAGGCGAGGCTCCTCGCCACAAGACTTGTCATCAACATGGAGGAATTTGAGGGGGTCAAGCCGGGAGAACTCTCGGCACTCAAGAGAATCATAGCCCAGGACAACGTCACGCAGAGGAAGGTATATGACGTGGAGGCCTTCAACCTCCCCCGGCATTGTTCCTTCATAGGCAGTACCAACAACAGGCACTGCCTGCAGGACATAGGGGGAAACAGACGCTTCCTCACTGTCACCGTCAGGGAGATAGACTACCATAAGGAGGTGAACCACGCCGGAATCTATGCCCAGGCGATGGCACTGCTGAAAAGCGGCTTCCGTTACTGGTATGAGGGAGAGGAGATAGACCGCCTGAACAGGCACAACGAACTGCACCGCATGAAGGACCCCGTGGAGGAAAACCTGTTCGTCTTCTTCCGCAAGCCCCTGCCGGGGGATATCAGCGTGAAATGGTTGCCGGCCGGCGCCATATTGACAAAGCTCAGCATATACGGAAAGATACAGGTAAACCAGTGTGCACAGGCCATACTGGTACAGGTTCTGGAAAAATACGGATTCAAGACAAGAATCAACGGACAACATACCACCGAATATGAGGTGGCGAGCCTTTTGAATGAAGAACATTCTTAAAAATGAAGAATGAAAGATAAGAAAACGGGAACCCCCGTAGCATATATTGTCATGCAGGATAACATATATTGTTACGGGGGTTACATATATTGGCGTTTTCTTTACAAATTCATTCCATCTCGCCCGGAATGCCAAATCTCATTATGGCTCTCCCAAGTACTTTACCAACAAGGACACTTCACGAGGAGTGAAGCTACGGCGGTAGCGGTTATAGCCCACGGCAGCCAGCTCGGCCTTCAGAGGCTTGTTCAACCGGATCCAGGCCGCAAGGGTACTGATGGCGTTGGACACACAGTAAGTAGGGTTGTAAAGCATGGCAAGCTCTTCCTTCGTGTAGGTGCGGACATGGAAGGGACGGAGGTCTTCTTCTTCCGGTTCTCTCTTTTCTTTTTCTGTTTTCATGATTGTTATATGATTAATTATTCCATAAAGATAGTGATTATCAGCGCAATATCCTAATATTCATTCAGTAAAAACAGGTGGTTTTCAAACAGAAAGACATGTTTTTTTTAAGATGGAAGAACAAAATCAAGTAAAGCGGCATATACACCGGAAACCTCGGTAACCCGTGTTGCAGAGCAACAGGAAGCCTTACCTTTGCCATGTACTTCAAAAAGAGGTACAGAGAGATGTAATTCTTTAATTATTCATTTTTAAATTCTTTACGACTATGGGAGTACCATTCAAAAAGATTGCGAGGAAAGATCCCCGAAAGGCGGATGCGGTAACCAAGTTTTATCCGCAACTGGTGACGTTGGGCGGCAACGCCTCGCTGGACGACATCGCGTATGTGATGAAGGAAAAGAGCTCGCTGACGCTCGGGGACATACAGAGCGTGCTGACGAATTTTGTGGAAGCAATGGTGGCGACACTCTACAACGGGCAATCCGTAAACATCAAGAACTTCGGAGTATTCAGCCTGTCGGCACGCACGGCCGGAGTGACGGAACTGAAAGAGTGCACCGCCAAAAACATCAAGGCGGTAAAAATCAACTTCCGCCCCTCGAGTACGGTAAGGCCCGACATCACGGCAACCCGTGTGGGGCAAAAAATTGACTTCTACGACCTGGAGGCGCTGGTAAACAGGGGCGAAGAAGACGAAGGAGGAAGCGGAGAGTCGGGAAACGACGGGGACGAGAACGAGAATCCGCTAGGATAAAGCCTTATCCCTACCCCCTTTCCGAAAAGGGAAACAACACAAAGACATCATTATTATTTTAAATTTAGAAAATCAAGATGAAAAAAACGGCATGGGACAAAATCCTGAAAATTGTGATCGCTCTGGCTTCAGCCATACTGGGGGCATTAGGAGCTGATGCGATGAATGTGTAAACAAACAGGGGGGGGGAATCGCAACCGATTCTCCCCCTTAATTTATAAAGAACTACCAGGAATCAACGCTGGAGCAATGCCGACAGTTCCTTACACAGCCTCTCCTTCACCTCTTCCATAGAGACCTCACGTCCCAACTCCTTCTGCAGGGAAGTGACACCCTTGTCTATAAATCCGCAAGGATGGATATAGCTGAAATAGCGCAAGTCCGTATTCACATTCAACGCCAACCCGTGCATCGTGACATAATGGCTGCTACGCACACCGATCGCACAAATCTTGCGGGCACGGGCGGTATCTCCTTCCAGCCACACTCCGGTTGCCTTCTCCAAACGCCCGGCTGTGACGCCGTACGAAGCGCATACCCGGATGACCGCCTCTTCCAGCAGATGCACATACTCTTTCAGCCCCAGAGAAAATTCCTCCAGGTTAAGGATGGGGTAACAAACCAACTGTCCCGGCCCGTGATAGGTAATATCCCCTCCCCGGTCAATGTGGTACAGGGTCGCTCCAATCCTGTCAAGCTGTTCGTCACTCAGCAGCATATTTCCCTCTTTCCCGCTGCGTCCCAAAGTATATACATGAGGGTGTTCGCAAAGCACAATGTGATTCACATATTCCTCTCCCGCCTGTTTGGCATGCACCAATGCGTCAAACCACTCCGTCTGCCGCTTCCATGAATCGGCGTATGGTATTATTTTCCAATCTGATATTTGCAGTTTCATGAGAGCAAATATAACACTTTTCAGAAAAAAAACGTACCTTTGTACAAATCTAAAACGACAAAGCGTATGGAATTTCCACAAGTTGACCTACCTGTAGATATGATTGCATGGACGGAAGTGACAGAAGACATCCTTAATATATACAAGCAGTCGTGCCGCTTGAAAGCCTGTATCTTCGCACTTTGCATAGAAGGTTCCATCACTGTGTCAATCAATCTGATGGACACGGAAATCAAGCAAGGAGACTTTATCACCCTGCTTCCGGGTACCATCATCCAGTTCTACGAACAAAAGGAAAAGGTATGCCTGGGATTTGTAGGATTCTCCTCACACTGCCTGAACGGCGTAAACCTCATCCAGTCCACACTAAGTTCTTTCTCCACCATTCTGGAGTACCCCGTGATGACCATCAATCCCATTGTGGCCTCCTACTTCAAGGATTATTTCGCTTTGTGGGCACGTGTCACTACCGGTCCCTTCCCTCCGGACACAAGGATGGCGCAAAACACGCTCAAGATGGTTCTTTATGGCGTGGATAAACTGTACAGTATCCGTCCCCAACAACCGAAAAATACCAAAAGCCGGAAAGAGGAGATATGCCGTGAACTGGTTCAGCTCGTCATCGAGAACTATACCAACGAACGCCGCGCACAATTTTATGCCGACAAGCTGGGCATCTCCCTGCAACACCTCAGCACCACCGTGAAACAGGTGACCGGAAAAAACGTACTGGACATCATAGCCCATGTAGTGATGGTGGACGTCAAAGCCAAATTGAAATCCACAAACATGACCATCCAGGAAATTGCCTACTCCCTGAATTTCCCCAGCGCCTCCTTTTTTGGCAAGTATTTCAAAAGGCACATGGGCATGAGTCCGCTGGAGTATAGAAACAGCTAAGAAGCGGTCGGCAATCAACGACCGGAAGGCAGCCGGAGACTGTTGAGCAGGACGGACACACAAGAAAGCGCCATAGCCGTAACTGCCAGCAAAGGACTCATCAAAATGCCGTAAACGGGATAAAGGAGACCGGCAGCAACCGGAATGGCCACCAGGTTGTAGATGAATGCCCAGAAGAGATTCTTGTTCATCAAGGTGACAGTCAGATGCGATATACGGAACGCCTTGGGCAACAGAAGCAAATCGGAAGTCATGAGCGTGACCATTGCTACATCCATAGCCGTATCGGTACCCTGTGCCATTGCAATGCTGACATCGGCACAAGCCAGTGCCCGGGAATCATTGACACCGTCCCCCACCATCGCTACCGTCCTTCCCTGAAGTTGCAGTTCACGGATAAAGTCTTCCTTGTCTTCGGGCATAGTGTCGGCCATAAACCTAAGGATGCCCAGACTGGTTGCTACGGCAGATGCCGTACGTTCGCCGTCACCGGTCAGCATACAGATGTCGATATCCTGCCCGCGCAGTTCCTTGATGGCTTCGGCGGAAGTCGCCTTTATCCGGTCTTTGATGGCAATGATGGCAAGAAGTTCGTTTTCACGCCCGAAGTAAACGATACTGTTACCCTCCGATTCGTATTGTACCAGCATTTCGACGAGAATATCCGAAAGGTTGGCCTGGAAATCCTTCAGCAATTTATGGCTGCCTACCCAATATACCGCACCTTGGTAAACCACTTTGACTCCCTTGCCGATTATATTCTCAGAGCCGTCCAAACGGGCGGGAGTCACTTCCTCCTCCTCTTCCAATGCAATGATTATGGCATTTGCCAAAGGGTGGTCGGAAGTCAATTCCGCAGCCAGCAAGACATCCTTGTAATGCTCCTCCTGCCCTTGCGCCCATAGCCAGCCGGTGACAGACGGATGCCCTTCGGTCAGCGTACCGGTTTTGTCAAATACAACAACATCCACCTTGCTCATCTGCTCCAGTCCCAAAGCGTCTTTCACCAATACATGGTTGTCCGCCGCTTTACTGATACCTGCCATCAAAGCGATAGGGGTGGCAAGTCCCAATGCACACGGACAGGCGATGATCAATATGGAAAGTGCCGCGAACAATGCATGCGGCATGACACCCGTACCACCCCAAAATATCCACACAAAGAAAGTAAGGACGGACAGGAACAGGACAACAGGCACAAATATCCCTGCAACACGGTCGTCCATACGCTCTCCCTCCGGCATGAAACGGGCTACTTCCGGCTGCAGGCCTCTAAGCCGGTGAATAGCGACGGAAGCATGTCCTTTGGCACGTTCTTCCATCAACTTTCCCGTAAGGACAAAAGCTATGACCACTACGGTAACCTCATAATAGGTACCGGGATTCAATCCCCCGGCATACCGCAAATCCGGGAAGAAGGTAATAAATGCGCTAAAGAAGAAAGCAACGGAAGTGCTGAGAGCCACCAGAGTATCCAGTTTGGCACGTCCGATACAGATTTGCCGCCATGCATTGACATAAAAGGATGTTCCGAAGAAAGCCATGACAATGGCAGCCAATATCATCTGCATGATGTCAGCATAGGGTATATAGGCAGAAAAGACGGAAAGCAGCAGCAAAGGGACAGTAAGTGCCCAGGCTCCGGCCACCCGCTTTCTAAGGCGCCGGTAATGTCCGGATTCCTCTATTGCAGGGGTTTCTTTCAGATAATCCTCTTCCTCAAGGGCAAGGTCGTATCCTATTGCCAGCAAGGCCGCACGGATTTCACCCGGAGACAGCCTCGCGGCATCATAGGATACGGACATGAGATCCTTGTCATAACTGACCGAAACATCCGTTACTCCCGCCAGTTTCCTGACAGCTCTCTCTATAGTAGCAGCACACCCCGTACAGTGCATATTCAGCACAGGATATGCCCTTTTTATAATATTGCTCATTCCATTTGTTTTTAGATAGTTGTTCTTCTGCTTTAAATAAGCAACAACCGGAACGAGCTGTTTGTTCGGATAGAAAGTTTTAACCGTTCGCCGGAATTAATTTTTCTTTTTTTATGCGTGGAGTTCGTTAATAAGTTCTATATTTGTCGTTAAAGTTTTTTGAACGAAATGTTGATTTATAAACGAAATTCAATATGAAAAAGCAAACTGTCAGCCTACTTGTCCTTCTGCTTGCGGCAAGCGGCTTTTTCTTTTCTTGTGGTAACACCATGAACAAGAACACCGGTGCGCTGGAGTTCGACAGCATACAGGTAAACGAAACCGCACACCTTTTCGGGGATACGGCAAAACCAGCCTGCAACCTGGTCATCAACTTTGCGTATGCCACCCGTTCATCCGACGTCAAGCTGAAAGACAGTCTGAATACCTTCTTCCTTTCCGCCTGTTTCGGAGACAAGTACATGACGATGACTCCCGAAGAGGCGATAAAGAAATATACGGAAAAGTACGTCAATGACTATCGTAAGGATCTGGAGCCCATGTACCGGAAAGATGAGCAGGACAAGGAGGACGGTGCCAGCATGGAAGCCTGGTATTCTTATTATAAAGGGATTGAGAGCAACATTCAGCTATACATAAAGAATCTGTTGGTTTACCGTATTGACTACAACGAATATACCGGTGGCGCACATGGCATTTACATGTCCTCTTTCCTCAATATGGACTTGCGTACGTTGAGCCCTGTCCGTTTGGACGACCTGTTCGCAAGCGACTACAAAGATGCCCTCACCGACCTGCTTTGGAACCAGCTGATGGCCGACAACAAAGTGGCCACACGCCAGGAACTTGAAGACCTGGGCTATGCCACCACCGGCGAACTGGAACCTACCGAGAATTTCTATCTCGACCCGGAAGGCATCACATTCTACTATAATGTATATGACATTGCTCCTTATGTGATGGGACCGGTAAAAATCACCTTGCCGTATGAAGCCATGCAACATCTGCTGAGTGATGACAACGGAATACTTGACTCTATTAAAAACTAAAAAGCAAAATCAGAAGTAGCTCATGGAACTTATCCTAAAGTACTTTCCGGACTTGACGGAGGAACAGGAAAGGCAGTTCGCCGCCCTATATGACCTCTATTCGGACTGGAACTCTAAAATTAATGTAATCTCGCGCAAGGATATCGGAAATTTATACGAACACCACGTACTTCATTCTCTTGGAATAGCCAAAGTCGTAAACTTCCGGCCGGGAACCAAAATCATGGACCTCGGCACAGGCGGCGGTTTTCCGGGAATCCCGCTTGCCATTCTTTTCCCGGAAGTCAGATTTCATCTGATGGACAGCATCGGCAAGAAAATACGTGTGGCCGCCGAAATAGCCGACAGCATAGGGCTGAAAAACGTCACTTTCCGCCATGCGCGGGCTGAAGAAGAAAAACAAACGTTCGACTTCGTCGTAAGCCGTGCCGTCATGCCACTGGCCGATTTATTGAAAATCATCCGCAAGAACATCTCTTCCAAACAGCAGAATGCCCTGCCTAACGGATTAATTTGCCTGAAAGGAGGGGAACTGGAGCATGAGGCAATGCCCTTCAAGAACAAAACCATCATGTGGGACCTGAAGGATTTCTTTGAGGAAGAGTTCTTCCAGACCAAGAAAGTGGTTTATGTGGCAAATTGAAAGAATAGCCACCCAAAAATCTAAATACATATCATGAAGATAAAGAGATTTGAATTTAATATGTTCCCGGAGAATTGTTACGTACTTTGGGACGAAACCTATGAAGCTGTCGTTATAGACCCCGGTTGCTTCTATGAAGAAGAAAAACAGGCGCTGAAAAACTTTATCATCAGCAATGGACTGAACGTAAAGCATCTGCTGAACACACACCTGCACCTGGACCATATCTTCGGCAATCCTTTTATGCTGAAAGAATTCGGGCTGAAAGCGGAAGCCAACCAGGCAGATGAATTCTGGATTGACGAAGCGCCGAAGCAGAGCCGAATGTTCGGTTTCCAGTTGCAGGAAACGCCTGTACCTTTGGGTAACTACCTGCACGATGGTGATATCATTACTTTCGGCAATACGTCGCTGGAAGCAATCCACGTGCCGGGACACTCGCCGGGCAGCTTGGTTTATTATTGCGCTGCAGACCGCTGTATGTTCTCCGGTGATGTGCTGTTCCAAGGTAGTATAGGCCGTGCCGACCTTTCCGGAGGCAACTTTGATGAACTGATAGAACATATTTGCAGCCGGTTGTTTACATTGCCCAATGAAACGATTGTCTACCCGGGACATGGCGCACCGACTACCATAGGCATTGAAAAGGCGGAAAATCCGTTCTTCAGGTAAAGCCTTACCCCCGGCTCCTCTCCGAAAGAGAGGAGAGGAAGAAAGGATAGAAGGGGGAAAGATTTACGTGAGAAAGGATTAGAACAAGAAAAAGAGAAAGAATATATAACAACACCAATCCCCTCCTCCCCTCTCTTTCGGAGAGGGGTCGGGGGTGAGGCTTTAAATTTATACCTACCATGAAAAATGACCTTTTAGTCAACCGCCACGTTGGCATCAGCGAAAAAGATGAAGTGCAGATGCTCCGTAAAATCGGAGTGGAGAGCCTGGATGAACTGATAGATAAAACCATTCCTGCCAATATCCGGCTGAAAGAACCGCTTGCCTTGCCCGAAGCGATGACGGAATATGAGTTCGGGCAACACATTGCCGAACTGGCAGCCAAGAACAAACTTTACACTACCTACATCGGTACGGGCTGGTACAATACCATCACTCCTGCCGTAATCCAACGGAACGTATTCGAGAATCCCGTATGGTACACTTCTTACACTCCCTACCAGACTGAAGTCTCACAAGGACGTCTGGAAGCCCTGCTGAATTTCCAGACCGCCATATGCGACCTTACCGGAATGCCTCTCGCCAACTGTTCCCTGCTGGATGAAGCCACTGCCGCCGCCGAGGCTGTAACGATGATGTACGCTTTACGCCCGCGTGACATGCAGAAATCGGGTGCCAATGTAGTGTTTATAGACGAAAATATCTTCCCGCAGACCTTGGCTGTCATGACTACCCGTGCCCTTCCGCAGGGCATTGAACTACGCACGGGCAACTATGCCGAAATGGAGTTTACACCGGATATATTTGCCTGTGTGCTGCAATATCCCAATGCCAACGGCAATGTGGAAGACTACAGTGCCTTTGTGGAAAAAGCTCATGCAGCCCACTGTAAAGTAGCCGTTGCAGCGGATATACTGAGCCTTGCCTTGCTCACTCCTCCGGGAGAATGGGGAGCGGACATCGTATTCGGAAGTTCACAACGCCTGGGTACGCCCATGTTCTATGGCGGTCCGTCAGCAGCCTACTTCGCCACACGTGACGAGTACAAACGCAACATGCCCGGACGCATCATCGGATGGTCGAAGGACAAATACGGGAAACTTTGTTACCGCATGGCTTTGCAAACCCGCGAGCAGCACATCAAACGTGAAAAGGCAACATCCAATATCTGTACCGCACAAGCATTGCTGGCCACTATGGCGGGATTCTATGCCGTATATCACGGACCGGACGGTATCCGCACCATCGCCGGACGCATTCACAGCATTGCTGCATATCTAGAGAAAAGCATCCATAAATTGGGATACAAGCAGGTCAACACCCAGTACTTCGATACACTCCGCTTTGCACTGCCAGACACCATCTCGGCACAGCAGGTACGTACCATTGCATTGAGCAAAGAGGTAAACCTGCGCTACTTCAAGAACGGTGATGTAGGAATGAGTATTGACGAAACCACCGACGTAGCCGCAGCCAATGTATTGCTTTCCATCTTTGCCATCGCTGCCGGAAAAGACTATTCCAAGATCAACGACATTCCGGACAGTTGCAACATACGGGAATCACTGAAACGCCAAAGTCCTTATCTGACTCATGAGGTATTCAACAAATATCATACGGAAACGGAAATGATGCGCTACATCAAGCGCCTGGACCGCAAAGACATCTCACTGGCTCATTCCATGATTTCCCTCGGCTCCTGCACCATGAAACTGAATGCCGCCGCAGAAATGCTGCCACTCAGCCGTCCCGAATTTACCAATATACATCCACTTGTTCCGGAAGAGCAGGCGGAAGGATATCGTGAACTGATCCGCAACCTCAGCGAAGAACTGGCAATCATCACCGGTTTTGCCGGTGTCAGCCTGCAACCCAACTCCGGTGCAGCCGGCGAATATGCAGGACTCCGCGTAATCCGCGCCTATCAGGAAAGTATCGGGCAGGGACATCGCAACAAGGTTCTGATTCCCGCCTCCGCACACGGAACCAACCCGGCTTCGGCTGTCCAGGCAGGGTTTACAACCGTAATCTGCGCTTGCGATGAACATGGAAATGTAGATATGAACGACCTCCGTGCCAAGGCTGAAGCAAACAAAGAAGACCTTGCCGCCCTGATGATTACCTACCCCTCCACCCACGGTATATTTGAAACCGAAATCGTGGAAATCTGCAACATCATCCATGCATGCGGCGCCCAGGTATATATGGACGGTGCCAACATGAATGCACAAGTAGGTCTGACAAATCCCGGTTTTATCGGTGCGGACGTTTGCCACTTGAACCTGCACAAGACATTCGCTTCTCCTCATGGCGGCGGCGGACCGGGCGTAGGCCCCATCTGCGTGGCAGAGCACCTGGTTCCATTCCTGCCGGGACACGGGTTATTCGGATATGCAACCAATCAGGTAGCCGGTGCTCCTTTCGGAAGTGCAGGAATCCTGCCCATCACCTACGGTTATATCCGCATGATGGGAGCAGAAGGTCTGACACGAGCCACCAAAACAGCCATATTGAATGCCAACTATCTGGCTTCCTGTTTCAATGAGACATATGGTATCGTTTACCGCGGCGCCAATGGCTTCGTAGGTCATGAAATGATTCTGGAATGCCGTAAGGTACACGAAGATACCGGCATCAGCGAAAACGACATCGCCAAACGCCTGATGGATTATGGTTATCATGCTCCTACCCTCTCCTTCCCGGTACACGGCACGCTGATGATTGAACCTACGGAAAGCGAAAGCCTTTCCGAGCTGGATAACTTCATCACCGTAATGCTGACTATCTGGCAGGAAATCCAGGAAATAAAGGAAGGAAAAGCCGACAAGGAAGACAATGTGCTGGTGAATGCCCCGCATCCGGAATATGAAGTGGTGGCCAACGAATGGAAGCACAGTTATACTCGAGAGAAAGCTGCCTATCCGATAGAAAGCGTACGTGAAAACAAGTTCTGGGTGAACGTGGCACGTGTTGACAATACATTGGGAGACCGCAAGTTGCTGCCAACGTGCTATGGATGCTTCGATTGATGAAAAGAAAGCGTAACAGACTATTTTATAAAACCATCAATTCTATCTCCCATGGCATCAGCATTGCCATGGGAGTAATTGTAGGTACACTATTATTTATAAATGGTGCGGGAATCTCTTCTTAACGGATGATGGTTACCGTACCTTCCTTCACCTTCTTCTCCTTTACCGGGGCATCGGCAGGGGCATATCCCAAGGCTGCACAGCCATATACCTTATGATTTTCGGGTACGCCCAGCTTGGTCAAAAAGGCACGGACATCGGGATCGTCACACGTTTGTCCCAATTGGTTTATCCAGCAGGAACCTATGCCGAGGGACTTGGCTGAAAGGAAAATATTCTCCAAAGCACAGGCACAATCCATGCCGGCCCACCATCGGGCAGGCTCGTTGGAGACAATGACCAGCGTAGGGGCATGGTAATAGCAGCAATAAGTCCGGCTATGTCCACGTTCCCGTGTATGAGGGTCGTCACTCTTGGCAAAGGCACCTTTGATTCTATCGTTCAGTTCTTCCAGCACTTCCTTATTCTGAATAGCGGTGAAATGCCATGTCTCCAAATGCATACCATTGGGAGCGTATGTAGCCGCTTCAAGAATAAGGTTCAGATCTTCTGCGGAAACCTGCTGTTCCGTATAGGCACGGACACTGCGGCGTGCCTTGATAGTTTGTAATGTCTCGTTCATTTGTTTAATTATTTCATCGTTTCACCAATCCAATCTTCACATTCAGCTTGAAGTACCAGACCCCATTCTCGCGTTCCAGGAAACCATATTTATCCTTGTCTATAGCACCTTTCTCCAAACGTGTGTTCTGATAAAGGAAGTCTGCGAAGACCTGGGGACGGGATTTGTGATAACAAAGCACCTGGCCGTCACCGTTCGTCAGAAACATGCCTTCGACAGCCGAATCGGTACCGTTGTAAATCTTTGCCGGACGCATGCCCAAGGCAAGCACCAGCAGAAACTGCTTCATCTTGAACTCGTAGAAACCATGTTTGTTTATCAATTCATCCTTTATCTTCAGGGGATTCATCTCCTTGATACGCTCCGTCAACTCACTGATGCGGGTAATACCGTCCAAATGCATAAGACGCACCATCTCCACCAACATACGCGGGAAATGGAGGTCTATCATCAGCAAATTACAACGGAACACGCGGTCGGCAACGTCGGCATACTTCAACACACCGCCCAGGCGTTCAATCATCATCATGCGTTCGGCCACTTCCGTAGGAGATTCCGGCAAAGCGTTCACCTTGTTCACCGTGGGTACGGCAAACTTCACACCACTCTGCTCCAGCTTCAGATTAGCCGTACGCCCTCCGTCCAGCAACGGATTCATCGGGGCAAGACGGCAACGGACATTGAAACCGGTCAGCGGCGCTTCGGGATGCCAGAAGGCAACCGAAAAGTCGGTACGGTCCTCTGTCCTGGATTCCAAATCGTAGATATTGACAGCATCCAGAAAGGCTTCCAGCCCTTCGGACACTTCCACCTCTTCACCCGAAACCGTCTTCAACAAATGCAGAATCATCTCTGACGCATCCCCGAAATCCTCACGGGGAAAACAGTGTTCCTCCTTGCTTCCAGGTATAAAAGTGCCGTCCTTGCCGATTGCGCCACTGACAATGCGTACGTCTTCCTCTTCTATATAATAACGGCGTGTACCGTCATGCTCTTCCCTCTGTATCAAAGCAACGGGCCAACTCTGTTTTCCGTCTTTTTCAGCTTTCGGTGTACCAAGTGATACAGCTCCATCTGCCAACAGGCGAAAAAAGGTGTAGAGTTCGCCTAACTCTCTTTTTGTTGCACTAAATGCCATAATTTTCTTCTTTCCTATTTAAAGGGTCTCTTATCCTATTTGTTTCATTATTCAAACCTCAATGTCTCTATTTTCTCGAGCCGTGCCCGCAACTTCGGCATCATGGACTGGCGGATGCGGAGCGTCATGCGGCAATCCATATCGTACGACTGTTCCAGAATCTCCGGTTCCTCCTCCTTCACTACCCGCATCACATCATTCATGAAAGGATATTCAAAAAGGAAGGTAACCGTCTCATCCACGGTCTTCTCGATAACAGTGGCAGCGGCAATGGCTTCGGCGGCGGCGGCCTTATAGGCTACAATCAACCCGCTTGTCCCCAACTTGATACCTCCGAAATAGCGCACAACGACAACCAGGATATCCGTCAGTTCATTGGAGTTGATTTGCCCCAGAATCGGTTTGCCTGCCGTGCCCGAGGGCTCTCCGTTGTCGTTGGCACGGAAATCTTTCCTCTCATGCCCCAGCATATAGGCATAGCACACGTGGCGGGCATCGTAGTATTTCTTCTGGTAAGTTTCCAGATGCGCCTTCACCTCCTCTACTGTACGCACCGGCAGAGCGATAGCAATGAACTTGCTGCGCTTTTCAGTGTAAATGCCCTCGGAAGGGGCAACGATGGTTTTATACGTATCTTCACTCATGTTGCAAAGATAATGCAAACTGAAGACAGAACTTTCATGCTTGCATGAAAAAGTTCTGCTGAAACGCAGCTTATCTTATCTAAAGATGATAAAAAATCCGCATTATACCGCTCAATCTGCATCTAAAATTATATTTTCGCAGACTGTAAAGAGAGTGTACAGGTTACGGCTCCGCTCCCTATAACAGACATTACCCCCTCTCCCGTCTCCCTGGAACAAGCAATGAACCCCAAATTTGCTCAAGAAAATATCCGGAGGACAGCAGAGCAAATCTGCCGGATTTTCTTTTTTAGGAGGTAAAGGGAGGGAGTGCCCTTTAACTCCCTCTGGCTCCTAAAACATGCCGATAGTACCAGATACCGACTACATCGGCAATCAACCAGCCGACAGGAATGGACCACCAGATACCCGTCACCCCAACCTCGGGCATCGAGGCAAGCCAGTAGGAAAGGACGACACGGGTGCCCAGCGACAGCACGGTCAGCACAACAGACATGCCCGGCATACGGATGGCCCGGTAGTATCCGTACAGCAGGAACAAGATGCCGATGCCACAGTAGAAAGCACCTTCGATACGCAGGTACGCCACTCCCACCGCAATAATCTCCGCTTCGTCCGGACGGACAAAGACAAGCATCAACGGTTCGGCAAAGACGAAAACCAATACGGACACAAGAAGCGAGAAGACAACAGCCGTGACAAATGCGCTGCGGACACCCTGGCGGATGCGGTCGTAACGTGCGGCTCCAAAGTTCTGTGCGATAAAGGTAGAAAAGGCGTTCCCGAATTCCTGCACAGGCATATAGGCGAAAGAGTCAATCTTCACTGCTGCCGCAAAAGCAGCCATTACCGCTGTTCCAAAACTGTTGACAAGCCCTTGTATCATCAGGATTCCCAGATTCATCACCGATTGTTGAATGCAAGTCAGTGTAGAGAAGGAAGCGATTTCCTTCAAGCAAGTACGGTCAAAACACATGTCGTCGCGACGCCACCGCAATTCGGGACGGTGTCTATAAGCGTAGATAACGATGCCCAGCGCCGCCGCTCCCTGGGCTATGACCGTGGCAACGGCCGCACCCTCAATGCCCCAATCCAGTTGCAGGATGAAAAACAAGTCGAGCGCTATATTCAGAACGACAGAAACCGCCAGGAACCAAAGCGGAGTGACGGAATCCCCCACCGCACGCAACAGGGCTGCATAGAAGTTATAGATGAATGTGAAAACTATACCGCAGAAGATTATCCACAAGTAGTTGCGCATCATGCTGTATATGTCTCGCGGAACCTGCAACAGCCGAAGGATAGGGTCGAGCCAGAGGAAAACGGCTACATTCAGTATCAGTGTCACGATACCTATCAGTACAAACGAACTGAATATGCTGCGACGCAGGGCCACTTGGTTTCCGGCGCCATAATGTAAAGAGAAGACCGTGCCGCTACCCATCGCCAGTCCCAACAAAACAGATATCAGGAAAACCATCAGCGTGTATGCCGAGCCGACCGCCGCCAACGCCCCCGCGCCAATACATTGTCCCACGATGAGCGTATCTGCAATGTTGTAGCATTGCTGCAAAAAAGACCCTACCATCATGGGTAGGGTAAAACGTAATAAAGTACCGGTTATTCCTCCTTGGGTGAGGTCTCCTTTCCGTAGCATCCTGCCTTTGCGTTTTTAAGATTTCCGTATGTGACCGCAAAGATACAAAAAAAGCAGAGAATCAACCTCTGCTTTTCATGCTGTTCGTATCAGGATTCAGCATCAGAACAGCCTGACTGACATCCTTTTTTTCTGCATTGTTATAAAGACCAATCTGTTGTCCGGGAAGCGCTCCCTTATCATTGTTTACCGAGAACAATGCAATGGGGGCTCCAGGCCCCTCTTTCTTATCTATATTCATACCTATTGATTTTTTTCTAAATTCTTATAGGAGAACAAGACAAGAAAGTAAATTGTTCAACTGTGTCACGAAATACTTAATAATTCCACATCAAATATCAGTGTGGAATACGCCGGAATAGGTCCACTGCTACGTGTGCCATACCCCATGGTATATGGAATATAAATTATCCAACGACTTCCGGGACGCATCCTCTGCAAGGCAATCTGCCAGCCTTCAATCACTTCATTCAGGCGAAAAGCCTCCGGACAATTCCGTTTCCACGAATTATCAAATTCACGTCCATTGATAAGCGTGCCTTTATAATGCACAGATACTATACTGTTGAGACGCGGTACCGGGCCGTCCCTGCCTTCCTCCAATACCCGATAGAATATGCCGCAAGGCAATTCATTGATTCCTTCTTCCGTACGCAGCCGTTCCAGAAACTGTTCGTTCTGCAATTTGTATTCTTCTTTTCTACCCATGTTGACTTTTCAATGTTCTACAATAATTTATGTACTGCTTTCTTGCACTTCCGTACATCCCTTTCCGTCAGCTTCAGCATCTTCAATATATTACCATGACGGCAAGGACTGCCGTTAAGAATCAATGCCTTCATATCTTTAATTTTTCAGCAAAGGCCGGCATTTTCTACATAATACCCTTCTTCTTACTCAGCTTTAGTTCTGCAATGAGCGAAAAACGAGGATGCCTTTCATGCAAAGACATCCCCGTTTCATTTTATATCCAATTCATTTAGTCCAGTTTATGAATCACCAACCCTGAACGCAACTTCGGCTCAAACCAAGTTGTCTTGGGAGGCATGATATTGCCCGTATCGGCTATGTCCATCAGCTGCTTCATGGAAACGGGATAGAGCGCCAATGCCACTTGCATCTCACCGCTATCCACCCGCTTCTTCAACTCTCCCAAGCCACGGATACCGCCTACAAAGTCGATACGCTTGTCTGAACGGAGGTCTTTGATGCCGAGCACTTCATCCAGTATCAGATTAGAAGAGATGGTTACATCCAACACACCAATGGGGTCGTTATCATTGTAAGTACCCGGTTTGGCAGTAAGGCTGTACCACTTTCCGCCCAGATAGAGGGAGAAGTTATGCAATCCGGACGGCTTATAAATGTCCGTACCTTTCTCCTCCACGATGAAATTCTTGCCCACAGCGGCCAGAAACTCTTCGGGAGTCATACCGTTCAAGTCCTTCACCACCCGGTTATAGTCAATAATAGTCAACTGGTTGGCAGGAAAGCACACCGCCATGAAGTAGTTATACTCTTCATCCCCACGGTGATTGGGGTTTTGCTTGGCTTTCTCCGCACCCACCAAGGCGGCAGCGGCACTGCGATGATGTCCATCGGCAATGTAGAGGGCGGGCATCTTGGCAAACTCTCGGGTAATGGCATCAATGTCTTCCTGCTTGTCTATAACCCAGAAAGTATGACCGAAACCATCACCCGGAGCGATAAAGTCATATACCGGTTTCCCGACTGTATAACGGGAGATAATAGCATCCAGTGCTGTGTTGTCGGGATAAGCAAAGAATACGGGCTCGATGTTGGCGTTGTTCACGCGGACATGCTTCATGCGGTCTTCTTCCTTATCACGACGAGTCAACTCATGCTTCTTGATGACACCGTTCATGTAATCGGGAACGTATGCACCGACAACAAGGCCGTATTGTGTCTTGCCATTCATGGTTTGGGCATAGACGTAATAGTTTTCTTTATCATCCTGCACCAACCAGCCTTTCTCCTGGAACATACGGAAGTTTTCCGCAGCTTTCTGATAAACACGTTCGTCATGTTCATCGGTACCAACGGGAAAATCAATTTCCGGTTTGATGATATGATACAAGGATTTCTCATTGCCTTCCGCTTCTATGCGGGCTTCCTCCGAATTAAGTACATCATACGGACGGGAAGCTACTTGTTCTACTAAGTCTTGGGGAGGACGGACTCCTTTGAAAGGTTTAATGATTGCCATGGTAATTAGATGTTTTAATGGAATACTTAGGCGCAGATTACACAGAACTGTACGGAATAAAAACTCCGTGAAATCCGTGTAATCCGCGCCTACTAAAAATATTACTTGTTTACGCGGAACTTTTCGCAACCGTCTTTCAAGAAGCCTACAATCTGCTTGGCTGCTGCAATACCTGCATTGATATTGGCCTCGGCAGTCTGGGCACCCATCTTTTTCGGTGTAGAGAAATAGCGTCCGGCAAACTTTGCAGCAAACGTTTCATGGGCTGCAGGCATAATGTCAGTCATGTATTTCAAGTCGGCACGCTCTTCCATCAGCTGGATAAGTTCAGCTTCATTGATAACTTCCTTGCGGGCAGTGTTCACCAACAGGCCACCCTTCGGCAGTCTATTTACCAAAGCATGATTTATGGAATTTTTCGTTTCGGCGGTCGCAGGGATATGCAGGGAAACAACATTACAGATAGAATAAAGTTCTTCCGCAGAACCTACGGCCTTCACCCCATCCTTCTCGATGACCTCTTTCGGACAGAAAGCATCGAATGCATAAATCTCCATGCCGAAGCCTTTGGCAATACGGGCTACATTACGCCCTACGTTACCGTAAGCATGAATACCCAGTTTCTTACCCATCAGTTCCGTACCGGAAGTCCCGTTATACATATTACGGACAGCCATCACCATAAGGCCAAAAGCCAACTCAGCTACAGCATTGGAGTTCTGTCCCGGGGTATTCATTACACACACATTGTGGGCGGTAGCAGCTTCCAAATCTACATTATCGTAACCGGCACCTGCACGTACCACTATTTTCAAGTCTTTGGCTGCATCCAACACTTCGGCATCAATGATGTCGCTACGAATAATAATGGCATTGGCATCTTTCACAGCCTCCAGCAATTTCGCTTTCTCGCCATATTTTTCCAACAGTACGAGTTCATAACCCGCAGCTTCAATCTCCTTACGAATACCGTCCACTGCAACTTTAGCAAACGGTTTGTCTGTTGCGACCAATACTTTCATGATTCAAATGGTATTATATTAAAAGACTCACCACAGACTAAACAGAACACACAGATGTTTATCTAACATAATCTGTGAAATCCCTCTGCGCAGTCTGTGGTGGATAAATATTATTAATGAAGTTTCTCAAATTCCTGCATGCAGTCAATCAAAGCCTGCACACTTTCTTTCGGCATAGCGTTATAGCAAGATGCACGGAAACCACCGACTGAACGGTGTCCCTTGATGCCTACCATACCCTTTTCGGTAGCAAACTTCAAGAAGTCCGCTTCAAGATCCTTATATTCGGGAGCCATTACGAAACAGATGTTCATGCGTGAACGATCTTCCTTGGCAGCAGTACCCGTAAACAGTTTGTTACGGTCTATCTCTGCATACAGCATATCCGCCTTTTCAATGGCACGGCGTTCCATTTCCTTCACGCCACCTTCTGCCTTAATCCAGCGCAAAGTCTGCAAAGCCGCATAGATGGGAACAACCGGAGGAGTATTGAACATAGAACCTCCATCGATATGTGTCTGATAATTCAACATAGTGGGGATATAACGTGATACCTTACCCACCGCATCGTTCTTCACGATAACGAAAGTCACGCCTGAAGGAGCCAGATTCTTCTGTGCACCGCCATAAATGCAGATATATTTGGAAACATCGATAGGACGGGAGAAAATATCGGAAGACATATCGGCAATCATCGGAACATTGACATCCAAATCATTCTTCAATTCCGTACCATAAATAGTGTTGTTAGTAGTAATATGGAAATAATCCACATCAGCCGGAACCGTATAATCCTTCGGAATATAAGTATAGTTGGCTTCAGCAGAGGAGGCTACTTCTACAACCTCACCGAAACCCTTAGCTTCTTTCATCGCTTTCTTGGCCCATACACCAGTGTTCAGATAAGCAGCTTTCTTTTCAAGGAAGTTGAAAGGCACCATGCAGAATTCCAGACTAGCACCACCACCCAAGAACAACACCGAATAACCTTCGGGAATATTAAGTAATTCTTTGAACAACGCTACCGCTTCGTCAACCACAGGTTGGAAGTTCTTAGCACGGTGACTGATTTCCATTAAGGAAAGACCGGAATCTTCAAAATCAAGAATGGCTTTTGCTGTATTCTCAATTACCTCACGCGGAAGAATGGAAGGTCCTGCATTGAAATTATGCTTTTTCATTTGGAGTGTGTTTTGGTTATACAAATTCGTTCATTTACGTCTTTCGACATGGCGAAATTACGGAATTATTTCCGTAAAACAAATCTTTCCCTATGAAAATCCTTTTTTTATCCGTATTTACCTTACTTTTTATTGGTATATACAAGAAATATGCACCAATCTGTTATGTATGGTTGCCAAGAGGTATATTTGAAGACAAACTGAAAGTTATAAGCTCCCATACCTTTTTAATCAACAGAAAAGATGAAAGAAAAACGAATATTTATAAGACAGTTCATTTTGCCTCCTCGATAATCGTCTTCATACCTTTTATTTTTTCACCGCGGATCAAAGTAAGAAGTTGATTTGACTTACTACGACGAATGGCTACAAAGGCATAATGCTCCTTCACATCTACCTGCCCCACATCTTCTTTTGCCAATCCACCTTTCTTATAGAGAAAGCCGACAATATCTATCTTATTCAGTTTGTCTTTTTTCCCTTTTCCTATATATAAGGTAGTCCACCGGGATTTGGCAGGTTTGGGCGTTTGTTCCGGCAATTCAAAAACGGGCGTGTCTTCCGGAATGTAACCTGGCAACGGCTCTTCAGAATGTAGAATCAGAAAAGAAGAGCCACGTGCCTCCCAGCGTGCCGTACGTCCGTTCCGGTGAGTAAAAGCTTCCTCATTGACAGGAAGGTGATAATGCACCACATTGTCAATGCCGGGAATATCCAGGCCGCGGGCTGCGAGGTCAGTAGAAACCAGTACCGGGCAACTACCGTTCCGGAATTTATAGAGTGCCCTTTCACGGTCCGCCTGTTCCATTCCTCCATGGAAAGCGTCACAGGGAAACTTCTTTGATTTCAGATAACTTGTAACGCGTTCCACACTTTCACGGTAATTAACGAATACCAAAGCGGAACGATCTCCCAAGGTGCACAACAAGCGGTAAAGCGTTTCCAGTTTATCCTTTTCCGGTGAAATGACACGTTGCAGATTCAAACGTTCGGAAACAGGTCCGGCATCAAGAAAATCCAGTTTGCAAAGCCGGGAGTCACCCATACTGCCTACTCCGGCAAATTGCGGGATTTCTTCAGCATCAGTGGCAGAAAGCAACACACGCTTCTTCAATGATGGCAACTGTCCGATGACTTCTGACATTTCATCATGAAAACCGAATTCAAGGCATTTATCAAATTCGTCAATTATCAAGGCCGTAACCGTACGTGCCTCAAAATTTTCTTTCTTCAGATGGTCATTCATTCGTCCCGGCGTCCCGATGATGACCGACGGATTTATTCCACGCATCGTCCGGTGTTCCTCCATTGCCGGACGTCCACCATAGCAACTCATAGCCTTGAAAGGCGTATTCATAGCCTTGAAAACGTTTTCTATCTGCAAGGCCAGTTCCCGGGAAGGTACCAGCACTACCGCCTGTACTCCCGGCACATCCGGACTTAAGGCCTGTACCAACGGAAGCAGAAAAGCAAGGGTTTTTCCGGAGCCGGTGGGTGAAAGTAAAACCAAATCTTTATCCGACCGATAAGCTTCACAAGCAGCTTTCTGCATCGGAGTAAGTTGTTCTATCTTTAAATTGCAAAGAATATCAGTAAGTTCCATGTACACCATTATTTTAGTTAGAGGTACAAAGATACACATATGGCATCTATTTGCCTCACGAGATCGGGAAAATCATTCTCCAGGATATAAAAAGAAGCGGCAAGTGGTATAAAACCATTTGCCGCCTTTCTCTTTAACTGAAGGACAGAATCCTCTTGTCCTTATCCTCCGAAATTGTCGAACATCAAGTTCTGAGCAGGAACACCAAGGTCGTCGAGCATCTTCTCAACAGCTTTCGACATCGGGCCGGGACCACACATGTAGTATTCGATGTCTTCGGGAGCTTCGTGGTCTTTCAAGTAAGTCTCGTAGATTACGTTGTGTACGAAACCCGGAGTATATTTCACGCCCGCCGCATCGGCTGCCGGATCGGGACGGTCCAGTGCAAGATGGAACTTGAAGTTGGGGAAATCCTTTTCAATCTGCAGGAAGTCTTCCAAATAGAACACTTCGTTCAAGGCACGTGCACCATAGAAGTAATTCATTACACGGTCTGTAGTATGCAGCGTCTTCGTCATGTGCATAATCTGTGCACGCAACGGAGCCATACCGGCACCACCGCCGACCCACATCATCTCTTTCTTGGAGTCGAATATCGGATGGAAGTCTCCGTAAGGGCCACTCATGGTTACCTTGTCACCCGGTTTCAAGGTAAAGATATAAGAAGAAGCGATACCCGGCATTACATCCATGAAGCCCGGACCCTGATCTTTCGGCTTGAACGGAGGCGTAGCGATACGTACCGTCAGCATAATGCGGTCGCCCTCAGCAGGATAGTTGGCCATAGAATAGGCACGGATGGTTTCTTCGTCATTGCGGCACTTCAAGCCCAGCAGACCGAATTTCTCCCATGCAGGCAAGTATTCCTTGCCGATAAGTTCCTTGTCGATGTCCTTATCATAATCCATCGAATATTTAGGGATCTTAATCTGCGCATAAGAACCCGGAACGAAATCCATGTGCTCGCCTTTGGGCAATGCAACGATGAACTCTTTGATGAATGTAGCCACATTCTTGTTGGAGATAACCTCGCACTCCCACTCTTTCACGCCCAGCACACTTTCGGGAACCTTGATAGCCATATCACTTTTCACCTTCACCTGGCAACCCAGACGCCAGTGATCCTGTATTTGCTTACGGCTGAAGTGCGGAGTCTCAGAAGGCAGGATTTCACCTCCACCTTCCATCACCTGGCACTTGCACTGTCCGCAGGAACCTTTACCACCGCACGCGGAGGAAAGGAACACACCATTTACAGACAGCGTATTCAGCAATGTAGAACCGGAAGCTACGTCCAGTTCCTTGTCGCCATTGATAGTCAGTTTTACATTACCTGAAGGCACCAAGAAGTTTTTGGCAACCAACAGGATAACAACAAGCAGGATGACAACCACGAGGAATACTCCAATGCTTGCTAATATCATATTCATATCCATTGTTTTATTCCTTTCTTTTAGATGTTCAAACCAGAGAAACACATAAATGCCATTGCCATCAGACCTACTGTGATGAAAGTGATGCCCAGCCCTTTCAGCGGAGCCGGAACGTCAGAATAGGCCATTTTCTCACGGATGGCAGCCAAGCCTACGATAGCCAGTAACCAACCGATACCGGAACCCAACGCATAAGAGACAGCATCAGCAATACCACCGATGAATTTAGGGTCACTCTCGCCCAGCGTGATGCGCTGCTGCATGAAAAGAGAAGCACCCATGATGGCACAGTTTACAGCAATCAGCGGCAGGAAGATACCCAGTGAAGCATAAAGCGAAGGACTGAAGCGCTCCACGATCATTTCCACCAACTGAACGATAGCTGCAATCACAGCAATGAAAAGAATAAAACTCAAGAAGCTGAGGTCAACGCCTTCAATGATTGCGTTGGCAGCCAGCACCTTGGTCTGCAATAAATAGTTGACCGGAAGCGTAACCACCAACACAAAAGTTACGGCGATACCCAGTCCCACGGCAGTCTTCACATTCTTCGAAACGGCAAGGTAAGAACACATGCCGAGGAAGAACGCGAATATCATGTTGTCCACAAAGATAGAGCGGACGAATAAACTTATTAAATGTTCCATAATCTTTATAAGTAGTTAAGTAGTAAGTAGAAAGTAGTAAGTAGAAAAGTGATTCAGAGTATCTGATTCTAACTACTGGCTACTGAATGCCGACTACTTTAAATTATTACTTTTCCTGCAATTCTTTGTGGCGTGCACGCTGGTACCAGATGATACAGGCACAAAGAATCAGTGCCATTGGCGGCATCAGCATCAAGCCGTTGTTCACATAACCCAACTTCTGCAGAGGTTCATAGTTCAAGATGTTGAAACCAAGCAGCGTTCCCGAACCCAGAAGCTCGCGGAAGAAAGCTACGATTACCAAAATCTTGGCATATCCCAAACCATTACCCACACCGTCGAGGAAAGACTCCCAGGGACCATTCTGCATGGCAAATGCTTCCAAACGTCCCATCAGGATACAGTTGGTGATAATCAGACCTACATATACAGAAAGCTGCACACTTACGTCGTAAGCAAAAGCTTTCAGAATCTCACTTACGATAGTTACCAACGCGGCAACAACCACTAGCTGAACGATGATACGGATACGGTTGGGTATCGTCTTGCGCAGCAGTGAAATCACTACATTGGAGAATGCTGTAATCACCGTCACCGAAAGACCCATCACGATGGCAGGCTCCAGCTTGGCAGTAACAGCCAAAGCAGAACAGATACCCAAAACCTGCACGGTAACGGGGTTGTTCAGTCCCAGCGGAGTAGAGAATACTTCTTTATTCTTCTTTGAAAACAATTGTCCCATATTCTTATTCCTCCTCATTATTATTAGTTAAAAAGTTCTTGTAGCTGCTCAGACAAGCTTTCAGCATGGCATCCACACCTACAGAAGTGATGGTACCGCCGGAAATACCGTCCACCTGGTAGTCGGGCTTCTCCACCTTGCCGTTCTTCACAACACCAAGGGCAATCTCACCGTTCTCAAGCGTCTTCTTGCCGGAGAATTCTCCCTGGAAATGCGCGCCTGCGATTTCAGCACCCAGACCCGGAGTTTCGCTGGCATGGGAAAAGTAAACACCGTAAACGGTATCCTTGTCGCTGTTCAGCGCAACATATCCCCAGATAGCACCCCAAAGACCGGCACCGTAAACAGGGAATACATATTTCTTTTCACCGTCAACCTCGGCCACGAATACGTGCAGACGATTGTTCTCTTTGGCTTCCTTCTCGTAAGCGGTAGCAAATGCACCGGTATTCTCTGCCAGCGTACCGTCAACATTCATCAGCATATCGCCCTTTACATATTTATTATATTCTGCTTCGGCATCCTTCACGTCCTTGATGTTGAGTGCAGCAAGAATCTGCTTCTTCGTATCAAGTTCCACGTTCTTGTTCTGCGTCTCGCGCAGTGAAGAACTTACGAATGCCAGCAGGAATGCAACGATAACAACCATTACCGAAGCATAAATGATAGTATAACTATTACTATTGGTATTCATTTTCTTAAATTTTGAATTTTGAATTCCGAATTTTGAATTAAGTATGCAGGCCTTCGCCCATCATTCATAATCCATCATTCATAATTCACAATTATTTAACTGCACGTTTCTCGCGGCGACTGATGTTACCCTGTACCACACAATAATCAATCAGCGGAGCGAAGATATTCATCAACAGGATGGCAAGCATCATACCTTCGGGATAACCGGGGTTCAGCACACGGATAATGATGGCCATTGCGCCAATCAGGAATCCAAAGATATATTTGCCGGTTTCCGTACGTGCCGATGTAACGGGATCGGTAGCCATGAACACGGCACCGAAACAGAAACCACCCAGCACAAGGTGTTCGTACCAAGGCATCTGCGCCATCGGAGTGTCGGGACCGA
The DNA here is from genome assembly GCF_000195635.1 of Bacteroides fluxus YIT 12057. Classification (GTDB taxonomy): domain Bacteria; phylum Bacteroidota; class Bacteroidia; order Bacteroidales; family Bacteroidaceae; genus Bacteroides; species Bacteroides fluxus. The sequence continues at coordinate 105,265 of NZ_GL882697.1, read as the reverse complement.
TTGCATTGAACACCCACGCCATAAAAGCACCGCCCACGAATACGGAGAACATCGTCTTCCAACTTGCAATGCCCGTCCACAACAGCAGAATGGCACCCAGAGCGATGGCGATGACACTTGTCTCACCGATAGAACCCGGAATAAGACCGGTCACCATATCCCAGGAGAACTCCGGAACGGCACCCGAGGTAGCGGCTGCCCCCAGCGGAGTAGCTACCGTCAGACCATCCACCGACTGTCCCAGACCGAAGATACTGTCGCCCGATACCCAAACGGCATCACCGGACATCTTCGTAGGATAGGCGAAGAAAAGGAATGCACGGGTAATCAAGGCAACGTTGAACACATTCATACCCGTGCCGCCGAATACTTCCTTGGCGAAGATTACGGAGAATGCAGTGGCCACTGCCAGAATCCACAGCGGACAATCCACCGGAACGATCATCGGAATCAAGATACCGGAAACCAAGAAGCCTTCCTGAATCTCCTCCTTCTTCCACTGAGCCACTACGAACTCAATGCCGAGACCTACCACGTATGATACAATGATTTTTGGCAATACAGCCAGGAAACCGTAGATGAACATTTCCCAGAAGCCTCCGGCAGCACCGGTAGCGTGAAAATGCTGGTAACCTACGTTATACATACCGAACAGCAGCGCCGGTATTAACGCAATGACCACCATCGACATGATGCGTTTGCTGTCAATGGAGTCGTGAATATGCGTTCCCGATTTCGAAGTGGTATTGGGCACGAACAAGAATGTTTCGAAGCCGTCGAACACCGACTGAAATGCGTGGAATTTGCCGCCCTCTTCAAAGTTCGGCTTTATCTTGTCGAGATAATTTCTTAACGCTTTCATTTATTAATCTTGAATTTTGAGTTTTGAATTTTGAATTATAAATCAGCGAACTGCCTTTTGCCGCAATTCATCATTCATCATTTATAATTCATAATTAGTTTACGCCATTTCAGCACGGAGCATATCGAGTCCGGCACGTACGATGCGCTGTACTTCCACCTTGGAAGAACATACGAATTCGCAGAGAGCGAAGTCTTCGGGAGCTACTTCGTAGATGCCCAGAGCCTCCATACGGTCAATATCACCTGCAATGATTGCTTTCACCAAATATTCGGGGAAGATGTCCATCGGGAACACGCGGTCGTATTCATTGGACATGATCATGTGACGTTCGCCACCCTTGATACGGGCATCAATCACATATTCCTTCTTGCCCATCAACCAACTGAAGTAAGAGCGGTTGACACTGAACTGATTGAAGCGCGGCATAATCCAACCCAGCATTTCATGGATTTCATCTCCTTCGGGAATCACCGTCAGTTGGTTGTGGAAAGAGCCGAGGAAACCGTTCGGAGAAACCTTCTTACCGGTCAGCACGTTACCGCTGATGTAACGGAGGTCTTTGCCGGTAGTCACGTTTCCTTTGAAAACATTCGTCAGCAGAGCGCCGACTTTCAGTTTGCAATAAGCGGGTTTCAAAACTTCGGAACCCGTTACGGCTACCGTACGGGTCAGATCGACACGGCCGGTATTCATCAGTCGTCCGATGAAAAGTACAGCTTCTGCACCGATAGTCCATACTGTTTCACCCTTCACAACCGGAGAGATATGGTTGATCTGTACTCCTACGTTACCTGCCGGATTAGGGCCGTCGAAAGCAGTAACGGTAACGTTCTTTGCCTGCGTCAGGGCAGCAGCCTTTTGTTTCACACTGATACCCAGATACGTCTTTGCCATCTTTGACAAAGCGTCGAGCCCTGTCTGGAAGTTTGCTTCCTCCCCTTTCAGAGCGAATTCAAAATCAGGAGCCAGCGGATTGCTGTCAAAAGCGGAAATGAAGATTGCTTTCGGAGTCACCGTCGGGTCAGCGATAACATCGTACGGACGTTGGCGGATAAAAGCAAACATACCAGCCTGTAAAAGAGCTTCTTTCACTTGCTGGCCGTTCATTTTTGACGGATCCATCTTGCCGAATTCCTCATAGTCTTGCTCAGTGGCAGCCTCTACGACGATGTTCAGCACCTTGCGGCGTGCGCCACGCTCCACGCTTGTCACTACGCCACTGACGGGCGAAACAAATTTCAATTCAGGATGATTCTTGTCGATAAACAAGGGTCCCCCGGCCATCACATACTCCTGCTCTTTGACCACCACTTTCGGAGTGATGCCTGTATAGTCATCGGGAACCAACGAATAGAATCCCGGTTCCTTAACAGACACAAATTCCTGGGCAGCAGCGCCTTTCAGGTTGATGTCAAGGCCTTTACGTAACTTAATTACATTTGCCATGCGTTTATTTAAAATAATGGTTTCATTAATTTGCCCGCAAAAGTAATAAATTATAATGTGAATAAAGAGCAAAAAAGAAAGGAATTACGGATAAATTTCCGCAATTCCCTTCGTTAACGAACACGATGCTTAATTACAAATGATAAGTGACAAGTCAGGAGCATCCATATCCTCTTATTCCTCCTCCGCAAACATCGGGTCCCATGCCGGCAAGCGGATAGGTTTTTGTTTAAATAGTTCCATAACCTTGGCAGGAACATATTTTGTTTCTACTACCAGACGGAACATATATTCATTAAACCAGTCATCGGTCATGATGAGATGTCCCTGATAACCGGTTCCTGCTCCCCAACTATTTTCAACCATCCACTTGACCGGTTTTCCATCTTTATTCAAATCAACAGCCATCAGCGTCATTGCATGAGACGAACCGCTGGAAAAGGTCTGGATACGCTGCTTCTTATCCATGCCGAAGGTGGTTCCCATCAAAGACTCATAGTCATAGTTTTTTACATCCAATAATCCACGTTCGGAGTTCAGGAACTTGCCCACGTCACAAGAGAAATACATCATGGTACTGTCTTTCAAGGAAGCAATGGCCATCTCCTTGATATCCTCCACCGGCAGATTGACATAAGTCCAGTTCTTCCCGTCGTATCGGTGACGGTCATAGTCTATTTCATAACATTTATAATACTCGCGGCTAGGGTCGTTCATCAACATCACATAGTTGGTTAGCAGCTGCTTATCACCATACTTTTCAAGGAAAGACATCGGGGTGTGGTGTTCAGTTTCCAATGGATTTCCCTTCGCATCCCTACGTACATAATCAAATTCCGTGGGAGGTACACCAAGATTCAACACCAGCATACGGTAAATATTTCCCAACATGGCTGTTTTCTCCTTTTCCAGTACGGCAGGCTTGGCACCTTCGGCAATCCTGTCGCGCAGCTGCAAGCCGTACTCCTTCAATTTCAGAGAAATGAGACTTGCCATACGCGAAGTATTCTCGCTGCTGTTCGTTTCCGGCATCACTTCCTTGGGAACAAGACCGTATTTGGAAACAATGTCCGCCACCCCGGTGAAAGTTCCACCGTCACTCAACGGATGTTGGAAAAGCCATTCCACAGTCTTGTCACTCATAGGACTCTTGCCGGTATCGATTATCCCCTGCAGAAAAAGATTAGCTTTTTCCAGCTGATCCCAAAAGAACGGGTAAACCTGAGAGAACTCAAAAGACTGGAAACCATATTCGGCCAAAGTCTTGGCACGCATCACATTCAGTCCCGTAAACAGCCAGCAACGTCCGGACGACTTTTGGTCAGTGATACCTTTAGAATCTACCTTGATGGAGAAATGGGTATCCATGCCCTGCAGATTCTCCTGGTTGAGAGACAATTTGCGGATATCGTTATTACCGATAGCATTGCGAAGCGCTTTATCGGAAGCGTTTCCTTCGTAACTCTGCTTGATTTGTTCAAGCATACCGGGGTTGATCCCTCCTTTTCCCTCTTGTGCCTGCAAAGAAAAAAAGGCGGCACTAAAAACAATTACAGATAAAAATCGTTTTTTCATCGAATCAGTATATTTAATTTATGTAAGTCCGTAAAATGACCTTTGGGCAAAAGTAATCTCTTTTTTGATAATTTTAGCGACTTCTTTAGAAATATTATCTATTCCACTGAAAACTATTTCAGATAAAATAGTTTCCTTTGCAGCCACATTTCGTAAGATATGAAGAAATATATACTAAGCATAATTACACTGGTGCTGGCAGTTACCACTCTTTCAGCCCAAGACAAGGTGAATACGGCAACGGCCGATACGATCCCTGCATTGACAAAAAAGGAACTGCGCAAGCAGAAAGTAGCGCGCAGAAATTTCCACTACAACATTTTAGGAGGTCCGAGCTATACTCCGGATTTTGGCGTTTTAATCGGTGGAAGCGCACTGATGACTTTCCGTATGAATCCCGGTGATACCACACAGCTGCGCTCAGTAGTCCCCATGGCGATTGCTTTCATGTTCAACGGCGGTGTCAACCTCTTTTCCAAGCCGCAGCTTTTCTTTAAAGGCGACCGTTTCCGCATCTTCGGAAAATTCAGCTACAAGAATACAGAAGAGAATTTTTATGGTATCGGCTACCGAACCAATAAGGATTATGAACGCAGTGACACTACCAGCCAATACCGTTACAGTGGGGTACAGATCAATCCCTGGTTCCTGTTCCGCCTGGGAAACAGCAACTTCTTTGCCGGTCCGCAAATCGACATCAACTACGACAACCTGACCCGGCCTGCGAAGCATCTTATCGATGAACCTTCCTATAAAGCTGCCGGAGGTACCGCCGACGGATACAAGAATTTCAATTCCGGTGTGGGTTTCCTCATGACCTACGACAGTCGCGACGTTCCTGCCAATGCCTACAAAGGCGTTTATCTTGATTTCCGCGGCATGATGTATGCCAAATTTATCGGCAGTGACCAGACTTTCTACCGTCTGGAAATAGATTATCGCCAATACAAGTCGCTTGGAAAACGCAAGGTGCTTGCCTGGACCGCCCAGACCAAAAATGTATTCGGAGATGTTCCCCTGACACAATATGCCCTTACAGGAACTCCTTTCGACCTGCGCGGGTACTATATGGGACAATACCGCGACAAGTCATCGCACGTAGTTATGGCAGAATATCGCCAGATGTTCAATACAGACCGCAGCACGTGGGTGAAACGCATGCTCAACCATGTAGGTTTCGTCGCATGGACCGGCTGTGGCTTCATGGGGCCTACCCCCGGAAAGATAGAGGGTGTGTTGCCCAACTATGGCGTAGGGCTGCGCATCGAAGTACAGCCCCGCATGAACGTACGCCTGGATTTAGGGAAAAACACCGTAAACAACCAGACACTGTTCTACTTCAATATGACAGAAGCGTTTTAAGTAATGACTTGTTTAGCCTTGCCAGCCCGTTTCTTTCCGGTAAAGGATGATGATTAATAGCATTTCAATCATAGAGTCATCCAAGCTCACCTCTGTAATAATCCCGTCTCCTTATAGTATGGAAACTACTTGAAGAACAAACATTTTCTTTTATTTTCCTTGCATCGGTAAAAGATTATACCTATTTTTGACAGATATATATTTTTTTTATAAAAAGAAAACAATCTGATGCAATGAAAGCTTTTGAAGCACTATTCTGGATAAGTTTATTGATAGTATTCTATACCTATATCGGATATGGCATACTATTATATATTCTGGTTAAAATAAAAGAATCCTTCCACAAGCCGGTTCGCCGGCCGATGCCGGCCGATGAAGCATTGCCGTCATTGACATTATTCATAACCGCCTACAACGAAGAAGACGTAGTGGACGATAAAATGCGCAACTGCCTGAAGCTGGACTATCCTGCCGACAAGCTCCGCATCGTCTGGGTGACCGACGGCAGCAACGACCGCACCAACGAGCGCCTCTCCCGCTGGCCTCAAGCCACAGTCCTCTACCAACCCGAACGGCAAGGAAAAACCGCTGCCCTAAACCGGGGTATGCACTTCGTTGAAACACCGCTTGTCGTATTTACCGATGCCAATACATGTCTCAACCGCGAAGCCTTGCGGAAAATAGTACATGCCTTTACCGACCCGAAAACCGGATGCGTGGCAGGAGAAAAGCGTATCGCCGTGCAAAGCAAGGACAATGCCGCCTCCGGCGGCGAAGGCTTGTACTGGAAATACGAATCCGCCCTCAAGGCACTGGACTCACGGCTCTATTCAGCAGTAGGTGCGGCAGGCGAGTTGTTTGCCATTCGCCGTGAACTGTTCGAAGAAATGAAGGCAGATACTCTGCTCGATGACTTCATACTGTCCCTGCGCATCGTCATGCGCGGATATACCATCACATACTGCGCCGACGCCTACGCCGTTGAAAGCGGCTCGGCCGACATGCACGAGGAAGAAAAGCGCAAGGTACGCATCGCCGCCGGCGGATTGCAGTCCCTCTGGCGGCTGCGTCCGCTGCTGAACCCGTTCCGTTACGGAACATTCTGCTTTCAATACATTTCCCACCGGGCGCTGCGCTGGTCGCTTACTCCCATCTTATTGTTCCTGCTGCTTCCCCTCAACATCATTCTTATTTTCACGACAAGCACCCCTTTGCCGTATGCCGTCATCTGGCTGCTCCAAACCGTGTTCTACCTCATGGGAAGCTGGGGCTATTACCTCTCTACGAAGCATATAAAAAACAAAATACTCTTTGTCCCTTACTATTTCCTCTTTATGAACATCAACGTAATAAGAGGATTCAACTACCTGCGCAAACGAAAAGGCACCGTAAACGGCACATGGGAAAAAGCTAAAAGAGCATAAATCTAAATACTGGGAAAAAAGACATGAAAAACATTCTGAAAAATGCGGAAAACACCGAAAGGTTGTTGAAGCTGACATCAGACACCATGATTATTCTGGATAAGAATGGAATCTGTATAGACATTGCGATTTATAACGTGGACCTTTGGTTTATGAAGGAAGACAAGTTGCTGGGCAAAAACCTGCTCAGCCTGATTCCCCCATCCACTTACGCACAGATCTATCCGGAGTTCCATAAAGTGCTGACCCACAAGACACGTTCCGTCCGCAATTATGAAATGACATTGGGCAATACGACCTATTTTTTCAAATGCATCATGTATCCGTTCGACGGAATGGTACTCTGCCAATACCGGGACATCACGGAACGTAGCTTGCGCAAGCTGGAACTTGAAAGAAAAAACCAGGAACTGAATGAAATACAGAAAGCCGCGCTCATCGGGAACTGGCTGTACAGTTCCGATACCAAAACCTTTACATATAGCGGGCACACCGATATACTAAGTACAGAACAGGTACAGGAAACCAGTCTGGACGACTATCTGAAGCTGATTCTTCCCGAAGACCGGAAAAGTTTCACCAACTGGCTGAAGGACAACCTGCAGGGAAACTTGGAAAACAGCATAGACTACCGCATCTGTTTTCAAGAGCACATCTACTATACCCGCCTCAAGACCTTTGCACGTGAATATGATAAAGACAAGAACATTATTTTAGAAGGCTATGTGCAGAACATCACCGACATACAGCAACGGCGCAATGATATCAATCTGCTGACGCATGCCATCAACAACTCCACAGAAGACATATACTCCGTCCATGAAGACGGCACGCTGATATTCGGCAACCGCTGTTTCAAGGAAAGGCATGGCATTGGTGACACACAGGACATCACCAAACTAAAAATATATGATTTACCTTCGTACGGAAGAGATGAAAAATCATGGAAAGAATTTGCCGAAAGCGTTAAACGCGGTGATACCGCCCAAGGCTACATAGTCCACAATCCATTGCCATTGTGTCCGGAAGTGCTTGCCATAGAGGGAAATGCATACTGGGTGACCAGTGATAAAGGTGAAGGAACCGTCTGGACATTCGGAAGGGACGTCACGTCACGCATCCGGCACGAACAACAAGTGAAACGCTTCAACCGGATTCTGGACAAAATCATCGAAAATCTCCCTGCAGGCATTGTGGTGAAAGACATCAGCAACAACTTCAAATACATCTACCGGAACCGTGAATCCTACAACCGGGGAATCAAGATGACCGAGGCTTTGGGCAAAGACGATTTTGATTTCTATCCTTTGGAAACGGCAAAAAGGAAAAGAGAGCAGGACATCAAAATAGCCGAAACAGGAAAAGAAATGCACTGGACAGCGGAGGAGCATGACATTAACGGAAAATCCATTTACCTCGACAAACGGAAAATGAAGATTGAAAGCAGTGAATTCTCTCCCATCCTGTTGAGTATCGAGTGGGACATCACCGAGATGGAACGCATGAAACGCGAGTTGTTGGTAGCCAAAGAGAAGGCAGAAGCTTCCGACCAGCTGAAATCCGCTTTCCTCGCCAACATGAGCCACGAAATACGGACACCTCTCAATGCCATCGTAGGTTTCTCCCGCATCATTGCAGAAAGTACGGATGCTGATGAACGCCTGAATTATTACGAGATTGTAGCAGTAAACAATGAACGCCTGCTGCAACTTATCAATGAAATCCTTGACTTGTCAAAAATCGAAGCGGGCATTGTGGAGTTCACCATCACGCCGGTGCGCCTGCATTCACTCTGCAAGGAAATATACGACGCTCATGTTTTCCGTTGTCCCCAAGGAGTGGAACTCATTTACGAATCCTCCGACGAGGGTATCGTTATCGACGGAGACAAAAACCGCCTCTTCCAGGTAGTTTCCAATCTCATAGGAAATGCTTTCAAATTCACCACCAACGGGAAGATAAGCTATGGCTATCACCGCGAGGGGGATTATGTGGTATTCCATGTCAATGACACCGGCAGCGGCATTGCGGCTGACAAGCTGGACCGGATATTCGAACGCTTCGTCAAGGTAAACACCTTTGCACAGGGTACAGGATTGGGATTATCCATCTGCAAGACCATTATAGAGCGGATGGGAGGCAACATATCCGTCAGTTCCGAAATAGGGAAAGGAACCACATTCACTTTTATCCTTCCTCTGACAGCACCACAAAAAGAAGGAGAAGTACAAGAAGACTCCGAAGAAAGAGTTCCTGAAAGTGGAAAAGGCATGGAACATGACAATGACAGCACCACGACAAGTAAGGAAAACGGAGAATGCCTCCCAAAGAAAAAGGAAGTACCCCATTCTTCCGTACCTACCATTTTGGTTGCCGAGGACACGCATAGCAATTACGTGCTGATAAAAGCCATATTAGGAAGCACTTACCATCTTGAACATGCCCAAGACGGCATGGAAGCCGTCACCATGTTTGAGAAGATACGCCCAGACTTAATCTTTATGGATATGAAAATGCCGAATCTCGGAGGTCTGGACGCCACACGTATCATCCGCGAGCTTTCCCCGGACATCCCCATCATAGCCCTTACCGCCTATGCGTACGAACACGACAGGCAAGCCGCCTTAGACGCAGGCTGCAATGAATTTCTGACAAAGCCTTTCGTACAAGAGATTCTCAAAGACACAGTGAAGAAATGGCTGAAATAAAAACAGGGAAGCCTCTTTCCTGCCCGGATTTACCCTTCCGGCAAGAACGAGGCTTCCCCTAGTCATTTTATGCAAAAATATCACTTCTCTGAATATAGGCTATCACATCCCCCTTACGCACATTGGCACCTTGCTGTGCACAAACTTCAACCACACGTCCGGTAAATCCAGGCAATATCTTCTCGTATTCCCCCCAAGGGGTAGAAAGATAACAGAACACTTCATCATGCTGATACTTACGACCGATGAAAGGCGCTGATGAAGGCCCCTCTACCGAAACCTCCCAAAGCACCTGTCCGTTGGCAGGAGCAATGACCGGGTCTGCCTTGGCACGTTTCAACTTCTTGATTTCTTCTTCCGAATAACCGCTTTTTGCCATAGCTGCATCCTTGGCACGTTGCAGTTCGTCCTGGAAACGCTTCTTGGCAGCCCCCGACTTGAAATCACGATACTGGCGGTCGTGCATAGCCAGCTCAAAGAGTTCTTCGTCATCTTCTCCGTACTCCCAGCCATTCTCATCCATTTCCTTGCGATATTCATCCAACGCATCCGGGTAATTCAATTGCGGATCGGTATCGACAAACTCATACCCCTTGGCTTTGGCAAGTTCTACAATTTCCGGTGCCAACGTACCCGGAAGACGTCCGCTCTTGCCCAATATCATATCCCAAGTATGGTTATCGATCATCGTCCAACGCTCCTCACCTTTCACCAACTGCATGACATTCATCAATGCCACATTCTTCACATACTGGCTGAAAGGAGTTACCAAAGGAGGATAACCGAGCTTAGGCCATACATATTCCACTTCATCGAAAAGCATGACAAGCAAGTCGTCGATACTGAGTTCCGGTTCATTTTTACCCCTCAATATCATATTGATACCGGAATGTACACCTTTCAAATCCGCCATCATGGAACCCATCATCCCTCCGGGCAATCCACACTTCAACAGAAGCGAGGACATATGCTTATTGGTAGGATCCATGAAATATCCCAGAAAATCATCAATGAATTCTTGGGTCATGGCGCGAGCTTTCATGTAAGCTTTCATGTTGATATCGGGCACTTGGAAACCCTTATCTTTCAGCATGGCCTGCACAGAGATGACGTCCGGATGAACCTTACCCCATGACATGGGTTCCATAGCCACATCTATAATATCCGCACCGTTTTCACAGACTTCAAGAATGGACGCCATAGACAATCCCGGCCCGCTATGTCCATGATATTGTATCAGCACTTCAGGATGTTTCTCCTTGATAGTCTTAACCAGCTCTCCCAACATTCCCGGACGACCTATACCTGCCATGTCTTTCAGACAGATTTCAGGTGCTCCCGCTTCAATCAGCTTGTCGGCAATCCCGGCGTAATACGCTACGGTGTGTACGGGAGAGTAAGTGATACAAAGTGTTGCCTGAGGTATCATACCCGCCTCCAAGGCATATTTAATGGAAGGGATAATATTTCTAGTCTCGTTCAGTCCGCAGAAGATGCGGGTGATATCCACTCCCTGCGCATGCTTCACCCTATACATCAACTGACGCACATCTGCCGGAACAGGATACATACGCAGCGCATTCAAACCACGGTCAAGCATGTGTGTCTGAATCCCCGCTTCTCTAAAAGGTTTCGTAAAAGCACGAACAGCATTATTAGGGTTTTCTCCATATAAAAGATTCACCTGTTCAAAAGCTCCTCCGTTAGTTTCAACTCGCGCAAAACAGCCCATCTCAATAATTAACGGAGCTATACGTACCAACTGGTCAACCCGAGGCTGGTATTTACCGGAAGATTGCCACATGTCCCGATAAACAAGACTGAATTTAATTTCCTTTTTCATCATAGTCAGTAATAAGTGATTTTTTCTTCGGTTAACTTAACATATACAAATATAAAGGATTATTCTGACATATAGTCAAGAATAATCCCTAAAAATTCAAGTATAAAGATATGTTTTATATCATAATGCAACCAAATTGTAGATACTTTGCCATCTCAAGATAGCAATTCACAGCTTGATGGCTTAGATAAAGTCTTTCAATTCTTCCTGCAATTTCTGACGGGTAAAGAATATACGGCTTTTCACGGTTCCGAGCGGTAAACCGAGACGTTCGGCTATTTCGCGATATTTGAAACCGGAAACGTGCATCGAAAAAGGAACTTTATAGTCACGAGGAAGGGAGTTTACTATACGGTGCATCTCTTTCAAGTCGTATGCGCCTTCTGTACTCGCAAAACCGGAATCCTGCGGCATACTTAAATGATACAGGTTATCAGTCTGGTCGACAAATGTCTGCTCGCGGACGATTTTCCGATAATTATTAATAAAGATATTACGCATAATCGTGTACATCCACCCTCTGAAGTTCGTGTCAGGTTCAAATTTGTCTTCGTTGTCCAAAGCCTTTAGAGATGTCTCCTGCAACAAATCATTCGCTTCTTCCCGGTCGGCTGTCAACTTGTATGCAAAGCGAAGCAGTTCCTCTTGCACTGCAAGCAAATCTTTTCTAAAACTGTAAGTATTCATACTTTGCTTCTTTTTTTAAATGGTTAATAATGGTTTAGGTTTTCTTGAATGCAAGTATAAAGAAGATTCTCCATTCCGGGGGACGGAAGATGATTATTCTTAGGGGTGAAAACTATCAATTGACAGTTTTCACCCCCTCCCCTGGTAGTTTACGGGTGTTATTTTCATCTTAAAATAATCTTTTTCCGAATCTTTCGTAAAGAAATTGTGATTTTTTTATAGCTTTGCCTACATATAGAAAAACACTTTTATTACATAAAAACACTTTATTTTATGAAATCATTTAAGTTTAAACCGGTTCTTTTACTGGCAATGGTTTTAATTTCCCTGCCCTCCTTTGGACAAGGATTAAAAGCATTCAAGCTGAAGAACGGTCTTTCCGTATATATATGGGAAGACAACACGAAATCAGATGTGTATGGTGCTGTCGGCGTGCGCACCGGAGCTGTCAATGATCCGGCCGAATATACCGGCCTCGCACATTACCTGGAACATGTCATGTTTAAAGGTACAGACAAGATCAGTACGCTCGACTGGGCTGCCGAAGAACCTATCTACAAAAAAATCATCGCCAAATATGACGAGATGGCAGATGAAGCCGACCCGATAAAGAAAGAAGCCATCGGAAAAGAAATAAACGAATTGACCATCGAGGCCGGAAAAGTAAGTGTATCCAATGAGTTTTCCAACCTGATGGAAAGTATGGGAGCCAAGGGTCTGAACGCCGGAACCAGTTATGATTATACGATTTATTTTAATTCTTTCCCGGCCTTCCAGATCAACAAGTGGCTGGAGATTTCTTCACAGCGTTTCATCAACCCCGTATTCCGTACCTTCCAGTCCGAATTGGAAACCGTATATGAAGAATACAATCGCGGTCAGGACAACCCGGGCAGAGTGCAACAACAATTCCTGCTAAGCAAAGCCTTTGAAGGACATCCGTACTCCCGTTCGGTATTAGGTCTGCCCGAACACTTAAAAAATCCACGCCTGAGCAAACTAATCGAGTATTACAATACATGGTACACACCGGAGAACATGGTACTGATTTTAGTCGGCAATGTCAATGCCCAACAAATCAGCGGACGTATCAATGCCGCCTTTGGCCGTTTACCCAAGAAGAGCACTCCCGAACGCAAACAGTATTCTGAGTTAGATATCAAAGGGCGTACCCAGTACAATGCCAAAATCGGCTACTACCCCAGCGTATATCTGGTATATAAAGGTGTACCTGCAGGACATCCGGACGAAAAGGCACTGGAAATAGCCATGAAATTACTTTCCAACGGCAGCAACACCGGTACATTGAACAAACTGGTAATCGGCGGTGAACTCACCAGCGGGGTAGCTCTCCCCATGACGTTCCGCGAACAGGGACGCAACGTCGTAAATGTGATTCCTTTATACGACGAAAACCAACGCCGTTTCGAATCCAACAAAAGTGCGGAAAAGAAAGCCCTGAAAGCCATCCAGCAAATTGCCAACGGCGAATTTGAGGAATGGGCGGTAGCAGCCATCAAAAACAACATGTGCCGCGACTACGACCTGCAGATGGAATTCAACGAAAACAGAGCCAATGAGTTGATGAATGCTTTCATCAATGAAACAGACTTGAGCAAGGTATTGAACTATAAGGATGAAATCATGGCCATCACCAACGAAGACATCAAACGCGTCGCCAAGCAATATCTGTCCGACAACTATCTGGCACTTTACATCGAGAAGGGCAAAAATAAAGAAGAAAGTAAAATCAAGAAGCCCGGGTACAAACCCATCGAGCCGCCTGTAGGCAAACAGTCTCTCTATGCCACACAGTTCAAGAACATGCCTATCGGAAACGTGAACGAAAAATTCATGGACTTCAGTGACGTGCAAATCAAGAAGCTGAACGACCGCTCCAAAATGTATTACACCAAGAATCCGGAAAACAATATATTCAGCCTGACGCTGAGATACGGTGTCGGAGAACGCGAGTTCCCCAAACTGGGCATCGCAGCAGAACTAATGAACAATGCCGGAATCATGGGTGCATACGAACCCCAGCAGTTGAAAGAAGAATTGAGTAAACTCAACGCCACTTGTTCGGTGAATGCCGATGACGACTACCTCTACATCACCATGAGAGGTTATGAAGAAACGTTGCCGCAAGCTTGCCAGCTCCTTGCCCGCCAGATATTAATGCCCAAACTGGACGACAAACAATTAAGCCGTATCAAAGGCTCCATATTGGGAGGCCGCCAGCAACGTAAAGAGAACGTCAGCCTGCTGGCAAACGCCCTGACGCAGTACATACGCCATGGAGAAAAGTCCAGCTATATCGATGAACTGACAGACAAGGAAGTCTATGAACTGCAAATATCCGAATTGACAGGTGACATCAACCGTGCCGCCAACTATGAAGCGGAAATCTTCTACTGCGGTACTCTGCCCTTCGAAAACGCATACGATATCTTGAGCAAGAATCTGCCGCTGGTTGCCAACGAACGTCCCAGCCAATCGCCTCAAGACACTCCCCTGGCACCGGTAACGGAGAACACGATCTACTTCCTGCCAAACTCGGACGCTGAACAGGCACAGATATCCTTCTACCTGCCTATGCAGAAATATGAAAAGAAAGACGATGTGCTGCGCGATGCTTTCTATCAATATTTCTCCGGAGGGTTCAACGGACTGGTCATCAATGAAATCCGCGAAAAGCGTTCCATGGCCTATACAGCCGGAGCCTATATAGCAACACCAGAGGTTTTAGGAAACCAGACCTACATGATCGGAAACATCGGCACACAAAACGACAAGGCCAATGATGCAGTGGATGTATTCATGGGACTCATCAACGACATGCCAAAGAATGCTGAACGCATAGACAATATCAAAAGCTACATGCGTCAGGAAGCTTTGAGCACACATCCGGACTTCCGCTATAAGGCGCGATACCTCAAGATGTACCAGCAAATGGGCTATAAAGGAGATCCTGCCGAAGAAAACCTGCCGAAGATTGACGCACTGACATTCGACGACATCGTGAAGTTCTACGAAGAAAACATCAAGGGAAAACCATACGCCATCGGCATCATGGGTAATCCGAAAGATATAGACTTGAAAAGACTGGAAAAGTATGGCAAGGTCGTAAAACTCAACGAACGTAAATTGTTCAACACGAAGGATACTATGTTCTGATAGAGAACACAATCCAATAAAAAAAAGAGGCTCAAAATAAGATGAATTCTTAATTTTGAGCCTCTTTTTACCTGATAATAGATGTGATATCACTCCTCCTGTTCCCCGTTTCCTGAAAGAATAGGTAAGCAAATCCTATATTTCACTGCCAAAATGCGCGTAATAAAAACCGTGACGCCTCCTACAATCTGGCAAATAAAAGCCTCCAGACCCAACAGATGGCACAGCCAATAGCATGTACCGCCCACCACACACGCCATGGCATAGATCTCTTTCCGGAAAATCAACGGGATTTCATTAATGAACACGTCACGTATCACACCTCCGGCCGCACCGGTAATGCTACCCATGATGATGGCTACCCAGAAAGGATACCCCAAAGCGAGGCTTTTTCCTACACCTACCACCGTAAACAGCGCCAGACCGATGCTGTCGAAAATAAAAAACGTATTGTGCAAATGAATAAGGTACTTTCCGAAAAGGATAACCCACAGCAAGGCTAGCCCCGTACAGATTAAATAAATAGGGTCAGTCATCCAGCCGGGAGTGACATCCAACAACAAATCGCGTATCGTACCGCCGCCTATGGCAGTCACAAACCCCACAACGTATGCCCCGAACCAGTCGAACCTTTTTGCCGAGGCCAGGCGTATGCCACTGATAGCAAAGGCGAATGTACCTATAAAATCGAGTATCTGAACAAATGTCGGCATTGTCATAATGAATTTATAAATTAAAGAATTAAATAATCAAAGCTTGGCAATTTTCAAGGTGTATTCAAAATAATGGGGCAAAGTAACAAATAATTTCCCTAAGAAAACGTATTTTTGTCTCATCATTTAAAATTTTTGAAATGAAAATTACCATCGTATCGGGTGCACGCCCCAACTTCATGAAAATAGCGCCTATCTGCCGTGCCATTGACGCGGCCAGAGAAGCAGGAAAGAAAATATCCTATCGCCTTGTTTACACAGGTCCTCAAGATGACACCAGTCTGGACGCCTCCCTTTTCTCCGACCTGGCGATGAAAAGACCGGACGCATACCTCGGGATCAGCGGACACGACCATTCACAAGTAGCGGCTGCCATCATGCTGGCCTTTGAAAAGGAACTGGATGCCAACCCCGCACAAGTAGTATTGGTTGTAGATGACATGACCGCCACCATGAGCTGTGCCATCGTCGCCAAAAAACGGGGATTGAAGGTAGCGCACGTCATTGCCGGCACCCGTTCTTTTGACATGAACATGCCCCGTGAAGTGAACCGCACCATTGTGGATGCCATCTCCGACTACCTCTTCACCGCTGGTATGGTAGCCAACCGTAACCTCAACCAGGAAGGTATGATACCTGAATATATCCATTATGTGGGAAACATACTGATAGACACCATCCGCTATAACCGCCACCGTCTGATTCAGCCCTTATGGTTCCCTACACTCGGTTTGCGCAAAGGCAATTATCTGCTGCTCACTCTCAACCGGCGGGATTTGCTGGAAAAGAAAGCAGTTCTGCATTCCTTGTTACAGACTCTCATTGAAAAAGCAGATGGCATGCCCATCGTAGCCCCCCTGCATCCATACGTGGAGAAAGCGGTCAAGTCGCTGGACTTGAACATACCCAATCTGCATATCCTGCCTCCACAAAGTTACCTGCATTTCGGATTCCTCATCAACCAGGCCAAAGGTATCGTCACCGATTCGGGCAACATCGCCGAAGAAGCTACTTTCCTTGATGTCCCCTGCATCACTCTCAACACTTATGCCGAGCATCCTGAAACCTGGCGCATCGGAACCAATGAACTGGTGGGCGAGAATTCCTTTGCGCTTTCCGCCGCACTCGACAAACTGCTAAACGGAGAATGGAAACATGCCACTCTGCCCGACCGCTGGGACGGGCGGACAGCAGAACGAATTGTACAAACGTTGCTCAACGAATAGCTGAGAGACGGATGATACAGCGCAGTGCAAAGTACGATACTGACTTGATAAAGAGTAATTTTTGTTGGTTACAGCCGATAGGTTTATAACTATATAAGATTATTTTGCTTCTTGATTAACAGTAATTTGTTAACTTTGCACTCTGATTTATATATAATATATGAAGCAACGACATATCACTCTCATCCTTTTTCTGCTGTTTTTGTTTGCCTCTATCGGCGCATCCGCACAGATTAAAGGTGTCATAACAGACTCCCTCACCAACGAACCCTTGATGTATATCACTGTACAATACGAGGGTAAAGGTGTAGGCGGGATTTCTAACGGTAAAGGAGAATACCAGGTTGAAACGCGTAAAGGCTGGGACGAACTGACCTTTTCCGCTGTAGGTTACATCACGCAAAAGATAAAAATAACTCCCGGGACCAAAGTTCTGAATGTAAAGATGGTACCGGACGATATCATGCTTGCCGAAGTCGTGGTAAAACCCAAGAAAGAGAAATACTCCCGCAAGAATAATCCTGCCGTGGAGTTTATGAAAAAGGTCATCGAGCATAAGAAAGCATTGAAACTGGAAGAGAACGACTACTACCAGTTCCAGAAATACGAAAAGATGAAAATGTCCATCAACGATGTCACACCGGACAAGACGGAAAAAGGCATCTACAAAAAGTTCTCTTTCTTCAAAGACCAGGTGGAAGTTTCGCCAAAGACCAACAAGATGATCCTTCCCATCTCCATCAAAGAGACGGCATCCAAAACCATTTACCGTAAAAATCCCAAGAGCGAAAAGACCATCATTGAAGGGATGAATTCCAACGGTATCGAAGAGTTCTTCAGTACCGGGGATATGTTGGGTACCATTCTTACGGACGTATTCTCGGACATCAACATCTACGATGATGATATCCGCTTGCTGCAACGCCGTTTCGTCAGTCCCATAGGACGTGGCGCCATCAGTTTCTATAAATACTATCTCATGGATACCTTGATGGTGGACAAACAAGAGTGCGTACACCTTACTTTCGTCCCCCAAAACCCGCAGGACTTCGGTTTTACCGGCCACCTCTACGTTGTAAAGGACTCTACCTACGCGGTGAAAAAAGCCACCATGAAACTGCCCAAAAAGACAGGTGTCAACTTTGTGGAGAACCTCGACATTGTCCAGCAATTCGAACAGTTGCCGGACAGCAACTGGGTACTGACCGATGACGACATGACGGTGGAACTGGCTTTCGTCAAAGGTATCCAGGGACTGGAGGTGCAACGTACCACCAAATATACCGACTATAAATTCGAAGAAATAGAGCCCCGCCTCTTCCGGCTGAAAGGAAGCGTCATAAAGGAAGCGAACATGCTCGGCAAGAGTGATGAATACTGGGCAAAAGTACGCCAGGTGCCACTCACCAAGAAAGAGAGTACAATGGACTTGTTCATGAACCGGATTGAACAGATACCGGGCTTCAAATACGTCATATTCGGGGCAAAGGCCTTGATTGAAAACTTTGTGGAGACAGGCAGCAAGAAGCATCCGAGTAAATTTGACTTCGGGCCTATCAACACGATGATTACCAGCAACTACGTAAACGGTACGCGCTTCCGTGTAAGCGGCATGACTACCGGTAATCTTGACCCGCACTGGAGCTTGAGCGGCTATGGTGCATATGGTACCAAAGACAAAAAATGGTTCTATTCGGGACAAGTGGCCTACTCTTTCAACAAACGCGAATACGTGTTGTGGGAATTCCCGAAACACTACATCGCCTTCAAGTACACATACGATGTCATGTCCCCCATGGATAAGTATCTGGCAACGGACAAGGATAACCTGTTCGTCGGATGGAAATGGACCAAAGTCGACCAGATGTCCTACATGCGCGATGCTACCCTGAGCTATGAATTGGAAACGAATGCCGGATTCTCCATCCAGGCCATGGCACGCCACCGCAACGACCAGCCTGCGGGTATTCTGCAATATTGGAAGAACAATGGCGGCACGCCCGGAGAATGGGACCAAAAGAATACACTGGTACATGACATCACTACTACCGAACTGGGTGTAACCTTGCGCTACGCTCCCGGTGAAACCTTTGTCAACACCAAGCAGCGCCGCGTCCCCGTATCCTTGGACGCCCCCATCTTCAGCCTCTCCCACACGGCAGGCTTTAAAGGCGTGTTGGGAGGCGAATACAACTTCAACCTGACGGAAGCCAGCATACGCAAGCGTTTCTGGTTTGGTTCATGGGGCAAACTGGATGTTACCGCCCGTGCCGGTGCACAATGGAACACAGTTCCGTTCCCCCTGTTGAACCTGCCCATGGCAAACCTCTCGTACATCACCCAGAACAATGAGTCCTTCAACCTCATCAACAATATGGAATTCCTCAACGACCGTTATGCCTCCCTCAACCTGAGTTATGACATGAACGGAAAGTTGTTCAACCGCATTCCTCTCATCAAGAAGTTGAAATGGCGTGAAATGTTCCGTATCCGCGGCTTGTGGGGCACATTGACCGACAAGAACAATCCGTATAAGAGCAACAACCCGGATTTGTTCCTTTTCCCGACACGCGATGGCGTGCCGACCAGTCACATCATGGGTGATACCCCTTACATTGAAGCAAGTGTAGGTATCTACAACATCTTCAAGTTATTGCATATCGAGTATGTCCGCCGACTGACCTACACCGACATTCCGGGAGTAAAGAAGGGAGGCATACGGTTCATGATATTGATGATATTCTAAAGTAGTTACAAGTTACAACCAATAACCCCAAAGCACCATGCCTCCATTAGCAGAACGGCTTCGGCCAAAGACATTAGACGATTATATCGGTCAGAAACACTTGGTGGGACCGGGGGCAGTACTGCGCAAAATGATTGATGCAGGACGTATCTCATCGTTTATCCTGTGGGGACCTCCGGGAGTGGGAAAGACAACACTGGCACAAATCATCGCCAACAAGCTGGACACTCCTTTCTATACCCTCAGTGCCGTGACCAGCGGTGTGAAAGATGTGCGCGACGTGATAGAACGTGCCAAAAGCAACCGCTTCTTCTCACAGTCAAGCCCCATTCTCTTCATCGATGAAATTCATCGTTTCAGCAAATCGCAGCAAGACTCACTGCTGGGAGCAGTGGAACAAGGCACAGTGACACTGATAGGTGCCACCACGGAAAATCCTTCGTTTGAAGTAATACGTCCGTTGCTGTCGCGCTGTCAACTCTACGTATTGAAATCACTGGAAAAGGACGACTTGCAAGAATTACTCCAACGTGCCATTACTACCGACATCGTGTTGAAAGAACGAAAAATAGAACTGGAGGAAACTACCGCCATGCTCCGTTATAGCGGTGGAGATGCCCGGAAACTACTGAACATACTTGAACTCGTCGTGGAGTCGGAAATCAGCGACCCCGTTGTCATCACCGACGAGATGGTGACTGAGCGCCTGCAGCAAAACCCTCTTGCCTACGACAAAGACGGCGAGATGCACTACGATATCATCTCCGCTTTCATCAAATCCATCCGCGGAAGTGACCCGGACGGTGCCATCTATTGGCTGGCACGTATGGTAGAGGGCGGTGAAGATCCTGCTTTCATAGCCCGCCGGCTTGTCATCTCCGCTTCGGAAGATATCGGCCTGGCCAATCCC
The DNA here is from genome assembly GCF_000195635.1 of Bacteroides fluxus YIT 12057. Classification (GTDB taxonomy): domain Bacteria; phylum Bacteroidota; class Bacteroidia; order Bacteroidales; family Bacteroidaceae; genus Bacteroides; species Bacteroides fluxus. The sequence goes on along the minus strand of NZ_GL882697.1, from coordinate 84,583 downwards.
AATGCCTTGCTACTCGCCAATGCCTGTTTCGACACCATTATGAAGGTGGGATGGCCCGAAGGACGCATCCCGCTGGCAGAAGCTACCATCTACCTTGCCACAAGTCCCAAGAGCAATTCGGCCTACATGGCCATCAACCATGCCTTGGAACTGGTACGTGAAACCGGTAACCTGCCCGTTCCCCTGCACCTGCGTAACGCACCTACAAAGTTGATGAAACAGTTAGGCTACGGGGAAAAATACAAATATGCCCATGACTATCCGGGGAACTTTGTCAAACAGCAGTTCCTGCCCGATGAATTGAAGAACCACCGCCTCTGGGAACCTCAAGCCAATGCTGCCGAGCAGAAGCATAAAGAGAGGATGCAGCAGCTGTGGGGAAAAGATAAATTTAAATAATTATATGCATTATGAAAATAGTAGTATTAGACGGTTATGCCGCCAACCCCGGAGACCTCTGCTGGGATGAACTGGAAATGTTGGGTGAATGCGCCATCTATGATCGCACGGCTCCCGAAGAAGTATTGGAACGTGCCGCAGGAGCAGAAATCCTGCTGACCAACAAGACAGTCTTGACAGCCGGACACATGGCTGCACTGCCTGAACTGAAATATATCGGTGTACTTGCCACCGGATACAACATCGTTGACGTGGCTGCCGCCAAAGAACATGACATCATCGTCACCAACATCCCGGCATACAGTACCGACTCTGTAGCTCAAATGGTCTTTGCACACATCCTCAACATAGCCCAGCAGGTACAGCACCACTCGGAGGAGGTTCATAAAGGACGTTGGACACGCAGCAAAGATTTCTGTTTCTGGGATACTCCCCTCATCGAACTGCGTGGAAAAAAGCTCGGTATCGTCGGACTGGGACATACGGGATACACCACTGCCCGTATTGCCATCGGCTTTGGAATGCAGGTGTGCGCCTACACCTCGAAAACCAATTTCCAGCTTCCTCCCGAAATACGCAAGATGGAATTGGATGAACTTTTCCGTGAATGCGACATCATCAGCCTGCATTGTCCCCTTACCGATTCTACCCGCGAACTGGTGAATGCGGAACGTCTTAAAATGATGAAGCCTACCGCCATCCTAATCAATACCGGCCGTGGCCCGCTCATCAACGAGCAAGACCTTGCCGATGCCTTGAACAACAACATCATCTATGCAGCCGGACTGGACGTGCTCTCCCAAGAACCTCCCCATGCCGACAACCCGTTGCTCACCGCCAAGAATTGTTACATCACCCCTCACATCGCTTGGGCAAGTACCGCCGCACGTGAACGCCTCATGCAGATCATGCTGGAGAATATCAAGGCATACCAAGCAGGAAAGCCGATAAATTCCGTGATTAAACAATAACAGCAAAAGATTGAATCATGGGAAAAGCGGCCATCAAAGGTCTCTTCTATAGCTGTCTGATAGCTGCCACATTCATTCTGGCAGCTATCACGGCAATAGCCGGATTTTCCGGAAACGTGTCGCCTACCGACTCTGTCATCATGCCTCTATTGGGTCTGGCGGTACCTGCATTGTTGGTCTGCAACCTGATAGCCTCCCTATGTTGGGGAATGGCCCGCAAATGGTGGGCGCTGATTCCGTTGGCTGCCTTTTTCTGTAACTGGAACTACCTGACCTCTGTCATCCAGTTCCATTCCCCTAAAGAGAAAACTCCCTCAGCCCGACATCTGAAAATAGCCACCTACAACGTACACAATTTCGGCGATGAAATTACAGGCTATTCCTGCAAGGAAATGGCCCGGTATATGCAACAGGAACACGTCGATATACTTTGCCTCCAAGAATTCGGGAACAACCGGTACTTCACGGCAGACAGCATACGCAAAGCCCTCTCACATTGGCCCCATGTACTGACCCTCCAAGAAGACTCCCTCCGCAAAGTGCTTCCCATCGCGGTGTTCAGCCGTTATCCGCTGATACACGAACGGTTCATCACCTACCCTCAAAGCGCCAATTGCAGCATGTTGTGCGATATAGTGGCAGGAACGGATACCGTCCGTTTGCTCAACAGTCACCTGCAAACCACGAGTGTCAGCCAAAAGCGTGGCAAATGGCAACGCGAAATGGCCTCTGACGATGCACGCCGTGAAATCCGGGCAGCCAAAGATGCTGCGGAGACCCTGCATGGAAATTTTGTGAAACGCACCCTGCAAACCTACACCGTCGGCTACTTCGCCAAGAACAGCCCCTACCCGGTAATCGTCTGCGGTGACTTCAACTCCCTGCCTTCCTCCTATACCTACCAGTACTTCAGCGGCTTCCTCAAGGACGGTTTCAGAACTGCCGGCAACGGCTATATGTACACCTACCGCTATGGCAAGAAGATGCTGCGTATCGACTATATCTTCCACTCCAACGAACTGGAAGGAATGAGTTACTACTCTCCCACGCAGGAATTTTGCAGTGACCACAACCCGGTGATAATGGAAATGAAAATCCGATAAACAGGAAACAGGCCTGAAGGACAACCTCCGGACAAACTAAAACAAAGGGCTGTCTCCAAACAGGGATAATTGTTTTCCTGTTTCAAGACAGCCCTTGCCGTTATATGCCCCTCCGTCCATACGAAGAGACACCTACCTCATACTTTAGTTGAAAATATAGCGGATACCCACCTGCAACTTCCAACACTCATCATAATTCTTGTTGAAAGAGAATGTTTCAGCAGGAGCATTTCCCGCCTTGTCACGATAGAGCGAATAAACAGGACGGTTGTTGGCATCCTTGCTCTCGTACTTCAAGATACGTCCGTTATTACTGTTTGACATATTCTTGGTAACTCCCCATTTGGAGTTGAACAAGTTTCCGATATTCATAAAATCAAGGCTGATCTGCAGTTTATTGGTTGTCTTTCCTACCTTTACAGCAAAGTCCTGAGCAATACGGAAGTCGAAACGATGTACCCACGGAGCCCGTGCTGCATAAGCTTCGGCATATTCACCTTTATGGTTCTTCAGATAAGAATCCTGATTTACGAAAGCCCAGAAGTCAGCACGGTCAGCCTCATTTGCAAACTGAATTTCACTGTCATCCTTCGGAATATACATCAGGTCATTGTTGATACCGTCACCGTTCATATCATTGGTGTACAGGAAAGAATAACCGCTGGGAGAATAACCACTGTAGAACAAGCTATAATGGGTTTCAAAACCCGGCTTGCAATGTGAGGCAGTATAATTGACAGAAGCGATCACACGGTCAGGTACCACATACTGCGAACGTTGCACAGTGGCAAAGTTAGGTCCATCAATCGTATATTGTCCCTGCCAGGTAGAATTGGCATTGTTGCCCGGAAGACCGGTAACTTCCTTAGACTCGGTATGCGTATAAGCCATCATCACATTCATGTTCTTAATAGGCTCGGCGTTTACGGTAACATTGGCCGTATAGCCATATCCCCGGGATGTATTCGTCAGTACGCAAGCACTGGTCACTTTATCATAATACTTGTATGAAGAAGGATAAATCAAACGGTTATCCGCACCTGAGAAACGCTCCCAACCTTCAGACGGCTTGATGTTGTAGTTAACCATATTCACACCATTGATGTTTTTGGTGTACATGAACTCACCTGTCACACTCAGCGGGAAAGAAACCGGCAATACATAATCCACGGCAATAGAGCTCTTCCATACCTGCGGCATCTTGAAGTCCGGATCCACACCGGCCATCTGGCTCGGAGCCACGCCTTCCTCCGGAGAAATCGTAGTGGGCAAGCCCAATACCTCTATCATCTTATTTACATCCGTAATCATGCCGCCCTTCAGCAGGTCCAAACGAGGGTCACGGCTCTTGATCGTACCGTCGTCATTATACTTTGTATTGATAGTGGCCAGATTCTGAACCATGCCGGAGTTGGTAGGCATATTCGTAAAGAATACCAACGGCAAACGTCCGGCAAACAAACCCGTACCGCCACGTACTTTCAAAGCCTTGTTGCCCAATACATCCCAAACAAATCCCAAACGCGGAGAAACTTGAATCTTGGCTCCCGGCCATTTGCCTGTATCGATACGCTTACCGTCAAAGTTGTAGTCGTAAATAGCATTGTTACGCATCAAGTCATCATCATTGAACACGAGGTCATCGAAACGGATACCGGCTGTCAGTTTGAAATTATTGGTAATGTTCCAATCATCCTGCACATACAAGCCAAACTGGTTGAAAGCCACCTCCGCATTCGGAGTTGTATTGCCGTTGTAACCATAAGTCAGAGCAAACGCTTCGGGAGCAGCACCATTCAAGAAATCGTCCAAACTGCGATAACGGTAATATCCCGTACCATTACGCATATAAGCGTTATTGGCCATCTGGTGTTCAAAGCTAAATCCGGCAGTCAGCTTGTGGTCACCGGCATAGTAAGTAAAGTTATCCGTAAGTGTATAAATCTTGTTATTTACGGCATTGTTGTAAGTAAACAGTTCATATCCCAAAGACATGTACGGCTGCAACGTCTGGACACCTGTAGAGGCATCATATCCCCCCATGATGTCAATGAACGGGAACGGGGAAGAATCCGTTCCGCGAACATCCTGGATATTGGTATAGGTAAACAACAGCTGGTTAGACATATTATTGGAGAAACGGCTGTTCAAATCAGCGGAAACAGAACTCACCTTATTGTCCATTGAATAGCATGAATTGGCAAACGCCATGGAATATTGAGAGAAACGGTTCATGCCATTCAGACGATAGCCGGTATCACTTGAGTTACCGTTGGTCTGGTTCCACGCAGTGTTCTTGGTATAATTATAACGTACAGCCAACTTATGATATTGATTGATGTTCCAGTCTATACGTCCCAACAGTTTCAAGTTGGTTTCATCAGCAGGGAAGCTGGTATAAGAACCTGTATCATAACCATATTTCTGTTTTACAAACTCTGAGACTTTCTGCATGTCCGAAAGTCTGGTGGCTGAAATATAATTATCCGGATTGGCTATGCCATCCTCAGAAGCCCTCCAGTTTACAATCGTAGAAGGAATTTTCTGATACTCTACATTACCGAAAAAGAACAGTTTGTTCTTGACAATAGGACCGCCAAAAGTAGCACCATAGATATGTTTGTCATTCTCTTCGGGCACATTCAAGCTCTGACCGTCCACACGGCTTCCGCGCATGTTGTCATTATAGTGATAAGTATAGGCAGTCCCCTGGAAAGTATTGGTACCCGATTTAGTCACAGCATTAATACCACCGCCGATGAAGTTCGTCTGACGGACATCGAACGGGGCAATCACTACCTGTACTTCTTCAATGGCATCCATGGAGATAGGATTTCCACCGCCGGGTAGCGCTGACGAAAGACCGAAGTTATTGTTGAAGTTGGCACCGTCAATGGTGAAGTTCGTGGAACGGCCGTCACCACCTGCCATGTTCATGCCCGACGCATACGGAGAAAGGCGTGCGATGTCCGAAATACTACGGTTGATGGTAGGCAACTGCTTCATTTGTGAAGAAGAAATATTGGTAGAAGCCCCCGTCTTCTCTGCAGCAAACTTCGTCTTGGCAGCCGTTACAACTACCTCTGTCAATATCTCCGAAGATTCGTCCATTTCAACATTCTGGTTGTAAACTTCACCCAACTGGAGAGTGATGTCCTTGAGAACAATAGTCTGATAGCCTATATAAGAAATAGTAACCGTATAAGGTCCCCCGGTGCGCATCCCCTGAATAGAATAGCGTCCGTCAACATTAGTCACCGTACCATACTGCGATCCCGAAGGCACGTGTACAGCCTGGATTGTAGCCCCGATAATGGGTTCATTACTTGCATCAGTCACTCTACCACCCATTGAAGCAGTAGTAACCTGCGCGTTAACACCCACAGCCGCCAGTAGCAGTACAAGCGTGAGCATAAGTCTTACTCTTTTTAACATAATACCTTTTAATTAGTTCTTTAAAATGTTATATTTTTCAAAAACACAGGCAAAGGTACGTAATTTTATACAATATTATGTTACAGCGTAGTTACATTTTTTAAGATTATGCCCGGTTCTTCATTTAAAGACAACTAAAATAGGAAATAAGCCTTATTTTATACCCAACACCACTATCTGGACCAACTGTCGCATGTATAACTTGAACTCAGCGCTACAGAAAAAGTTTTCGGTTCATTTTGCCTACACTCCGTCACTTTTGTCTTGCAGCTCCCTGTTCATCGGCATTTGCGGAGTGTAGGCAACCGTGTAGGCAAGTGACGGCAAATGGTTTGCCAGCACGCTTATTTATTCCTGTTTTGTTACAAATACCTGTATTAACTTTATAATAATCAGCTTTTTATCTATTCGTTTATTTTGCGTTTTTCATTGTATGGAAATAACTTTTATTAACGTCGATTTTAAGCCAATTCGGCACTTTACCATTCAAGAATCTCTTGTCTGATGACTGATTCTTGCATCCGGTGCTGTGCGTGCTCCTTGATGGGTGTGTAGTGCATCCGGATTCATCCTTTAGGAAACAGGTGTCTTTTCTTTGCAGGGCTTATACTTAATGCGGAAAGGTATCATGTAGAATGCTTGCAGGCCTTATGTAACACTTCGTCCCACGTACGTGTGCCCGCCGGTTCAGGTACGTGGGCTCGCCGGTTTACATGCCTGAACCGGCGGGCACACGTACGTGGGACGAAGTATTGAATGAGCTGTAAGCATAAAAGGCATAAGGCAGATAAGGGATTTATGATTAATCTTTGGTAAACCACCTACATCAAAAAAGCAAACCACGCACCTCGAAGAGAATGAAGTGCGTGGTTGTAAAAGTCAAAAAGAGATGGCGGTTCTTACCAGTTCCAATCCCCTTGGGTATAGCTACTCTCTACCATATCCTCCACCACATCTGGAAGATTACAGAAGAAGTCAAGCCCGGTCTTCTGCTCCAAATTATCAATGCTCACGGCATATTGTTTCATTACATCCGATGGAGCAAAATTATCATACTCATAACCATAATCATCACGGTGCTCCATCCAAAACCCCATAGCTTGATACCTGTCCTCTTTTGCGGAGTCATTTTGTCCTTTGCAGGCAAGGATGGCCATGAAATAATAGCGTGGACAAGCTAAGCCATACTTCGTGCAGCCGTTAGCATCAGTCTTGGGAAAAGTTCCATCCGGTGCTTTCTTCGTACCTGTAAAATTGACGAGCAACTGATCCAATGTTCCACCTTTAACGACATAAAGTTTGTCATACTTACCGGAACGTGCCCACTTCTGCACTAATCCCTCAAACGAAGCCCAAAAACCTCCGTTGAAGCTGTTGAGTTGCGGACTCATATTGCTGTAATAAAAGGTTTGTTCATTGGCTTCTTTGGAATATACCCTGTCGTAAGAGGCAACAAGATGCCCCCTATCGAAACCGTCACTCTTATGCATACTTTCGGTAGTCTGCATTTCAGAAGGAAGCAAAGGATCAACACTCCACGCATCGGTACGCTTCACATTGTTGGCACTAGTTACTTTGTCAAAACTGAAAGCCACCCAGGCTGCATGTTTCTTGTCGGCATTCCATTCCAAAGCATAGTTAAGTATAACTTTATTGTCATACGTTACGGTATGCTCTACATAGTAATTGGAAGGATTGAGATGAGGAATAGAATAGTCAGTGACAAAATCTTGTCCTTCTTTTACCACATTTCCATTCTCATTTTTACTTTCTCCGGGAACCGGTATTTCCGACTCTTCCGAAGAAGTACAACTAATAAATATAAAACATAATAAGAATGAGTATCTTCCAATATTAATAAGTTTTTTCATCGCTAATTCTGTTTATTTAAAAAAAGAAAGTGTGCCATTCAAGGGACACACTTTCTCAACTCATACTATAAAAAGATTATTTCACTTCTTTTAAAGACTCAGCCACATACTCAAATTTACCCTTTTCTATTACTTTATACTGAATAGTCCAAGTAGTAGTGTTAGTTGTCACGCCATCAGCTGCATAAATACCAAAATTAATGGTATAAATCACATCAATGCCCTCTATTGGAGCCACCGAAGAATAGAGTGTCTCCAAAGCATGTATAAACGACTCGGGTAAACGTTTCCACATTAAGGCCTTCAACTCTTCATCGGAAACATCATTGTAAGTACCTTGCCCTTTCCATGCACTTAAACGGAAATCAAAATTATTCTGATAAGCCGAACCTCCGTAATAATAGTCATTATTGCCATATCCGGTCACATACTTAGGATAATTTTCTTTCACCCAATCAGTTATTGTCTGATAGAAAGTTGAAACCTCTTCATTGCCTTTTTCAACAGGTAAGGTAATCACCGTACTCGGATCAAAGTTCCATTTTCCATTACTCAAAACAAATTGATCTGTAACCACTTCTACAGCTGCCGAATGCCAATTACCAGACATATAACTGTAAGAACTACAATTTACAGATGTATTTTTACCATCATAATACTTATAAACCACAGTATATTTCGCATCTTCCTGTGCATATGGATAATTCGTTTTCAAATAAGCAGGCAAATAATCAGCAGGAAGCATCGATGAACTAAAGTTATCATACTTACCTCCCATAGCCTTGTAATCTGCCAAATTCAGAACGACTGCATCCGTAAATGCCTTCCAATCAGAACCGTCAAAGCGGAACAGGCCTGCCATAGCTTCATATTTATTATCAGCCTCGCCACTAGCTGCTGATTTCACAACCACATTATCAAGCTGTATAGTCGTTGTTGCACCAGAAGCACCATCACCGTTATAACGGAAAGCAATTCTTATTTTTTTTCCCGCCAAAGCAGAAAGATCATAGTCACATACATTATCCAAAACGCCATACGTTCCTGTAGGTACAGGTATGTTCACAGCAGATGTAATATCCACCCATGTAGCAGCTCCCACTGCTTCTTTGGTATCACTCTCCAAGTTTTCCGTATAAAGCAAAGTAAGGCGTCCTCCTTTCTCTACATAATTGCCGTAGCAAGCATCAAAAGTTAGATGCATACCTTGAGCGATATTCAATTCCGGAGTAATCATATAAGTTTCCAACTCACCATCATGCTTATAAGCACTTTGTTGCAAGTAATTGTTGCCATTATAAATACGTCCTTGCCATGAGTATGTTCCCTTAGTCGTTATATTAGCCCAACCATCAATGGCGGCAGAACTTACAGTAGCATCCCATAATCCTTCAAAAGTCTCATTGATAGCCGATGCACTTCCGATAGGCTCTTCAGTTGAATAGTTATAATCCACTAACACCATATCGCCTTCGGCGGCATCAGTATATGCAGCTTTAAGGAATCCCGGCACATGTTTTGATGCACTTTCTATAGGAGTAAAGAAATTAAAAGCAGCTCCCCAAGCCTGCTCATAATCCGCATTACTTACTTTATAGATAGAAGCTGCATTAATGGCCTTCTCCATATCAGTAGTAGCTGCCTTCTTGTTGTAAGTCACTTTTACAGAAGAGCCATTGTCTGCAGAATACCAAGTTTTACTCAAGAAAAGCGAAATAATATCAGAGGCACGGTCAGCCAAAGCATTTTCAGTCTTAGCAGCAGACAACCCAGCAGCCACTTCGTTCAAGTAGGCCTTCTCCTCTTCTTCATTATTAAACTCTTTACCCAAATAAGAGAGAACATCTTTAGCTTTATATCCGCCAATTTGAGTATAATCCGCCTCAGTCAACGTATAATCTTTCTTGAACACATAGGTAGGACGGTCAAACTTCTCACTCCCCTCAAAATCGTCTTCGATGTAGTCACAAGCACCTAGCAATAATACAGATGCCATTAACGGGAATATATATTTTCTTTTCATAATCTTCTTCAACGTTAAGAGTTAGAAATTGATTTTAAGTCTTACTGAATAAGTACGTCCCCAAGAATAAAGTACGGAAACATCTTCCCAGTTACCAGAATTCTGTGAATCTTTGGCATCTGTGATATACAACTGATTAAACAGGTTATCTACATTACCATAAAGCGTAGCGTTTATCTTACCAATGTTAAAACGATAACTTGCACTCAAATCAAATACATTTGAAGAGGGAATACGCCATGGATCTTTACGAGTAATTTCAGCGTTAGCGCTCAAATCATTGGAACTTAATGACCATTCTGCATAATTACGACCGAAATAGTTCCAATCCAGACTTACTCGGAAGCCTTTTGCAACCCTGGCATTAAGCCCCAAAGCAGCAGTAGTCTGTGCAGAATTACCAACTTTAGTTCCATCCAGCTTAATAGTAGCAGACGCATGATCCTCAGCTTGAATTCCAGAAGCATGAGTTATTTCACCTGAATTTGTCCAACTCTTTACTGGCTGACCTGCTGAATCATAAAAATAGCCTTTAGCAGTACAGTCCCAACGCCAATTACCAATAGACAACATACCACGTACATCCAGCCAGTTCAAAGGTTTAGCAACAAAATCCAATTCAATACCTTGATGGATAGCATCCAAACCTGACATATTGATGCTGACACGGTCAACAAACACACCATTATTCTTCAAGTCAATACCACGGCTCATCGTCTTGTTCATCCATTTTGTATGGTACAAGTTCAAATTGGCAGTCAAATATTTAGAACGGAAACCATATCCTAATTCTGCAGAGAAAATTTTCTCATTTACAGCATCAGGATTAGTAAGGTTGCTTGTAGTAGATTGAAGGAAAGCTCCACCGGAGAAGAACGGAGCACGGCTGATATAACCTACATTAGCAAACACATTATGATTTTCTGTCAGGTTATAATTCAATCCTCCTTTGGCAGTCCATCCGATAAAGTTAACAGTCTTAGATTTTGCATGTTCCGCATCATAATAGAAGCGGTCATAACGCCAATATCCTGTATTGGAAACAGAACCAGCAACAAAAGCGCTCAATTTATCACGGTTATATTCGGCCTGTCCAAACATGCCTTCTTGTAAAGTATATCCATCATAGTCACGATAAACGACGTCACCCACCTTTAATTTCTTATTTACAAAAGTTGGATCGGCAGCCGCTGCATTATTGGCAACGAGCACTCCTTGACGTGAAGACGAATCTATAAAGAACTCTCCTCCATATAAATCAGTAAGTTCATTAGTATGAACGCCTTTATAATAGCGGAAATCAACACCTCCGTATAAATCTACAAATTCACCAAGTTTGGTAGTATAGGTAGAGAGCAATCCATACCATTGATGTTTATTATATGATTTAGACATAGCCATTTTAGAACCATTTTCACTTTCTTTATTATAATCGTATATCTGGTCATAAGCAAATGTGCCATCATCATTACGGAAATAAGTGTTCAGCATACCATCTGAAGAAGTACCATACCATTTGTATCTATCTTCCGAAGACAAGCCTTGACCGCTATAGCCATAACCGTTACCAATAGAAGCATAAATAGAAGTACTAAGTGAAGATCTAGTATTAATCTGCCACAAGTGATTCAACGACAACTGAGGTTTATGATATGAGTTATAATCAGCCGTCTTGCGTTCTCCATTAATACCATGACCATATGTCGGATTATATCTGTAAGGGCTTTCACCATTCATATAACGCTGAGCCAAAGTCTGCCATTCTGATATTTTCATACCATTATTGTCACGCTTATTATGCCATTGAGGCGCACCAAAAGCTGTAAACGAAAGTTGGTGGTTGTCATTAATACGTTTTGCAATATTAACAAACCAGTTATACGCTTCATATTCAGTTCCTTGAATATACCCATCTGCCCAAGTTTTAGCCCCTAACAATGTCAAAGCCCAACCAGATTTGCTCATACCGGTAGATACGTTAAACAATATTTTGTTATACCCATCATTACCCATTGCGTAAGATATAGAGCCACCTTTCTTTGCCTCTACTGAATTTGTTACAATATTAATAGAACCTCCAACAGAAGGAGCCGATACTTTGGAAGCACCCAAACCACGTTGAGTTTGCATACTACGTGTCACATCAGACAAACCTGCCCAATTAGACCAGTACACACCACCCCACTCCATATCATTCATTGGGACTCCATTAATCATTACTGCAATATTTTCCGTTTCAAACCCACGCATATTAATACGAGAATCTCCAAAACCACCACCCTGTTTGGTAGCATAAATACCCGGAGTAGATTTTAACACTTCTGGAAATTCTTTCGTTCCTAATCTTTCCTCAATATATACCGGATCTACAGTTGACAACGCCACTGGGGTTTTACGGGCTACAGCTACTGAAGAAGTAACAACAACGTCATTCAACATTACAGCATCAAGCTCCATTTTAACCACTCCTAATTCTACAGAAGCACCCTTCTGTGTAATCTTCTTTTTGAGGTCTTTATACCCCACATACCTAAATAATAAAGTAGCATCCGAAGCAACGCTTTGCTTGAAATAGCCATCAATGTCGGTCACCGATCCTTGTGAAGTACCTTCCACCATGACGGCAGCACCCACTAACGGTTCACCTGTTTCTGAATCAACAAGCTGACCTCTCACTGTAGTCTGAGCATAAGTAGCGGCACTAAATACCGACAGCAATGCAACTAACAGGAAATGAATTAGATGTTTTCTCATAATTCTGTTTTTTGTTAATAGATAGTGTTAATTAAACATTAATTTATGTTTTAAGTCGCAAATATAATTAATTAAAACAATATTCATGTTACAATAATGCTACAAAATTTCAAGGTAATAAAGCTTTTTTGAAACATTTTTAAACAAAAAAGCTCCGCAGGTAAATGCGGAGCTTTCATTTTGTAAACAAGTATATAAATATTCTTTCAATCTTTAATAGAAATCAATCATTCATGAGCTTTCTATAACGTACGCGGGTAGGTTCCTCCTTACCCAGGCGTTTCTGTTTATTTTCCTCATATTCGGAATATGAACCCTCAAAAAAGAATACGTTCGAATCCCCTTCGAAGGCTAATATGTGTGTACAGATACGGTCGAGGAACCAACGGTCATGGCTGATGACTACAGCACATCCGGCAAAATCATCCAGACCTTCTTCAAGAGCACGAAGTGTATTTACGTCAATATCATTGGTCGGCTCATCAAGAAGCAATACATTGCCTTCTTCTTTCAAGCACAGTGCCAAATGCAAACGGTTACGTTCACCTCCAGAAAGCACTCCGCAAAGTTTTTCCTGGTCAGCACCGGAGAAATTGAAACGTGACAGATAAGCACGGGCATTGATGTCGCGTCCACCCATACGAATCAAATCCGCTCCACCGGAGATTACCTGATACACAGTTTTGTTAGGGTCAATATCCTTATGCTGTTGGTCAACGTATGCCACCTTTACCGTTTCCCCCACTTCAAACTCGCCTTTATCTGCCTGTTCCAAACCCATAATCAGACGGAAAAGCGTAGTCTTACCGGCACCGTTAGGACCGATGATTCCCACAATACCATTCGGGGGAAGCATGAAGTTAAGATCATCAAAAAGCAATTTATCACCAAAAGCTTTTGCCACATGCTTGGCTTCGATAACCTTGTTACCTAAACGAGGGCCATTGGGAATGAAGATTTCCAACTTCTCTTCTTTCTCTTTTACATCTTCATTCAATAATTTATCATAGGAGTTCAAACGTGCCTTACCTTTTGACTGACGAGCCTTGGGTGCCATGCGTACCCATTCCAACTCACGTTCCAAAGTCTTGCGGCGTTTGCTGGCAGTCTTTTCCTCCATTTCCATACGTTTGGTCTTCTGTTCCAACCAGCTGGAATAATTGCCTTTCCAAGGAATACCTTCACCGCGGTCCAATTCAAGAATCCAGCCTGCCACATGGTCAAGGAAGTAACGGTCGTGCGTCACGGCAATCACCGTACCTTCATATTGCTGCAAGTGCTGTTCCAGCCAGTCGATTGATTCAGCATCAAGGTGGTTGGTAGGCTCATCAAGCAACAATACGTCAGGCTTCTGTAGCAATAACCTGCAAAGCGCCACACGACGGCGTTCACCACCGGAAAGATGTTCTACAGACTGATCTTCGGGCGGACAGCGCAACGCATCCATTGCACGTTCCAATTTACTGTCGAGGTTCCAGGCATCAGTAGCATCGATGATATCCTGCAGTTCGGCCTGCCGGGAAAAAAGTTTATCCATCTTATCCTGGTCTTCATAATATTCGGGCAAGCCAAACTTCTGGTTGATTTCTTCGTACTCTGCCAAGGCGTCCACAATAGGCTGCACACCTTCCATTACAACCTCTTTTACGGTCTTGGCAGGATCCAGGTGGGGCTCTTGCGCAAGATATCCTACAGTATATCCCGGTGAAAACACCACTTCGCCCTGATAGGATTTATCCAATCCGGCGATAATCTTCAGCAGAGTTGATTTACCCGAACCGTTCAGACCGATGATACCGATCTTCGCTCCATAGAAGAACGAGAGGTAGATGTTCTTCAACACCTGCTTATTGTTCTGCTGAATGGTCTTATTCAGCCCTACCATAGAAAAGATAATTTTCTTATCATCCACTGTTGCCATTATTTTTCAATTATGAGTTATTATTTATAAATTATTCGTTACCAACCTTTTGTAAAAGCAAACATCTAAGAACACGCTCTCCTTTTCCTTTTCATCGAGGGCAAAGATAAGAAAAAAAGCGAAAATCTTTTGCTATTTATAAAAAACTCTCTATCTTTGCACCCGCTTAACAGCAATAAAGGATTGATTCGCTAGCTCAGCAGGTAGAGCACAACACTTTTAATGTTGGGGTCTTGGGTTCGAGCCCCAAGCGGATCACTCAAACAAAAAGCAATTTAACGTAAACCGCTGATAATCAAACATTGTCAGCGGTTTTTCTTTTCTACAAAACGGCAAATTGAGGCACTTTACGGCATTTACGAGGTGGACGAAAAGGTGGACTTGATTTCCGGTCTAAAAAAGTCCACCTTTTTAGGTTCTATTTCATTGAATATCTGTATTTTGCATAAATCCAACTCGCGTTAAAAACAGTAATTTTACAACGTCAAAAACAAAGAGTATGGCCATGCAAAACAACTCATTTTCGGTGCTGTTCTTCATCAAGAAATCCAAGCTTCTAAAAAATGGAGAGGCACCCATCTGTATGCGTATTACAGTGAACAGCAAACGCGCTGAAGTACAAGTCAAACGGAGTGTGGAACCGGACAAATGGAACCACTTGAAAGGATGTGCTGTCGGAAAGGACAGGAAACACCAGGAAATCAACCTCTATCTTGAAACGGTTAGAAACAGGGTTTTCCAAATACACCGACAACTGGAGGCGGACGGCAAGCCCATTACTGCCGTAACCATCAAGAACATCTTCTATGGAGGGTATGACTCACCCAAAATGCTGATTGAAACATTCAATGAGCATAATCAGGAGTACCGGGAACTGATGGACAAGGAATATGCAAAAGGGACGGTACTGCGTTATGAACGGACGGTCCGTTACCTGGTGGAATTCATGCGCGAACAGTACAACTGCGCCGACATTCCTCTCAAATCCATCAATTATGAGTTCATCACCAAATTCGAACATTTCATCAAGACCCAAAAGGGATGTGCCCAAAATGCTACGGTCAAATACCTGAAGAACCTGAAAAAAATCACCAAGACCGCCATTCTGAAAAAGTGGATCAATGAAGACCCGTTTGCCGACATCCATTTCAAGCAGACCAAGACCAACCGGGACTTTCTGAATGAATCTGAACTTCGCCGCATTATTGCCAAAGACATCGACATCGAGCGTCTGCAAACCGTACGGGACATTTTCATCTTCTGTTCTTTCACCGGACTCGCCTTTACGGATGTAAAGCACCTGAAGGCTGAACACATCGTGCAGGCTGACGACGGACGTTGGTGGATCCGCAAGGCCAGGGAAAAAACGGACAACATGTGCGACATCCCCCTTCTGGATATCCCCCGACTGATTCTGGAAAAATACAAGTCGAGACCGGGCTACTCTGAAAGGGGATTCCTGCTGCCGGTCCCTTCCAACCAGCGCATGAACGGGTACCTGAAAGAAATAGCCGACATCTGTCACATCAAGAAGAAACTGTCCACACATATCGCACGCCATACATTCGCTTCCTTGGCCATAGCGAACAAGGTTTCATTGGAGTCCATTGCCAAGATGCTGGGGCATACGGATATACGTACCACCCGAATCTATGCAAAAATCATGAATTCCACTATCGCATTTGAAATGCAGACCTTACAGGACAAATTTGCATTGCCAACCCATCCATAACGGTAAAAACCACCCTCACCTCAACAACGGGAGTAGCCATCCAAGGTTATTCCCGTTTTTTTATTCCCTCAAACAGACAGCAGTTCTTCAAGTATCCATCCGCAGATATTCCTGATTCTTCCCTGCAAAGATAGCTTTTTGCCTTGTCGCAGGCAAGGCGGCCCTTGCGGGCTGGTTGGCAGGAAAAAATCATCCTCACTCCGTTCCGGTATTTTTTCCGCCAAGCCTTGCTTTGGACAAGGCAAAAAACAGGACGGGGCATGTAAGAAACAGGAATACCGCGCTCCAAGGAGCCGGTCATGTCAAATTTAATCCATCAAGAATCATGAAAAGATACCAGTCTTGGAAAGGTTTTCCGGAATACGTACCGGAAAGCGGATGTGCCTATACCGGCAGGGAAGAACAGGCGGACCGGTCAATTCCGCCATTTGGAAATAACCCAGTCATTAACGCCACAACCCTTTAGCCTATGTTGTACTATCGGTTTAGGAACTACGAAGAGTTTAAGGAAATTTTCGCAGTGGAAAAAAGAAGCAACGGCGCAGAGGTCAGAAAGAACAAGATCCTGCTCAGCCATCTGAAGAATGCAGCCCTGCTGAAATATTGCCGGGAAAGGAATGATTTCACCTTGCTTGACATCAAGGACATGGCTCAACTGCAGCAGTCTGTCACCGATGCCGTATGCAGTTCCGGCAAGCGAGATGATTCGCTTCCCCACAAGGTGGAGCTGATCGGATGCACCTACTGGTCCGGGCAGTTCCGCACGGATGAATCTCGCGGTATCTGTGAAGACGG
The DNA here is from genome assembly GCF_000195635.1 of Bacteroides fluxus YIT 12057. Lineage (GTDB taxonomy): Bacteria > Bacteroidota > Bacteroidia > Bacteroidales > Bacteroidaceae > Bacteroides > Bacteroides fluxus. Next base: position 67,579 of record NZ_GL882697.1, on the reverse strand, counting down.
TGACTACGGTTCCATCCGCTATGTCAATATGGAACGCAGCAGGGTGTTCAAGATGAAGTCGGCCAAGTTCCTGAGAGCCGTCATGCTGGAGACCTCCGTAGGAAAGGTCCTTTCCCCGAGTGTCGTGAACTGGCTGTGCGGGGACGTGTTCACCAAGCAGTGGTACACGTTCACCCTGGGCTGTACGTCCAATATGGAGCTGCATGTGGACAACAACTTCGAGGCCATCTATGACAGCTACCGGTGCAAGGGAGACTTCAACTCCTGCATGACGGACAAGGACAGACATTTCTTCTATCTGGACTCGGTGAAGGCCAAAGCGGCCTATCTCAAGGACGAGGAAGGAAAGATTGTAGCAAGGGCTGTCCTGTTCACCGAAGTGACCGACCAGGACAACAGACGGTGGAGGCTGCTGGAGCGCCAGTATACCACCGGTGAGGACGAGATGCTGAAATACATGCTGGTCAACAAGCTGATCCAGGAAAACCGCATCGACGGATACAAGATTGTGGGGGCGTCCTGCCATGAAGCGAACGCATTTGTCGGCATTGACGGAAGTTCGCTTTTTGACCGCCGGTTTGAGATAGACTGCGACCTGGGCATGGACAATACGCTTTCCTATCAGGATTCCTTCAAGTGGTACGACTACGATGAAAGGAAGGCCTACAACTACAAGCATTCGGAAGATGACTACCTGCTGGACACGACCGACCGGAATCTGAACGGCGATGACGACGAAAGCGACGAGGCATGGGATGAATACCACCAGCGCTACTGCACGGAAACCCGGGTCTGCTACATGCAGGGACGGGAAATCGAAGTGGATGTGGACGACCTGGAGGATTTCAACTACATATCCTCCTGCGGTGATTATTACCATCACGATGATACGGTCTGCTGTGACTGGTGCGAAGGCTACTGCCTGACAGACCACTCCGTCTACTCGGAAATCACCGAAGAATACTATTGCTGCGAACAATGCCGGGAGGATGCCGAAAGCAGCCACAAGGAAAACTACTGGCATTACTCCGAATATGACAAGGCCTGGTTTGAAGATGCGGACGAACTGACGGACATTCATATCTGGAACCCGCAGGAAGAAGATTACCGGTCCCAGACCATCCATGTGGATACCGTGGAAAGTCTGCTGGAGAACGGGCAGGCGGGCTGTTTCGAAGATGAATACTACGACCTGCTGGATCCGGAAACCGGCCTTCCACTGAATTATTCCGATGATACGAACGCTTATGAAGAAGAACATGAATACGCAACTGTTGAAGAAGCTGTATAGCATATACAGCCCGAGCGGAAAGGAACAGAAGATGGTCCGCTTCCTCTGTTCCTACATCAACGGGCTTCCCGGAGAAATCAGCCTGGAAAAGGACAGCTTCGGGAACCTGTATGTAACCAAGGGAAGCGGCGAGTCCTATCCCTGCCTGGTGAGCCATCTGGACCAGGTGTCCCATTGCAGGCATTCAAAGGACTTTAGGGCCGTCGAAGCCAAAGGCATCCTCTTCGGCTATTCCCCGTCAAAGCGGAGATTCGAGAACCTGGGGGCCGATGACAAGAACGGCATCTTCATCTGTCTGGAATGCCTGCGGAAATACGATGTCCTCAAGGTCGTGTTCTTCCGTGAGGAGGAAACCGGGTGCAGGGGCAGTTCCCGGGCATACATGCCGTTCTTTGACGACGTGCGGTTTGTCGTCCAGCCCGACCGGAAAGGGAATTCCGACCTGATTACAGCCATCAGCTTCACGGAGCTGTGTTCCGGAGAGTTCATCCGGGAGGCTGCTCCCGAAAGGTGGGGCTATGCGGAGAACAACGGGCTGATGACGGATGTCCTCACGCTGAAGGAGAACGGGCTGGAAGTGAGCTGTGCCAATGTCAGCTGCGGCTATTACAATGCCCATACGGATGAGGAAATCACCGTCAAGAAGGACCTGCAGAAATGTCTGGACTTCGTGGAGCATCTCATTGAGGACTGCACAGCCGTCTATGTCCATCAGGGGACGGATGCACTCTATGATTCCCTCTTCGAGTGCGAGGAGGAGATTCACGACATCCTGCACCGGCACCCGTCCCTGTCGCTGGAAGACCTCCGCAGCCTGTATTCCCCCTCTTTTCCGCGCCTGTCTGCAGAGGACTGGAGCCGGATCTACGAGGATTACCGGCTGGTATGGGACGATGTGCCGGATGACTCGGCTGACTACGGATTCCTGTCCTGCCATGAAACAGATGCATGAACGGACAAAAGGATATACAATCAAATCAAATACCGGTTCCACGGAACCGGAAGTTTCACCTAAAAATCAATGAGACATGAAAGAAAATGAAAGAATGAAGGATGTTTCCAATCTGGAAAAACATCAGGAAGAGTCATGGAACCGCTTGAAACGGGACATTTCCAGCAGCGCACACACCATCCATGAAATTGATGCAGGACGGGCCAGAGGGTACAGCCGTGCCCTGTTCGTCAGCAGCATCCTGAACAAGGTAAGCACCTATGCCGGCAAGGGTGAAGTGGAAATCGTGGAGAAGGCGGTGGACCTGGTCCGGGAGTACAATGCCCGCAGCAGCAAGCCGGTCATCACGGCACGCAACCGTTTTTTCCAACTGCCGGAAGTGGCCCGCCAGAACCGGCTGAAACTGAAAGAAATCCGGGAGAAAGAAAAACGGGAAGTGGCGTTTGAAGGGGGAACGCTGGTCTGGAACTACGAAGCCGACCGGCTGCAGATCCTCTTCGACAGCATTCCCAACGACGGGATGCGCAAGGAACTGAAGGCTTCCGGATTCAAGTGGTCTCCCAGGCAGCAGGCCTGGCAGCGCCAGCTGACGCAGAATGCGGTGCTTGCCGCCCAACGTGTGTTGAACCTCAACCCGCTGTAGCCATGGACAGCCGAACCCGATTCATTGCAGATTCCCGCTGTTTCAGCGGGGTCTGCCTGACAATCATGTCAGACGGACTGCACAGCGACAGTACCGGAGAAACGCTGGAAGAGCTGCGCATCCGGAAAGACAATCAGTTTATAACGGCCCTGTCATCCCGCCAGATGGAAAAGCGGATGCGCCTTTACCGGCAGGCACTGTGTGCCCCTTTCGAGGAAATCACGAAGAAGGAATATCTTGAACGGCTGAACGTGCTTCCACCGATACGGAAGCGGGAGGACTCCTTCTTCCTGTCCGAGCCCTATTACGGGGAACTGGCCGAATTCTGCTTTACACGGGAAAACCGGTTCTTCAAGGGAATCCGGTCCGTCTGCACACCGCAAGCCATATTGGACAAGGAAGTGGACCGGCACATGGAACTGATACGGCGGAAGGCTTTCCTCCTCAAAGGGAAGGATACACCGATCGGTGATAACGACACGGACCTCTGGCATATGACACCTTATTCCTTTTCAGTGGACGGCAAAGCACCGGTTTTCCTGTGCAACCTTGTCTACCGGGATGACCGCCGGCAGGCAAGGACAGATATGACCCATACCCTGAAAAGCCTGCGGAACAGCCATTACCGGTACTGTTGGGGAAAAGGTCCCTATGAAACACCGGACTGCCTGATGGACCGTGCGTTCCAGGAAAATCTTACCCTCATTTCCGGCGGCTGCTTTTTCCAGTATCCCACCAACCGGGAATCCGCCACTTTCTTCGGGCAGGTCAAGGAGACCGGAGAAGAATTCCTTTTCCGTATCTACGACCGGGACTACTTCCTCTATCTGCTGAAGCGGCTGAGGACGGTCAAAAGAGAGAATTGCATGGAAAACATTTCCGATTCATCCACCTTAAAAGCTATCCTGTAATGAAAGAAGGAGACATTGTATTTCTGAAACGCCCCTACAGGGGATACCGTGCCGTTGAACTGATTGAGAGACTGCCTTACCGCTGGCTGGTACGGGTGGTCGAGAGCGGCCTGGAGCTGGAAGTATATGAAGATGAACTGACAGCCGAAAACTGAAAAACAAAATGGTATAACTTAAAATATCCAATCCTATGAACCCTATATCGCAAATTACGGAGTTTCTGCCCAGATATGTCTGCCTATTTTATGTGGATTACCGGGACAGTCTGGATGAACATGAAGATATTCAGGAGAAATGTCTCCGGTCCAACAGCCTGGAAAGTCTGTATGAAAAGAGTTTCGAATGGTATGAAAGCCAGGAACAGGAGAATCTGGAGGAATATATGGACGAGACACGCAGAAATATGGAGAAAGCGGGTCTGTCCGGATTGTTTAAAGAACACGAGGAACAGATCCGTGACCTCATCTATGAGCGGAATGATTCGAATCCGGCAAAGGACCTGATACGGAATTCCTGCGACACCAATCTGTTCTATTCCCTCGGAGTAGAAATAGACGGTTACAGCACAGGCTGCCCGGAACGGGGTGAATCGGTATCCATGGCATGCTACAAGGTACGGCGTGCACTCCGCCTTCCCAAAGGAAAATTTGACGGACCGGTTAAAGAACTCGTTGAAAACGCTTCATACGGCGGAGAACTACGGATTTACTTCAATGCCCGGTTTGACAGACTCATCAGTCCCGGAAAGAAGGAGGATTTCCAACGTATCCGCTTCGGCGGAAATGTGGTGGTGGCCATCGTTGACAGCCGCAACGGTTCAGGTTATCACGTACACATTCCCTTGGACATCACCCTGCCGTTCTGCCGGGAGAATCTGTTTGTGGATTCACAGGTACATTATTCCTATGCGGTTGAGATCTGCGGCATGAGCCACGACTGGTGCCAGGCCACCCGGTGGGAGACGGACATGCGGCCCTTCAACGGTTCCATCCGGAAAAGCCGGATGACCGGATACCAACAGCAGGAAGAGGCTTATGAAAGGACTTTCCGCAGCGGACGATGCACATTCGGAGATATGAACTACAAGCGTCACCGTGACGTACGCTACTCCAACAACTATCCGGCCGGATGCCGCTGCCCTCATTGCGGCACATTCTGGATAGACTGAATATCAAACGATTCATTCACTTTTAAAATTCTATCATCATGAAAATCTGTTGTTCACAAGAACATTACGACAAGGTCGTACAGTATGCCAACTCCATCCAGGACCGGACATTGCAGAACTGCCTGGAACGTCTCCAGCAATGGGAAAAGAACGGACAAGGCTGTGAAATCGAACTTTATTATGACTCAGCCCCTTATTCGTTCGGATTCTGCGAACGGTATGCGGACGGAAAAATCGGCATTGTGGGCGGACTGCTGTATCACGGCAGCCCGGACCGGTCGTTTGCCGTAACCCTGGACCGTTTCCACGGATGGAGCATCCATACGTAAACCGCATCCGGATTGCGGCATGAGGCATACAGGAGAGGAACATCATCTCCACCTGTATGCCTCTTACCTTATATATATGTATCACCATTAAAATCATTTGTCTGATGAAACTGAACTATAACGAATGGCTGAAACTGGCTTTCTGGGAATACAACCGGTATCCGGATGAAGAACTGACGCGGGAGCTGTTTCAGGAAACCTTCGGTTCCGTGCCGGGTGCACACTACTACGAGAAATGGGTCCACTACTACGAAAAGAACCTGTTGGGCATGATAGCCTATTTCAGAGGAGAGGAGGACAAAGGACAGAAGTTCTGTGACATGGTCGCCCGGCAAGTGGAGCGGTATGTACAGAACCGGGAAGCATACACGGAAAACAATCACCTATAACAACAAGCATATGGCAAAATTTGAATTATCCAACGAAGTCAAGCCGCTCGACCGAATCATCAGCCGGTTGGCCGGAGAATGCGGCTACGAAGTCCAGCAGGTGTTCAATGACCTGCTGCGGTATATCATACACGGATTCTCACCGGGTGCTCCACCCCTGAAGGACTGGAAATACAAGCGGCAGCAGAATATGGCATTCCTGGAGATGACCCGGGAATGGGTCGGCATCATGCAACGGCAGACTGCCCTGTCCGGCTGGTTCGATGCATTCGGGGAGCTTCACATGGCCTACTGTTCAAAAAGCGGGCAGCAGTATCTCGGCCAGTTTTTCACCCCGGCTTCCATCTGCGAGCTGATGGTCCAATGTACAAGGACTGAGAAAGGCACTACGGGCAAACGCATCAGTGACCCGACCTGCGGAAGCGGAAGGCTGCTGCTGGCCTACCATGTACATTTTCCGGGCAATTACCTGGTCGGTGAAGACATCAGCCGGACCTGCTGCATGATGACCGTATGCAACATGCTGATTCACGGGTGTGTCGGTGAGGTCATCTGTCACGACAGCCTCATGCCGGACAAGTTTACGGACGGCTGGAAAGTCAATCCGACCCTGCAATTCAGCGGTCTGCCTTCCATCCGACGCATCAGCAAGGAAGAATATGCTGACAATCATACAGCGGACAACCAGATACGACACCTGTTGAATGCTGCAAAAGAACTGGAATATCTGGAAAAGAACCTGCCGCCTTCTTTATGGGACTGATGACCGCAGATATTCAAAACCGGATATCCAAAGAAAATTATGAATCAGGATGCAATGTAGAATAAATTATATAACTTTGCGCTGAAGTTTAATTTTGTATATGGATAAAGATAAAAATCTGAATAGGATCAAGGCTGTTTTGGCAGAAAAGCATGTTACCAGCAAATGGCTGGCAGAGCAGTTGGGAAAGTCAACCTGCACTGTCAGCAAATGGTGCTCGCAAAAAACGCAGCCGGATTTGCAGACCATCAATCAAATTTCCAAATTACTTGATGTAAAAAGAAGCGAACTTATTGTTGATTGAACCGTTTTGTTTAATATGGGACAATGGAATCGCATAAAAACATTCAAAGCATATGAGAATCAAAGAGGTCAATATAGTCAATTTCAAAGGTTTCCAGAACGAGACAGTCACTTTCAATGGAAACCTTACGGTTGTCATCGGAAACAACACGGCCGGTAAGACCACCTTGCTGAAAGCGCTTCAAGTGGGTTTGGGAGCTTATCTGCAGAGCCTGAAAACGCTTCCCGGTGGAACTTCCTATCGCCGCAATTTCAGTTCACTCGACAAATTCATGAGATTTGACCAGGAGCTGAGAGATTATGTTCCCAATACAGAGAAGCCCAGAATAACCATCCATGCCGATTTTCCGATAACCACATCTTCGGATGGGCATTGTCCTGAAGTGTCATTTATACCCATCCGTTGGTACAGGGAATATGCAGGCAATTACACCACACATACACGCGTTTCGGCAGGTGAACTGATTGATGCGGTTCACCATATGGAACATTTAAGGAATGAAGAGAAAGAGAACTCCATTTATCCGTTAGTCCTTTCCTTTGGAGCTAAAAGGACCAGTGATGCTCAGGCCAAAAGCAAGTCTACAGTCAAAGAAAGGGCATCCCGAATTGAAAAAGCCTACAAATTTGCCTTGCATGACAAAGTGGATTTCGAGGGAGCCATGGAGTGGTTGAAGCACTACGACAAGAATATCAAAGACAGGAAAGAATTTGAAGGCACAAGAGAGGCTTTTTTTGAAGCTTTGCAGCAGGCCATTCCAGCCTTGTCTGAGATAGATTTCGACAACGGAGAGATTGAAGCCGTGGTCAGCGTTACCGGACATACCCCATCCCGTCATCACTTTTCCTACATGAGTGACGGACTTCAGTCCATGATCAACATTGTCGCTGAAATCGCTCACCGCTGTATTGAACTGAACGGTTTTCTAGGACAGCATGCAATCAAGATGACTCCCGGAATTGTCATGATTGACGAAATAGACCTGTATTTGCACCCGCACTGGCAGAAACATGTCTTGCAGGATCTGACAAATGCCTTTCCCATGATACAGTTCATCGTATCCACGCATAGTCCTTTCATTGTTCAAAGTCTTCAGGAAGGACAACTTGTAAGCTTTGACCCAAATGTCCTGACCTCTGGAGAACCCTTCCGGGAGGGGCTGGAGGATATCACTTCAGAACGTATGGGATTGCAGCAAGATATCCGGAGCAGACGCTTCAATGAAATGGTGGAAGTTGCATCACGCTTGTTTGAAGCAACCGATAAGGGAAGTGCGGACAGAGATGAGCTAAAGGCTCGCCTTAACGAAATCGAAGCGGAATTCAGCGATGACCCGGCCTATCTTGCGCTGGTCAAGACGGAACTTAAAGCAAGGCAGAAACAATTATGAGACCTGTTGAGAAAAAACGACCCGGAGAACTGATCTGTTACACGGATTCGAACAACCAAAAGGTAGAACATCGGATAAAGGAACATTATCCTGATTATGGTGATGCCAAGTTCCCTTTGAGTGCCAACATCGGTGCTTTTTGTTCCTATTGCGAGGGATGTGAAAAAATCCCCACGCTGGATGTGGAACATCTTGCTGCTAAAAGTAAAGGTGGAGCTGAGACAGCATGGGATAATTTCCTGTTGTGCTGTAAAGTCTGCAACAGCAATAAAGGCACAAAAGTGGATGCCGATTGTCACTGGCCTCATTTGAACAATACTTATTATAGTCTTATCTATGATGAAACAGGGAGAGTTCATGTCAATGGCAATATGTCGGAACTGTCAAGGAAGAAAGCCCAGAATTTGTTGGATCTGATACAGCTTCAAAGATACCCTGGAACTGACAAGTCTCCTTCTCCGAAAGACTTCCGATGGAAATATCGCTTTGAAGCATGGAACAAGGCATCCAGATACAAAGAACTCTACCTGAAAGGTGCTATAGCAGAAGATGATGTAATAGACTATGCCCATTGTAACGGACAATGGTCCATCTGGTTTACCGTGTTCAAAGGTATAGACTCTATCAGACACCGGCTGATTACCGATTTTCCGGGTACCTGCGCGCATTGCTTTGATGCAAACAACCATTATGAGCCTATTGAAAGGAATCCTGGCTCTCCGGATCCAGTATGACAGCATCGAAACAGCCAATCTTTGACTTTGTATGAAATTCAAAAAGGTATGATGGATACAACAGACAAGCCCCTGACCAGCATAGATAACCTCATGGATGCCGAGTTCGGCAAAACCGGTACCCGGCAACGTGAAGCATTCCGTAAGGAAGCGTATGATTATTGTGTGAAGTCAAATTTGGAAAGAAAACAAAAGAAAATCAGAAACAGAATTCAGCAACAAAACAAAACCGTATGTATAATGAATGACTTACAGGAAAAAGCGAAGGTCGGTTTTTATTGCAACCGACCCTATGGAATACGGATTGATTATGCCCAAAAGGGATTTGTTCTTTTCAACCGTTATGCCAATACGCTTGGCAACAGAGAAACCGGCTCCATTGAAAAACTTCCCTTGGAGAGTTTTGAAGATGTCAATGAGATTCCTTTGAACGGCATATTTGTCCAAAACGGGAACCATACTACGGACGTCTATTTCTACTCGGAGGAATCTAATCCGTACAGAAACGCGACGTTGGATTTGGAGGCACTGAAACAATACAACCGGTTCATCTATCCCCTGTCCATCCTTCTGAACCGGACATTGTAAAGCGCCAGCCGTGAACTGCATGATGCTTCACGGCTGGCGCTACATTCAGGGTACGAACAACCGTTCGTATTCTTCTTTCCTTCTTCTTTCTATGGACGGAATCTTCTTTCCTTTGTAATGGCAATATTTCACAAAGTCTGCATAGATATCCCTGTTACCGGATTCCAGCTTTCTGATCAATGTACTTTTGGGCATCTTTCCATAGCCGAGAAGCCGGTATGGACCCACCTGATAAGCAAGGCAAGCTATAAGATAAGTGAATCTTTTCCCAAATGGCGAAAGAGGGCACACAGTTCCTTCAGATCCTTTCTTAAAAGCTGTTCCCCTTCCTTTCTCGTCAAACGGGATGGAAACCGTTCGCCCGGACGGATACGATGACCAAATGCCACATAGGGATAATGTTCCGGACCATGCCAACTTTCGTATTTCATGATACATTCAACAGCCGATTCCCAAAGCGGATTGACCGCATTTCCCTGGGCATTCAATCCTCCTGCAAGGATAGTCAGAAAGAGTGCCCAAAGCATACTGCGTCGTTTAGTCTGTCTTGTCATGCACCTCCTTCTTTATCCGGCTGCGGACTTTCCGTGTCATCCTCAGACTCCCCATCGGCATGGTTGAAATCGAATTCCATCTCCACCCAATCTCCCCAGTTGTTCTCTACCACCACAACCAGATTCTGCGCTTCATTACACTGGGAAGTATAATACAGCCGGAATTTGGTATCTTCCAGCAGATAGCGGTCATTCGGTTTGAATACCGTCCCGTTCTCCAGTTTCAAGGAACCCGTTCCATCGTACTGAAAATACCGGATGGTATAGACTGTTCCGTCAAAATCCCCTTCACTCTTCACTTCACAGCGTATTTCCGCCGTTTCACCCTTGGCCAGCTGTTTGGGGACCGGCATGGTTTCCACCGTAAACGGGTACTGCTGCTGCACATCCAACTCCGAATCACAGGAGGAAACCGCCATCGCCAGTAATCCCATACACCACAAAACCAGCCAGCCGGCCATTCTTCTTTCGTTTTTCATACTTGTTGTCTTCATGTGTTTTCTTTCACTTTTATCAGATGTTCATTCAAATCCTTGCTTCCTTCATAGACTCCGGATCCGTCAGAAAGGCGGCTTCCGTATCGTTGGAGCAATTTGTTCAACGCTGACTGCCCGGCAGCATCCCTGTCCAAGTAGCACCGGATTTCCCGGTAGCTGTCCAGCAAGTCATACGACCTTTCCAGATTCGACACGGAGTTCAAGACCAGACAGTCTTCTTTCCCTGCCAGTCCCAGGACCAAGGCTGAAAGGAAATCCATCACTCCTTCAAACACGCAGCACTTGTCCTGCTTGTGATCTGAAAGAGGAACCAAGGACAGGTCCTTTGGAGAGATGCATCCCTTAAACCCGGGATTGCGTACCTCGTAGCCACCGCTCCGGTTGGCAAAGCCGATGGCAAAATACCGCTTTCCACGGATACTGTAGGATATTTCCCGGCAGTGCGTTTGGGCCAGAAACGGTGGTATTGCCCTTTTCTCCAAGTAATCCTTCAAGGCCGGATGGGACAGGCCGGCTACCTTCACCTGTTCGAAACAGGATGCCGATGGCTGCCGGGCGGACCTTGGCTGAGGAGCCAACGGCAAGTGTTCCGATTGACCCGAGAGAAAATCCACCTGCCTGCTGAAGTCCGTACTTCCCGTCAGTTCTCCGGCAAGGTGGAATATGTCACCACCTTTGCCGAGCCCAAAATCGAACCAAACATTCCGGTCTGTATTCACCTTGAACGAGGCAGTCCGCTCTTCCCGCAGCGGAGACCTGTACCATACATCCTGTCCTCTCCGGTAAGCGGGAGCAAACCCCAACCGGGTGAGCAGGTCGACCAAAGGCACCTGCCTGAGCTGTTCTATCTCCATCCTGCATCAATCCAGATAAAATCGGAATCCGGCACCGCACTGCAACTGGCAACGGTCCAGGCTGCCGCCCCACAGGAAGCGTTCCCGCACGGAGGCAGTCAAGGCAATCCGGTCACTGAGGTAAACTTCCATTTCCAGGGTCAGGGCACCGCCATAGACAAAGGCATCCCCGTTCTTCAGCCGGGCCCCGTCATACAGTGTCCGTTCCGACCAGTTCAGCGTTTCGTATCCGGCCAATGCGGACACTCCCGCGTGAAAGAAGAGGGTTTTCCCTGCATCGGATAGTAGTTGGAGATAATAGCCCCCTTCAGCGGTAAACTGCGCAGACGGCAAGGTGACCGTCCGGTAATCATGCTTCCGGTAGAGGTATTCCGCACCGAACACCCATCTGTTGCCGCCCTTGGCATGGGTGGTCACACCCAAGCCGGCAAAATAACCTGCTGAAGGAGCCATGCCTCCACGCATTTCCACGGCCTGCATCCCGGGCAGGCAGCGCTGGGCAGCAGCCTGCCCTACGGAGAGGGCAAGCAGGCAGACCAGCATACACATCCACTTTCTCTTCATCGTACTTTCAGTTCGTTGACGGTTTCTGCACGGACAAGGTCTTCATTGACCACTTCAAAACGCTGGTGACGGCCACCCTGCTTCTCAAGCATCTCGACCACCAGTTTCTTGTCGTCCGGTATCGTAAACTTGGGAAGGGCGAATACCGTACATTCCGAGTCCCTGCCGTTTACACGTGTCACATAATTATAGGCACGCAACGGATAAATCACCTGCTCCTGCATGGCGGTCCGCTTCACCACTTTCTTGTCCACGATCTTGAAGGTGATGAAGTCCACATCGAACGGTACGTGCGAGGTGTTCTTCACCTGGGTATGGAAATAGAGCAGGTCGTTGTGGGTATACATTCCCTTCAGCAGGAACTGGACCCCGAAACGCTTACTGCCGATGTGGCGGATACGGCGCTTGTCATTCTCATGGACAGACTTCATGATCAGCCGGACCAGCCGGGGGGACTCGTTGTCAAGTTCTGTCAGGTAGATTTCCATGGCGTTGTTCGGACGGTTCACCGATTCCCCGTCATGGATGAAGTCACACATCTCCACATTCAGCAGCAGGGGCTCATCGGCATACTTGACATTGAAGGTGTAAAAATTTCCGTCTTCGGTAATGACCGACATGTTGGTCTCCTGCCGGAAATGGCGGGTCGTGGCTTTCACGCGGATGACATTCTCGGCACCGTCAGCCTTGCCGGCAATCAGGTTGGGTGACCCCAGGTCCACGTATCTCACCGGTGCGGGGAAAATGACGTGGACGGTCTTGTCGTACGTGATCTCCAGCCCGTGGGGTGGAATCATCCGGCTGAAACCGATTTTCCGGGTCAGTCCTTCATACAGATCTCCGTTGCTCTGCTGCGCCATGGCAGCCAGCATGCCCGTCAGGAGGGCAAATACCATCAGAATCTTCTTCATGTGCTTGGGTTTAACGATTGTTTTGATGTTCATTGTTTCTTATTGTTCCGGGGAATGGAGCAGCACCCGGTGTCCGGCCTTGAGCGTGACCTTGACCGTACGCATCCTTTTGGTGATATACTGCGAGACGCCCTGCAGCACGCCTTTACCCACATCCGAAGCAATCTGGGCTCCGGCATCGGTGGAGATGTTGATGCTGCTGTTCATCGAACTGCCCATGTTGGCTGCAATTTCCCGTGCGGCATCATACTCCAGCGAATGGGGAATCAGGATTCCCTGCTGCCCGTCCGTATCATAGACTTCCAGTTCCACAGGAAGGATGCTGCCACCCGCTTCCAGGGTATGAATGACGATTTCCAGCCGTTCCCCCTGGATCCGGGTTGCACCGACCAGCACGGTCCCTTTCGGGATGAACCGGTCTGCCACGGCCATGGGTTCCGTAAGCCGGAGCCGGAGAGCCTGCCCGTCGGATACGGTCTGCGTACCATGCACACAGGCGGCAATGGTATTTCCGGTTGTCACGGTCTTCCTGCCGACGGGGGTGTGGAATCCGGTATTCCGTTCACCGGCATAGACGGAAAGGAACTCCTCTTCCGTCAGGGGTGCGGAAAGGCTGGACACCACCTGGTTCTGCAGCCGCTTGACCGGCATGGCCGGACGGTCTTCCGCTTTTGCAGCAGGCATGGCGGACGGGGCTGCCTGCCGGCTGTTGTACCTGGCGGCCAGTTCATATGACTTTTCCATGAGGGCCATTTTCTCTTCCATTCCCGGGGATGTTTCCTGTCTGTCCGCCTGCTGCCGTTCCAGCTCTTCGATTCTTTCCAGCAGCTTCTCCTTTTCTGGATCCGCCGCCGGTTCATAGATGCTCCCGAGGGTACGGTTCATCTGCCGGTATGCTCCGGCGGAGGAAGTGACCGCTCCGGCAGGACCTTCCATCCTTTCCGGGTCTGCATCCGGTTCCTTGGGAAAGGTATCCGGCAAACAGACACTGTCCTTCGGCTGTTCGTTCCGGAACATGGATTCGGCCGTATCAAAGAAGGTTTTCCGTTTCCGGCTTTCTTGTTCCAGCAATGCCTTCTCATAAGCATCCTTCTTGTTGCCTTCCAGTTCCTTGTCCTCGGGGGAAGGGATTTCGGTATTGAACCCTTTCCCCCGGTTCTGTCTGGTCTCTTCCTCCTTCGAAGGAGAAAATATCAGGTAAAGGCTGCCCAGACACAGCAGGCCTATGAGCGGATATACCACGAAGCGGGCACGACGGCGCTTCTGTTCCTCAGTCAGCGGTTCCCCGTCCCTGCGGAACGGAATCCTGAACGGCTTGAGCAGCCGTTCCAGCTGTTTCTTGATTTCTTCTTTCTGCATCTTCGGTTATCGTTTGAATAAAATGTTTCCGGAGTGTGTCCTGTCTCATCCACAGATATTCCGTATCACGGTTCCTGCCGTCTGTCAGAGGGACAACGGCCGTACAGATACAGGAAAGGGCAAACGGGACGAACAGGATGCCCAGGACAATCTTTCGCTGTTTCCGACCCAGCCGGCGGCAGAACAGCCTGAGTGCCAGGTCTGCCTGCCTGATCGGATTCCTTCTCATCGCTCCACACTCCTCAGGTCCTTGTTCTCAAGAATGGTCAGGTGTTCGATGATGAATCCGTTGGGGTTGTCATCCGAACGGGAAGTGTTCTGGAGCTGGCATTCGGTGACCAGCGAACGCTCCGTCACGTTGCTCTGCCGGATGATCATCTGCCGGGCATAGGTACGGGCCTTGTAGGGGTAGGCGGAAAAGTCGCAGAGGACGCTGTCCACCCGCACCGCCTGGTTGATGTTGCCGGATATAAGACGGTTGTAATACCCCTTTTCGGCAAAATCCACATAATAGTGGTAGGCACTCTTGTCGGCCAGTTGGAGCGCACGGTTGATGTTGTGCTCGATGGCGTCTTTCTGCGGTGACAGGCCGAAGAAGAGTTCATGGAACCTGCGCACATGCTCCCGGGCTTCGGCCGGACGGTTCTGCGCCAGATCCTGCGAGAGGGCCAGCATGAGCGACTTGCCGCCGTCCAGCACATAGATCTTCTCGCGCTGCTTCTCCGCAAAGCGGTAGGAGTGCCACAGGGCGAAGACGGTCACGAGCGTGCAACATGCCACAAAGGCTGCCAGCATCAGACGTATCCGTCTGAAACTGCTTTCGATATTGGTCAATGACTTGAATTCCATCTGTTCATGATTGTTTTTCGGTTATTTTCCACGCAGGCGTCCTCCGATGTTGCCCAATGCTGAGCCGGCTGCGCCCGCGGCAAATCCTCCGGCCTTGGTTGCGGTACGGTTGATGTTGCGGCTGTAGTTGCCCGCTCCACCGGCCTGTACAATCCAGCCGGCCACGGTCGGTACGGTAAAGTAGCCGATGATACCGATGAGCATGAAGATCACATACACGGAATTGGAGTTGTCCAGCGAATAGTTGGGATTGTTCTGGAGCTCCAGGATGTCGTTCTGAAGCATCAGCACCTGTATCTTGGCCAGCATGCAGCTGAACAGGTCACTCACCGGGAGCCACAGATAGACGGATATGTAACGGGTGAACCACTGGCTGAGCGTGGATTGGAAGCCGTCCCACACGCTGAAGGCGAAAGCCACCGGACCGAGGATGGAGAGAACCACCAGAAAGAAGGTACGGATCGTGTCTATCAGCAGGGAAGCGGCTGCAAACAGCAGCTCAAGCAGGCTGCGGAAGCCGTCGCGGATGCTCTTTTCCAGACTGTACATGCCCACTTCCATGTACATGCCCATCCGGGTGGCCATGGCATCGGGAGACCAGCCGAGTTCGTCTATCTGACGGTCGAACTCCTCATCGCTCACCAGGTAGGCCGTTTCCGGATTCCGCAGCATGGCTTCCCGTTCCAGCCGGTCCTTCTGTTCCCGGTACTGCTGCATGTCCATCGTCTGCCCCTCCAGCATCCTGTGGGTTCCCTGCACGATCGGACTCAGTACCGTATTCATCGTTCCGAGCACCAGCGTCGGGAAGAGCATGATGCAGATGCCGATGGCAAACGGACGCAGCAGCGGATAGACATCCACGGGTTCGGCACGGGCGAGTGACTGCCAGACCCGCACGGCCACATAGAACAGGGCACCGAGTCCGGCCAGACCTTTACCTACCGCCATCATGTCCCCGCACAAGGGCATCATCTCCTGATACAGGCTTTCCAGTATGGTATGGAGATTGGAAAAATCAACGGATAACAAAACCATAGGCTACCAGTATTTGGAGGTTTCACTTCCGTAGAGCGCCAGTACGCGGTCCAGATCGTTCTTCTTCCGGGCACGGAGGATACTCACGGCAATGTTCCGGTTCGTATAATAGTTCACCAGGTTGCGGTAGCGGCGCATGCTGACATGACAGCCGTCCACCACATCCATCCGGTCCTTGTCCGTCATCGAGAGGGTGCTGACATTGATGACCTGTCTCAGGTCCTGCAGCACGCCGTTGCTCTCTTCCAGCAGCCGGGTGTACCCGAAAGCGATGGCGTCCAGTTCCTGCGGGGAAAAATTCTTGTCGCCCAGCATCTTCCGGAAGTTCGTCACATAGATTTCCGAAACATCGCCGACCATCAGGATGATTTCACTGACCTTGCGGGCATCCTTCACCAGGTTGTTCACGGATTTCAGCGCATCGTAGTATTTCTTGTACTGCTGGTAGATCTTCACTGTTTCCGCAAAGTTCTGTGCGGTATTGGTGGCCGTTGCGGAAGTGTGCACGATATTGTCCGACATGTTGATGATGCTCTGGGCCAGGTTGCCCGGATCGGTCACCACCCATTGTGCCCGGACTTCTCCGGCCAGCAGCAGGGCTCCCATGCCCAGCAGGAGAACCGCTCTTCTCATGGCTTCACCTCCTTCCTTACATAATCCCCGTTCGGGGAGAAGGTCAGTATGTCGGCCGCCTCGTTGTAGGCGACATCGATGCGGTAGCCGGTGTTGATGAACAGGTTCCCGTCCTCTTCCACCAGCAGGTAGGTTTCCGGCTTCAGTTTTCTCGTCCTGCCGCTTCTGGAAAACACCGTCACCTTGTAGGCATCCCCTTCCTTATAGATAAGGACGTCCGGCTTGCCTTCCACACTGCTCCATGAACCGCAAAGGCGGTCACAGTTTCTGTTTCCGCTGCAGCTCTGGAGCAGCAGCGTTGCCGCCCCGACCAGGCAGGCGGCCAGTCTGTACAACTGTCTGTTTTTCATGTCTTGTCTTTTCATGATGTTGTTCTTATTTTGCCATCTGTTCAGAGTCCCTTCCCGCGTCCTTTCGGTTTGGCGACAACCGGTATATGGGCTTTCCGGCAAGGCTGCCGATTGCGTAACGGACGTGAAGCCGGCTCCGTTTCCCGGGTTTGCCTTTTGCCGGTCATCCCCGCCATCCGTTCCTCCAGTTTCCTGCAGGCTGTCTGCGCCTGCTTTTGTCTGACGGTGTCGGAAGCACTCCGGTCTATAGCGTACCTGACCAGAAAAGAAGGTGTCACAAACGGGTTTTCCACATGTTCGGGATCGGCTTCCAGTGTCTTCAGTTTCAGCCATTCTTCATGCAGCCGGTCCAGATACGCAGCGGGCGGGCGGGTACAGAGGCGTTCGAAGACCTGCTCTACGGCCCGGGTCAGCCTGGCATCCACTTCAAGGATATCGGGCACGGAACCTTTCCGCCTCTGCTGCCTGTATTCCTCCGGATCCATGTCCTCCAGCTGCCGGTACAGTTCGTAGTCTTTGGAAAAGCCGTAGTGTTCACGGATATCCCGCGGAATATCCCAGCCGTTCATCAGGGACCAGTAGAAGCACTCCACGATTTCGCTGCGTTTCTGCGGGTCGGTTTCAAAAGGGTCATTCATGGTTGTCTTGGTTTAACAGGTTACTGTTTCTGGCGGCTTTCCTACGGTTGGCCAGCTGCCTGACAGCCAGCTGCAGATTGCCGTCCAGTTCTTCCGTCAGCTTCTGAAGTTCCAGCTTTTCCGATTCTTCCGTCGTATAGATGGCGTATTCCTCCTCGCTGACCTCGGTGGCATATACGGCCGAATGGGTACCTCCCAGTCCGATCCATACTTCACGGTAGATACGTCCGGGGTGGTTGGCCTGGTTGATGGACAGGATCTGCCCCCGTTCCTTGTCGGTCAGCCCCAGGAGTTTCTGGATATGATCGAACTTGTTCATGTATTTCCGCTGGTCCAGCAGGATCTTGCAGTCGCTGTTGTTGATGATGGCTTCCTTCACGACGGGCGAACTGATGATATCGTCCACTTCCTGCGTGACCACCACTGCCTCACCGAAATACTTTCTGACGGTCTTGAACAAATACTTGATATACCCACTCATATTGGCGGACATCAGCGCCTTCCAACACTCTTCAATCAATATCATCTTACGGATGCCTTTCAGACGGCGCATCTTGGCGATGAAGGTTTCCATGATGATGAGTGTGACCACAGGCAAAAGGACCTTGTGGCTGCTGATGTTGTCCAACTCGAATACGATGAAGCGCTTTTCGGTCAGGTCCAGTTCCTCTTCCGAATTCAGCAGGAAATCGTAGTCACCGCCCCGGTAGAAGGGTTCCAGTACGTTCAGGAAACCGTCTATGTCAAAATCCTTTTCACGCACTTTCTTTTCCTCAACCACCCGGCGATAATCGTCCCGCACGAACTCGTAGAAGCCGTTGAAATCGGGTTTCAGCGTCCGGTCTTCGGCAATCCTGCGGATATAGGCATTGACCGCACCCGAGAGCGCCACCTCTTCCGAACGTTTCGGGGTTTCATCCTCACGCTTCCAGAGCGTAAGTATCAGGGTCTGGATGCTCTCACGCTTTTCTACGTCATACTGCCGGGTTTCCGAATAGAACGGATTGAAGGCGATGGGCTTGTCTTCCTCATAGGTCAGGTAGATGCCGTCCTCCCCACGGGTCCGGTTGTGGATCAGGTTACAGAGTCCCTGGTAGCTGTTTCCGGTATCCACCAGCAGGATATGGGATCCTTGTTCGTAATATTGCCGGACAAGGTGGTTCGTGAAGAAGGACTTGCCGCTTCCCGAAGGTCCGAGTATGAACTTGTTGCGGTTGGTGATGATTCCCTTCCGCATGGGCAGGTCGCTGATGTCCAGGTGGACCGGAACACCGCTCCGGCGGTCTGCCATGCGGATGCCGAACGGACTGGGAGAGCTGCGGTAGTTCGTCTCCGAGGCAAACAGGCAGACGGCCTGCTCCAGGAAGGTATGGAAACTTTCCTCGGCCGGAAAGTCACCGGCATTTCCGGGAATGCCCGACCAGTAGAGTACGGGGGTGTCAACCGTGTTGTGACGGGGGACGCAGCCCATCAGGGCAAGCTGGCTTCCGGTATCGTTCTTGATGCGCCGGAGTTCCTCGCCGTCATCCGCCCAGGCCAGCACGTTGCAGTGGCAGCGTACGGGAAGCAGTCCTTGGGTATGGGCTTCGTCCAGAAACATTTCCGTCCATTCATGGTTGACGGCATTGCTCCGGCTGTACCTGGACAGGGACAGCATGTTGCGTGAAGTCTTTTCCATGCGTTGCAGGATTTCCTGGGCATCGTCAATGAACACATACTGAGAATAGATGTGGTTACACGAAAGCAGCAGCCCGACAGGAGCGGCGAACGAAAGCATGCAGTCACTGCGGTCGGTGGACAGACGCTCATAGCGTCTGTCCGTAGCCACGCTTGCGGGCAGGTCCTCCGTATCGGAAAGGACATGCAGGCAGAGGCGTTTGTCACCGACCCTCATCCGCCCGGGATCGAGGCAGATGTCTTGCAATACGGGAGGTCTGTCTTCCATTTCCAGGGCCAGGTACCTTTCGAACAGCCCGGGAGCGTCTTCCGTACCGACCAGTTCTTCCGTCCTCAACCGTTTCATCCGAACATGGCCGGAATCGTTCATGATACGTTCGAACTGCTCCACGGCTTCGAGGAACTTCACCACGGCATCCCAGTCCGTGATTTCCTTGGGGAGGATGTATCCCCGGCACAGGGTGCTGAAGTCGCTCCGGCGGCGGGTCCGCTCACGCGTGGTCTTGGTCAGGTACAGGAAACAGCGGTGCTGCAGATAGGGGCGCTCGTTGAAATGGCCGGCATAGCTCCGGGACAGGAAGCTTTCTGCAACGTCTCCCTC
The DNA here is from genome assembly GCF_000195635.1 of Bacteroides fluxus YIT 12057. GTDB lineage: Bacteria > Bacteroidota > Bacteroidia > Bacteroidales > Bacteroidaceae > Bacteroides > Bacteroides fluxus. The sequence continues at coordinate 47,595 of NZ_GL882697.1, read as the reverse complement.
CGCAGAGTAGCTTTCCCGGGTGAACCAGTCCTGCTTGTACACGACCGAAAAGGCGGGAAGCACCTTGATGGCCTTCACCCAGGTGCCGTGCATGGCCTCGTACTCGGCGGATGTCACGGTATAGAGTTCGGGCAGCTCCACTTCATAGGCCACCGTAATGTCGCCATCCTTGCTGACGATGCAGTTGTTCTCCACGGCCAGGATCGGAAAGCGGCTTTCCAACTCAGCGATTTTCAATACGCTTCTCATTTCTTCTTTTTCTTCTTGGGGGTTAATAGGCTTCTTATCCGGCGGCGGACAGTCAGGTAGCGGGGATGGCTTTTTTCGGCCAGCGCCTTCATCAGTCCGTGTTCCCCGTACCGGGCATTCAGGCGGAAGGTCATCCATACGGTCAGCGAACCGGAGAAGGCCCCGAACGTGAGGCAGACCCACTGGCTGACACCGGCCATATAGAGGATGACCACCACCAGAAAGACCGATACAAGACCGCCGGCAAAAATGAACAGGTACTGTGACTTCAGTCCCTTGAACTCAATCGGGCGTCCGGCGCCCTTGTTGATGCGGTACTCCATGGATTAAAGGAAGAATGAGCGGAGAATGGTGGCTGCCACAATCAGGAAGATGCAGGCGAAGAACCAGCTCGCCGCCGTCTTGGACGTATCCGGATCACCGCTGCTGAACTTGCCGTAGGTCTTGATGCCGCCCACCAGACCGAGAACGGCACCGATGGCATAGCAGAGCTTGGTGGCGGGGTCGAAATACGAAGTCATGAGGCTGGTGGCCTCGTTGATGCCGGCCAGACCCTGGCCCTGTGCAAAAAGACCGGCTGTGAACAGCACGCTGAATACGGATAAGAGGATTCTTTTTCTCATGGTAGAATCGTTTTTGAGGTTTGACATAAATTTGATTTCGGTGACAAATATATCAGTAAAGGAAAGCGGTTGGACAGGTGTGTCATTAGATGGCACCGGATGGCATCAGATGGCGCATGGTCAGATATATTTCCGCCATCCGTCCGCAGGGTTTTCGTTTTCTTTCGGGGGAAGCGGCTTGGGATTTCCGTCTTCATCCAGATACCTGTCCAGAAGTTCGTCCACCATTTTTGCGTTTTCCGCATTGGACGTGAAAATGTCAATCAGGTTGCTCTGCTGGATGGAGAATACAATACGGGCTGCCTGCAGGGCCTTTTCCTCACCGACCTCTCCCTTGCGGGCCAGGTATTCCCCCAGCGTTTCCATATCCCTGCTCGAAAGGACCGGCGAAACGGATTCCACATCGGGGTTCCCGGCATCCAGCTCTTCCTGCTCTTGCAGCAGGAGTTTCATCTTTTCAAGGGCAAGATTGCATTCTACCTCTTCCTGTTCCACATTCTCCTCTTCCCCGATGAAGTTCTTTTCAAGGGGCTGGCTCATGAAAGGGGCAGCCGTCTTGCCGGCATTCTCGTCCAGGTAGACGTAACGGGTGCTTCCCATCACCTCATCCTCAGAAGCTACAGCCCCCGTTCCGGAGGCTTCCGGCTTTTCTTTTTTCACGGGTGGCTTTCCATAAAGCAAGGTGCAGACGGTTTCGATACGTGTCCGCCAGCAATACACGCTGTACAGCAGATAAACGATGCATACAATCCGGACACACAGGTATATCAGTTCTTCCATATCAGAATGATTTTTGGGTATTGCGACGAAATAGCTCGTCAAGTTCTTCACTATAAGTATCCAGATGATGCGTCAGCACATTGTCCAGAAAAGCGGGTATAGTCATATCTGCATTAAAAATGGGAAGTGCACGGGCCAATCTTTGATAGATTTCGTAACTGATATAGGTCTGCCGCTTTTGGACAGTTTTTTTTCGTTCCAAAAACTGCGTCCGATACAGGTCCAGCCTTTCATCCATATTCGGGTCGCTGTGTACCGCTTTGCGTAACTTCTTCTGCTCACGTTTTTCCGCCTCTTGCACTTCATTTTCTGATTCTCTGGAAGGTAGATTTTCAATGCTGCCTGTCTCTGGTTTGGCACATGAGATGGACTCACTGGCCATCATGTCCTTCAGGGCATCTTCATTCACCTTGAATATTTCTCTTTTCTTTGCCATAGTTTTTATCCGGGAAAAATGATACGTTCCATTTCCTGCGCAAATGCTTCCAGTCTGCTGTCTTTTAGGAGAATTTCAGAAGGAGGAAGCAAGGTGCAGCGGAAATGCTGTCTGGACAAGGGAGTCATCTCCTTGTTAAATCGCTCAAGGTCAGGAAGCACGGTATCGAACACCTTCAATCCCATACGAGATATGATGGTATTGTACATCACAAAGAGTTCCTTGGACGTACGGCTGTCCATGCGGTTCCAGAACAGACGTATGTCTTTCAAGGGAGCATTCGGATGCTGGCCAATGAAATCCTGCACGGTCGAAACAAAGGAAAGACTGCTCTGCATGACCATCCGGTCTTTCACGATGGGGGTGAAAATAAAATCCATGTTCATGACGGACTCGAACACTCCACGGGAATTGACCGTACCGGGAAGGTCGAAGAATATCAGGTCATAATCACCTTCCAGCCTGCCGGGAATCTTTGCGGCCTCTTCCGGAGTAGAAGTGACTATCGGATAGGCCTTGCGAGTGCTGTTCTCAAACTGGCGGCAGAAAAGCCGCTGGTGATACTCGCTCTTTTCCAGGTTCTTCAAATCCCTTCCCCGTAGTTTGTCCAGGCTAAACTGGGGATAGTCACAGTCAACAACTGCAACATTCAACCCTTTTACATAATTGAAATAACTGGCAAGTACTATCGTTACCGTGGACTTGCCCACACCGCCTTTCTGGTTACTGAAGGCGACAAGAATCGGACGTTTGTTCATTCCTTTTCGTTTTTGGGGTTAATATTCACTTTCTCTCTTTTTGTTACTCCACATGTACTACCCGGTAATCTCGTATAGAACCATGAAGCAAACACATTCAAAATCCTCCATGTATTGCATGGTTGCATCAATATATGATTGCAATACGGTGTCATTGCATGGATGCATCGATATACGATTGCAATACGACGTCATTGCATGGATGAATCAATATATGATTGCAATACGATGTCATTGCATGGATGCATCGATATACGATTGCAATACGATGTCATTGCATGGATACATCGATATAAGATTGCAATACGATGTCATTGCATGGATGCATCGATATAAGGTTGCAATACGATGTCATTGCATGGATGCATGATTATGTTATTGCAATCTAAAATCTGCGTCAAAAATAAGGTCTTTCAAGCAGTTTGGATGCGATACTCCATCCTTGTGGCATCAGACAGCATCAGATGTCATCAAATGTCGCACAACAGCATGTTTTACAGATGGATATGTCGGTGTAATTTTGCAAAGTCAGAACCGAGAAACGGCAGGAAAGATGCTCCAACGGACCACAGCACGCCGCAAGCGTCGCGCAGCAATCCGCCGGAGGTGGATTCTCTGTTCAAGCGAACAGAGCAAGTTGTGTCTTTGTCCGACAGAAAGTATTCTGCCCGACAAAGACCAACTTGCCCTCCCTCACGGTCGGGGGATTTTCCTCCAAAGTCGGAAAATCTGACAGAGAATGCAAAACAACCCAAATGAAGCAAAGCATGGAGAAAAAGCAAGGGACAAGAACAGGCCGGAAACCGAAGACGGATCCGGCGGATTACAAGTACAGCTTCCGTCTGAACGCGGAAGAGAATGGAAGGTTCGAGAGGCTGTTTCTGGAATCAGGAGCCAGGGACCGCACGGTCTTCATCAAGAAGTCGCTCTTTTCAGGGCAACTCAAGGTGATCAAGGTAGACAAGGTATCCATGGACTATTACATCCGGCTCGGGGAATTCCACCGCCAGTTCCAGGCTGTAGGAAACAACTACAACCAGGTTGTAAGGGCCGTACAGAAGAACTTCGGGGAGCAAAGGGCACGGTCCCTGCTCTACAGGCTCGAAAAGGCAACGCTGGAACTCATCCTGCTCAGCAAGCAGATCATGTCATTGACCCGGGAATACGAAGAGAAATGGTTGCCAAGATAAGTCATGGGGCCAGCCTTTACGGGGCACTGGCCTACAATCACGAAAAGGTTCTCAAAGGTTCGGCGGAAATCCTGTCGGGACACCGGATGATTTCCGACCGGCCGGGCCTGCCGAGCGAAGACCTCCGGCTGGTTCTCCTTTCATTCGAGAACCATCTGACAGCAAACCGACGAACGGAAAAGCCCGTCCTGCACATTTCGCTCAGTCCGGCACCGGAAGACAGGCTGGACAATGCCCGGTTGATGGAACTGGCCGAAAAGTACATGGACAAGATGGGGTACGGACAGCAGCCGTTTATCGTGTACAGACACAACGATACCTGCAACACACACGTGCATATCGTCAGTGTCTGCATTGATGATGACGGCAGGAAAATCAAGGATTCCTATGAGCACCGACGCTCGATGGCTGCCTGCCGGGAACTGGAACAGGAATTCGGGTTGCGTAACGGGGCGGATGCGGAAAGACAGAATCCGAAAGCGGAACTGAAAAAGGTGGATGTCTCCAAGGGGGATGTACGTCACCAAATTGGCAACACCTTAAAGGCGGTTCTGGAAAGTTACCGTTTCCAGACTTTCGGTGAATATGCAGCCTTGCTTTCCACACTGAATATAGAAGCGAGGCAGGTGCGCGGCGAATATAAAGGGACAGCGTACACGGGAATCATCTATTCGGCAACCGATGACAGGGGAAAGGTGGTCAGCCCACCTGTAAAAAGTGCCCGGTTCGGCAAACGGTTCGGAGATGCCGGCTTGTCCGAACGGATGATGCGGCATGTCCGGGATTTCAAGGAAGGCAAATGGAGACCGGCCATAGCCGGCAAAGTCGCCCGTGCGATGCGGGATGCCAGGTCTGAACAGGAGTTCAAGAAATTGTTGAAGCAGGAACAATTGGATGTGGTATTCCGGAAAAACGACTCAGGACGCATCTATGGCGTTACTTTCATGGACCATGACAGGCGCGAAGTGTTCAACGGCTCACGGATGGGAAAAGAATTTTCAGCCAATGTATTCAACGACCTGGTCAAATGGTGGGACGGTATTCCCCGGCAAGAAAAAGAGTCATTCAGCGGACCGGAGCTTTGGAAACGGTACGGTCACTCTGTGGAGGATGGCAGTGCGCTTGAACAGGCGGCAGGCATCTTCTCTATGGATACCAATCCGGCCGTCGATTACGAGGAAGAAGCGTTCCGCCGTCGCATGAAACGCAAAAAGAAACCGCAGAAACGCAAGTCGCGCGGCATCTGACACAACCATTATCACCCCGGGGGACCATGTTCCCCTCAAATGCTACTTTACTATGCAACAGGAAGACGATTTGAGAGCCCTGGCCAAAATCATGGAATTCGGCAGGGCTGTCAGTATTTTCATTTTGGTAGTCCACGTCTATGTGTACTGCTACCCGAGCATGGCTGCCTGGTACCTGAACCTGGAAGTCATCGACCGGATACTCATGAACTTTGAACGGACGACCGGTATATTCGGCTGCATTCTTTGGACCAAGCTCCTGGCCGTACTTCTGCTGGCCATTTCCTGCGTGGGCACCATCGGCGTGAAAGGGGAAACGATTACCTGGCAACGTATCTGGATGGTCCTGACAACGGGGGCGGTTCTCTTCTTCATGAACTGGTGGCTGCTGGATTTGCCTTTTCCGCACGAGGCGGTCACCTCCCTGTATATAATGACACTGGCAACCGGTTATCTCTGCCTGCTAATGGCCGGTCTGTGGATCAGCCGCCTTTACCGGCACAACCTGATGGAGGATGTTTTCAACATGGAAAACGAATCTTTCATGCAGGAGACAAGGTTGATGGAGAATGAGTATTCCGTCAATCTGCCTACCCGGTTCCAGTATGGCGGCAAATTCAATGACGGATGGATCAATGTGGTGAACCCGTTCCGTGCCACCATCGTATTGGGAACGCCGGGGTCCGGCAAATCCTACGCAGTGGTGAACAACTATATCAAACAGATGATTTCCAAAGGTTATAGCACCTATATCTATGATTACAAATTCGATGACCTCTCCACCATTGCCTACAACACCTTGTTGCACAACATGGACAAATACAAGGTGAAGCCTCATTTCTACGTCATCAATTTTGATGATCCGCACCGTTCACACCGCTGCAATCCCATCAATCCGGAGTTCATGACAGACATCTCCGATGCCTACGAAGCAAGCTATACCATTATGTTAAATTTGAACAAAACCTGGATTGAAAAACAGGGAGACTTCTTTGTGGAATCGCCGATTATCCTGTTGGCAGCCATCATCTGGTATCTCAAAATTTACAAGAACGGTATCTATTGCAGCTTCCCTCATGCCGTGGAGCTGCTGAACAAACCTTATTCCGATTTGTTTACCATATTGACCTCCTATCCGGAGCTGGAAAACTATCTTTCTCCTTTCATGGATGCCTGGAAATCAGGAGCTCAAGACCAGTTGCAGGGCCAGATAGCTTCCGCGAAAATCCCACTTACCCGAATGATTTCCCCGCAGCTTTATTGGGTGATGACCGGTAATGATTTTTCATTGGATATAAACAATCCGGCAGAACCTAAAATTTTGTGTGTGGGCAATAATCCGGACCGCCAGAACATCTATTCCGCCGCATTGGGTCTCTACAATTCGCGTATCGTGAAACTCATCAACAAGAAGGGGCAGCTTAAAAGTACAGTCATCATCGACGAGCTGCCCACCATCTATTTCCGTGGACTGGACAACCTGATTGCAACGGCACGATCCAACAAAGTAGCAGTTTGTCTGGGTTTCCAGGACTTCTCCCAATTGAACCGAGACTATGGTGAAAAGGAGAGTAAGGTGATCCAAAATACGGTCGGCAACATCTTCAGCGGACAGGTGGTCGGCGAAACGGCCAAGACGCTTTCGGAACGTTTCGGAAAGATTCTTCAGAAACGGCAGTCCGTTTCCATCAACCGTCAGGATGTTTCCACCTCCATCAATACCCAGTTGGATTCCCTAATTCCGGCTTCCAAGATTTCCAACCTGTCACAAGGTTCCTTTGTAGGTGCCGTATCGGACAACTTCGGTGAGAAAATTGACCAGAAGATTTTCCATGCGGAAATTATTGTGGACCATGCCAGAGTGAGTGCCGAAGAAAAGGCATACAAGAGAATACCGGTTATCAACTCCTTCAAGGATAAAGAGGGGAATGACATCATGCTTGAACAGATTCAGCGCAATTACGACCAGATCAAGGCGGATGCCCAAGCCATCATCAACGACGAGATGGAACGGATCATGAATGACCCAGAACTGTGTGAACGGCTGGGTATTGAAAAAACAGAATCTGAAAACAAAGAGGATGGCAAATAAATCATGGCCGGATTTGATTTTCAAGAAACATTCCGTATCTTTGAACCTGAAATAGAACATAACGGCGGATTACGGGATGTTTTCCGTTGCTTATATACATAAGTCGCAAGATGTCACAGGTAGAAATCTGGTAAATTTCAAAAAAAACGATGACTATTGCGTGAGGCTTATGCTATACCTTATAGCATGAGCCCATGCAAGTTATCGTTTGGGCTATTACCAGAGCCTCTACCTGAAACTGCATGGGCTTCATGCTTTTTTCAGATAAGGGTATGGCAAGAATACGAATCGTTATGGCAATTACATTGGATGGATTTCTTCCAAAGCAAGAGGAAAAATTCATGCAATGGCTTATGGAAGAACCTCGAAAAGGTTTTCCGTATTGGAAAGAAAAAGCTTCATTTCAAATCAATGAATTATATGGCATAATAGACCTGTCTGACATGATACGTAGATTTAGCGCGGATTGTATATGCCAGACTATCATACATGATAAAAATAGTGCAGATTATGCCGATGGTCTTTTCCAATATAATCTTGTTGACGAAATGGTTCTTTATACGTTACCGATATCCTACGGGAAAGGATTTTCATTGATGGATAGTATCGGTAAACATCATTGGCAACTCCGCTCTTTCAAACTGTACCCCAATGGCATTTCCCGTTTGGTGTACGAAAAAAGACGTATGTAATAATCCGTGTCACAATTTGTTACTTTATCTTTTTATAGATTGAAGTACGACTTATTCCTAAAATTTGTGAGGCATGGGAAATGTTTCCATTACATTCTTCTATCACATTGATTATTCGTTTTTTTTCTAATTCTTTCTTCGCAGCCTTGTCCGGCTCCGGGCTTTTAATTTCTCCTGTACTTTGTCCGATGCCAAAACAATCCAATACGGGAGATTCAGAAATAGCCACAGAACGTCTCACCATATTTTGCAGTTCACGTACATTGCCAGGCCAGGCATAAGTCAACATTTTACACTTAGCTTCTTCTGTAAAACCGACAGTATCCTTCTTGAATTCTTTAGAATAGCGTTCGCGGAAAAATTCAGCAAAAGGGAGAATATCTTCAGTGCATTCAGCCAGGGAGGGAACTGTAATTTCAAACTCGTTTAGACGATGGTAAAGGTCTTCTCTGAAACGGCCTTCCTGGATTGCCTGCTGAATGTTTTCATTGGTAGCTGCAACTATACGTACATCTGCAATATGTTCCCGATTGCTTCCCACCGGCATATAGGTATTCTCTTGCAACACCCGCAGCAGCATCGCTTGTACTTCATAAGACATGGTACCTATCTCATCCAAGAACAAGGTACCCCCCTTGGCCTTATCAAAATAGCCTGCTTTGTTGTTATCTGCCCCCGTAAAGGAACCTTTTTCATGACCAAAAAATAGGGAAGGAGCCAAATCTTTGGGGAGAAGTGCACAGTTCACTGCCAGAAAAAGCATATTGGAACGATCACTTCCTTGATGGATACTTTGGGCTATAGACTCTTTTCCTGTTCCGCTGGCTCCGTAAATAAGCACTGACATATCAGTAGGAGCAACCATTTCTGCATACTTCAGGATCTCTCTCATTCTGGCGCTTTTACGCTGAAGCAGCATCGGCTCCTGTTTTCTTACTGTAACCAAAGGAGCAAATACATCCTTGGTCAGTTCCAGCAAGTGTTCTTTGCGTACGGGTTTAGGCAGATAATCTACAGCTCCCAATTTAATGGTACGGACAACATCAGGTACAGACACATACTCAGTGGTAATAATAAAAGGAGTATTATTCTTTTCCTTACGCAGCCACTCCAGCAATGAGATTCCGTCTCCGTCCGGCAAACGCACATCCGAAAGAATCAAGTCAAAATGTACCTTGCGGATTAACGAACGGGCTTTCGTTGCATCTACGGCCGTTATAGCGTCATACCCGGCCTGTACAAACCAGTCTTTCTGCATCTGTGACAGGTTTATATTGTCTTCAACAATCAATACTTTCCTTTTCATTTTTCAATCGTGTTAGTTCTTTTTCTGCTTTCGTCATCAATGTTGAAACATGACTCAGAATCTGCCGTGTGTGGTTCTTCAGCACCACATCACTCACTTGGTCATCCTTTAAAATATCACGGTATTCAAATAGAATATCCTCCATATGCAGAAGTTCCCAGACAGGTTGCATCCGATGGACTATTTCACGCATCTGTCTTCTGTTGCTTGCCGATAAAGCAGCCAGCAATTCATCCTGGTCTTTTCTGGACTGCTCTATCAAGGTAAACAGCAGTTTTTCCTTATCCTGAACCTCTGACAGCAAGGCATCCAAATCACTTGGCGGAGACGCTGCTACATGACATTGATTGATAGATGAAAGCAGATTGAGCAGTTCATTATAAGAAAACGGTTTATAGATACAATCCGTAAATCCGGCTTCCTGTAAGGACTCCTTGGTCTGCTCACCACGTGCGGTCATGGCTATGACCGGTATCGTGCGAGAATTACCTATATTTGAATGTCGTAGCAAAATCAGGAGATTAAAACCGTTGGTACCTGGCATCTGAATATCAGTAAGCAACAAATCATAGTCCTTTTCTCTCATCTCCTTTACCAGTTCTTTGGCCGAAGCACAGGTCGTACAATTAATGCCGTTACGTTCAAGCAAATCCTTGATGACTGCACGCAACATACTGTCATCATCAATGACAAGTATATTATGAGGCAAATGTCCGGTATGGGTCAATACGGGCTTTTCACATTCCAGCGGTTCATCCGTTTCTTCAAGAGGAAGAGTTACCTTGAAGGTACTTCCCTGATGAATCTTGCTTTTTACGTCAATTTCTCCGTTGAAGAGATGGACAAGTCCCTGTATAATGGACAAACCTAAACCAAAGCCATCAGTATTGTTTGCTGTCATCTGCCGTTCAAATGGGCGGAAAATACGTGCAAGTGTTTCCTCCGTCATGCCAATGCCGGAGTCAGTCACTTCCAAATACAATTTCCCTTGAGAATAACCGGCATGAAAGGAGATTTCTCCGCATTCCGTAAACTTGATAGCATTGCTGAGCAGGTTGCCGACAATCTGTTCTATACGGTCCACATCTCCACGTAATCTGACATCCGTATTGTCAAACGAGGTGTTGAACAGCAATCCCTTGTCGTTGACCAGACCGGAAAAACGGGAAGCAATCCGATCAAGCATTTCATGCAGACTGAACGGAACATAGTTGCATTCTTCTTTGGATTGATTCAACCGGTATACATCCAATAAATTATTCAGCAGATGTACTACATGCAGACACACTGATTCAATGTTGGACAAATAGGTATCACGCCGTTGGTTATCCACTTCCCTCCTTGCCAATTCAACTGTTGCACTAATCACGTTCAAAGGGGAGCGGATATCATGCGATATGGTTAAAATGATTTTGTTGCGAATTTGCAACAATGCAGCATTCTGCTCTATGGTTTCCTCCAACATTTTGCTGGTCTTCTGCTTCTCACGCAGGTCCTTCTGGATAATCAGATAAGAAACAATCAGCAGTATAACAGCTGATATAACCAGCCACGTGATGATGCTTTTTGAACGGTCATAAGAGGCATTCAATTGTTTTTCCTTATCTTCAAGTATTTGCTCGGCCTGATCATTCATGGTTGTCATCAGCGAGCGCAGTTTTCCATTGATAACCTTGTTGTGCCTGCGTAAACTATCAGTACAGACATCTATGTTGTCATTGAGTTCGTTCTGCATGGAAAGCAATTCTTTATTCAATGCATGCAATGCAGCCGAAGTGCTGGGTGTAACTTCTACTGTCTCTTTGCCTCCGAAGAAGCCCGCCAATCCTTTTTTCTTGCGAGTTATCGTTTGCGGAAAGACATTATAAGGTATTTTGCTGAATTGTAAAACGCCATGACCATCTCGGCTTTGAATCAGATACATGATTTGAGCCAGGTGCTCTTCCTTGATTTTCAAGAGGGAACGCAGTGAATCTACTTGGCTTCGCGCAACATGGATTTCATTCTCTTTTCGTATATCCAGCAATGTGGAATCCACGTACTGCCGAAGTGAACGATAGTCAGCAAAATCCTTTCTCTCCCAAGAAATGGCAGTTTCACCCAACATGGCAAGAAGTGTGATATGACGATGGGCCGTATTGACCTTGCGCTGTACCTGCTGAATGTGTCTGGCTTCTTTTTCAATATCCGATATACGCATACGTTCATGTTGTAGAATTCCGAATATGCATGCTATTATAGCAAACAGAATAAGGTGTCCTACAAGAATTTTATGTTGTATACTGACTTCGGGTACTTTAAAACTCATAATTTCGTCAGTTAGTTAACCGTTGATGAATAGAAACTATTCTCTCATTATACATTCCGGACTATTCATATGATTTGTCATTTGTTCTAGAAACCAACTAATTTCTCCTCCTGAATAATCCAACTCTAAAATACTTTTAATTCTTTCCCATTGAAAACGAATATCTGCCATATTATGTATTGATAGTATCTCATTATCTTTTGTTATAGATATAATAATACCATTATATCTATAACTTATCCTTCTTAATAAATCTTCCTGTTTTTTTAGTTTATCATTATTGATATACAATATATCAGTAAAATAGAATTGATACTTATTTTTCCCTAATGATATGACATGAACATATTTCACACATCTTTGAACATAAATAACTCCTCTATCTAATGACTCAATATATGAATCTAAGGCATATACTCTTGGTGGTAATACATTTATGTTATTTACTGTTTCTGAATAAGCTAAATAATCTAATATTGACATATTGCTATATTTCAAATTATTAACCTTCACATATTCGAGCCTCGCTCGCTCCTTTAAGTAGAGATTTTCCATCAGCTTGAATTATAACATCCCCTGATGAAATCATATCTAAATCCCCTGATACTTGGCTACACTTTCCACAGATTTGAATATTTGCATTTTTTTGTATAGCAGTATCTAAACAACTCATAGAGGTTCTCAATTCATTTCCTATTTGCATAGTTACATTCTCTTCAACAATCGTTTTTAATTGTTTTGAATACTGTGAAATAGTATCTTCTATATTTATAAATAATTTTTTCGCATTTAGAAATAATGACTCTTGGGCAGTTATTTCAATACTCTCCTCAGAGGTTTTAAACATTAATTCATTTCCACTTTTATCTTTTAATATAATATTTTCACCACCTTCTGTGTCATCAAAAATAAGAGTGTGACCACTACGTGTAATAATGCTTTTAATACTATTGTTTCGTCCTCCCCCATAGCCGTTTTTCTCATTAAACATACTACCTGAGACATAAGGGCGAGATGGATTGGCTAGTTCAAAACAAACTATCACTTGATCATTTTCTTCTGGTACAAAAACAAACCCTCTATTTTTGAGAACTATTTCACTTTTACCCGAATCTAGACTTCGTACCCGAATCCAGTTAGTTGTCTTATTCTGTTCCTCTTGCCATACAAACTGAACTTTAACACGTCCTTGACTCTCTGGGTCAGCATTACTGATTACCTTTGCAAGCATCGGGTGAGCTTGAGGAATGACAACATTGCTTACCGGGATTCGTTCCATACTTGCCGGAATGCCTTCAAAAGTATTGGAATAAACAC
>NZ_GL882697.1:0-34575 GCF_000195635.1 Bacteroides fluxus YIT 12057 | reverse complement strand
AATAAACACCATTCTTATCAACCTCATGGATTACTGACATCACCCTGTATTGTCCCAGATCCCGACGGTTACACATGGAAGCAGGTATTTTGACCGCAATAGGTTCGCCAATACGTACACGACAAGTTTTGCTCTTACCTCTCAACCATACCAAGGAAGCCGTATCACGTCCCTTCTCAAACTCCAGAAGACGGTTCATGTGAACCGGATGACCGACTGCCGCTTTGTTATATAAAGTAGTAGGAGATTGATAAACGGACTCGGACGTACTGATTGCATTTGCCAGATAAGTGTTGATACCGTTCACTCTGGCACTGTCGTCTGCATAAAGAGGACGGTCATCCTCCGCCATATAGTCATGACGCGAATAATGGAAAGGAGCTATACGAGAACCAAAACTTACATTTTCCAACTCAACATCGTAAGTAACCGTTTCGTTCTTGTCCTTTTGCGGATTCCCGAAATGTAATTTCTGTCCGTCATAATAGAACCATTCGCCGTATTGGTAGGCAATTCTACGAAGAAACTCATATCCGGTTTCTTCGTGCATCTAGACATAAGGAATCTGTTCATTGAAAAGCGGCTTGTTGACAATCTCCACTCCATTGCCATAATTCTTCACCACCTCTCCGACAATGGCCGACAAGGTATAATCCATAAAGGAGTCCATTGTCTTTCCGGATTCAAGCAGAACAGTAGGACTGCATCCCCTGTAATGGATAGTGCCGGAAACCCCTCTCTCACCATCCATTCCAATTTCGGTGATGATGCCCTTGAAGATGCTTTCATCACCGCTAATCACATGTTTCATGCGGATTACCACACTCTGACCCTGCATGGCAATCATGCTTTCACGCTCGTTGTACCAGATATTCTCTCCAGGCAGAGGGGGACACAATACACCAATATCAAAAACATGGTGCCCGTTGAACACCTGTTTGAGATAAATTGTAGTGAACTTACATTCACTGCCACCGATAGAAACGGTCGCTTCCACTTGATTCCAGTCTGTCATGATAATCCTTTCTTAAGTTTTAATTTATAAATAAGCATCTATACCGAGATGGGATGCCTTAGATGGCTCGTTGGAAATGACACATATATGTCCGGAACTCACAACATCCAGTTTTATCCTTACTTCCATATCTGCGGCAAAAAGCATATCAATCAATTCAAGTAGTATGCATCTGCTTTTTCCATTGTCAAGAAACTCCGGTATACGGTTACGAGGAATGTCATGGACAGTGACACATGCATCGTATCTGCCGCTCCTGAACTCTGAACCAATAACAAGTGTCTCTCCCAAACGTGCCTGTCTGAATGCCGGAAAACTATCACACTTTTTACGACTCAACACATGAGACAGGGTGACAGGTAATCCAAGTATCAAAGAGAGCACTTTGGTAATTTTACGCTGGTCCCCACGAATCTTGTGAATAATAGGAATGATTCTCATAAACAAGGCGGCTTGTTCCAACGAAAGTTTTCTGATTATCGGCCAGTAAGCAGTGAACACATTCGTGAAATCCGTATAAACATTTTTTCTATCGACCCGGCGTTCGAGCAATTGCATCTGTACAAGCGTCCGGTCTATTTCATCCTCAAATACGGAAAAGAATTTTCGTATTTCCATCTCTTCTTTCCGATACTGCCTGACCTGATTGACAACCTTCTTTATGTCCGTGGAATCCAACAAATCAATACCCAAGAAAAACACTCCCTCTGGCAATACATCATAAAGTCCTTCCCGGTTGACATAGATACGCAAACAATCGTTTATCTCGTCATCAGGGCTATATTCCATTCTGATACTTTCTATATCTTTCCCGACTTTCATACGGGAATCACCCAAACGGATAATCTGTATGTCGTCAGGACTGACGCCTTCCTCAATTAAAGTAGCTGCAATTATTTCTGCCAGATAATCCGTATCCAGCGAATTGATTGACGCAAGAGAACTTTCAATATGTGACAAACCGATCTTTCCCATTACTAAACAATTTGAGTGAATATACGATAGTTGAAATGATCCGGTGAACGGGTGACGAGCTTAGTTTTCAGTTCGTCGATAAGCAACGGAATTTCCCTTTCCGAATCAGTGCGTACAGACAAGTGAACATCAATCGATGATATCAACCCTTCACCCGGTTTTTCACTGACCATCACTCCCGACTTGATGTCAACAGACATCACCAGACCGGAGAGTTCCTTGTAACAGAAGTTTATGATATCCGCCTTTGTATAGATCCGGTCACGAGTGGTAAGAATATATTTATATATATCAAACCGGTTGGCAGATGCTGGAATGCTTTTCCCTCCTCTTGTAGTAGTCAGGAAATAAACCTGTCGTTTATCAATACTGAAACTATTTTGAGGTAACAATCCCATACCTACGGGCAAACCGTTGGCACGTTCACAGATTGTCGTATAGTAGGATATATATAACTTATCGGCATTTTCCGGTAAATCTGCAAGTAGGTATGACAATGAACCGACAGCAGACTGGATATTATTAATTATTCGCTCCATGCTATTCAACAGTCTGTCCATTTCTTGTATTTCATCTGAAAAAGTATCTTTCTGCAATGATGCGATGACAGCTCCCCGACCTTGTAAAAGGTCAAGCACCCGGTAGAGATACTCTTTTATATCACGGGAGTTCATACGCTCGCAACCACCATAGCGAACTGCATAGGTTGCACCTTTTTTCTCTGAGCCTCCATTGAACGGAATTTCAGTATATAACCGGTTCTGTGCATCCATTACAGAGTCCACGGAGAAAAAATACTCCTGTTCGCTTGTTGTCAATGGTACGACAGCGGTCAGGTCATTGACACTTGCAATCTTCTCATTCAGCCGTTTGTTTTGTACAACAACGGCATTGATACTGACTTTCAGTTCTTCCAAACAGTCCGGAGTAAAGTTAGAGGGAAAGTCAACCCGGAACCAGTAAAGAGGATTCAGTTCACCGGAAGACAACATATCTTCCATATAATAATCTTTCAATTCTTCGGGGAAAAGCGACGCTTTTTCCTGAGAAAGAATGATTGGAGTAGTGATACGAATAAACTGGTTATTGTATATGGAAAGAATGTCCCTGTTAATCTCTTTTTCTATATCACAGATAGAAAACAGACTTTCCGGCTCATCAGTTTCTTCTTCCGGAGGAAACCCTTGCATAGCAGTAAGTGGTTGTCCGTTCAAACTCCATTTGGCATACGCCAACATGGAATAAAGGGACTGTTTTTTCTCACGGTAAGGAAGCTCGAAATAGAACGACAAATCATCCAGTTTATGTATTTCCGGAGCAAGTTGTAGCCCGATCCAGGCAGTACGGGTGAATTTACCCCTCATCTCATACGGTGCATGATATATCAATTCTTTGGTCATAGTACTATCCATATTGAAAATATCACCGTTGCATATCATACGGCAGACATCTCCGGCATATATTTCCGTTCTACGTAAAGGATAGAAACTATATTCTTCTACTATCTGTCCTTTATTTTTGGGAATATCCGCAAAGAAACCGGAATCGGTATCTACTGTGTATTTCGGGATGTCCCGTGGAAAGGCATGGATGACACTGTGAGCAGGACGCACGCTAACCAAAATGTCAGGAGTCAACATATTGGCTATTTTATCCAATATGCGGTGCTGACTGGTTTCTATATCGTGAGATAAGCCAAAGATTTCACTGGAAAGTGCTTCGAGTAGTACCTTGACTAACGGATCAAGATTTTCTACTTTCTTCACTCCCCAATAATTCATTGCATGGCGATACATACGATTCTTGATGACTTCTTTGCTGTAATTTGGGGTACTCATATTAATTTATAACTTCTAACATTGCATTATTATCCTTTCTATGAAATTTAAATAGAATTTGATTTCTCATCGAATTATTTTGTTCGCTAACAAACTGAATAATAGCACAATTATTATTATCCAATAAAGTAACTAGTTTTCCATTAGCTTCAAAAAGCATATGAGTATCATGTATTTCTGGCAATTCATTCAATATTGCTCCTTTTGCATTTATCATATTATTAATACCATTCAAACGTGCCTTTCTATCGATATCTCTAAAACAATTAATGAAATCTATCAACTCTTCACGTGCTCTTGTGAGTTCTAAAAATGCGTCCAAATCCTTATTTTTTAAGATAGTATGTATTTTGCGATACTCATTATACAATTCTTTATGCAACTTAGCCTTATCTTCACTTTGTAAAGTCACAGAGTTCTTCCATCCCATATTTCCAATAGGTAGTCCTGTAGCTTGAAAAGTTGTAGAAAAAGAATATTTTTTCATATTTGATATGTCATTAACAACTTCTCCAGCTTCATCCAAAATATATGACTTTACAGTTTTAAAAGAATCATAGCTATTAGCCATATCATTTTTAGGATAACGGTGAAAGGTAAGAATTACCTGTGCATCACCCAAGGTATGTTTACCATACAATGGATACATTTCAACTTCCACCGTATGCTCACCATTATTCAAAATTAATTGATTCAATTTAAATGTGATGCTTCCTCCAGAATCTTGTTCCCATTTAAAAGCCAGCACATCATCAACTTTAACAACAAATTCACAATCCATACTATTTACAGATAATGAATAAATCATTTTACTATAATCTCTTGGTTCATTGTTCTTGTAATAGGTCATATCATTACTATTTTTAGTTTGTCCAATGCAATATGTACAACACATACATAAAAAAAATATACTAAGAAAAGACTTCATAATTGCTTATATTATTAAGATATTATATACTGAGGAGAAAATTTCAAAGGCTTACTTGGAGGAATTATCTCAAACTCATCGGGCTTAATCTTCTCCTTTTTATTCATATTAATCATTCCCGTTTCTAAACCAAATTCCGCAGATAGCTCAACAGTGGCATGTAAACCTGTAAAAGCGACTTCTGGTGTTACAAAAAGCCCTTTCATATCTACCCCTGGGGTTATAGTTCCAGAAAAGTAAGCATCTGCTGTTGCGTTTGCTTCTAACTTAGTTGTTGCTTTGCTTTTAATAACATACACTTTTAATCCAACTCCAATTTCAGCTATCAACAAAACACCAAACCTGCCTTTCATGTTTGATTTTTTTAATGAGATTTCGAATGGATTCGTTTTAAAAATCACATTAGTCAAATTAAGAATAAGAGATCCATCAAATTTCAAATCTAAACGAATTTCTCCTTCATAATCAATGTATTTAGATTTATATGACTGGTTAACAATTTTATCAATAAATGCTAATAAAGGTATTGTTCTTGCACCACAACGAAATAAATCAATGGTAAAAAGCCCTCCTATTAACGGATTTGCTTTAATTGTAAATTCTCCATTTATACCAATTTTATTGTTTTGTCTTTCTACAAGATTCCATTTTAAGGATGCATCAAAAATCGGAAACTGTATATCAAATTCTATAGGGGCTTTTTTTGCATCAATACCTTTGACATATGATAAAATATCATCTGCCATCTTTTTAGCTTTTAAAATAACTCCTAAATAATCCCTTATATTTTTTTCAATTTTTTTTCCGATTTCAAATTTCTGGGAATCATCATCATAAGTACAAGTCAATTCTAAAAAAAATTCAGATTGTGTTTTTCCATATTTAATCGTGTACCACTTACTATATCCTGCCTGTTGTTTTTTCTTTATTAATTCTTCATATGCTCTTCCTTCTTGATTTTTACCTTCAACAGCATCATATTTAGCAAACTTAAGTCCTATTTTCAACTCCCAAATTATGTCTGGGAATAATCTCATATTGACAATTTTAAGATGACGACAAGTTGCTAACTGAATTTGATTACTTTGAATAAGGCTATCTCGTATAGGCCATATATAACTATATAGTGAATTCATCGCAATTTCAGAAATATTTCCATCAAAAACTTTTCCTATTAATGAAATTACTGTATCTCCATAATTATACTTCAAATTCCATTGGATGATACTACCAATTAATTGTGCATTTTGAGAAGTTTTTTCACTGTCAAATTCAATGATACTCATTAAATGTTTATCATGATTAATGTTCTCAGATAAAATACAAGATACTGTTTCTTTTCCTATTAACATTATGACAATCGGACATTTCCCTCCAATAATATTTACTATTCCTGAATATTGGCAATTTTTACTTTCATTGAAAACCTCCAGTTCCTTAGTTACTTTCTTTCCATCCTTATCCTTTGATGGATATTTAACATTAATTCCTGTATATTTGCAAGGTTTATAATTACTTTCCCGAATGCTGTTGTTCCCGACTAACACAGGTTGTACTTCACCTTTTATATCATTAGGATCATATGTAAAATCATTCTTCACATTAAGTTGTAACTTCCTTGTTATTCTTTGATAAGGCAAAAAAATGAATAACTCTACCTCAATCTTTGCAACAGAGCCAACTGGAATCTCATAAGGTGTAAACCAAATGCTAAAAACCATGCGGTTTTTATCCACCAGTGGCAGATTTGTCGCCAATGTTTTTTTAGGACGACCATTAATATAGACTTTAAAGTATCCATTAAGGATATGTCCATTGCTTCCCGCAATCTCAGCAACTGCCAGAACCGGATAATTGACATTTATAACAGAAGAGGAAGATAATTTTATTTTTGACTGTTCATCATAAAAATAAAAATCTCTAATCATAATACTGCTACAGAAAGGAACAAATTTGAAAGGGACAGCATTAATATCCCCTTCTCCAATTTCTTCTTTCACTGTTTGTTTTACAGTACTGAAATTTTCATTAATCGATATTGGCTGTAAATCTACATTTAAAGTCTGTTGCTTCCCACAATAGTCGTTAGACAATGTAACTTCAACAATATTTTTCTGCGTTTTTTTAACTACACCATTAATTCTCCACAGATACGAATATTTTCTATCAATAGGTCCTATTGCAGAACATAGTAATTTTATATCCTGAAAAGGCGGCACATTCTTGTAATTACCTCGTTCATACAAGATGCGGGCTGTTCTACTGTTATCTTCGTTTTCCATAAAATTCCTATTTAGATTTCTGACAGTATAATCTTGCTCTTATCTTCTTGAATATTTCCCAAAGGGCACAAAGTTGCCATTATATCTTTTGGGGCTTCATCTAACATCTCTTTTGTTATAGTAGCAACTTGACCATGGAAAGCTATACGTATTTTGCCGGGAACAGAACATACGTTGCAGATTCCTTCGGATTCTTCAGTCAACATTTTCAAATTTACTTCAGTAACATCTATATATTCGTGTACTTTAGTCCACTTTACATTCGCCATGCAAGGAGGTTTGGGAGCTGGAGCGGTATATTTAGGATCATTACACATACCGAAATTCATATTGGCAACTGTACAGTCTTTGTCTGTTGCGACTGTCTTTCCACCATTAACCTCCACAAGCGTTTGACTGGTAACTATTAGGGGAATAGCTGTACCCAGACTATTACAAGTCATTGATTGGCTACAATACACTGTTGCTCCTTTACATACAATATGTTTCTCACTCATAAGACTTAGCTAAATGTCAATAATTTATAAAACCATGTTTTTTTTGCTTCACCTTGGCTATTCCTTAACTGATTAATGTACTCATCCTGTATCGATTCTATCGGTTTTTCAGAAAGATAATAAGCAGTAACAACAATATCCATTATATTTGACTCTCCAAGTTTCAAAACAAACGTACTTTCAATCGATTTAATATTATGGTATTCATTATCTAAAGTATATTTGATATCACATGTCCCTGATAAAGTCCGACCTTCCGGAGCTAAAATATTATTCAGCCCATTCTTAATCAATTTATCTAAGCATGCTTCATCAGACAGCGAACCATTTTCACATACAATAAGTTCCTTATTCCTTTCACATTCCATGACTGAATTTTGACATGCAAATTCTACAGGATCATCAAATGGTAATACTGGGATACATCGCTTTATCATTTTTTCTGGTACTATGCTTGTTTCATACATAAGTCCGAAAAAAAGACTAATGAACAAATCTTTCTCAACCAATAGGCTTATATAGTCTGGGTTATTAATTTTATCTTCTAACAAAGAAATATAAAGCTCACTTCCTTCACCGACAAAACGCTTTTCAATATCATACTTTTTCTCTAACCACCTCTGACGTATATCATCATTCCTAACCATATGACACAACCCTTTATTATTAGTAAGTAAAGTGATAGGATATATTATCTTACTGCATTCATTTGCCAGTTCAAAGATATGTTCATCTGGTTCAATGCCATTAATCAATAGATTATCACGCGTTATTCGGAAAGCATGTAAATCATTAGAAATATTTCCAGCAAACTGCACCTTCTCTTCAAATTGGATACGGCAACTTACTTCAGGTTTCTTAATATGGATATTAATACCATATGTACCTGTTAATAACTGTGGATTATATCTTAAAGTGATAGATCTGGACATAACAACTATGATAATTTTATTTTTTTCGTACCACTTTGTGTTATAACCTGTTTCTTGGATATTAACACCAAATCTTCTTTTACACTTCTAACATTGACTTTATCAGAAGTACTATCAAGTTCTTTAGATACAATTTTGGTCTTATTATCAATAATAGCACTTAAGTCCTTAGCAGCATTTAATATTGTTTCAGATGCTCTGGATTCAATGTTTGTACTAGTGCTGTTTATCAATTCTGCTGCATCAAATGATATAACTTTAGAAGTTAATTGTATCTTTTCTTGAGCTTCAATACAAATTGTTTTATTTACTGTATCTAAAATAATTTTATTACTATTTTTATCTCGAATAGTTATACTTTCTCCGTTTTCGCTATCATCAAATATAATTGTATGACCACTACGTGTTATTATACTTTTAATGTTGTTATTAACTTTTCCACCTTCACCATTTTGGCGATGGAACAGACTTCCAGAAACAAATGGACGTGAGGGATTATTTAGTTCAAAACCAACTAAAACTTGATCCCCTTCTTCTGGAATAAAAACAAAACCTCTATTTTTAGATACAACTTCACTACTTCCTGCATCAAGACTCCTTACCCGTATCCAGTTAGTTGTCTTATTTTGTTCCTCTTGCCATACAAACTGAACTTTAACACGTCCTTGACTCTCTGGGTCAGCATTACTGATTACCTTTGCAAGCATCGGGTGAGCTTCAGAAATAACAACGTTATTCACTGGGATTCGTTCCATACTAGCCGGAATGCCTTCAAAAGTATTGGAATAAACACCATTCTTATCAACCTCATGGATTACAGACATCACTCTATATTGTCCCAAATCCCGACGGTTACACATGGAAGCAGGAATCTTGACCGCAATAGGTTCGCCAATACGTACACGGCAAGTCTTACTCTTACCTCTCAACCATACCAAGGAAGCCGTATCACGTCCCTTCTCAAACTCCAGAAGACGGTTCATGTGAACCGGATGACCGACTACCGCTTTGTTATATAAAGTGGTAGGAGATTGATAAATGGATTCGGACGTACGAATTGCATTTGCCAGATAGGTATTGATACCGTTCACACCGGCACTGTCGTCTGCATAAAGAGGACGGTCATCCTCCGCCATATAGTCGTGACGTGAATAATGGAAAGGAGTGACACAAGAACCGAAGCTGACCTTTTCCAAGTCAACATCATACGTAACCGTCTCATTCTTGTCCTTTTGTGGATTCCCGAAATGTAATTTCTGTCCGTCATAATAGAACCATTCGCCGTATTGGTAGGCAATTCTACGAAGAAACTCATATCCGGTTTCTTCGTGCATCTAGACATAAGGAATCTGTTCATTGAAAAGCGGCTTGTTGACAATCTCCACTCCATTGCCATAATTCTTCACCACCTCTCCGACAATGGCCGACAAGGTATAATCCATAAAGGAGTCCATTGTCTTTCCGGATTCAAGCAGAATAGTAGGACTGCATCCCCTGTAATGGATAGTACCTGAAACCCCTCTCTCACCATCCATTCCGATTTCGGTGATGATGCCTTTGAAGATGCTTTCATCACCGCTAATCACATGTTTCATGCGGATTACCACACTCTGACCCTGCATGGCAATCATGCTTTCACGCTCGTTGTACCAGATATTCTCTCCAGGCAGAGGGGGACACAATACACCAATATCAAAAACATGGTGCCCGTTGAACACCTGTTTGAGATAAATTGTAGTGAACTTACATTCACTGCCACCGATAGAAACGGTCGCTTCCACTTGATTCCAGTCTGTCATGATAATCCTTTTTTTAATAAATTCTATTTCGACATTTCGTATTCAGAGTTCCAGGAAGTGCCATCTTCACCCTTCGTTCCATCCAACTTAACGACGAATTCTTTTGCCGGGAAGAACGGTATCATATTTATATCCAAATATATACGGTCTTTCTTTACCGGGTCGCGTTCAAACCGCTCGATGCTATATTTCTCAATCAGTCTATCCGGTCCCTTGATGCTATCCAAGAAACGGATCATCTGCTGGCGCAAATCTTTCTCCGATTTGCTTGTCCAGTTCTCAAAAGCCCTTCGGTTCAGGAAGTCAACGAGCACTTTTGCCACGTAATCGAATACACGAACGACAGAGTAAGTCTGTAATCCCAAATTGTCACCGTTGAAAAGGGATTTACCGGAGAACGCCATCACCTTCTTGTATTCGTTGACCAACGGGATAAGCCCCATCTTTTCCAATTTGGATATTTCACTCTTTTTCAAGGGAAAGACAACAGCATCCACTCCATCAAGTGCACCATATTTCTTACCGGCAGTAATCTGCGACATAAGAGAGCTATACACTTTGCCTGACAATGCCGATGATGGAGAAATATGCAAATCTTCCTCTTCTCCCAATTCCGCATACTTAGCACGACCGATCAGCCAGTTACAAACCAATGATGTATTACTCTTAAAACCGTCACCGCCAGACATATTAGACTCGTAGAACATTTCAATCACATCGTCCGGCTTTTCAAGGTCAGCGAAATCAGAAAATAAGAACACTTTGTTACTATAAGCAATCTTCGCCCATTTCTCCACAACCTTGTTGGAACCAAGGAATCCCGGAACAACAAGAAGGGAGTAGTTATCCCTCAAGTCGAGTTTGTCATAATACTGTTTCAATTCTTCTGCCACAGCATCAATGAAAATCGGATTATCCAAATCGGTAACCTGTTCCAGTGAAGCGTTCATAATTGAGATATTGGTAATCTTATCCTGTCCGGTGTTATCATAGAACGACTTTACCTCTCTATAAGCACGTTCCAAGTCCTTAACTGTTTCGGCAGCAACCAACTGGTTTGTGGCAAGCAAATTGGAAACTTCGTTTACTTCTGAACTACAAGCGGACAGCATATCATCAATCGTGCTGTTCTCTTCCAACATATCAATCCATAGGTCCAGTGTGCGCAACAGATTACGCCTGTCTTCCTTTTTGTCTTCGTCTTTCAGATATATACTCATTCTAGCCTTCCGATCCGGATTCAGGTTCTGCACCCTGTCAATCGCTGATTCGAGAAAGCTGAAACCGCCGAACCGGGACAGTTTACCCAAATTCTCTTTCAGCGTATCCTGTGAGAAATGTTCCTGAACAGCTTCATGTTTTTGTGCCAATTGCTGTGTTTCTGTCGCTTTAGCTCCTTGTTCTACCATATTCCTTTCATTTTATATTATACTGTAATTACAATGACTCTTCCACCTGCTTTTTCAACTCTTTCAATATAATCAGCATAGCCGCCTTTGTATCATTGTTGGCAATAACACGCTGCAATACCTTGTTCGAGCGAAGCTGTTTGACCACTTTTTCATAAAATTCCTTGCGTATACTCAGATTGTTAAGAAAAGGACTCCGCTGGGTCATACTTTTGACAGAAAAGTCCCCCACATTGCTAAACTGAAAGTTTTCTGTTACATCCTGTCCTTCCTTATCCAGGAAATTAACATCAATATTCGGATCAAAATACTTGAATACATCTTCTATCGTATACAAATGATCTACAATTTCCGGAACACCGGGTTCTTCAGCAGTCATTTGGTTTACCATCAATGTACGATTGCCAGGGATATCGGCAATACCTTCATTGGCCTCCTGCTCTACCGCATTACCGCCAATACCTATATAATCATCTATCATAATTCAGATTTGTTACTTAATTTCTGTTTTGAGAAAACTTTTATTTATCCGTACTTATTAAAAAAGAGATTGCCCATATTGCACGTCTTACTGGAAAACTTTATAGAACAATCTCTTTTTACATTTTTCAAGTCCGGCTTACTTAGCATCCGGCCAGTCTTGTTCAAAGACAGCACCACCGATGGTCAATTTCTGAGCCGAAACCTCGAATTTGATAACCATAGGCTTTTTGCCTTCAACGTCAGCTACTTCCTGGAAACGGGTAATATAACCCTTTTCCCATTTCAACTCTTTCATTACAGATTCTTCATCCCCTTTCTTGTACACTACAGTACCTTCGTGAGGCTTGAACTGACTGACCATGTTTTCGATGATTGTTGTGTCTTCTGTTGATTCGATGGTAATGTTAATGATACCGCCATACAGATGGGAAGCCGGACGTCCTTTGGCATCAACATCTCTCTTGATTTCGTAACTCACAAAGCGGATGTCGAACTCTTTGGACTGAAATTTCAATGTTGATTTAAACATAGTATAATTTTTAAGTGAATAAATTGGTTAATTATCCCGTTTGCGTGAACCTTTGCTTTTGAACTTATTGTACCATATTAATTATAATATAAGAAGCCAAATCGCTCCTGTGTCACGCCCTAAATATAGATACTTTTCCTTATATAGCAAAAACAATTCATATATTTTTTTTCATTTTGAAATAAAAAACAAGAGGTTTGCTTGTTTTTAGCGATTTTGTTCTATTTTTGCAAGTAGGACATCTAGATTAAACACGGTTTCCTATATTTGCTTTATATCATAACTATTAAATCATAATGCTTGATCAAATAGAAACATGGAAAACGATTTTATAAACAATTTAAGCGAATCTGTAAAGATTGCGATTCGTATAGCAAAATCAATTGCACGGGAATATGCCAATGATTGCTATACACCTTCACATCTGCTAAAAGCGCTAATGCATAAAGAAGTTGGACTACAAGGATTCATTCAAAGTTTGGGGAAAGATACCGGATATATTGAAGACTGGGCAGAAGTGCGCATTGAAGAAGCACCCCGGTCTGGGAAAACTTCGGAAATTATGGCAGACAAGCAAATAGCCAATGTATTTGAAGAAGCTGACATCGTGCGACTGAAATTAGGATTACTGGAAATTAGCCCGATCTGTGTGCTGGCCGCTCTCACAAAACCGGGTACAGCCTATTCCATTACTCAACTGAAATCTTTTCCTATAAAAGAAGAAGAAATTTTATCATCTGTAGTGGACTGTCAGGATATTGCGCATGATATCGCAGTCGGTATGCCGACATCTAAAGGAGAAAACGAGACGGCAACAGCAGCCCTATATAAATATTGTATAGACAAGACCTCTGAATTCAGAGAGAATGAGATGCACGAAATCGTCTGTCGGGAAAACGAAACTCGCATGATGATAGAAACGCTAGGACGCAAAGGTAAACCCAATGTACTTATTACCGGTGATTCAGGTGTAGGAAAAACTGCTATAGTGGAGGGACTGGCAAGAGCAATTGTAAATGACAAAGTTCCTTCATATTTGAAAGGATCCGTTGTACTGGAATTGGATACGGGCGCTTTGATAGCCGGAGCAAGTTACAAAGGCGAAGCGGAAGACAGACTAAAAAATCTGATAAGGGAACTGCGGAAAGTAGATAAGGCTATCCTGTTCATTGATGAAATCCACACCCTGCTCGATCCCAAACAAGGGAACAGTGGAATAGCAAGTATTCTAAAACCGGAGCTGGACAGAGGAGAACTAACCGTTATCGGTATAACCACTGCCGAAGAGTATCGGAAAATTATAGAACCGGATCATGCATTCAACCGTTGTTTTGAAGAACTAAAAATTAATGAACCGGATATTCCATCGGCTGTTTTAATGATTGAATCCGTATTGAGTACTTACACAGACTTCCACGGACTGGAAGTAACAGAAGAGGCGATACCGGAATGTGTGCGTCTGGCCAAACGTTATGTCAAGGACAGAAGATTACCAGACTCCGCTATAGACCTACTCGACCGTACACTGTCCGCTGTGAAACTTATTAACGAAACATCCAAAGAATGTATAGAAGAACTGTCGACTGCGCTAAACGAACAGGAAAAGAAGGCAGGCGAAGACGATGATACCAAGCTGAAAGAACTAAAAGGTATTTATCGCTCCATGCAGAACCGACTAAGTCCGGTTCTACTCGGAATGATAACCGAAGATACGCAACCGGAAAATTACGATACATCGGAAGAACTATCCGACTATCTTAAACAGAAGATAGAAACACTTCGCTCCTTTTTATCTGCACCTATCGAGAAAGTCGGATCTCAAGAGGTTGCGGCAGTAGTATCCTACAAAACCGGCATACCATTGGGTAAACTCCAATCAGAAGAGAAAGAGCGGTTGCTCAATATGGAAAATATTCTCAGAAAAAGAGTAGTCGGACAGGATAATGCCCTGAAAGCATTGACGGATGCGATTTTGGAATCCAGATCCGGATTGAACAAAGCCGGACAGCCCATCGGCTCTTTCTTTTTCCTCGGTCCTACAGGAACCGGAAAGACCGAACTAGCAAAGGCACTTGCCGAAGCATTGTTTAATGACGAGAAAGCTATGATACGGTTTGATATGTCGGAATTCAAGGAAGAGCATTCGGCTGCATTGTTATACGGTGCCCCTCCGGGATACGTAGGTTATGAAGAAGGCGGATTGTTGGTCAATAAAATAAGAAGACAGCCCTATTCAGTTGTATTGTTTGATGAAATTGAAAAAGCGCATCCTTCTGTCTATGATATCTTCCTGCAAATCATGGATGAAGGTAAATTACACGACAGATTAGGCAAGGAAGGTGATTTCTCAAATTCTATCGTACTGTTCACCTCCAATGTGGGCAGCGAATGGTTAGCCAATCAACTGGCAGAGGGGAAAAATCCTACTACGACACAATTAATGGAAGTAATGGGAAGGTATTTCAGACCGGAATTTCTAGCACGTCTGTCAGAGATAGTTCCGTTCTCACCTATCGGAGAAGATATATTACTGATGATATTCGATATACAGTTCAGAAATGTTTCAAACCTGCTGGAAAAACAGGGAATAAGCATTCTGCTGACAGAAGAAGTGAAGAAATATCTTGCACATAAGGGATTTGACCCTAAATATGGTGCAAGGCAGGTAGCGGGAGTGATACGCAATTACCTCCGAAGACCTATATCCCGGTTGATTATCAGTGGAAAATTATCCAAAGGCGATGTACTGAAAGTGGGTATAGGAGAAAGCGAGGAATTGATATGGGATATAGAAAATACAAACCAATAAATTCTATGATGGATGCCAGACACAATTATCTGTCAATGGTATATTATTCTACTATGATATACCTCTATTATGCAGATGGAAGGGATTTGTACGAATCACTGGAATGTGAAGGCTGGCACAAACACGGATACGACTTCAGGGAAGTGTACGCATATTCAGTGAACAGAATGGGAAGGTAAGCCAGTCAAAGATTCACAATATAATCTTTAAAGATACGTGTTGCACAGGCTATCGCAAGCATCTGGTAAGCCTGACTTCCGAAAATATAACTGAAGTGAACTTCCCGTTACCTGAAAGTCAGTGATGAAGAATTTGAAACCAATTGACGGAACTTAAAAAATGAAGAAATTATGGAATACTACAAATTTCCACTCAAGATAGGTCTGTTACTGCAAGACGGAAGCAAGTCGCTGCCCAAATGCAGTGAGAAAGAATCTATCGACCAGCACCTGGAACTGCTGTTCACGACCTGTCCCGGCGAACATCGGTATGATCCCCGGTTCGGTTGCCGTATCTGGGACATGGACTTTGAAAAAGTGGCCTCACAAAAAAGCTGGCAAGACCATTTCACGACCTGTCTGACAGAATCAATCACAACCTACGAACCTAGATTAAGCGAAGTAGAAGTACAGGTAACAGTCAGTGATATAACCTATACGGACGATGTAACAGACACAACGACTATCAAGAAAAAGGCGGATGTACTAATCAAGGCTGTACTGAACAGTACCCATGAGAATTGTCGTTTTCGGTTCAGACTATTTTTAGGCCCATTATCAAGTGAATAAATAACTACTCAAACTAATATTATGGAAAATATCTTTGGAAGATTCTTAACTTCATATCTGTTATTTCCTATTATCGCTTTCCTGCTCGGAGGCGTAGTATTCCTTATTGCAAAAAAGAATAAGCTGATGGGAAACAGAAAGCTGATCACTTATGTTCTGGTAACTATCCTGATTCTTATCCTTCCGGCTTTGACCGGATTTTTACAACAGTATTTTATTCCGTACATCTACATAGCCCTACAGCTATTGTATTTATTGCTGGGTTATTATCATCTGAAAGCGATAGACCTGTTTTTGCCTGATTTTATGCAGAAACCTTTCAAATATGAGATTATATTTACTGTAGTGCTCTGTATTATGGGAATGGCATTTTTCTCTTTGGTATTCAACTTATGCAGTGAACTTCAATACGGTTGGTGGGCTTCGACCTGTGTAGTGCCATTCATCTTCATTTCCCTGTTCAGGAAAACATACCGTACGTACCTGGATATACCATTGGAAATTTATAAGATATGGGAATACTCAGATGACAGGAATGTTGCAGATTATAGCAGTATAGATGCATCGGAACTAATATTGGTGAATATCGAATTGTTCAAGCAGATTGGTGACCCTATCCCGTTCCATTTGTCGGTACAGGCTTCCGATACAATGATATTCGGAAACTGGTTCCAACGATGCATAAAGGATCACAGCCGGAAATATCCTATGAGTAGAATTCATTATAATGATAATGAGATACCATACGGATGGATATTTTATACCAAACCATCTTTCTTCATGCCAAGAAAATATATTGATCCTGACCTGTCATTCACAGACAATAAAATAAGAGGAGGATACACCATAATTGCCAAACGAGTAAGAAAAGAAAAGGTATTTAGCTAAAAAGAAAAAAACATTATAATATTATGGAAAATAAAACATTCAACCTGGTTAACTGGGAAGAAGGCATGAGTCTTACTCCCAATTCTTTCAAAATGACTGAGAATTATTTCATCAACGGACAGTGCCTCGGACAAGAGATACACATCACAAACTTTAATTATGGTCTTCTCAAACCATCGAGAAACAATCATCATTCTATGTGTGAGATAGAAGTAAGTCATTCTGTTACAGATACGATAGAAGTCAGACTGGTACGCTGTCACGGGATAACAACAGGCGGATTTATCATCAATTATGAACCTAACCCGATGGAATACCTAAGCTACAAGGTTCCGGCTGGAGAACTGACAAATGGTTCTTTATCCCGCACTTCTTATTTGAATGTCATTTTCTCGGTAAATCCTTATAACCGTATTCCGACAGGTGAACTGGACAATGAAGTTCTTCCCCCACGATATCCGGAAGTTCGCCCGGAATATAAATTGTATACACTTCCAGTAGAACAAATGCAGAATGGAATTGATCCTTATAGTCTGATAGTGGGACGCATACGTAAGGATGGTGACCGCTATGAAATAGATTACAACTATATTCCACCATGTATGACAATGTTAAGCGACCCTGATCTGACACGCTACTACGGGCGCTTTGGTGTCTTCTTCAACAATATAGAAAAAGCTTCTAAGGACATTGTAGCAAAGGTTGTAAACCGTTCCGACTCATCGACAATGGCCCTCAATATAGCTGAAATCTGTAAGAATATCTTGCAATATTCAGCGACTTCGTATTTCGGTTATAGAAATACGGGGGCATATTGGGCTCCCATACAGGTAATCGGATGTTTCTCAAACCTTGCACACCTGTGCTTCAATACACTTAATTTCATGGAGAAAACTGAAAAAGAGGATGTGCTCAAATATTTTTACGAATGGAGCGACACTACTCCTGCCCAATTTGAAAGCATACTTTCCGAAGCGATTGAAATCAAATATGAACATGATGAAATACGCAGTATGATGCTTATAATTGAGGGATTCCTAAGCAATTTCTCTGAATTGTGGATGATGCTAAGTTCTTTGGAATATATCGGTAAGCATAAAGAAAATATTGTAGTCGGTGAACGAATACAACGCCATGAGAGTGCGACCCGGTCAGACTGGAATTTATTAGACTGACCATATAATAATCATTTAAACGAAATAGTATGAAACCTCTAAATAATAATACAGTAAGGAAAGGATACTTGAGATTCTCCGGTTTTCTGATTATCTGTGTGGCTGTCTCGGTATTCTGTTTCTATTCCTATATGAAAACCGCTTCAACGGAGGTCAAAATGATTATGGCCAAAACAGTAGAATACGACAATATTTATTCCGCCGAACTAAATATGGTTGTAGCAGTGGATTCTATCTACCAATACATGTCACTCATGAACAGTTCTCCGAAAATCAATGACCTTCTGCTGCAAAGTGTGGTCAGCAACCGGAAGATGCAGTTGCAGAACCAAATCAATGCGTTAGACGAAAAGGATTTTCTGCTATACAAAAAGCTGGCAGGAAATATCAATGTTTTTCTAGGCGTGAAGGATTCTATCCGGCTGGCAGAAAAAGAGGAAAGTATAGTACGGGAGGATTTGATGAGATGCGTAAAAGAGAACAGGGAGATATCAAGAAAACTAAAAGTTGGAGGAATTACTTATGAGAGAAAATGAACAACTTTCACAGAACAGGGCTACAATAAACCAACGTGAAAAAACAATCGGATTTGCGTATGTTCTGCTATTATTCCTTGCTGTGTCCATCTGCTGCTGTATGATTATCTTCTGGACAAATTCAGATTTTGACACTACCCGGCAAAAAGATATGGTACTGGTAAAAGTTGAGAAAATCAGGAAATTCCAGGAGTTGCAAAAGGAAAACAAACCTATAGTGGATTCCCTATACAATAGAATATCCAAGCTCACACCAGGTATCAACGCACAATATGAAGAGGAAGATATCAAGTATCTGCTAAACGATCTGAAGAACACATACCAAAACAATGGCTGGGACAACCGGTATAAAGTGTTCATGCACGTAGCCGATTTTTATCAAATGTGGCTGACGGACAGAAAGGAGTTGTGGAGTAAACGAGAGAATATCAGTACTTTCAAAAAAAATCTGGAAGAGTGTGAAATCGGTCTGGAAAGCAAAAAACAAGATTGGCGTTCAGTATTAAAAAAATAATTTGTCATGGGAAAAATTAATAACAGGAAATCCTTTATTATAATAGGAGCCGTCGTACTATGTATTGTCATAGCATACTTAATCAGCCTTTCTCTGAGAGAAAAGACGGTAATTGCCTATATCACTCCCTCAGATATAGAGGTGGGAGATGCGATTCAATATA
This sequence comes from Bacteroides fluxus YIT 12057, assembly GCF_000195635.1. Taxonomy (GTDB): domain Bacteria; phylum Bacteroidota; class Bacteroidia; order Bacteroidales; family Bacteroidaceae; genus Bacteroides; species Bacteroides fluxus. The sequence continues at coordinate 15,015 of NZ_GL882697.1, read as the reverse complement.
CCGACAGTACCAAGCGGGCGGATATGTGGCTATGGGAATTTGGAAACGGAGATGCTTCGGAAGAACGAACTGGCAGCTACCGGTTCACTCAAAGCGGGAAATATCAAGTACGGTTGACTGTAGACAGAAAATATGAAAAGAAATTCATAGTCAATGTACGGGAGAAAAACAATGATAAGACAGACGAGGAATTGATTAAAATCGAAGCTCCGGACTTTGCCTTGCAGGATGAAATTATCTCCTTTCACGGTATCGGTGATTCTAAGGAATGGAGATGGCAGTTCGGAGAAACAGGAATGGTGGATTCACGGGAGAAAAACCCACTATATGCCTATATGGAACCCGGTGTTTATGAAATTCTGCTGACAACAGAAGAGACCCATTACCCGATACGACATACCATACAAATCGAGCCGAATTATCAAAAGAATGATTCTACCGATGTACTTACTCTCGTAGGAAACGATATCAGGGAAAGATTACAGGCTATCGTAGATGGGAAACCATTTAACCTTAACTATAATTATGTACTCAATACTTATCTGTGCGACAACCCGGATGTTGTCGTAACGGTCAATGGTGACAAACATAATGATTTTTACTCCTATTGCCAAGGCTTAAAAATTATTGGAAGAAAAAAACTGATTATTGAAGAGGTTGTTGTGGATATCGGGAACAGCAATACAGATGAATGTATCAAAAAACTGCTAGTCACGCAATCTGAAAAATATATTTCAAAATAACCTGTATCATGAAGACAACTAAAAGGATGTGGAACGGAACATTTACACTACTTTGCACCGGAATGGCTATCATGACTTCCTGTGCTCCGATAAACCGATTCACAAGAATAAAGCAAGTGCCCCGTGAATATATCATGAACTACTGTGGCGGTGAAATAAAAGCTCCAAGTTCCCTACAGATAAAAAATAACCCGTGGATTGTTTTTTCCGACCAGTTGGGAAATATGAGCTACCAAACCGCCACAGGGAAAAATGAAATGAAAGAACTACAATTTATGGATGCCTTTTTAGTGGTGGGGAAAAAGGGAAACTGGTTGAAAGTCATCAAATACGACCCGACACAAATAAAAAGCCACGGGCGAAGGCTGGGCAACCATAAATCAGCAATCTATTATGGATGGGTTCATAAATCAGACCTGCTGCTAACCAGAAGTTCCGTAACGGATCTTGCTACGGGATTGAAAAATAAACAAATTACCGTATTCTCCGATACTGTTCCGCTGAAAGTTCCAGAGAAATACTTGATAAATGATTCCCTACTGACATTTAAGAATACGGATCTCAGCAAGCCATATACTCAAATACCCATGCACCAGCTTGTTTTCCCACTAAAACAATCAGAAGATAGAAGCAAAACACTGGTTGCCAAAAAGTCTTTTATTTCGCCAGATAGTCTGGATACTGAGATATGTGGCTGGGTAAGTAATGCTGTAATAAAGAATATTGGACAACAACTGCATATTGATGTACGAAGTCTGCCGGACAGTACGTTATGGTTCAAGAATAAGGCCGAAACAGATACGTTAAATTTCAGACGAGCACAACTGGTCCCTAGCCGAGAGCTGGCACGGATAGCACGTCCACTGGCATATAGTCCGGTAACATCCTATTGCCAAATGGATACTGTTATCCGTTTTAAAACAGGAGCATTCATGCCGGTGATAGACAAACAAGAGAATTTTGTAGTGAACGTAAACGGTAATCGTATCTATTACAATCAGTTCAAGGAAATAGAAAAAGATCTGCAAAAAATCAATATCGTATTTGTTGTAGAGGGTAATGAATTGGCTGTAAAACAATTCCCGGAAGTAGTCAATATTATTCAGGGATTACAACCCTTATTTGCCAACCCTGATGACGGTTTCGATTATAAATTCGGTTCCGTACTGGCTTTCAACGAGAAAGGGAATAATGAAAATCCGAAAGTACATCTGACAAAAGACTATATGCAAGTGCTGAACTTTTTGTCTGCCAAAAGCAATAATGCAAAACAACTGGTTGCCACTGGCGGGAGAAGCTGGAGTACTCTGAGAACTGCTGTCAATCTATTTAAAGACCACAAAAAAGAAAGTAACCTAATTATCCTTATCGGTGAAACCGGAAACAATAGTGAATGGGCTGATTCAACTCTGGTTAACCGTATGGCCGAATATAATTGCAGAATATTGGGATTTCAACTTTTTGGTGGAAATCCGGACAAATTCAATAACTTCGTTCTGCAAGTAGAAAATATGATTGATAACTATGCGGTTAAAATCAGTCGCCAGAAAAGAGAAATCATCGTATATGCAGATCAACTGCGTAAATATCATGAATACAGAGAAGTCAATAAAAATGTTTATTGTTTGGACTTTCCCAACAGAAGCATGACACAAGGATGGGTGGTCTTTCCTCAAAAACAGGAGAATTTACCTCTTGAAGGGCTGGCGTCATCAGTAGATACCCTGTTACAACAAGTAAAGGAAGATAACAGATTGCTAACGCAAAGTTTGTATAAGGCATTTAACGAAATAGGCAACTTCCGCAACAGAGAGGATTCGACATTAGTTGACTATTTCCAAATGCAACCATCAGGGATTAAATCTTTGCCAGAAGCATTAAGAAACGCTGAACCGGAATGGTATCTGCCCGCACAACCGGTCGTGTTACATGATTCAGTATCACACTTGCTGGAATACCGATTACTTGTGACGGAAGCTGAATTTAAGAGAATACGCAATTTTATAAATGCCCTCTCTCAATATGAAGTGGATTATAAATATGAAGCACAGAAAAAAGAAAAAGAGAAAAAGAGAAAAATTTGCGACTGTTTGGAAGACGAGGTAGTGCTTAAAGATACAAGGTTATCTGTTACCGAGATGAAAGATAGTCACGAGTATGCTTCTACAAAAAAAGTAAGAGCCAATCTCTTTGCTCTTTATTATACGTATATAAACAATGGTAAACTGTGTAGAATCAAGTATAAGAAACTAAAGAATATGAGTATGGCCGAAGCGCAAAGGCTTATTACTACTTGTCCAACGGACAACCCATTTTTAAAAGCCTTTACGGTAAACGACCTGAAAAGAAAGAAGCACTTGGTGGATGAAACACTAGATATGCTTGTGGAATATTTTAAATCTAAAAAGTCTGCATGGGAAGAGGCTGCCGGAAAGGGATTCACTTCCAACGGACAAACATATTACTGGATCAGCAAAGATATGCTGCCATAAATATAGATATATAAACCTAATACAAAACGATATGAAAGAAGACTTTTTTATCTCCATTATGCAGAAATATGGAATTGAAGATAAAGTAGTTATACAAAAAGCTTATCAAGATATTCTGCATAATATAACACAGGAACAGCAAATAATAAAAGAATGCAAATCCAATCTGGAGAAAATGATTGGTAAACTAAGTAGGGATATTCTAAATTTCCAATATGCTGTCAGTAAGCCTATTTTCTTATACAAAAATTGTCTGGAAAGTAAGTGCAAACAGAATCAGGATATTTATCTATGGCAGTTCATTGATAATATCAATATGTATGCTTCATTTCTGGAAAGCCGGATGAACGGAGTTTTTCGCATAAAAATTGTAGGTAATGATATAAAAATAAGTCTGATTAAAAAAAGAAAGAAAATGGCAAGTATAGCGGCAGATGCTATAAATAACAGTATTTTTTCTGATGTGCAATATGATGCAACTACCGGATATTTTACCATAGCCACCAATATTACAGATGGTAGATTTTTTGAACGGCATAGCATCATCTATTGTCCAAGTGAAGCCGATGCCAGAAGAGCTATCTTTTCAGGCGTGATGAAAGATAAGAAAATTAAATTCAATCTAACAATAGGCAAAGAAGAAATACTGACAGGTTTTGACATATTGATGGAACAAATGAATGAAGGAACAGGTATAAGTCAGATTTTACACACTTCTCTTAATAAGGCTAATAAAATTTATAATGGTAAGCAATAGCCATAGGTTAAATAAAAATATACTTTTGTGACACAACATATAGCTGATTTTTCAAACTGTAAATAAAAAAATGGAACAGATGTCATTAAAATTAAAGATACTAGTGACTAAAAATCATTATTATTAATAATGACACTTCTCTTTATGCGATAAACATCGTATAAAGAGAAGAGAAAAGTTTTTTTACAGTTTTCCCTTTATCAAAGGTAATCCCTCCCTCGTTTGCCAGCCGCATTTGTACTTTTTTTCGGGAGATTTTTCTCTTATGGCTTCGCCATGAAAATTCTTCCGAAAAAGAATGCGGCGTCAAACGTCCGGAGGGATTGTTGTCTGATTACAGGGATAAACTGCGACCGACGTGACGCATAGCCGTTTCAGTACAGGCGGCTGTCCTTATATTTCCCGATACCTCAAAAGAACCGTGAAAGCATCCGTTCCCCACCAGTAAGCTGTGCCTATTTCATCCTATCCCGAGATAAGACAGGGATTTCAGCTCCCTCTGTTCTGCATAGTTCCGCTGCTTCATGTGTTCTGCACATCCTGCTGTCTGCGTCTTTGCCTTCTCTATTTTCCCCTTCACCTCTCTCACACATTATACTTCCAATTCCTCTTTTCTTCGTGCCAGACCATCTATAGATTGCCATCTGATGCCATCTGACGACATCTGATGCCAGCTTTTTGAAAATCAGCGGATTGTAAACAGAAAGCCCTTACATTTGGACTGTGAAACCAATCAAACAGTCACTCAAAACAGAAAATTATGGCACAGAACAACCGTCCAGACAAAGGAAAGCAAAGCCGGAACAAGAAACCGGAAAAGCCTTATGTGGAACAGATTGACGAGCTGCTGCTGGTCCACAACAAGAACGACCCGAAAGAGGGAATCGGTGTGGTCAGCCAGGCGGACGAGAAAGGCAACTATCGGACAGTTCCACCGGAGGAAAAGAACGAAAACTCGTTTCTGAAGTTCGACAAGAATTCGAGCATCCTCGAAAACTTCATCAAAAACTTCTGGAGCCAGCTGAAGGAACCTACCCATTTCCGGCTGATCCGCATGACTTTCCATGACTACAAGCAGAACAGGCAGGCTCTCAAGGACCTGGCTTCGGGAAAAGAAACCGATGCGGTGAAAGAGTTCCTGAAACGGTACGAAATCGTGCCGAAGAACAACCAACAAAGCAATGTCCAAACCAAAGAGGAGGAAAAAGCAATGGCAAAAAAACAAGAACAGGCACCTCAGGTGCAACCGGAACAGGTGACACAGGTGGAAGCGGCTGCGCAGGGACGAGAACAGCAGGTTCCCCAGCAGCAGACTCCAACCTACCGGTACAACGAGAACATGATCAACTGGGAAGAACTGGGCAAGTTCGGAGTATCCAAGGAAATGCTGGAGCAGTCCGGACAGCTGGACAGTATGCTGAAAGGCTACAAGACCAACAAGACCATCCCGCTGACGCTCAACATTCCCGGCGTACTGACCGCCAAACTGGATGCAAGGCTGTCGTTCATGTCCAACGGCGGACAGGTGATGCTGGGCATCCACGGAGTAAGAAAGGAGCCGGAACTGGACCGTCCGTACTTCGGGCACATCTTTACCGAAGAGGACAAGAAGAACCTGCGCGAAAGCGGAAACATGGGTCGGGTGGCAGATCTGAACCTGCGCGGCAACTCGATCGAGCCGTGCCTCATTTCCATCGACAAGAACACCAACGAACTGGTGGCCGTCCGACAGGAACATGTCTACATCCCGAATGAAATCAAGGGAGTGACCCTGACTCCGGATGAAATCCAGAAGCTGAAAAACGGCGAACAGATTTTCGTGGATGGCATGAAGTCCAACCAGGGAAAGGAATTCAACGCCCATCTGCAGTACAGCGCGGAAAGAAGGGGCATCGAGTTCATCTTTTCCAAGGACCAGGCCTTCAACCAGCAGACGCTGGGCGGCGTGCCGCTTTCCCCCATGCAGCTCAAGGCACTGAACGAAGGGCATACCATCCTGGTGGAGGACATGAAACGCAAGAACGGTGAGGTGTTCTCTTCCTTTGTCACCATGGACAAGGTGACGGGCGGCCTGCAGTACACCCGCCACAACCCGGAAACGGGCGAAATCTACATTCCGAAGGAAATCTGCTCGGTCCAGCTGACACCGGAAGACAAGGAGGCGCTCCGCAAGGGACAGCCTGTCTTTCTGGAAAACATGATCAACCGCAAAGGGGAGGAATTCTCCTCCTTCGTCAGGCTGGACATGGCCAGCGGAAGACCGCTATACTCGCGGACACCGGACGGCTTCAACGAACGGCAGGCCCCGGCCATTCCGGCTGAAGTATACGGACACCTGCTTTCGGCACAGGAAAGGGCCAACCTGCAGGACGGAAAAGCCATTCTGGTCACCGGCATGAAGGGTCCGAACGGCAAACCATTCGATTCCTACCTGAAAGTGAACGCCAATACCGGCCAGCTCCAGTATTTCCAGGAGAATCCCGATATCCGGAGAAACACGGCCCGCCAAGCCGCACAGACGGACAACGGCCAGCAGCAGGAGCAGAAAAGAAATGCCCGCCAGGCTGTCTGAGACTGTCCGTGAATGTACAAAGAAATCTTACTCACCTCAACCGATATGTATATGAATCCGAACAAACCCATCATTTTCAAGGCCGAACAGCTTGACTGGGAAAAGCTGGAAGCTGTCGGCATCCGCCGGAAGGAACTCGAAAAGGACGGCAACCTGGACCTGCTTCTCCAAGGGGCAGAGACCGGAGTGACCACGCTGAACCTGAAGACCCCGGTCTTCTCACTCACCATGGATGCCACCCTCAAGCTGGAGGTGGAACCGGACGGCCGACCGGTCATCGGCATCAACGGCATCCGACCGACGGAAGAATAACCTTTATTACAATGTATCACCGGCTGTCCATACGCTAAAAAGCCGTATGGACAGCTATAAAACTCAACAGATCATGATTGCCATATTGACAGACAAACCCAACGTAGGAAAAGTAATAGGAAAAGTGGTAGGTGCCACCCGAACAAGAAACGGATACCTGGAAGGAAACGGATATCTCGTCACCTGGACATTCGGTAACATGCTTTCGCTGGCCATGCCCAAGGATTACGGAGTCCGGAAGCTGAGCCGCGAGGACTTTCCCTTCATCCCTTCGGACTTCCAGCTGACGGTACAGCATGTCCGCACCGAAAACGGATGGATTCCGGACATCCAGGCGGTCCTGCAGCTGAAGGTCGTGGAAAAGGTGCTCCGCAGCTGTGACACCATCATTGCGGCCACGGATGCCAGCCGTGAGGGGGAAATGACCTTCCGCTATGTGTACGCCTACCTGAAATGTACACAGCCCTGCCTCCGCCTCTGGACAGCCTCCCTGACGGATGAAGCCATCCGCAAAGGGATGGAAAACCTGAAACCGGACAGCTGCTACGACAGTCTCTTCGCTTCGGCGGATTGCCGGAACAAGGCGGACTGGATTCTGGGCATCAATGCCAGCTATGCCATGTGCATGGCCATGGGGCTCGGCAACAATTCCCTGGGCAGGGTGCAGACACCCATCCTGGCGGCCATCGCCAGACGGTACCGCGAGAAGGAGAACCATATCCCGACGGATTCATGGCCGATCTACATCAGCCTGCACAAGAACGGACAGATCTTCAAGCTGAAACGCAGGGATACGCTCACCGACTCGGAATCGGCCGAACTGTTCTACCAGGACTGCAAGCTGGCTTCCAAGGCACAGATTACGGAAGTGAGCCGCAGCGTGCAGGAAATCCAGCCGCCCGCCCTGTTCAACCTGACACAGCTGCAGAAAGAAGCAAGCCGGTACCTGGGGCTTACCCTGTCGGAAGTGTACGACATCGCGCAGACGCTCTATGAAAAAAAGCTGATTTCCTATCCGCGCACGTCCAGCAGATACCTCACGGAGGATGTGTACCGCACGCTTCCTGCCATCCTCCGGAGACTGGTTTCGTGGAACCTGTTCGAACTGGAAACCGACCTGTCGGAAGGGATGCTTTCCGGTCTGTCACGAAGCGTGGTCGATGAGAAGCAGGTCCACATCCATCCGGCCATCACCGTTACCGGCATCCGTCCGGAAGGTCTCACTCCCAAGGAACAGGAGGTGTACCGGCTGATTGCAGGCCGAATGCTGGAGGCTTTCCTGCCTTCCTGCCGGACAGAGACAACCTTTGTCAAGGCAGTATGTGCCGCACAGGTCTTCCAGACCACCGGTGTCCGTATCCTGGAAGAAGGCTGGCATGCCCTATTCCAGCGCCCCGGTGTCCTGCCCGTACCGGAAACCCCCGATGGACTGCCGATGCTGGAAGAAGGTGAGACACCGGATGTCTGCAGCTGCAACCTGATCCGGAAAAGAGACCTTCCGGTCCATCCGTTCACCGATGCCGAACTGGTGGAGTACATGGAAAACAAGGGACTGGGCACGGTGGCATCCCGTACTTCCATCATCCGGACCTTGCTGAACCGCAACTACATCCGCTATGCGGGGAAATACATTGTACCGACCCCAAAGGGCATGTTCACCTACGAGACCATCCGCGGCAAGAAGATTGCGGATACGGAACTGACAAGGGACTGGGAAGCCCTGCTGGCAGGAGTGGAAACGGGGCAGGAGGAAAAATCCGGCTTCCTGGAACGGGTAAGAAGCCTGGCCACCCTGCTGGTGGACGACATCTTCCAAACCTATGCGCCTTCCGGAGAATAAAGCTCCGAAAAGGAACGGGAATGCAGGCCTGAAAGGGTCTGCATTTTTTTGTGTCTGAAAGCAGCGCTGTTTTTCCGCTTTTAGGCGGCAAAGGTATTGGATTGCCGGATCTTTTGCTGCAAGGCGGCCCTGCGGGCTGGCCGGACGGAAAAAATCATCCTCGCTCTGCTCCGGTATTTTTTCCGTCCGGGCCTTGCGCAAAACGGCAATCCAAAAGGCAGGGGCCTATAAAATCGGGAAAACACATCCCGATGGGATTATTCATTTAAAAAGAAAAACGATGAAAGTAGCACGTATCGAAAAGACAGGCAAACAGGCCGTGACGCTGTTCCTGATAACCGGAATCTGCCTGCTGGCCAACAAGGGGATTGTCCCTATCGGACTGATCGCCCTGCTATTGCTGACGGGAGGTCTCATGGACCTGCTGTTCAGCCTCCTGTTCCTGGTGGTTAAAATCATGGCAGTCCTGGCTGTGCTCGGGCTGCTTTTTCATTAACATTCAATCTATGCAAGTATGGAAACGATCCGATTCACCCCGCAGGCTCCGGCCGCTCCGGCTCTCTGGCCCCAAAATGACAGCAGCAGACCGGTCAAAAGACGTGTTCCACGTTCAGTGGATGAACCCAAAAGCATCGGCTATTACCTGGAAGGACTGCGCGGCATCGCCAGCCGTCCGGACCGGGAAGCCGTTCTGAGAGAGTTCTTCAAGGAAACCTATGTATAATTTCTAAACAATTTCACAGTATGTTTTTTCAAACGATTTACCAGATGATGACTCCGGGTATAGACCTGAGCATCCACATCCGCAAAGTGGAGGATAAACTGAGTGTGGCAGTCATGCCGAGACGGAACAGCCTGAAAGAAGAGGTCCAGCAGAAAATGGTACCGCTGGTGCTGAGCGGGAATCCGTACGAGCTGGACAGCGCTTTCCTGCAGGCCATCATGCAGCCCTTGCAGAAGGTGCAGGGGCTGCTGGTCAATGCAGAGAATTTTGAGAAGCAAGCAACCCAGGCTGCGGCAAGCGGTAAAAACGGCAAGGGCAGTGCGCCTGCGGAAAGCAAGGAAGCCCGTGAAAAGCGGGAGAAGATGGAGAAGCTGCTGACCAAGGCGGACGATGCCTTCAAGAACGCCAAATACCAGGAAACGCTTACCTGGCTCCGGCAGGCCCGGGCATTGGCTCCCGGTGAGAAGCAGGGCGAAATCGACAGCCGGATGAAAGAAGTACAGAAAAAGGCGGATGAAGGCAGCCTGTTTGCGGGAATGTCACCGGAAGCGCAACCGACGGCAACCCGGACTAGCCAGCCGGAAAATGGAATACAACCAGCTGCTCCACAATCTGTTCCACAGTCGGCTCCCCAACAGGCTGTTTCCTCTACAGTCTATAACCAGCCGGAACCATCCCAGCCGGCTGTACGGACAACAGACAGAAGCGGTTTCAGACAACCGACGGTTCAGCCCGCAATCTTTCCTCCCCAACAGCATCATCCGGCAGCGGGACAGCATGGCGTGAACCGGCAGCCGGGCATGACCGGCCAGCCCCGTACAAACGGTCTGCAACCGGTTACGCCTGAAACGGGTTTCGCCGGAGAGAATTACCCGTATCCCAACGGGCAGCAGTCTTTTGACAGTTTCGGTTTTGACCCCGAAGAGGAGGATGACCGGGAACTGCTCAGGGAAGACCCCTATGCGGAATACCTGGATTTTCCGGAAGAATACAGGATGAGAGACCAGGCGCAGCAGGCTGAAATGGTGTATTGCTGAACAAATGTCTAACATAAAACGATAAAGGATATGGCACTTGAAATTAAAGGAATGAACAGAGTATTCAAGATGAAAAAGAATGGCAACGAACTGCTGCTGGATGACCCGGACAGCAACCTGTCACCGGCAGAAGTGATGGATTTCTATTCCATGAACTATCCGGAACTGACCACCGCATCGGTACACGGACCGGAAATTGAGGACGACCGGGCGGTCTATGAATTCAAGACCACCATCGGAGTAAAGGGATAAGCCATGAAAACGAAACCATCCAAAAACAGACGACCATGTACACCACTTACAGCGCAGGCCATGCAGAATCTCGCTTCCCTTATCCTGTCGGAACTGGGAAAGGCGGACATAAGCCGGGGCATCAGACAGTCCGGACGCAGAAAGCTCCCGCCCGCCGGAAGCCTTACGGTTTTCTGAACAGGACACTGCAGCCCATCGCTCCGGACCTGTATACGGAAACCTATCGCGGAAGAGTAAACCTGACCACGGAAGAGAGCTTTGACTATCTCTACCGTTCAGCATTGAACTATGTGCAGCTCCTGGAAATGGAGCTGCCATACACTCCGCCGTCGAAAGCTTCCCCGAGGGAAAAAATCTGCCGGCTGTACCAGGTGCTGGATGCTTCCCTGACCGACCATGTCAATCTGGAGGTACGGAAGGGACAGCTTCAGTTCTGCATCTACCGGTACCATTCCTGGCCGGACTATACCCTGTTCTGGCTGCCGGTGAACTTTACGGAAAAGCTGCACGGGACATTGAAAAGGATTGTGCTGGAATTCATCAGACGCTTCATCCGTCACCACCGGATGCAGGACATTACGGATACACCCTATTTTGAAATGGCCGAATGCGGTCTGGACTGCTACCTGGAAGAGATAATGGACCGGGACGAACTGAAACGACAGCGGGAAAAGAGCCGGATTTTCCGTTCCTACAGCGAAGGGAAGATCAGCCGGTGCCTGAAGCGGATGCGGTCCCGTGCTTTCTGCCGCAACCTCGAAGAACAGGTACGGCAGTATGTCCCGGCCACGAAAGCAGAGGGCGGGTTGCTGGAACTGATCCGGGAAGGCCTGCCTTTCATCGCAGCTTCCAGTCCGTGCATCATGGACTATGAATACGACTGGCACAGCGAGGAAGAGCCGGACTTCATGCCGATTCCGATGGAATACCAGATTCTGCTGACCTATTCCAATGAGGACGAACTGATAGATGAGCTGGAAAGCCATTTCACCTCGGACAGCCAGGAGACCTACTGTCTCACTCCGGTATCCGGTCTGCTGATCACACCCCAAACTGAAAAGCCGCTTCCACCGGACGATTTTCCGGAACGCTTCGCAAAGTGGCTTTCCCGTTTCATGGATTATATTGCCAACCGACTAAATGACTGAATCATGAATGAACTGACTCAAAAGATACAGCGCATCCTCACACCGAAAGCGGCTCTCATTGCCTATCGGTGTGACGAATGTAGAACAAACAGTACGGAATATTTCCTGGAACTCCGCCCCATCCACAAAAACGGACAGATGGGGGCCGGGATGCCGGTGACCTATGAGTTCATGAACGCCCTGATGGAATCCTATACGGAAGAAATGAGCGGAATACCGGCAGGCGTCCTTCCCGAGAACCTGCTGGCCTGCAATCCGAGAAAAGGACAGGAGGAATATATCTGGTACAACCCGCCGGGCAAAAGACAGATGTTCTTCCACAAGCAGCTGAACATCCCGGACGGTGTGTTCCATGTGCCGGGCATCATCTACCACATCCGCAGCGAGCGGATGGACGTCTATGCCTTCAAGGGAAAGAAGCCGACCGGAAAGACACCTCTGTACCTGGCCCCTTTCTTCAATGTGACGGGTTCCAGCGTATGTCTGGGTTCCTGTTCGTTGGAAAAGCCGCAGAACCCGTCCTTTCTTTCCCTGATGGAATATTGGGAGAAGCGATTCTGGCTGACGGAATTCGTCCATCTGGGCGGCAGACAAAATCCTACCGTGTTGAATCTGGTCACGGTGACAGAAAATGCGAGAAACCAACCTTTTGACATGAACGAGCTGAGACCGTTCAACAAACAGCTAAAAGATATCCTGCCATGAAAAAAGTACATTTTACCGAAAACTACCTGCTGAATCCCCACCATCCGGTCACCGTCTTCGTCATCGGAGCGGGAGGGACCGGCTCGCAGGTCATCACCAACCTGGCACGCATGAGCATGGCGCTCCGGGCATTGGGGCATCCGGGACTGCATGTGACTGTATTCGATCCGGATACAGTGAGTACAGCCAACATCGGGCGCCAGCTTTTCAGCGAGACGGAACTGGGACTGAACAAGGCAACGGCCCTGGTCACCCGCATCAACCATTTCTTCGGCTATAGCTGGTCGGCAGAAGCAAAACGCTATCCGGATGTCCGGCAGAAGGAGGAAATGGAAACGGCCAACCTGTTCATCACCTGCACCGACAATGTACGCTCCCGGCTGGCCCTGTGGAAGTTCCTGAAAGGCCTCAGCGGAAAGGGACCTGTTGATCACCGGACTCCCCTGTACTGGATGGACTTCGGAAACAGCCAGACAAAGGGACAGGTGCTTGTAGGCACACTGCGGGAGAAGATTGTCCAGCCTTCTTCACAGGAATACATACCCGTTCCCAGAATGAATGTCATTACGGAAGAGGTGGACTATTCACAGGTACGTGAGGTGGATTCCGGTCCAAGCTGTTCTCTGGCGGAAGCACTCGGCAAGCAGGACCTGTTCATCAATTCTACACTGGCACACATCGGCTGCAATCTGTTATGGAAAATGTTCAAGGAAGGGAAAACTGCCTATCGGGGTGCCTATGTGAACCTGGACTCGATGAAGACAACAGGAATTCCGGTATGAAGCCCCATACCGGACTGGCTTTCCCTTGAAAAAGTTGAATGGTCAGTCATCCTGGTCCGGGGCAACTGTCTGAAAGTTTCGGCTGCTTCAGTTATGTCCTCTTGCCGCGAAGGAGCAGGAATTCCTGTATTTCAGAGGCCAGATAGAAGGATTTTCCGTTCTTCTCCACGGAATAATATTTGATCTTGCCCTCCTTCCGGTAACGGGCCAGTGTACGCTGCGACACACCCAGCAGTTCAGCCAGATCCACGTTGTCCAGCAGTCTGTCACCGTTCATGCATTCCTTCAGACGGTTCATCTGATCCAGTTTTTTCTCAATACGGGCAAAGCCTTCCACCATTGTCCCGATCAGTCTTTCGAGTATCTCATTATCAATGTATGACATAATCCATGCGTTTTAAAGTGAATAAATCGATACCCTCGTTGTGCGCACTTGAAGAGTATATACCCTTATATGTGAAAATCTCGTGCCAATACGGACGATATTATCCGCTTTTAAAACCATATTACTGAAAATCAATGAAATATAATTTAGAACAGGAATCCGGGTGTAAAGGAAAAGTGTAAACCTTGTAAACCCTTTCTGTAAACCGGTTTACAGCCTGCCTGACATCTGAAGACACCTGATGCCATCTGACGACGCAGGTTTGAATCAGCTGCAATGAATTGTTACATTTGTATCAAACCCCAAAAATCGATTTATATGGAAATCATAGGTATGGAAGCAAATGCTTACGAGAAGAGTATCCGGGAATTGAATCAATTTCTGGACAGGATTGACCGTCTGCTGGAAAGTACGTCCCCAAAAGCCATCGGTGAATGGATTGACAACCAAGAGGCATGTCTGATATTGAACGTATCTCTCCGGACACTGCAAAATCTGAGAGACACCGGACAAATCGCATATACCCAGCTGGAACGGAAAGTCTATTACAAGCGAGAAGATATCCAAAAGTATATAAATAAACACAGCGTAAAAAGATGAGCAAGTTAATTACCGGAGACAATGAACGCATCGTTCAGTTCTACCAAAGGCTAAAGGAAACTTTAATTGCACTGGAATCAGCCCTTAAAGAGAAACGCCCCCTGTTGAACGGACAACGGTATATGACTGATGCAGAATTAAGCCAATATCTGAAACTGTCAAGAAGAACCTTACAGGAGTACAGGAACAATGGACTTGTGCCTTACTATCAGATAGGAGGCAAGATTCTGTACCGGGAATCCGATATAGAGGAGCTTCTGGAAAGAAACAGACAAGAAGCTTTTAAATAGAAAATCCGTTGCAATACGAAGTGAAAGAAAGATTCAAGGATACGATTTTTCCGGTTCATCATGGTTGAAGTTCCAAAGAAAAATCGTATCTTTGGCATATAAAAACAAGAGTTCTATTTGTGTAAAACATAGAAGCCAAATTCAGACGAAATAGGTGGACTAAGATTAGGACTATTTGATAAATGATTGATTATTAGCTGGATAAAACTTATAGTTCGAGCCCCAAGCGGATCACTTAGGAGAAATGAAAATACTCCGACAAACTAAGACAAAGCTCTTTAAACCAATGGTTTAAGGGGCTTTTTTCTTACCCGCCTACGACAGAAAAAAGACCTCAAAAAGGGGTCAACGTAAAAACCTGAGGGATTTTGTATTT
>NZ_GL882696.1 GCF_000195635.1 Bacteroides fluxus YIT 12057 | reverse complement strand
ATTGGTTGAGCATGGCAAGCAAATCGGCAACCGTCTCATACTTTCGGGCATTCAAATCCAGATGTAGCACCGGATATTCCTCCCATTTGGTTTCCAATTTCTCTATGGCAAGTCCTTTGAACAAGTCCTTGCGCCCTTGAAAATAGGATTCGAAGGTGGAAAGAAGCAGACTCTTGCCGAAACGGCGGGGACGACTCAAGAAATAAGGTTTACCAACATTTGCAATCTGATAAACTAGGGCAGTCTTATCTACATAAAGATAATTATCTTTACGTATCTCCTCAAAAGTCTGTATACCGATAGGCAATTTACGCATCTGCTCCATTTTGTCTGACCATTTTTAGAAGTTATACGCAAATATACGTTTTTTCTGAAACGGGATATAGCTTTTTATCGTTTATTTCAGATTATTCGTCCACTTCTTCCCATGGATAGGGATTATCCACCACATTCTGAAACTCCTCAATGGCTTCCCGCTGCTCTGCGGTAAGAGATGATCCGTTCCAGGAGGAAATAATCTTGCGGACTTCGTCGGCCAAAGGCTCGTCGAACACTTCACCATAACAAGCAGTAAGCAGACGGAGTTTCAATAAGGATACCGGGAGTTCATTTAGAATATCCCAACAACGGTTCAGAACCTGCTGCACATGTTCCTGTTTTTCGCCATGGTCTATGAACGAGGCACTATACCCCATCAACAACGCAAGACAGACGTTTGCCTGTTCTTCTGTAGTTGCACCTTTCGCTAAGGAACTATACAAAGCCGTCGTCAGACGATAGACCTCACCGTTGCGACGGGACAGCTCATCGCTATAAACCGGACTACCGTCCGTACCCAAATACATCAGCTCGTGCGCGGCACGCTGAAGAGTGATTGATTCTTCGGAAAGAGAGGTGTTCATTTATGAGTTATGATTTATGAATTATAAATTGGCAGGGGGAAATGATCAACCGCCA
>NZ_GL882695.1:2748-12006 GCF_000195635.1 Bacteroides fluxus YIT 12057 | reverse complement strand
GCTTTGGACAAGAAGAGGAATTGATAAGTCTCTACCGCGCACGATGTCCGCAAACGTCTTTGTATAGAAAATTGGTAACTTTCAAACAAATAAAGGTTTTTGAGTATATGGGTAAATTAATATTTTTGGCGATGACAACCATTGATGGATGTATATCCAATTTGGCGGGAATCAAGGAATGGGGGATTGAAGCGGGATGTGTATGGAATAACAGAACTCTATGATAACTCTGATGCTTTTATCCAAAAAGGGATGGATGCAAATGTTGTATCAATTCTGCGTGAATCAGTTTGTGGCTATTGCTTATATGAATCTGAGCCGAAGATGGAAGAACTTACTTGGGAAGTATTTGAGCAAAATCTTGTCGATGAGTTGTATCTGTATATATCCTCATATACGGGGGGATCAGGTATTCCCATTTTTTCTCATAATATCAAAATGTCCAATCACTGGAAGTTGGAAGAGGCAAAGGTGTATAATGAAGAAATAGTGCGTCTGCATTATAGCAGAGTAGATATAACCGAAAAATGATTATTCGATTTCCTCTCCCCACAAATCAACATCTGTGGGTGTCTTTGATTTACAGATAGTTATAACCATGATAATGAGTAAAACTATAAAAGAGATAAAAAAGTACCACATCTTTAGAAAGTATTAAGTAAATTCCATCAATTACCGGAATCAGGATGTGAATGGTAGCCGAGAACAGAGTGTGAGTATTTGGAGCAGAAGAGCCGCAAATTGCTCCGGAGACTATTGTTGAAGCAGAAGCTGATACCATTGCCGGAGTAGAGATAGAATCAGGGTTGGAAGGCAAACCCGAATCGGGTTCGGACAACTGCGTGAAGCAAGCACAATATTTCCTGTTCAAAGAATGAAAGCCGATAGGAAGACCTTTCGGATGCCACCTTGAGATACATTAGAAAAGCAATAGACTTATGAATACAATCAAATTAGGTTATGAGGGTGACGAAACCGTCCTCCTGCAACAAGCATCGGTGAGTACGACCGCCTGGAACAGGCACGAAGAATAGATCGTGAAGCGGCAGACGCTTCGGCCAGTTGGGGCATGTTCCAGTTTATGGGATTCAACTACGCAGCCTGCGGCGAAAGCAGTGTGGAGAGCTTTGTCAATGCCATGTGCGAAAGCGAGTTTAAGCAGTTGGTACTTTCTGCCCGTTTCATCAAACAGGCGAGGATGCTGCCGTCATTGCAAGCCAAGGATTGGGCGGAGTTTGCTAGACGCTATAACGGTCCTACCTATGCGCAGAATAATTACGATAAGCAGTTGGAAGAAGCCTATCAAAAGTATCGTTAAAAGAATATTCATGGAGAGAGCCTTGACCGGCCGGACTCACGCCATAAAAAATATGGAGGGTGTCAAAACTAAAATGACCACTCCCCAAAGTTACAACTTATAACTATAACACTTAAGAGGGTCGTATCAAGCTCTGTATTGAGTAATGATACGACCCTTTCTTTAGCCTTTTAATATGCTCAAATTTCAAATTATAAGTTCATATTTTCAAAATTTGAGTTTTGACACCGCCTTTCTGTAAACCTCGCCTGCCCCGGATTATTCTCCGGTCAATCGGTTATATGGTATTTTTTCAGCTTCTCATACAGGGTAGTCCGGCTGATATTGAGCAGCCGGGCCGCCTTGGAGCGGTTGCCATCTACCTTTTCGAGTGTCTGGAGAAGTAACGTCCTTTCTTTTTCTTCTTCCGCCAACAGGGGTTTCTCTTCTTTTTGGAAGGAGATATCAAGATTTAAGTCTGAAACAGAAATCCATTCCTGCTGGCAGATAAGTACGGCACGACCGATTACATTTTTCAGTTCACGGATATTACCCGGCCACGGATATTCCAGCAGTGCCGCCTGTGCCAGCCGGTCAAAGCCGCGAAATGATTTTCGAGCCTTGGCGCAAGTGAGCTTCAAAAAGAAATCGGCCAGAGGCAGGATATCCTCCCGGCATTCGGCCAGTGTGGGAATCCGGAGGGTGAACTCATTGAGCCGGTGGAACAGGTCTTCCCGGAAGCGTCCCTCTTCGATGGCTTTTTCCAGCTTCTCATTGGTAGCGGAAACCAGCCGGATGTCAAAGGAATATTCTTTAGTGGAACCTACCGGCCTGCAACGTTTCTCCTGCAAGGCCCTGAGCAGGAGCATCTGGGTTTTATTGGAGAGGTTACCTATCTCGTCCAGAAACAGTGTCCCTCCGTCAACTGCACGGAACAGCCCGACTTTGTCGCTTTCCGCACCGGTAAAGGCTCCCTTCCGGTGGCCGAAAAACTCGGAGGCGGCAAGTTCGTCGGGAATGGCTCCGCAGTCGATAGCGAAATAGGGTTTGTTTTTCCGGTGGCTCCGGGCATGTATCTCGGCTGCAGCATGTTCTTTCCCGGTGCCGGAAGCGCCACGGAGCAGGACAGAAATATCGGTACACGCAATCATCTCTATCAAGCGGTATATCTCATGGGCTTTGGGGCTTTCACCCCGGTAGAAGTCCTGTTTGTTGTTGTCTTTATCCAGTATCTCCGTAATCAATGCCAGAAGCTTGTCCGGCTGTACGGGCTTGCACAGATAGTTGATGGCTCCCAGCCTCATGGCTGCCACCGCATTTTCCACCTGCCCGTAGTTGGTCATAATCAGGAAAGGGGTGGAATAATACTTCTTGTTCATCCATTCGAGGAGCGAGGTGCTGTTGCCGTCCGGCAGGCGCAGGTCTGCCAATATCAGGTCGAACGCTTTTTGTTCGATGGCTTTACGGGCATTCGCAAGGGTTGTCACACAATCGGTTTTCATCCCTTCTTTCACTAGCCAGTTGCTGATGCTGTGGCTGAACACGATATCATCTTCAATAATCAGAATTGTTTTCATAGGCTTCTGCTGAGTTCAAGTTATAAATGCGACAGTTGGTTCAGATAGTGGTGTTGGGTAGGGAGATTATTTGAGGTATTTCCTGTTCACGTCTTCCAGTACCTGCATCTGCTGAATGGCTATCCGGTTGAGTCGGAGCAGCCTTTCGTGCTGCGGAAGTCCTTCGTTGATGAATACGGCATTAAGATTCTCCATGTTCGAGAGGCATATCAGTTCGTTGACGGAAGCATAGTCGCGCACATTGCCTTTCAGGTCGGGATGTGCGTCGCGCCATTCGAGGGCGGTCAATCCGAACATCGCCACGTTCAGCACATCGGCTTCGCTGGCATAGATGCGTGAGGCTTGTTGCGGGGTGACTTCTGCCGGAATGAGGTTCTGCTTGATGGCATCGGTGTGGATGCGGTAGTTTATCTTCGACAGTTCCCGCTTCGCACTCCACCCTATCCGGGCTTGCTCCTGCTCTTTGAGGCGCTGGAACTCCTTGACAAGATATATCTTGAATTCAGCACTAATCCACATTCCAAACTCAAACGCAATGTCCTTGTGCGCATAAGTGCCGCCATAACGTCCGGCTTTTGCCTGAATACCGATGGCGTGGGTTTTCTCCACATACTCTTTCACACTGATTTTAAAACTGTTCAATCCTGACTGATTTTTAATTGTGGCGAATTCGCCATAATTAAAATCCGGATTATACAAACGCTCCCAGATACCGAGGTATTCAAGTGTATTCCGGTTTCTTAACCAATCGGATATGAAGAAATCACCGTCTTTGGCTTTCAGCATATCAGTGATACAGATATAATCTTCGTTGTTGACAGACACTACGTGAATGTCAGTAGCCAGTACTGTTATCTTTGCCATTTCTTGTATTCTTTCGTTTAAATACCGACAAAGGTAGGCTTTTCCCTTCAAATTCTTCTAAATCTCCTACACAATCTTCCAAAGAACGCTTTTGTTTTCAATATCTTACGTTGTGCCACCGGCAGCGGCGAAGCTGCCCGTGTGCCACCTCTATAGGTTGCATCCTCCGCACATTACGCTTGTGTACGGGATGGCTGAATTTCGTACCCGGTTTACGGATGCGGCTTATTCCATTTCGGCATTAGGCATGTTTTCCGGCAGGTCGAGGATAGTTCGCCGGATTATTGTTGTTCTCTGAACTCGACCCATTATTGTTATCTGTTTTGTCTTTACAAGAAGCCCACTTCCTGTCGATAACCCTTTTTCATTTTAAAAGGGAACATTTTTAAAAGAAAAGACGCTACGTCCAAGTAGCCAATGGAAAGCGGAATAATGGGAGGATTGTTTAATGCCTTACAGCAGGTCGGTGATACTCGTAGCAGGTATATCCAACTTGGAGAAGGCAAACATCTTCTTGCTGAGATCTTTCAGTGAGGCTCCGATGTGATAGACATCCGTCCCGTCAATAATCAGAAAACGGTCGTGGCATTTCTTGTAGGTATGCAGCTCTATCGGAGGATATTGGCTGTTATGCTTCCGCAAGTCTAACTGCAACTGACGGCTGACGGACTGCGTGTAGATGTCGGCAGTCACGCCGGCATTCCGCTTGCTGAACATCAGCAGCACAGATTCGTCCACGTAGTTGTCTACCAGCAGCAGGGACTTCTTGGCGGAGCGTATCAGGTCGGTGGCAAACAAATCTATCTTCCTGGAATGTTCCGCCACGGTATGCTCCGGTTCGGTCAAGCGGCGGTTGACAGAATAGCCTTTCAACAGATATTCTTTCAGCACCTTGTTAGCCCAACGCCGGAATTCTATGCCACGACCGGATTTGACTCGGTAACCGACAGATAGAACCATATCCAAATTGTAGTATTCCACTTGGTACACTTTGCCATCAGCGGCAGTTGTCGCAAATTTTGCGACAACTGAAATACCGGCAAGTTCTTCTTTCTGTGCATTATTCACATGCTTGCCTATAGTCTTGATATCGCGGGCAAACAATTCAGCCAATTGCGACCTGTTCAGCCACACGGTTTCATTTTCCATGCGCACTTCTAACTTCACTTCGCTGTTAGGCTGATAGAGTATGATTTCGCCTTGATTTTCCATTGATGTTGCATTTTCTTTCGGAAACTCAAAAGTACGATAATTTATCTGCTTCTCCATCAAATGCTTCGGCTTTTCTACCTTTTCTACCTATTATTCCTTTTCCAGTATGTCAAAGAACGCGCAAACCCTTGTTCTGCAAATAACAAGGTTGCTTTATGGTTACGAATTTACAAATCCTTATACTTACTGACCGGCAGATGACATATCCGGCGAGATGTCGCTTGTGCTTTTACAGAATACCCATAATGCATATCTAAATTGTGGCGAAAATCGCGTATAAAATGGAGAATTTACTAAAACATCAAAAAACTCTATTCCATTGTTGATTGCGGAATATGTATTATGAATATTATTTTCAGAGGCTGAATGAGAAAAACAATCCCGTTTTTTGAATGGTGGTATGTTAGGAAACAACGATAATTCTTCACCATTGAAATAAGATACAGATACATTTATTTTTTCAGGAATTATAGATGTTTCGATGCTTTCTTTGATATGCGCCTTATGTTCGGCACTCGGTGTGTTGTCTATTCCTTTGGCTTTTGCCGTGTCGGAACGTGTACATTCTTCTTCAATAAAATATTTCATAATTCATCTTTTTTATTGTTCATAATCCAGTGAAGTCATTATCCTCCTATCATTACCGTAGGGCATCCTGCCGCTACCGAACCGCCATGCGCCGTGGTGTCGCCCATGCGTGCGGCAGGTCTTCCGCCTATCATCACCGTGGACGAGCCTTTCACAATCGTGTCCGGCGGTCCCACACAGACGCACATATCGCCCACTACGGCGGCAGGCATCTTGCCTATCAATACGTTGGGTACACCCGGACCCACGACCGGACCGCCCACGTGCGGTATCGGCGAGGGAAACGCCGGAGTCTGCATGGGGCAGGTGTGCATATCGGTTATTCTTGCTGCCGGTGGCATAGCTGTTTTCCTTTCTTCTTTTAGTTAATCATTACCATGGCGCCTTTGACGGTGGTCTGCCCGCTGGCGGAAAGTTCCGCCGTGGCGTTGCCCTTCACCGAGGCACCTATTTTTGCCTGCGCCTTGACGTTCAGCCCTTCTAAGCTGACATCCTGCTTGGCGGTCGCACTGAGTTTCATCGTGGCATCCATCGTGATGTTGCCTTTCGCTTTCAGTGTTATATCTTTGGCGGACGTTAGGGTGATACCCCCGCTGTCCATCTTGATTTCGTTCTTATGCTGGTCAGTGAGGCGGATATGCTTTCCGTCGTCGCTGATTTCCACCGTATTCTTTCCGGGGGTGGATACCGTTATGATTTTCTTCTCCTCGTCGAACTCAATGCGCAGTTTCTCGCGTGTCACGAGGGCTTTCTTGTTGTTCTTCGCCTCGTATTCGTAGGGCGGAGTATGCTTGCTGCCATATAGCCCTCCGAGTATGACCGGATGCGTGGGGTCGTTGTTCACGAAGCCCACCAGCACCTCGTCACCCGGCTCGGGCAGCCAGAATGAGCCGGAGGCATTGGTAGCATAAAGGGTGGAGAGGCGTGCCCAGAGCAGTTTGTCCTTGCCGTCCATCCAAGGCAGTTCCACCTGTATGCGGTGCTGTTTCAGCGGGTCGCCGTCCAGTTTCTTCACCACCGCCGTATGCAGCCCTTCCATGCCGGGCAGCAGACCTGCCGCAGGGGGACTCACCACATCCGGCTCACCGGTGATGTTTGCCGGGTTGATTCCGATACCGGCTTTGGTAATCCATTCGTTTTTCTCGATAATATGCTCCACCGAACCGATAAAGGCATTGCCTCCGAAGCGTTTGCCCAATCCTTTCAGCTCGATGATGCAGCCCGGCACGGCTTCCGCCGCTCCGTAGAAACTGAACGAACCGTGATAGCGTGCCAGCCCGGCTTTCAACGCCATGCTGTCCGCCCACGCCTTCAGCACCTTACCGTCCGCCGGGGCATCGGTCTGAAGCAGCATATTGTCGGCTGTGGCTATGTTCTTGGGGGCTAAATCGCCCTGTCTGTTCAGCGTGGGGACGGATGCGCTCTCCCTGACGGGCTTCTGCTCCGCCGGATTCCACGACACGGCATCGTAGCCGGAGAACTGGTCGCCAGCCGAAAGCCCGCCGTCGAAGTCTATCAGGTCGTTGCCGTAGGTGACGGTCAGTACGGGCGACGCGCCTACTTTCGGCTTGAACACTTTGATGTTGCCGCCCGTGGTGAAGATGAACATCCCGCAGGCATCGGCACGCGAAAGGGCGAAATCCCAGTCGGTGCAGTAGTATTGCACCATTTCGGGGTGCTGGTAGTCCGTACCATCTACAGACACGCTGCCGTAGTCTTTCAATGCCTCCTTAATCATGTCCGAGTCCTTCTTCTTCTCGAAGATGCGGTTGCGGCGCACCTGTGTGGCGGCGTAGGCGTTGTCGCGGCACTCCACCGTCATCTGCGAGCGGTGTCCCTTGCCGATGCGTATGCCGGTATCAAGGATGATGCCCTCGAACAGGGTCTTCAGGTCGTTCAGTTCGCCTGCATCGATGCGGATGGGCGTGCCCGGCTTGAAGCTGTCGGAGTCGGTCTCGTCGAAACGCTGTGCGTCCATATCCCCCGCGTTGAAGCGCAGGGTCGCCTTGCCGATGCGGTTCAGTTCCAGACGGATGTGAGCCGACACCAGTTCAAACGAGTCGTCCAACGCCTTGCCGTTGCAATAGACCTTGCAGGCAAGGATGCGGTCTGCATATTTCGACGGTGAATCTGCCATATCACATATTCCTTTCTTTTAATCTTTCTTTAACGGCGGGAACAACAACTCTGTCCCTGCCGGTATGTTTCTGAATCCTCCCAAATTGTTGAACCGCGCCACCTGCAACACCAGGCGGGAGTCCCCGTATATCTTGTGGCACAGGTAGGGCAGCGTTTCGCCCTCCTTGACGGTGACGAGCCTCGACATGTCGGGCGACTGCTTATGGAACTTCTTGCCCTCCACTATCCGTTCTTTGAGGCGGATATAGATCTGCTCGGACACCTCGTCGGGAAGAAGCACTTTCTTCTCGACCACCGTGTTCACGTGTATTTCCTTGATGACTATAGGCATTACTTTTCCCTTATGAGTTCCTTGTATTTCAATGTCAGCGTCTCGACGGTGTACTTCTTCGGCCATGCGTTGGTCAGTTTCCAGCTTTGTACCGGACTTCCGGCCTCGTCCAGCAGGGCGATGGTCACACTTTCGCGCTGGATGATGTTCATCTTTACCGTGTTGATCCAATCCCACAGTTTCTTGTCGTCCTTGAACATCGCCTTTTTCAAGGTCACGTCACCACTTTTGCGCATACCCGGCATCTTCACCTTGGTAAAGCCCGGCATGTCGCCCGAACGGTATTCTATCACGTCGAACTCCACATCGAGTCCGGACACTTCCTTGCAGGAAATCTTTCCCACATTCGATATTTCCACGCTGAAATGAAATTCGGGTACGGGCCACGTTTCTTTGCTCTGTTCAGCTCCAGTTTCTGCCATGATATTACATTTTTAAAAGTTATCAAATCTGTTCTGCTAATGATCAGCTCTTCTGCATCTGCTGCTGGAAGGTGATTTCGATGAATTCCGCCGGACGGGTGATTGCCACCAGCACGGTGATGCGCATTGCTGCCCGCTTCTGTTAAAAGGGGGTCGAATTCGACCCCTTTAAAGTCCGGATTATTCAGCTTCTCCCACAAACCGAGATATTCCAATGTATTTTTCAGTCGCATCCAGTTCTTGACGACATCTTTCGGCTCTACTGGATTCTTCTGACGGGCTATGTCTGTAATGCAAATGTAATTCCTTTCTCACTGTATTGTTTCCACCCTGTACCCTGCTTGCCGATCTTATCCATGACAAGGGCCAACCCGGCATATTGCCTTTCTGTAATGACTTGCTGTTCCACACACACATATCCAGATTCAATTCTATCATCCGATTTCCCATATTATACCGGAAGAACCGGGGAAAACCTTGCGATAAAGGAATCAGCAGGTTCAACAACCGCAAGGTGTCACGATAAAGAGGTAAATCTTCGGATAATGCCATAAAAAATATGTTTCGACCCGCGAAGCGGGTTATTCGTTTAAATAGATAAATTAACGGCTACGCCGTAATAGATAAATAAGATCAGAAAGCAAAGGAACACCGCACCATATTGTAGTTGGTGCGCTTAAAGTCGTAGTACAAGTACAGGTTGCCAAGGCTGTCGAAGCTCACGCTGCAGGCGTTGCGGCCATCGTACTCCGAACTCGACCAAAACCAAGTGTCTGTACTGAATGGCGTTGCATCGCTGATTTTCTCCAAATACCTATTCATGTTAGC
>NZ_GL882695.1:1214-2738 GCF_000195635.1 Bacteroides fluxus YIT 12057 | reverse complement strand
AACTGTTGGAGCGGCATGGGGTATATATGTACTACTACCTGCATCATCCCGATAACTGGTCAAGTCTATCTTACCCAAGTTGGACAGAATATCCCACCACTGACCCATACTGGGAATAAACCAACCGGTGGTCTTGGAGGGAGCGTAGTATTTCCCGGTGCTGCTCTTTGCCGTACCGTAACGGCTGGCATGGTAAAAGGCGGTATAGGTATTCTTTAAAGCAGTATTACCGTCCCTTCCGTAGGTGTCGATTATCCAATGCGTTTCGGCGTAACCGTCCACATTATTGTACTGCTTCTGTAATTGGTCGGTGTTCGCTTTGAAAGGTTCTCCATCAGCGCCGCCGCTGTTTTCATCTTTACCGTATTCTCCCCACCGACAACCCTCGGAGGCATTAGTGAGTGCCATGACAAGACCGTGAGGAGTGTTTACCCCTTTTTTCGTCAAGGCTTGTTTGGCCGCCGTACCGATACGACTGACGTCGGTACTGTAAACGATGCCGATGCAGGCTTTCTGCTGTTCTGTGGTAAGGGAGGCATCACCCGGAATCAGATAACCTTCGTTTTTTTTGTTCTTGCAATAAAAATCACCCACTTGAGCATTAGCAAAGGCATAAGCGCCAATATCCTTCAAAGTAGGAGCTAATGTATGACGGTTATTGGCAGCCAAAGCGGTTTCCGGCATCGTTCCGCCATACGTTTTTGCCTTGTAGCTACAAAACCAACGGGCATCCGTCGTTTGCGGAGAAACGATGATCCGGTAGCTGCCGTCGTCTGCACGGTAAGGGAGAAGAGGTTCGGTGCCGATGGTGAAACTTACATCATCCACAGAAGACGGGATGTAGCTTGTTTCTTTTTCATCTATTTTGCATTTAATCGAAGGCGACAGGGAAAGGGAGGAATAGGCGTGGGTAAACTCTATTTCGAGTGTCTTCAACGGAACGCTGCCCGTGCCATTACTCCACACCAGCAGGTCGGAGGCACGGTAGGCATCTTCGGTACGCTGGTCGTAGCGAGGCGGGAATTGGGCTTTTAGGGCGGCAGGGATGTCTGCACCGGTTATGCCGTCCGCTTCCGGGCTGTATGGGAAGTAGGCAACGTAAGCCGTGGCTTTGTTGTCGTAATAGAGGGCTGTTTTGCCTTCGCCGTTGGCGTTGTCGAAACTCCATGCGCTGCCGTTGTATTTATAAGGTATATTGTCGGACAGCATATTGCCACTACCGTCCAGCACGGTGATGCCGATGCGGTCGCCGCTCTCGAAAGTGGTGACGGCGCCGTTGTCGGTGGCACGGGTGGCGGCGTTGTTGCCGTCGATGCTGTTGTTGCTGCCGGCATTGCTGCGGGTGGCGGCGGAGGTGAAGTCGCTTGCGCTGACTTCTATACGGAGGGCGGCAGACGCAGTGTTGTCACCGTCACCGCCCGGCAGGGCATCGTCCTCGGGGCTGCAGGCAGCAAGCAGCAACAGCAACAGGAAGGTTCCCAGGCTATGCTTGAAGAACCGGGAAAAAGAGTTGTATTCGGATAA
>NZ_GL882695.1:0-1204 GCF_000195635.1 Bacteroides fluxus YIT 12057 | reverse complement strand
GAAGAACCGGGAAAAAGAGTTGTATTCGGATAAGAACATATCGTTTTTGTTTTTCGACCCGCTTCGCGGGTTATTCGTTTAAATAGATAAAGTAACGGCTACGCCGTAATAGATAAATAAGATCAGAAAGCAAAGGAACACCGCAACCTACGGTCGCTGCGATCCTTACCGCTGTAGTGCAAGCCCAGGTCTCCATTGCTGTTGAAGCGCACGTTGCAGGCGCTGAAGCCAGCGTGCTCCGAACTCGAACAAAAGTAAGTGTTTGTACTGAATGGCGTTGCATCGCTGATTTTCTGCAAATACGTATTTATGTTATCCACGGCTGTTGGAACAGTACTGCCTATGTCGGCATAACTATCTGCACTATTCCGATAACTGGTTAAGTCTATCTTACCCAAATTCGACAAAATATCCCACCACTGCCCCATACTGGGAATAAACCAACCGGTAGTATTGGAGGGAGCGGCGTATTTCCCGGTGTTGCTCTCTGCCGTACCATAACGGCTGGCATGGTAAAAGGCGGTATAGGTATCCGGCAAAGCAGTACCATCGTTTCCGTAGGTGTCGATTATCCAATGCGTTTCACCGTAACCGTCCACATTCTTATACATCTTATATACTTTGTCGGTGTTTTCTTTGAAAGGTTCTCCTTCACTGCCATTGCTGTTTTCATCATTATGGACTTTTCCCCAATTGCAACTGTTAGAAGCATTGGTCAGCGCCATGACAAGACCGTGAGGAGTAATCCCTTTATCGGTCAATACTTCTTTAGCTGCCTTGCCGATACGATTTACATCCGTAGAGTAAACAATGCCGATGCAGGCTGCCTGCCGTTCTTCGGTAAGTTGAGCTATATCTCCGGGTATCAGATAACCTTCTCCACTACTATTCTTGCAATAGAAATCGCCCACTCGGGCGTCTGCCAATGAATATTTGATTAAGAGGTCGCTTTTCAATGTATAGGTGGTGCCATCGGCTACCTCGTAAAGTCCTTTTATACCGATACGCGCACCGATGATGGTGACGGCGTTCCCGCCCAACAAGGTGTAAGAGCCGTTGCCATCATCGGTTAAAGAGCCGCCGGAACCGGGAGCTGCCTCTATCGTCACGCCTTCGGGGGCGGTGATGTGATAAGTGACGGCGGCATCGGGATCGGTGTCGATGGGTGTATCCGTCCATGCGGTGCCGTTGCCTGTCACCGTCA
>NZ_GL882694.1 GCF_000195635.1 Bacteroides fluxus YIT 12057 | reverse complement strand
TATAAATTTACCACTCAGGTTTTTACATTGACCCGATATACGTATTTCATCCCGCAATCACTTTCCGTGCAAGACGGATACTGCTCGTACGAACCGATGCAGGATTTGATTGACGCCTATTGGGATGTGGACGGCAAAACCATGCGCGACAAAGACATCACCGTAGAGCAACGTCAACAAAGATATGCCCAAATATGGAATGACTTCAAAGACATGACCGTGGAAGAATATACCCAAAAGGTATCAGACACCGACAATATCATGAAGTATGAGTACATGAAAGAGTTCCGCAACCGCGACAGCCGCCTGTATGTTTCCATGCTGTTCCCATTCAAGGGCTGGCACGAAACGGCCAAAGGCACTTTCTACTTCCGTTGGAATCCGGATTTGATAAACAAAAACGGTAACGAGTCATGGACCGGATATTGTTATCGCAAGATGGTAGCGCTGGCTCCCTACGACAATTGGGCGGCAGAAGAAGACTATCCCGTAATCCGCTACGCCGAAGTACTGCTTACCTTCGCCGAAGCCCGCATCCAAAACAGTGGCTGGGATACAGAAGCCACCGCGGCCTTGAATGACCTTCGCGACCGTTGCGGCATGCCGAACGTACCCGCCACCATGCCAAGCAAAGAGGCAGCCCTGGATTTCGTACGCAACGAGCGCCGCATAGAACTGGCGGCCGAAGGACATCGTTATGATGACATAAGACGTTATGGCTGTGAATATTGCAACAAGGTGATGAATGGCTACTCATATGCGCCTAACGGCTACAAAGTTGTAAAAAAAGCATGGAACGACCGTCTGATATTAATGCCTATTCCTTTAGAGGCCATTGACTTGAACCCGCTGTTGAAAGACGATCAGAATCCGGGATATTAACAAACACAGATTTTCTAACCTTTCTAAATAAAAAAACGTAAGAAGGCTTGCTTTTCCATGTCCAATGGACAGCAAGCCTTTATTTATCCCGCCCTCTTATACAGACAAAATGAACGGAAAATAACACATCTGCAAAAAAAAAATTCACTCCAAGTAGGGGAAAGGGCTTTTATAAGTGTATTTATAATGTATTCGCACATAAAACAATTCATCAATTACTTATTTATAAAAAATTTATCATGAGAAAACTCAAATTACTACTCTTAGCCGGCGCATGTATCGTGCTGAGCGCATGTTCAACTCAGACATCCACTGTCCATACCACCGACAAAGGCACACAATGGGAATGGAACGAAGGAACCATTGTCATAAAAAGCCCCGAACGTCCTGCCGGACAAAAAAGTGCCATCGGCCTTACTGCCCCCAAAATGGAGGTAGTGCGCGTAGGCTTTGTAGGGTTGGGTATGCGTGGTCCCGGAGCCGTATCACGTTTCACTCATATTCCCGGAACCCAAATCGTGGCACTTTGCGACTATGAGGCGAAACGTGCAGAAGCCTGCCAGAACATTCTGAAAAAAGCTTCCATGCCGAAAGCGGCTATCTACTCGGGCGAAAAAGGCTACGAGGCACTCTGCAAACGCGATGATATTGATCTGGTATATATCGCCGCCGACTGGCTGCACCACTTCCCTATCGCTAAATGCGCATTGGAGAACGGTAAGCACGTGGCCATCGAAGTACCTTCTGCCATGAACCTGCAAGAATGCTGGGATCTTATCAACCTGAGTGAAACCACACGCAAGCACTGCTTTATTCTGGAGAACTGCTGCTATGACTGGTTTGAGATGAATACCCTGAACATGGCACAGAACGGAGTATTCGGTGAAGTCATCCGCGCACAAGGTGCATACATCCACGACCTCAGCGGTTTCTGGGACTATTACTGGAAGAACGGCGAAAACGACAAGCTAGGCTGGCGCCTGGAATTCAATATGCGCCATCGCGGTGATGTTTACGCCACTCATGGCCTTGGCCCTGTGGCACAAGTATTGGATATTCACCGTGGTGACCGCATGAAAACACTGACCGCCATGGATACAAAGTCAGTGGTAGGCAAAGGATTGGTAGAAGCCAAGACCGACTCTGCCTGCAACAATTTCCGTAACGGCGACCACACCACTACCATGATCCGTACTGAAAACGGCAAGGTTATCGAGATCCAACACAACGTAATGACCCCGCAACCTTACAACCGCCTATACCAGCTGACCGGCGTGAAAGGTTTCGCCAATAAATATCCTACAGAAGGCTATGCACTAGGAGCCGATCAGTTGAGCGCTTCAGGCGTACAGCCCAAGGTTGACAATCTCAGTTCGCACGGATTCCTGCCACAATCTGAAATGAATGCCTTGGTTGAGAAATATCAGCACCCCATCCTGAAGAAATACGGTGAAACGGCTAAAGAAGTAGGCGGACACGGCGGTATGGATTTTATCATGGACAGCCGCCTGGTATATTGCCTGCAGAACGGCCTGCCTTTAGACATGGACGTATATGACCTCGCAGAATGGTGCGCGCTTGCCGAACTGGGCGAAATATCCATGGACAATAATTGCGCTGCCGTAGAATTTCCCGACTTCACCCGCGGAGAATGGAATGTAGTGAAAGGCTACAAGCATGCCTATGCAAGCCCCGAAGAAGAGCAAACAAGCCTGGAAAGAGCCAAAGCGTTTACCGCCAAGCTGAAAGAGCAAGGCGCCAAAGAATGGGCTTCAGAAGCTGAAAACAAATAATGCGACCTTAATTAACCGGAACACATTCCCCCAAAAACAATGTTCATCAATCGGCGGAGAAGCATAAGCTGTTTTTCCGCCGATTTTTATACATATCACCCGAACCAAGTCACACTCCTTTTTCTTACCTTTGCAGAAAATTTACAACTAACAATGAAAACAATCGTAAATGTCCCCTCTCGACAAAACACTATGCGTGAACTGAGAGATTATCTGATGATTGCCGTAGGCATGGTTTTGTACGGTATCGGCTGGACAGTATTCCTGCTGCCCAACGATATCACTACCGGTGGCGTACCGGGTATTGCATCTATCGTATATTTCGCGACAGGATTTCCCGTCCAATATACGTATTTCGCCATCAACTTCATGCTTTTACTGCTTGCCTTGCGCATTTTGGGATGGAAATTCAGTGTAAAGACAATCTTTGCCGTATTCACCCTTACTTTCTTCCTCTCGATTATTCAAAAGCTAACCGAAGGTGTCGTCCTGCTGCACGACCAACCTTTCATGGCTTGCGTCATCGGAGCTTCTTTCTGCGGCAGCGGCATCGGCATCGCCTTTTCCAACAACGGCAGCACGGGGGGCACAGATATCATCGCCGCCATCATCAACAAATACCGTGACATCACATTGGGCAGAGTAATGCTGATATGTGACCTTATCATCATTTCATCCAGCTACTTCGTGTTGAAGGATTGGGAAAAGGTAGTATATGGTTACGTCACTCTCTACATCTGCAGTTTTGTGCTCGACCAAGTAGTGAACAGTGCACGCCAGTCGGTACAGTTCTTCATTATCAGCGACAAGTATGCGGAAATAGCCAAGCATATCCAGGTATATCCCCACAGGGGCGCAACAGTCATCAATGCTTCGGGCTTCTATACAGGAAAAGAAATAAAAATGCTGTTTATTCTCGCCAAGAAACGGGAATCAACCATCATTTTCCGGCTGATAAAAGATATAGACCCCAATGCATTCGTTTCACAGAGTGCCGTTATCGGAGTCTATGGAGAAGGGTTCGACAAAATAAAGGTAAAATAAAGTAATGGAACAACGGGGTTATAGGGCTACAAACCTCCCCTCTTTCCACACATAAGCCATAGGACGGCGGAGAAACGGCTTCAGTTTTTCCGCCGCTTCTTTTTCCATATAATCAGGAGTGGTAAACGTAAACGTCAGCCGGGAATCTTTGGCAGAAAGGTCAGCTTTCATCAATAACATATCGGCTTGGAGACAGGCCTCCTGGTATCCATATACATCCGCGGTGTCCGGAGCTTCGGCTATAAAATCATTTATAACAGGCAAAGCCGGTAAATAAGAGGAAGAGGCCAATTCTTTCCAGTCCGTCGTATAAAAGTTGATATGGCTGTCGCAGGCAGGGGCACAAACGGTAGAAACCGTACAAATCACTTTTGTACTGTCATTGACAGACAACAGCTTCATCTGCCAAGAACTTTGCTTGGACATCTTCACACGGATATAGTCGGCAGTAAGTTCCGTCATTTCAGATTTACCGCCAAAATTGTTAGTGACCTCCGCCTTCATCTTGCTTTCAAGGAAATCAATAAAGTCCGCACGGTTCACGGAAGAAAGCAGCGGACTCAGGGAATCCGGCATATTCACGAAACAAGTTTTGGCCTCCTGCGCCTGTGAAGCTACCACTCCGGCAAAGATCCAAAACAAAAGGATACTCATTTTTCTTATCATACTGTTTTTCTATTTACCATTATCAGACCCAAGATATCAGAGCATACCGCATATACGCTCAAGACAACTCATGTCCGTATCATCAAAACTGTCCAATTCTTCACTATCCACATCCAGCACTCCCCACACAGTACCGTCAGCACCACGAAGCGGGACCACTATTTCAGAACGGGACAAAGAACTGCAGGCTATATGTCCGGGGAACGCCTCCACATCGGGCACCACCAATGTCCTCCCCGTTTCCCACGCCTTGCCACAGACACCGCGTCCTTTCCTGATCCGGGTACAAGCCACAGGACCCTGGAAAGGCCCCAACACCAGTTCTTCCCCTTTTACCAGATAGAAACCTACCCAGAAGAAACGGAAAGTTTCTTTCAGTGCAGCCGCCACATTGGCCAGGTTAGCAATGATATCATCCTCACCCGAAAGCAGCCCTTCCAACTGCGGAACCAAAGTGCAATACTTGTCTTTCTTGCTGCCATTATCTATATATAGATCTTCTGCCATCTGTTTTCTGTTTATTTACTCCCCAAATATAAAAAGAACATTCCAATCAGCACCAAAATAAGGTCAACAGCCTTACTTTTTAAATTCTTTTCACGGAAAAACAGAGCGCCAAAAAGGAAAGACACGACTACGCTTCCGCGACGCACCATCGAAACAATGGAAATCATGGAATCTTCATAGCTCAAAGCATAGAAGTACACAAAATCTGCCGCACAAAGGAAAACAGAGATACAGATGATTGTCCAGTCCCAGCGGAACGGTGTACTTTCCTTCCGTTTAGGATACCATAACAACAAAATGATAGGGCACATAATGAATACCTGATAAACATTGTACCAAGACTGGACCAACATCGGATTAAGTTGCTTCATAAGATATTTATCATACAATCCGCTGACGGCACCGGTTACGGCGGCAAGCACAATAAACAAAATCCATTTGTTGTGTTTAAAGTCAATGCCCTCCTTCTTGCCGGAACGGCTCAACATAAAGAAAGAAAGCACGGCAAGCATGACACCAATCCATTGGTATAAATTCAAACGTTCGCCGAATACCAGCATAGCACCCACGAGCACCATCACGGGACGGGTTGCATTGATAGGCCCCACAATAGTCAACGGCAAATGCTTCATTCCAAAATAGCCGAATATCCAGGAAGACAGTACTATGAACGACTTGACTATAATGAATTTATGCACTTCCCACCCCACTACAGGCACCTGAAA
The DNA here is from genome assembly GCF_000195635.1 of Bacteroides fluxus YIT 12057. Lineage (GTDB taxonomy): Bacteria > Bacteroidota > Bacteroidia > Bacteroidales > Bacteroidaceae > Bacteroides > Bacteroides fluxus. The sequence continues at coordinate 76,198 of NZ_GL882694.1, read as the reverse complement.
CATCGTTCCGTCCAAAACCGAAGGAACAAACACCGATACCAGAATGAACGGAAGAAAGATAAGGCTGGAAAATACCGTATTCAGAAAAAGTACCGGAAGCACGGCATTGTCCCGGAGGGACTGCTTCTTGAAGGCATCATAAAATCCCAGCAAAGCCGCCGAAAGGAAAGCAAGTAATAACCACATCTGATTCATTAAAAATTAAAAGTTAAAAAACAAAAGCAGAAAGGGCGTCTTCCTTACCCAAAAATATGTTTTCGGGATAGGCAACATCTACCAAGAAAAGCGCATTGCCGGGAACAGAAGTTCCCGCCCGGCAACGGTCCTTTTGTTCGATGACCCGCCGGAATCCTTCTACCGTAAGCTTTCCACGTCCCACCTCAAGCAAGGTTCCAACAATGGCGCGTACCATGTTTCGCAGGAAACGGTCTGCCTGAACAGTGAAAACCCAGGTTACTTCATCCAATTGCGTCCAGGCGGCATGCATAATCCGGCAATTATTGGTCTTGACATCCGTATGCAATTTGCTGAAACTCGTAAAATCCGTATAGTCAAACAGAGTCTTTGCGGCTTCATTCATCCGTTCAAAATCGGGTGTCTGAAAAAGACGGCAACGGTACCGGCGGTTGAAGGGAACTTTGGCGGTAGTGACGTAATATTTATACATACGTGCCGTCGCATCAAAACGGGCATGGGCCTCCGGTTTTACCGCCCGCAAACTATAGACAGAAATATCGGGAGGAAGCAGCCTGTTCAACTTGTCTGCCATGAAAGTGACATCCAAAGGCGTTTCACTATCAAAATGAGCTACCATCAGCGAGGCATGTACCCCGGCATCCGTACGTCCCGCTCCCACCACTTCCACCTCCCGGCGCAGCAAAGTGGAGAGCGCTTTCATCAGACACTCCTGTACACTTGCCCCGTTGGGCTGAATCTGCCAGCCATGATAGGCAGTACCGTCATAAGCCAAATAAATAAAATATCGTTGCACGTTTTTCTTTTTTGTGCGGCAAAGATAATACAAACTGAGGGCAGAAGACGCAAAAAGGCATGAAAAAAGCGGGTTTCTATCCATAGTGTTTCATGGGTTTGGATTATCTTTGCAAAAATTTCATTGAAGATTACCGATTAAAAAGACCATAAAGATGCGCCATAAATACCATTTAATCCCCGTCCTTCTGATAGCAGGAATCACATTGTCAACCGGCCTCAGCGGCTGCAAAAAGAAAGACATGTCACTGAAACTGAACGAACCCCGCAACATCAAAGGAGTAATCAGCTACAAACGTTCTTTCGGAGACTTGAACGAGAAGCATCTGAAAACAGCCCAAGCCATAGGCATCCGCCCGCTTGCCTCCCGTGAAGAGGCAGAGGAGATGAAAGAAAAGCTGAGACATATTACAACGAATGAACGATATGCAGTAGATTCCTTGACTCATTCCATACCTTACCTGATTCCCGGAGCTGCAAACCTGTTGGACAGTATCGGCTCTAACTTCCTGGACTCGTTGGAGTCTAAAGGACTGAACCCCAATAAAGTTATTGTAACCTCCGTACTCCGCACCAAAGATGACGTAAAACGCCTGCGCCGCCGCAACGGCAACGCCTCCCTGAATTCCGCCCATTTCTATGGCACAACGTTCGATGTCAGCTGGAAGCGTTTCCAAAAAATAGAAGACGAAGACGGACGCCCTCTCCAGGATGTCAGTGCGGACACACTGAAACTGGTATTGTCCGAGGTATTGAGAGATTTGAAACAGGCAGACAGGTGCTATATAAAGTATGAGCTGAAGCAGGGATGTTTTCACATCACGACAAGAGGGAAATGAGAAATTCTCATTTTTCCTCCAGCATCCTCCACGCCAGCGGCAGGCAATTCACGACGTCCCCTGCCGTCATCCCCGCCATGCCTTGCTTCTTGCCTGCAATGTCTCCTGCCAACCCGTGTACATACGCACCCAGTCGGGCAGCTGTTTCTGCCTCATACCCCTGCGCCAGCAAAGCAAGTACAACCCCCGTCAGCACGTCACCGCTGCCACCGGTTGCCATGCCCGGATTCCCGGTTATATTAAACCAGCACTTGCCCGAGGGTGCAATGATAACCGAATAAGCTCCTTTCAACAAAATATGTACACCGGAAGTCTTTGCCAATTCACGGGCTTTCATCAACCGTTCGTATGAATTCTGGCATTTGCCTACCAGACGTTCCAATTCCTTGGGATGCGGCGTAAGAACGCTGCCTTTGGGCAAACGTCCTATATAGCTGCGTTTCTCACCCAAAAGGTTCAACGCATCGGCATCGACCACCATCGGCACATGACAGGACTCTATCTGTTCCAACAAAGCGGTCTCCGTTTCCGCCGCCCTGCCCAGCCCCGGCCCGATGCCCACCGCCTGACAATCATCCGCATCGGCCGGAGAAGCGAAACACGTATCGCTTATATCCAATTCAGTCATAGCCTCAGGCACGGAAGTCTGTACTATAAAATTGTTGCAGAACGGCACATGAACAGTCAGCAGCCCTACCCCGGAGCGCAGGCAAGCCCGCGCCGCCAGTACCGAGGCTCCCGCCATGCCTTGCGAACCGGCTATCAGCAATGCACGGCCAAAGTTGCCTTTATGTGCAAATTTAGTGCGGGGCTTCAACAGACCGGGCATATCTTCATGCTCTGACAGATAGAAATCTGTTTCCATTTCTTCCATCGCTTCCTCGCTGAGTCCAATATCCAGAAGCCGCCATTCGCCGACAAAAGGTTCGTTTTCGGCAAAGAGGAACGCCAGTTTCGGCAGTTGCAGGCTCAACGTCAAGTCGGCACGGACAATGTTGGATTGCACATTATAGGTATTATCCTCTCCCATCAAGCCGGAAGGGATGTCGATGGACACCACAGTAGCCGGTGAAGCATTGATGTATTTCACCACTGCGGCAAAACCACCTGCCAGAGCCTTGTTCAGCCCACTGCCGAACAAGCCGTCAACCACGACATGCTCCGCGGTAAGGACAGGCGGTACAAACTGCGTGGTGACCTCATGAAAATCCACGCCCGCCACATTTGCCAGCCTTTCTTTGTTTGTGGCGCAATCCGGCGAAAGAGAACCTTTGGTGTTGAAAAGATACACCTCAAGTTTATACCCTTTCTCCGCCAGGAGGCGTGAAACAGCCAACGCATCCCCTCCATTATTGCCCGGTCCGGCAAAAACCGTAAACGGTGTATCGGAATCCCAACGCTCCGAGAGGGCTCCGGACAATGCATGCGAGGCACGTTCCATCAAATCGATGGACGCCACAGGTTCATTCTCTATGGTATGCGCATCCAATTGCTTGATGCTTGCAGCAGGAAATATCTTCATGTCTAAATCCTCAAACTTATATTATTCATTCAACAAATTCTCTTCTTGTTCCGCTTCCTTGTCGGCCTGTTTCATCTTCTTCGTCAGCAACTCCTCCGGGAAATAATACTTGAACGGAATGCGGTGACACCCCGCGCGCTTCACCGCCAGCGTCAACATGCGGTCTGCCTTGAAATATACGCGCGAGAGCCTCACGGAATGCGGCAGCACGTCTTCCGGATATTCAAATCCTTTGCTCGTGACTGCCGTCTGAAACGACCCGATGCCACGCAGCGTCACAGAATGCCCCTCGCTCAGTGCCTCTTCGATGATTTCACCCGTTGCAGCGAGCACAGCCTCTACCACTCCCCGGTGAAAACCGGTCCGTTGCGCCACCTGGTGCGCCACGTCCCGCTCGGTCTTGCCGCCTTTCTTCTGCAATTTCTTGCCGACGGCATACCACAATTGCGGTTTATCTTTTTTCGTTGCGTCCACCTTGCGGCAGACGATGTAAGGGATTGCCATACTTGAATAATGTATTAAATGTACAACAGCAAGCGTTTCATTCGGAAACAGCCTGTCTTCCTTTAAGGAAAGCAGGTGACTACATGTACATGTCGGGAGTACCTACATGTACATATCAGCATTACTTACATGCACATGTCAGCATTACCTACATGTGCATGTCGGAAAGCTTCGTTTACAAAGCAAAGGTAGCGCATATATTAGAAATACACAAGAAATTACAGAAGATGATGCATGGAGTGGAATAAAAATCGTATTTTTGCGCCAACTTTCTAAAAACACCCCATCTATGGATACCATACAGATTAAAGACAAAAAGTTCACAGTCTCCATCAAGGAGCAGGACATTCTGAAAGAAGTAACCCGTGTAGCGAACGAAATCAATCGTGACCTGGCAGGAAAGAACCCGTTATTCCTCAGCGTTCTGAACGGCTCGTTCATGTTTACCGCCGATCTGCTGAAACGCATCACGATCCCTTGTGAAATTTCATTTGTCAAACTGGCATCTTACCAAGGGGTATCCTCTACCGGGGTCATCAAAGAAGTAATCGGTATCAACGAGGATCTGACGGACCGCACCGTAGTCATCGTGGAAGACATTGTAGATACAGGGCTTACCATGCAACGTTTGCTGGAAACCCTGGGTACACGCGGTCCCAAAGAAATTCACATCGCCTCTTTACTGGTGAAACCCGAGAAATTGAAAGTCGACCTGAACATCGAATATGCCGCCATGAACATTCCCAACGACTTTATCGTTGGTTACGGGCTGGATTATGACGGGTTCGGACGCAACTATCCCGATATCTATACAGTAGTGGAATAATAATCAGTTAATCACAAATAAATAGGTAAAACAAATGTTGAATATTGTAATTTTCGGTGCTCCCGGCTCAGGCAAAGGGACACAAAGTGAGAAGATTGTAGAAAAGTATGGAATCAACCACATTTCCACCGGAGACGTGCTCCGCGCTGAAATGAAGAATGGTACCGAACTGGGCAAGACCGCCAAAGGTTATATCGACCAGGGACAATTGATTCCCGATGAATTGATGATTGATATCCTGGCAAGCGTATTCGACAGCTTCCAAGACAGCAAGGGCGTCATCTTCGACGGTTTCCCCAGAACTATCGCCCAAGCCGAAGCTTTGAAGAAGATGCTGGCTGAACGCGGACAGGAAGTCAGCATAATGCTTGACCTCGACGTACCCGAAGAAGAACTGATGAAACGCCTCATCAAACGCGGACAAGAATCCGGCCGTGCAGACGACAACGAAGAAACGATCAAAAAGCGCCTTGTCGTTTACCACTCGCAGACGGCTCCGTTGATTGACTGGTACAAGCAGGACGGCAAATACCAACATATCAAAGGTTTCGGTGTGCTGGAAGAAATCTTTGCGGACATCTGCAAAGCAATTGACGCAGTGAAATAATAATTATTAGTAAAAGTAGCAAGTAGTATGGCTGAATCGAATTTTGTTGACTACGTAAAAATATATTGCCGCTCAGGTAAGGGCGGACGAGGTTCTACGCATATGCGGCGTGAAAAGTACATACCCAACGGAGGCCCCGACGGAGGTGACGGAGGACGAGGAGGCCATGTAATCCTGCGTGGCAACCGTAACTATTGGACACTGCTGCACTTGAGGTACGACCGCCACATCATGGCAGGACACGGAGAGTCCGGTTCCAAGAACCGCAGTTTCGGCAAGGACGGAGAGGACAAAGTGGTTGAAGTGCCTTGCGGTACCGTAGTCTATAATGCCGAAACCGGTGAATATATCTGTGATGTTACCGAACATGGACAAGAAGTCATCTTGCTGAAAGGCGGACGCGGCGGCCTGGGTAACTGGCACTTCAAGACGGCTACCCGCCAAGCCCCTCGTTTTGCCCAACCGGGTGAACCGATGCAGGAAATGACAGTAATCATGGAGTTGAAATTATTGGCTGATGTCGGCCTGGTAGGTTTTCCAAATGCCGGAAAATCGACCCTGCTTTCAGCCGTATCTTCCGCCAAACCCAAGATTGCCAATTATCCTTTCACTACGCTGGAGCCCAACCTGGGCATCGTGTCCTACCGTGACGGCAAGTCATTCGTCATGGCGGACATTCCCGGTATCATCGAAGGAGCCAGCGCCGGCAAAGGCCTGGGATTACGTTTCCTGCGCCATATCGAACGGAACTCGTTATTGTTGTTTATGGTTCCCGCCGACAGTGACGATATTCGCAAAGAATATGAAATATTGCTGAACGAGCTTCGTACCTTCAACCCTGAGATGCTTGACAAGCAAAGGGTACTTGCCGTAACCAAATGCGACATGCTCGACCAAGAACTGATGGACGAAATCGAGCCGACGTTGCCCGAGGGAATTCCTCATGTATTCATTTCCGCCATCTCCGGTATGGGCATTTCCGTACTGAAAGATATCCTGTGGGAAGAACTGAACAAGGAAAGCAACAAGATAGAAGGTAAAGTGGCAAACATCGCCCACCGTGCCAAGGATATGAGCCACTTGCAGGAAGAACTGAAAGAAGAAGGTGAAGATGAAGACCTCAGTTACGAATATGTCAATGATGACGAGGACATAGAAGACCTTGAGGACTTTGAATACGAAGAAGAAGATTGGGAGGAAGACAAAAAATGATTTCCCTCACCGAAGATAGAAGAATGTTGGGATATGAGATACTCGCCTCATATCCCGACATTTCTTGTTTTGTAACCACCCGCCACGGAGGATGCAGCCAGGGAAACTATGCTTCCTTTAACTGCACACCTTATACCGGGGATGACGCGGAATGCGTCCGGCGCAACCGGGAACTGCTTTGCAGCTCCCTGCCCCAACGTCCGGAGGAGCTGATTATTCCCTTCCAGACACATGGCACGAAGTCACTCGTCATCGACGGGACCTATCTGGAAGCAACAGCAGAAGTGCGGCATGCAATGCTGCAGGGCGTTGATGCGCTGATAACCCGCGAACAAGGCTGCTGCATTTGCATTTCCACAGCAGACTGTATCCCCATCCTGCTCTATGACCGGCAAAATTCTGTAATAGCCGCCGTCCATGCCGGCTGGCGAGGTACCGTGAACTATATCCTTGGCCATACACTCGACCAAATGCGTGCCCGCTATGGCACAGACGGCAAGGAAGTGATAGCCTGCATCGGTCCCGGCATCTCCCTTTCCGCCTTCGAGGTAGGCGACGAAGTCTATGAAGCATTCCGCGAAAACGGTTTCCGGATGGATTACATTTCCGAGTGGAAGCCCGAGACACATAAATACCATATCGACCTATGGGCAGCGAACCGGTTGCAGCTGCTTGATTTCGGCGTCCCTTCCGCACAAGTGGAGACGGCCCATATATGTACCTTTACCCGACATGAAGATTTTTTCTCCGCCCGCCGGTCAGGCATCCGGTCAGGAAGGATATTGTCGGGAATCATGTTAAACGCAAATGCCCATTAGCCATGTACAACATTACCGTATCAGAAGACATCAAGAAAGCCTGTCCGACTTTTAAAGGTGCAGCCGTATTTGCCGAAGTGACAAATACCGCATATTGCGAAGGGTTGTGGCAGGAAATCGCGGAATTCACCCGTGAATTAAGGACTCGTGAAACAACGGACAGCATCAAGTACCAACCCGTCATTGCCGCCACCCGCGAAGCCTACAGGTGTTGCGGAAAAGACCCCAGCCGCTACCGCCCCTCTGCCGAGGCACTGAGACGGCGACTGCTACGCGGAATGGAGCTCTACCGGATAGACACGCTGGTAGATTTAATCAACCTCGTTTCCCTGCGTACCGGCCATTCCATCGGAGGCTTCGACGCAGACAAAATAGAAGGCACCGCTCTTGAGCTCGGCATAGGGCGTGCCGACGAACCGTTCGAGGGTATAGGCCGCGGAGTTCTGAACATTGAAGGACTACCTGTCTATCGTGACCGCACAGGCGGCATCGGCACCCCGACCAGTGATAACGAGCGCACCAAAATGGGACTTGAAACCCGCCACATCCTTGCCATTGTCAACGGCTACAACGGGCAGGAAGGTCTGAAGGAGGCTGCCGAGATGATTCAAGACTTATTAATAAAGTATGCCTCCTCCGCCGGTGGAACCATACAATACTTTGAATAAATGAAAATCCGTATTCTTGTCCCTCTCCTATTCATCGTCCCCGGTGCCACGGCACAAGAGAAGACGACAGCCTTTTCCACTATGGAAATCAACCATATCCGCGTTGCTACCCCGGGATTGTTTTCGCAAAGCGAACTGGTTGAACTGCCTTTGGAGGACATTCCGGATACGGAGTATTCCTTCCCCTTGCCCGGCGGCAAAGTCATCTCCCCCTATGGACGGGGACGGGGGCGCCACAGCGGCATAGACATCAAGACCTGCGCCAAAGACACCATACGAAGCGCCTTCAATGGAGTGGTACGGATGTCCAAGCCTTACAGTGCCTATGGCAATGTCATTGTGGTACGCCATAACTTCGGGCTGGAAACGGTATATAGCCACAACTTTAAAAACCTTGTACACTGTGGCGACACGGTCAAAGCCGGACAACCCATCGCATTAGCCGGACGTACCGGACGTGCCTCTACCGACCATCTGCATTTCGAAACACGTGTCAACGGCCAGCATTTCGACCCCAATATCATCTTCAACATGAAGGAACAGACGCTGAACAGACAGCGCATCGGATGCTCAAAAAAAGGAAACGGCATCGTCGTGCAACAACTGCCGACAATCTACCCGAAGCCTCTGCAAAAAAAATACCCGATAGAACCATTTAAGTATCCAAACGTTTCACTACATTTGCAAAACGTTTCACTAAAAGAACGAATTGAACTTTAAAGCATATCAATGATAGAAAAACTAATTGTTCTTGAGGATATTGACCCGGTTATTTTTTATGGTGTAAACAACGCCAATATGCAATTGATAAAGGCTCTTTATCCTAAACTCCGCATCGTGGCCCGCGGCAATGTCATCAAAGTATTGGGAGACGAGGAGGAAATGTGCGCATTTGAGGAAAACATCACCAAACTGGAAAAATACTGCGCCGAATACAACTCTCTGAAAGAGGAAGTTATTATAGATATCATCAAAGGCAATGCTCCGCAGGCAGAGAAGTCGGGCAACGTCATCGTTTTCAGCGTAACCGGCAAGCCGATTATCCCGCGTAGCGATAACCAGTTGAAACTGGTGGAGGCCTTCGCCAAGAATGACATGGTATTTGCCATTGGCCCCGCAGGTTCGGGAAAGACTTATACCGCTATAGCATTGGCTGTCCGTGCCTTGAAGAACAAGGAGATAAAGAAAATCATCCTCAGCCGCCCTGCCGTAGAAGCCGGAGAAAAACTTGGCTTTTTACCGGGCGACATGAAGGACAAGATAGACCCATACCTGCAACCTCTCTACGATGCCTTGCAGGATATGATACCTGCCGCCAAGCTGAAAGAATACATGGAACTGAACATCATTCAGATTGCCCCTCTCGCCTTTATGCGCGGACGCACACTGAACGATGCCGTCGTTATTCTGGACGAAGCGCAGAACACCACCACACAACAGATCAAGATGTTCCTCACCCGTATGGGAATGAACACCAAGATGATTGTCACGGGAGACATGACGCAGATTGACTTGCCTTCTTCCCAGACTTCGGGTCTGGTGCAGGCTTTGAAGATTCTGAAAGGTGTGAAAGGCATCAGCTTTGTGGAGTTGAACAAGAAAGACATCGTAAGGCATAAATTAGTCACACAGATAGTAGAAGCTTACGAAAAGTTTGACAAAGAAGCGAAAGCGGAGCGCGAAAGACGCAAGGCCGGACAAGCCGATAGCAAGATTGAACAGAAACAGTAAATTCTCAAATCGTAAATATTACAAAGATGAAAGCATTAACAGCAACTGAATTTAACTTTCCGGGACAGAAAAGTGTCTATCACGGAAAAGTACGTGATGTGTATAACATCAACGGTGAAAAGTTGGTCATGGTAGCTACCGACCGTATCTCTGCCTTCGACGTTGTATTGCCGAAAGGCATTCCTTTCAAGGGGCAAATGCTGAACCAGATTGCAGCAAAATTTCTGGATGCCACAACCGACATCTGCCCCAACTGGAAAATAGCCACGCCCGACCCAATGGTGACGGTAGGCGTGATGTGTGAAGGATTCCCCGTAGAAATGATTGTACGCGGTTACCTCTGCGGCAGCGCATGGCGTGCTTATAAAAGCGGCGTCCGTGAAATCTGCGGTGTGAAACTGCCCGAAGGAATGAAGGAGAACCAGAAATTCCCCGAACCCATCATCACCCCGACGACCAAAGCCGAGATCGGCGAGCACGACGCTGATATCTCCAAAGAGGAGATTCTGGCAAAAGGCCTGGCTACTCCTGAAGAATATGCCATCCTGGAAAAATACACCATGGCCCTCTTTAACCGTGGTTCCGAAATCGCCGCCGAACGCGGGCTGATTCTTGTAGATACCAAATATGAATTCGGCAAGCACGACGGCAAAATCTATCTGATGGACGAAATTCATACTCCGGACTCCAGCCGTTACTTCTATTCGGAAGGCTACGAGGAACGCTTTGCCAAAGGAGAACCCCAGAAGCAGCTCTCCAAGGAGTTCGTACGCGAGTGGTTGATGGACAACGGTTTCCAGGGCAAGGAAGGACAGCAGGTTCCGGAAATGACGGATGAAATTGTCAATTCAATCAGCGAGCGTTACATCGAGTTGTATGAACACATCACCGGTGAAAAGTTCATCAAGGAAGATACCAGCAACATCGCCGAACGTATAGGCAAAAACGTTGAAGCATTTTTGAATAAATAATTTAAAAATGAATTATCCACAAGAACACATCAAGCCTTACGGCAAGGACGGAAAAAAGAGCGAGCAGGTGGAAAAAATGTTCAACAACATTGCTCCTGCCTACGACAAGCTGAACCATACCCTGTCAATGGGTATAGACCGAAACTGGCGCAAGAAAGCCATCAATATGCTCCGCCCCTTCCGCCCCCGCCGCATCATGGATGTAGCTACCGGCACCGGCGATTTCGCCATTCTTGCCTGCCGTGAACTCCAGCCGGACACGCTGACGGGTACCGACATTTCGGAAGGCATGATGGAAGTGGGACGTGAAAAGGTAAAACAGGCACATCTCTCGGACAAGATATCTTTTGTCCGGGAGGATTGTACCTGCCTCTCGTTTGCCGATGGCAGTTTCGACGCCGTAACCGTAGCGTTCGGTGTCCGGAACTTTGAAGACTTGGACAAAGGTATTTCTGAAATGTGCCGGGTATTGTCTCCCGGCGGTCATTTGGTCATTCTGGAACTTTCCACTCCAGACCGTTTCCCGATGAAACAGTTGTTTACCGTTTACTCCAGAATAGTTATCCCCCTGCTCGGCAAATGTATCTCAAAAGACAACAGCGCTTACACCTATCTGCCTGAAAGTATCCACGCCTTTCCGCAAGGAGAGGTAATGCAGGAAGTAATCCGCAAAGCAGGATTCAGTGAGGTAAGCTTCAAGCGGTTGACTTTTGGAATATGTACATTATATATGGCTAGAAAATAGGCACTAATCATCCCTTTAACACACCCTAATCATGCAGAAATACGGTTTAATAGGTTACCCGCTGAAACATTCGTTTTCCATCGGATATTTCAATGAAAAATTCAAAGCAGAGAATATCGATGCAGAATACGTAAACTTTGAGATTCCCCGCATCGAAGATTTCATGGAAGTGATAGAGGAAAACCCCAACCTCTGCGGACTCAACGTGACTATCCCCTACAAAGAACAAGTGATTCCCTATTTGGACGAATTGGATAAAGATACGGCCAAGATAGGTGCAGTCAATGTCATCAAAATCACCCGTCTTCCCAAAGGAAAGGTAAAATTAGTGGGATATAACTCGGACATCATCGGATTTACCCAATCCATTGAACCGTTGCTGCAACCGCACCATCAAAAGGCTCTCATCTTAGGAACAGGAGGCGCCTCGAAAGCCATACATCGCGGCTTGGAAAATCTGGGCATCCAAAGCACTTTCGTGTCGCGCACCAAGAAAGAGGACAAATACCTCACTTACGAAGAGCTGACACCGGAAATCATGCAGGAGTACACGGTGATTGTCAACTGTACCCCGGTAGGCATGTACCCCAAAGTGGACTTCTGTCCTAATATCCCTTACGGTCTGCTGACTCCCAACCATTTGCTCTACGATTTGTTATATAATCCAAACGAAACCCTCTTCATGAAGAAAGGACAGGCACAAGGAGCTGTCACCAAGAACGGACTGGAGATGTTGCTGTTGCAGGCCTTTGCTGCATGGGAAATTTGGAATAAATAATGAAGAAAACCGTAAAATATTCGATTCTCGGTCTGGCTGCCCTCTGCACCCTATTGTTGTGTGCAGGGTACTACATGCTGGGCTACTCCTTGAAACCGGACGACCTCGTTTCACGCAGCCGTAACATCGCCGCATCCTACGATTTCATGTACGAGCGCTATCCCGAACTGCACCCCTGGGTGGACAGTCTGATGACCGCAGGAGCACTGAAGGACTTCTACATTGAGAACGACCGCGGAGAGACGCTGCATGCACTCTATGTTGCCGCCGCCCGTCCCACCGGCAAGACGGCAGTCATCGTACACGGATATACGGACAATGCCGTGCGCATGCTGATGATAGGTTATTTATACAGCAAGGAAATGGGCTTCAATATCCTGCTACCCGACCTTTACGGGCACGGGATGAGCGAAGGGGACCATGTACAGATGGGCTGGAAAGACCGGCTCGACGTACTGCAATGGACCGAAACCGCCGATGAGCTTTTCGGACGCAACCTGGCAGACAGCATAGAGTCCCGCAGTACAAAAATGGTAGTACACGGCATCTCCATGGGAGCCGCCACCACCATGATGGTATCCGGCGAAGTGGAACACGGACAATACCAACAGCCTTTCATCAAGTGTTTTGTGGAAGACTGCGGCTACACAAGCGTATGGGACGAGTTTCGCGGAGAGTTGAAAGAACAGTTCGGACTGCCTGCTTTCCCCCTACTGCATACTGCAAGCTGGCTCTGCCAACAGGAGTACGGATGGGACTTCCGGGAAGCTTCCGCCTTGGAGCAAGTAAAGAAATGTACTTTGCCTATGCTCTTCATCCACGGTGATGCCGACACCTTTGTACCGACGTGGATGGTCTATCCCCTCTACGAAGCCAAGCCCGAACCCAAAGAATTATGGATTGTACCCGGTGCCACACATGCCATGTCTTACAAGGATTACCCACAGGAATACACCGGGCATGTAAAGAAATTCGTAGGGAAATACATACATTGATGTGATTTTGCCTATCTTCGCCGCAACAAATATTGGCAATATGAAACGATTTATTTCCATAGCATTCTTCTTGTGCCTGCTCATATCCTTGCAGGCACAAGAAATCTACACCACCAAGAACATTCCTAAAGTACACCTTCAGGACAAGACACGTTATGTCTGCAACCCTGCCGGCATCTTATCCACAGAGGCATGCGACGCCATAGACCGCATGCTCTACGCATTGGAACAGCAGACGGGCATTGAAACAGTAGTCGCCGTTGTCCCGTCCATCGGACAAGAAGACTGCTTCGACTTTTCACACCGGCTGCTCAATGAATGGGGAGTGGGAAAGAAAGAGAAAAACAACGGTCTGGTCATTCTGCTGGTAACCGACCAACGCTGCATCCAGTTTTATACGGGATACGGCCTAGAAGGAGACCTGCCCGATGCCATCTGCAAACGCATACAAACCAAGTACATGATTCCCTATCTGAAAGACGGTAATTGGAATGCCGGAATGGTGGCGGGCGTAAAGGCGGTCTGTGCACGCCTCGACGGCAGTATGGTGAATGACACGGAAGAAGAGGAGGACCTCTCCCTAGGAGGTATCCTGTTGGGGCTTTTCGGTTTCTTTGGAGTAGCACTGATAATAGGTATCCTTGCCCAACGTGCCGCCAACAAATGCCCCAACTGCGGACAACATAAATTGCAGAGAAGCGGAAGCGTACTCATTTCGCGCCGCAATGGAGTGAAAACCGAAGACGTGACCTACACCTGTCGCAATTGCGGACACAAGGTGGTACGCCGCCAGCAGTCATACGATGAGAATTACCGAGGAGGCGGAGGCAGCGGACCGGTCATCCTCGGCGGAGGAGGTCTCTTCGGAGGCGGAGGAGGCGGAAGCTTCAGCGGTGGCAGCTTCGGAGGCGGTATGGGAGGCGGCGGTGGAGCCGGTTCAAGATTCTAAGGCCTCACTTCCGGCCCCTCTCCCGTAGAGAGAGGAAATGAAAAAAGTTATATAGAATATGATAGAATACAATTAAATGATTAATAACCGCACTTTCCTCCTCCCCTCTCTACGGGAGAGGGGTCGGGGGTGAGGCTTAAAAATGAAAAGTATGAAAAAATCAACCATTATCATTATCGTTGTTATAGCCCTTCTCGCCATTTGGGGAGTAACCGGCTATAACGGACTTGTAACCATGGACGAAAACGTCAGCGGACAATGGTCGAACGTAGAAACACAATACCAACGTCGTGCCGACCTGATTCCAAACCTTGTAAATACAGTGAAAGGATATGCCACGCACGAGAAGGAAACACTGGAAGGCGTAGTGGAAGCTCGCAGCAAAGCCACTCAAATCAAAGTGGATGCCAATGACTTGACACCGGAAAAGCTGGCTGAATACCAGAAAGCACAAGGTGCCGTGACTTCTGCCCTCGGCAAACTGCTTGCCATTACGGAGAACTATCCCGACTTGAAGGCTAACCAGAATTTCCTGGAACTTCAAGCACAGCTGGAAGGTACTGAAAACCGCATCAACGTAGCCCGTACCAATTTCAACAACGCAGCCAAAGAATTCAACACCGCTATCCGCCGTTTCCCGAAGAATATCCTTGCCGGACTGTTCGGCTTTGACAAGCGTGCTTACTTCGAGGCAGCCGAAGGAACAGAACAAGCTCCCCAGGTACAGTTCTGAAGCAAATAATCACAGATTAGACATATAATAAAAGGAGGTGTGTCAAAACTGATAAAAGAACGCAAATTACACAAATTACGCAAAAAAGCGAATCTGATAATCGTTGATTATCAGTAGTCATTAAAAAGCAGGGGTTGCGTAATTTGTGTAAGTTGTGTTCTAAATCTTTATTTTGACACACCTCCTTTTATTATATTGAGGCAGCCTATTTTATTTCAATGTTCTCATAACAAATCCTCCTCCCGGAGCCATGTGTATCTTTATTTTTTTATCAGCAGGCAAACTTATAACTTTACGTCTATAGTCTTTCCCTACCCTATCGGCATTGATTCCGTCCTCAAAGATTTCAATACGATTAACGTCTTTCCCTAAAAAAGACAAGTCAAGTTCCATATCACGGGCATCCCAATTGGTTAATGCGCCTACATACCAAATACTGTCTTTCTGACGGGCTATAGCCAAATATTCTCCAATCTTCCCATTCAACACCTTTGTGTCATCCCAAACGGTAGGAATGGCCGCGATGAATTTTGTGCATTCTTCCTCTTTCATATAATTGGTTGGAGCATCACACAACATATTCAACGGAGAATCAAAAACCACGTACTGGGCCAGTTGCCGACAACGTGTACCCTGGCTCATCGGTTCAGAGTAAATAGATTTAAAGTTCTCCTTATTTACGTTGTTCATAGCACCTTGTGTGTAATCCACTGAACCGGCAACCATACGAATAAACGGCATCGTCACGTCATAGGTTACCTGGTCTGTACCCGGTTGCGCCCATTTCAGCTCTTCCAAACCATGAACACCTTCAAAATTAATCGCATTCGGATAAGTACGCTGCAATCCTGTCGGCTTGGAAGTACCGTGCAAATCTATGAGTAATTTATATTTAGCGCCTGTTTCCGCACAACGGCGGTTGAAGTCTATCATATACTGATCGTCGCGATCCATGAAATCAATTTTAAAACCTTTGATTCCCATTGCAGCATAATGCTTGCAAACACGATCCATATCCAAATCGAAAGCACGGTAACCCGCCCATAATATCAAACCAACCTTTTTAGTATTTGCATAGTGTACCAATTCATTCAAATCTATCTCAGGAACTACTTGCATCAAATCAGCAGGTCCGGCAACTGCCCACCCTTCATCTAATATAACATATTCAATACCGAATTTTGAAGCGAAATCAATATAATACTTATACGTTTCCGTATTAATTCCGGCACGAAAGTCCACATTGTAGATGTTCCAGTCATTCCACCAGTCCCAAGCTACCTTGCCGGGTTTTACCCACGAATAATCGCCTTCTGCCGCAGGAGTGGCAAGTTTATATACCATGTCATTGCAAAGCAAGTCCGCATCTTCTTCAGCTATAACCATCACACGCCACGGGAAAGCAGTCCTCCCCTCCACCTTGGCAATATAGGGTTCCCGGGTTTTGACTACTCCCTTCAATCCTCTTACCTCTACGGAAACATCTTTCGGGTATGCGGCAAAATCACCATAGAAGCCCTTGTCATCCGAAGATACTTTCAGAAACATACCCGGATAATTCAACAAATCAGCCTCGGTAATACATATTTTCTTACCTCCTTTTCCTTCGGTCAATACAGGTAAGAATGCCAGACGGCTTTTATCCCATTCGGCAAGCGACACATGCTGATAAGTATTCTGGAACGAACTATGATACTGATTTTCCTTTCCGTCCACCTGGCGTCCTTTAGGCGTAGCAGCAAATATCTTCGGATTATCCGGTAAGTTAAATACCGCCTGCTCACTCTCTACCCAAAACGGTTTCTTCAAGTTAGAGACAAAACGATAGGCGGCACCGTCTTCATAAGCTCTGAATATCAAGCTATACCCACCTTTAAAGTCCAAAGTCAATTCATTATAATGATCTTTGATGCTTTTCTTTTTATAGATAGGAGGATAGATCGTCTGGTTGATTGTCTTGATGCTTTTCTTACGCAAACGAGGTTCTTTACCGAACACCGTCCCATCAACCAAAGCCATGGATATGGGAGAAGCCCCTACCATGACATCTCCCTCATGAGACACAGAATAAATGATTTCATTGCCTATCGTTACGTTCACTGAAACTTTGCCCGACGGGTCCTTCAGTTCCACCACTTTTTGTGCGTACCCCCACAAAGGAGCAGCTATCAATATGATAGCCACCCATTTCTTACTTACTATATTCATATACTATTCAAAATTTACAGTTCAACGATGTTCCGTTCTTTACACTCCGCTTCAGTACCGGCTTACCGCCTTTCATGACGGTTACCTGTAGCAGTTCTCCTTTTTTGCGAACCACTTGAACATCAAATTCCGTACCGAACGCCCTTACCTTGCGAAGTGACATGCGGTTCCATTCCTGTGGCAATTGCGGTTTCATGGAAAAAGAATTCAAGCCTGTGGGACGAATGCCGAACATTCCTTCCGTAACAATACGTCCATACAATGCGCTTTCAGCGGATAGATGACGTTGCCCGCCTTCCGGCCATGCCTCTACGGCATAAGGAACATGCGCTCCCAACAACCGGGTGGCTGAATAACGCTTCATATATTCCATCGCCTTCTCTACTTCACCTGCCATAAAGACACCACGTAAAGCGTACAAGGTAGAACGATCCCAAAAAGTCTTATCACCGGAGGCTGTCAACAACCCGTTCTCTGTCCACAAACGAGGCGAAAAAAGGGCGTCAATAGTTCCTACAGCACGCTTGTTAATACCTACCGTCAAAGGAATACAAATCCAGGCACGAAGCACATCATTCCCTTTATAATAAGCATAGGTATCAAAACCTTCTACCTCAGCTGCAAAATAACGGTCTATGGCCTTCTCCAATCGAGCCGCCTGCCGGCGATACTTTCCGGCAACAGCATTTCCCTTTCCCAAGTCTTCTGCCAGATAAGCGGCTGAAAGCAATGCATCATAGTACAAAGAAGAAGTACACAGATTCGCCTCCCCTGCCGGGAAACGTCCTTCCAATTCATCAGCATCCGAGGTTACAACCCCGTCTTCATTGATTTTCCGGCGACTGAATTCCAGACACCATTCAATCAGCGGCCACAGTTCCCGCGCTTCTTCCCTATTGCCGCTCGCCAATGCGTAACGCGCAGCGCCATAAGCAATCATTGCCGCATCTCCGCGGTCACCCGCCCCGTTCCAATAACTGTCTCCTTCGGCAACTATCGAACTGGGGATAGGCTTCCACTCATCATTCATATAGCGGGCGAAGTGTTTGAACGAGTTCACTGCAGAGGCATTTCCATACCGATAGCCCACAAACGGAAAGTAGGGATTGATATATTCAGCCTGGTCATTCGCCCAGATAGCGGCATAATAAGACTCGCCACCCGGTCCGTGCATAGGTCCGCCTTTCGTATCATAAATGCTTTCAAGCGCACGTATCTTGGAAAAGGCGAACATTTCATTGATTACGGGATCGGGGGTATCCAAGACAAGGTTATTCATCCATTCGGCAACCACAGCCCTGCGCTTCTCCAATTCCCTTGCGGCATCTATCCTTTTTTCCGGAAGAACCTTATGGGCAGAAACGGAAGCAGAGAAAGTAACAGTTTTGCCTGGCAGTATGGTTTGTGAAACTCCATCCTCCGATACACATAGAACGGAGTAACTGCCTTCTACTCCCTTCTCTGGATTCGTGGGGGAAACGATGTCTATCTTTGGTATTTCAATATCTACTGCCACGCTACCTGTATTTGTGAACTCATAGATTTCCACCAAGGAAGGCAAGTCAACCGACGGCAAATAAGTACGCTTCAAAGATAAAGAACGATTCTTCCCCGCATGAATATCGCTTACCACTTCCAATGTCCCATTCAAAGTAACGGATTTCACCTGTTCCCGCATAGCCCGTCCCTCTACCATGACATCCTCCAATGGATTCCAGTCAAGGCGGCGCATCAGACTGCCATGTGTGTTATTAGGTATCGTGCGCAACATCGGCCACACCATACTTTTGTTCAACTCAAAAGTTCCGTCTTCCTTGACGCCATATCTCAGTACCACCGACACCTGTTTTCCACTCATCTCTATATGGTCATGGTGCGCTTCGCCTTTTTTCACCCGCCACGTAATGCTGTTATTACCTTTATCTATCCGCCAATACTGCTGTGCATAGACTGTATGCAAGCAAATAACGGCAACCAAGGACAATATTAACTTTCTCATATACCTATGTTCACTTATTTTTTAACGACCGTCATTGCAAAACCGCCTCCCGAAGCCATACGTATCTTCTTCTCTGAATCCGGGGTGACAGTGAAAATCTCTTTCTTATAGTCTTCCGCCTGCTTATCCGCATTGACACCATCCCTAAACAGCACCACTTCATAAGTACCATCACCCAAGAAACCAAAATCAAGAGTTATTTCCCGTGCTGTCCAATCGGTCATTCCTCCCACATACCAAGAAGAGCCAATTTTGCGGGCTATAACTACCGACTCTCCCAACTTGCCTTGCAATACACGGGTTTCCTCGATATTCTTATTGGGAATGCTGACTATAAAATCGGTGCATTCTTGTTCGCGCTTGTAGATGGTAGGATTATCGGCGAGCATCGTCAGCGGAGAATCATGTATGACATAAGCAGCCAACTGATGGCAACGCGTTCCCTGGCTCATCGGATTGTAGTAAATATCCTTGAAATCTTTTTTGGAAGCATTGCGCATAGCTCCGGGTGTATAGTCCACCGGACCTGTCATCATACGGATATAGGGCATTGTCACATCATATTCCATCATATCTTTCGCCACGGTACTCCATTTCATTTCTTCCATGCCGAATACCGATTCAAAATTAATAATATTAGGATAAGTACGGTTCAATCCCGTTGGCTTATAAAAACCGTGCAAATCCAGAGTCAGTTTATACTTGGCAGCCATCTCGGCAATACGGTAGGTCATCTCTACAGCAGTCTGGTCGTCACGATCCAAGAAATCTATTTTGAAACCACTGATTCCCATCTCGGAATATTTCTTGCAAGCGGCTTCCAGCTGATCATCGAGTACATTGAAGACAGCCCACAATATCAGGTCAACGCCCTTGCTTTTGCCATACCGCACCAGTTCCGGCAAATCAAGTTCCGGAATGACCGTCAGCATGTCACCTTTCCCCGGATCATACCAACCCTCATCCAATACCACAAACTCAATATGATTGTCGGCGGCAAAATCAATATAGTATTTATAGGTTTTCATATTGATGCCTGCCTTGAAATCTACGCCAGAGATTCCCCAATCATTCCACCAATCCCAAGCTACTTTTCCGGTCTTTATCCATGAGCAATCTCCGATACGGTTAGGCGAGGCCAGGGCATACACCAAATTATTAACCGGCATTTCCGTATCCCTTTCGGACACAGCCCAGATACGCCACGGATAAGTACGCTTGCCTTCCGTCTTTGCTATGTAATCGGCTCGCTCCACGACACGTTTCATGGCTCGGGGAGCGAAACTCTTTAATTCCGTAGGATACCGGGCGAACGTACCCTGCAAGGAGGTACTTTTCCCGTCACCTTTGACAAACATACCCGGATAATCTTCCAAATCAGACTCCATTAACGTCAATTTCACTTCATTGCCACAATCTACCGTTATAGGGAGGAAAGCAATGTTGTCCGTCTTTACTCCCGTCACGCTACTTTTGGTGTACAGGTTCTGAAATGCCATTGCATATTGATCCTTTCCCGGTTTTACCGTAGAGTACGCCATATAGGTTGTATAATCTTTGGGGAAATTCATCTGTACTACCTCATCCCTTATCGTCAAGCCTTCCTTTGCCGTGGTATATAAACGATAGGCAATCCCTTCATTATAAGCTCTGAATATTACTCCGAAGCTCCCCTTCAATTGAATGTCCAACTCATTATAAACCAAATTGAAAGAAGAAAAACGATAGTGCGGCGACACAATTGTCTCCTCTACCATGGAACGCCGGTTTACCCGACGCACTTTCACATTCTCTCCTAAAACCCGATCCTCCAGTACCAGACCGATCAAACTTTTATCCAACAGAAGTTGCCCTTCACGTTTCAGGGCATATTTCAATTGCCCCTCCGTATCTATTTCTACAACTAATTTCCCGTCAGGAGATTTCAGCAAATGGTCTGCCGCCCCTAAGGGCAGGCACACCAAAGCAACCAGTAAACATAAACAGAGTGATTTAATATTTGTCATATACTTATTATTTATTTGTAACTACACAATTTGACATTTCTACATTCCCGGTACATAAGGGAAAGTATCAGTATCCTCAGCCAACAGCAGAATAGAGAATGCGCTTGACCATCCGAAGTGTTTGGCTGTCATCGCTTCGCCCGTAGCCGAATTCCAGTTCTCACGGATGGGATAACCGGGTTCGGTCAGTCCTTTCAGGCGATCGGGCAAGAGATTTGTATATTTCGCGGCATCTTCCATGAAACCGTAGTTTTTCCAGCCACGAATACCGAAATAAGTGTAATTCATCCAAGTCTGTCCACGGAAATATCCCTTGTCGGGCTGATAAAGCGGATGCTTGTGGTTGAGCGAGGAAAAAGGGAAGTAAGTACCGAAAAGTTCGGGATCAAGCATATTCTTCTTCACTGCGGCAGCCTGTTCGGGAGTAGCCACTCCGGTAAAAAGAGGAATCCAACCCGAGATGTCGATTACCTTCACCAGCTCGCCCGTACCCATCTTACGATCATAGAAGAAACCGGTTTCTTTATCGAAGAACTTCTCCTGAATCATATTCTTCAGTTTCTTCCCTTCTTCACGAAAACGGGCTGCCTGTGCTTTATCCCCGACCTCGTCCAACAGATAAGCCAGATAGAACTTCTCTGCACAGAGGTAACTGTTCAGTTCAATGGATTCCTGGTCGAAAGAATAGGCACCTTCGGCATTCTTCAGCATCTTCACACCGTCGAACTTTACTGCCACATCCATACCACTCTCCCATTGTCCCTGATAAACCTGGGGAGCGATGCCGCCATATTCACACAAACCGTTTTGGTCATGGTCACGGTATTTGTATCGCCATTCGTGGTATTTAAGCAGCTTCGGAAGCATCTCCTTGGCAAATGCTTTATCCTTGGAGCGTTGGTACACCATATAAGTTGCCCAGCCTGCAATGGGCGGTTTGGAGCAAACCTCATTGTTCTCTTTTGCATCCAGCCCGACAAGGTCGATAATCATACCTTCAGGAGTTTGAAAGTCGAACATGGTAAGCATCTGTTCCTTTGCCAATTCAGGATTAAAGATGGATAAGCCTACCGCATGTTCCCAACTATCCCACGCCCAAAATGCGTTGAAATGACCGGTGCTGGGCTGCACACCGCCGTGCTTCAAGTCGCCTGCGGCACTACGCCAGTTGGTGTGTAAAGTCATGAGTGCCTTTACCGCCCACTTACGGTTACGGTCGCTTTCCAAATATTCAGTATCACGATCAAGGATACTGCTTAAGTATCCCTCCCAACGCTCAGCATTCCGGCTCAAATATTTTTCTGCGTCTTTCACCTTCAAGGAAGCGTGTTCGGCCAATGCGTCCTGCTTGCCGGTAGCAGGACAATACGAAGTAAAAGTATGGAAAGTATATGATTTTCCGGGGCGCAAATCCGTGCTTTTTCCGGATGCCACATACATATTCTTTTCCGAGCCATTCTTCACTGTCCAGGTATCGGGCAAAGAGAGCACGAAATAATGCTTGCCCCCTGCAACATTCACAGTAACCGCATTGCCGGATTCCAATGAGAAACCGGCATCTTTATAGGTTGCCCTACCCTGCAATACAGATGCAATGCTACGGTTCTCCGCCCCTTGATTGGTAATCGTGTACTGAATCATCGTGCTACGGCTGGTTACCGCAATCTGTTTCATCTCCACACTCAACGAACCTGCCTGCAAATACTGCCTCAACATACCGGGCAGATATTCATAAGAGACTATCTTTGTATAAGGCACTGCGTTCCCTTCTTCCATCAACGTCAGCTTTTCAAAACAGGGTGAAAGCCATTGCAAGCCCAAACTACGTTCACCCGCAAATGCGGGACCGCGAAAGCCACCGGCCTCAGACATATCGGAAGAGTTATTGAATCCATATCCGTGCCAACATCCAAAGTCGGCAAAGAAATATCCTTCGGGGCTATGCGTGGTGCCCGTTTCAATATTCAGCAGGTTTACAAATTGGTCCTGTTTATACGTGTCTTTAGCGCAAGACTGAAGAAGAGTCAAAGCCAAAGAGGCAGCAACAATCATTGTTCTTTTTTTCATGGTATAATTATTATTTTCTATTTCACTTCTTCCAGCTCCAAAGCTAAGCTGGAATATTCATTCTTTAAAAGTTTTTGCAAAACAATTCCTTCCTCCATCAATATTTTTCCGCTGATTACCTTACCGTGCAGTCCGCAAGGCTTATCTTCTTTCAAAGGAGTAAGGTCCTTCAACCGGTACATTTTCTGAGGGTCAAGCCCGTCCATACATACCTTGGGAAGAATCATATTGATGAAATGGGATGTTTTATAGACATAAAACACCGCCCGTTCTTTCTCGGGGGTAACATACATCAACGAAGCCACCCCTGTATTGTCATAGGGAGAGGCAAGACGATAGAGATCGCCAAACTGAACCACATTCCGGATGTCCTTATAAGCCGCAATCGCACGCTTGGCATACGCCTTGTCTGCATCGCTCATATCCTTGGGCTGAATCTCCATGCCCAAACGCCCCGACATTGCCACATCAAAACGGAACTTCAAGGGGATGGTACGTCCAGTCTGATGGTTCCGGTCGGCACTGACGTGAGCAGCCATTGCCACGGCAGGATAGAAAGAGGACACGCCCCATTGCATATAGATGCGTTGCAGTGCATCCGTATCATCGCTGGTCCAGAATTCGTTGAAATAAGGCAGAAGACCGTAGTTCACCCGACCACCGCCACCGGCACAGGCTTGCAGTACCAGATCGGGATATTTGGCACGAATGCGTTTCAAGACGTTTATCAATCCCTTCTGATAGTCTATATAAAGGTGGGACTGCTTCTCTTTGGGAAGATATTGCGAGCCGTAATCCATCAAGCAGCTGTTGTCATCCCACTTCATATAGGCAATTTCCGGGTGCTTGGTCATCAGGTTATCCACTACACCGAATACAAAATCCTGCACTTCGGGGTTAGTAAGATCGAGTACTACCTGTGTGCCTCCCCGCCCTGTAGATAAAGGACGGTTTTTGACACGCATAATCCAATCGGGATGATTTTCAAACAGTTCGCTCTTTGTATTCGACATTTCCGGCTCTATCCAGATACCGAATTTGATGTTGTGCTTCTTGGCCGACTGTAACAGACCTTCTATTCCTTGGGGCAGCTTCTCCTTGCACACTTCCCAGTCGCCCAAGCTGCTGTTGCCTCCGTTGCGGGGATATTTGTTGCCGAACCATCCGTCGTCCATCACAAACAACTCTCCTCCCATATCAGAAAAGGCTTCCATCATCCGGTCCATACCTTCCTGATTTACCTTGAAATAGACACCTTCCCAACTGTTCAACAATATATCGTGGGGAACATTGCCCTGATGCAACTTATACCGGCGTGCCCAACGATGGAAAGCACGGCTAACACCGCCTTTTCCTGTAGTGCTGTAGGTCATGGCAAACTCAGGAGTAGTAAACACCTCCTTGTACTCCAATGTATAATGAGAGTTTTCTTCGTTGATTCCTGCCGAAAAGTTGAACCGCGTATTATGGACATCCATTTTGATAAGATAATTGCTGGTCCATGCCAACGTACCTGCCAACACATGTCCATGAGCCTCCTGTGGCTTACCGTCCATGGAAAGCATGAACGACGGATGGTCGGATTCCGTATTTACCAATCCGTCCTTGTTACTGATCACTTTCTGGCCGTTGGTCAGTTTCTCTTCCTCCATCGTGCACTCGGCTCCCCAGAATCCGTGAAAATGCGTCATCCAGTTATCTCCCCGATGTACAGGCAAAAAGGCCGATGCAAAACGATACAGCGTAATAGGCTTTCTATGGTTATTCTCCACTTCCACCCAAGTAGAAATGATGTCGGTTCCCTTATAGGCCTTGAAATATTGCTTCAGTACAAACGGATAAACCAGATCTTTCATGCGTATCTCTGTAGTTTCGGCCTCATCGGTCTGATACTGGTTTACCTCTTCCACAACCAGATCGAGTGACATGTTACCATCGGCATGAGTGACTGCCATGGCCCGTTCACCGGCAGTGTTCAACCCGAATACCGGATAGCTCTCCGTACCGAACGCCAGCCCGCTATCATAAATACCTTGGATTTCTTTTTCTGTAATACGGCTGCCATAATATTGAAACTTTGATTTTTCACCGGGAGTGGCCGTAAGAAGCAATGAAGTGTTGGGAGTGGAAATCAAGTAATCCTTCGCCCAAAGGCTTCCTGAAGACAATATACTTATCGCCAATAGTAAATAGTGTTTTGCTTTCATGATTCAGTTCTTATATCAAGAGTTAATTCTTCGCTTTCAATACGGATTGATGAAGATCCACATTCTCCAAACGTATCCGGTAAGGCCATTGGGCTTCTTTTCCCTTTTCCTTTGCCAGTTCATTCCATTTCTTCAGATAATCACGATGTTGCGCAGGAGCAGCAGTCACTACGAACCAAAGGAATTGAGTTTCTTCGGGTACAATGAATTTCACAGGCCGGTTGTCTCCGTTACCGGCCTTATAAGTCTTTCCGTAGTAACATTGACCCTCTTTATTCACAGCTACAAAACCGTATCTCCATCCGGCATCATTCAGATTGCCGCTGCGGAAACCTTCACTGCCGGCCACACCTTTAAATTCCAATGTGATTTCCTCGCCTCCTTCGGGCACATTCAAACGGATAATATTATAACCATAATTCTGCGGACAACGGGTTTCGGCTATCTGGTACCAGTTGTCAGCTACCTTATCCAGTTTGCAACGGTGTTGGTTGGCGTAACTGCTACATACATTCTTCACACGCGGCATATCCCAAGTAGCGAAACGGGCAGCCGCCTCATATATCTCGTCATTAAACTCTTCCTGACTGATACCCGTCAACCGTTTGTAGGCTGCAACCGGGTCTTCGTTGCCCTCTGCTTCTTTCCAGATACGCGCAATAATATTCAATCCGTGCTTGTTAGACCAATACTCCATGAACTGCGGTGCATGATACTGGTTGATTCCATTCAGCAGCGAGTAATGAGTCTGCTCCATGTAGGCATCCAAGTGATATTTTTCAATGGTAGTCCAGTCCGAATAAACCTGCCACAGCATCCATTGCGAAGTATATTCCACCAATGGATGTCCACCGAATCCGCGCGAACCGTCTGCCTCTACCATGTATTGAAAAGAATGTCCCATCTCATGGGCCAACGGACAGTAAGGATAGGATTGGGCGCGGCACGGACGCATCCACATCATCCCCACTCCTTCATCGCCCCATCCGTAAGCGGTTGTTTCGGCATCGTTGAACATCCATATAATCATCTTTTTCCGGGCGGATTGCGACGTCTCCGGATCGGCAAATTTCAACTTATCCACATAATAGGTAAAGAACCGTTCACCCTCACGCAACAATTCTTCCGGATAAAATCGGCGGGACTTATCAACATAACCAGCCGGGTCTTTGCCGAAGGAACTTTCCCAGAACAGCACCAAATTTTCTGATTCCATCTTGTAGTCATGGCTGAACCGCCCGCCTTTTCTAAAATCATTTTCCTTCACTTGCTTAGCGGGGATGTGTATTTCCTTTCCGCCCGATTTGGCATGTACTGCATTTCCCGCAAACAACAGGACAACGAGCAGCCATAAATAATTTTTCTGTCTCATGCTTATCTTTTTATTTTTGTACGATTTCTGCACAAAACTACGCCACTACGGGCTTCCGGGCTTTGCTATCCGTTCCTAATCCTGTGCTTTTTGTTCCTCAAAGTGTGCTCACCGTGCATTTAACATTTATAAGCAACTGAAAACCGAACGTAAAGACAAAAGACAGCATGAAACAACTTTTCAGACGTCTAAAATGGTTTCCGGCACTTCACCCGTCCAGGCAGAAGGCTGTTCCACTCCAAACAACCGTAAAATTACCGCCGATGTATTTACGGTATTATTGGCTTCCTCCATTCTCACCCCCCGGGCAATTCCGGGACCAACAATTCCCCAAGGCACAATCATTTCATCCACACTCACACCACCATGCCCGTACTCTATACCGCCATGGTCGGACTGTTCCTGTTTTCCACTAGGAAATTAAAGGCCTTCTCATAATTGGGTATATATGCATCTTCCTCCAGAAAGCTTACTTCATCCAGATACTTCCGGTTATAAGGATAGATAAGATTCAGCCAATTATAATAGAAAGCGGTCTTGATATTGGGATTCTTTTCTTTCAGCAAGGTAAACACCGAGGGATAATAGCCGTCACTATCGGTAGTGACAGCAGGCAGTTTGAAATCTGCCAATGTCCAATTGTTGTTTACCACTCCATGCTGTTCGGGACCGCTGCCTGTAAGATGGCTTGTCCAGTTGGGAAGTGTAACCGAAGGCATCACTACACGCGTTTGCAAGGATAGCACTCCCTGAGCCAGTAATTCATCGAGCCGGGGAGTATTGGCTTGCCGGAATCCGGCTACACTGATGCCGTCAAGACTGATCAGGACAACCCTTTTAGCCTTCTGCCTGCCACGTTTAGGTTGTGCTGTAGTAAAAGCCGCCAATGGTTGGGGCAACATTCCGGCACCCAGCAACAAAGTTCCTGCCAGAGTTTTCTTAAAAAAATTGCGTCTTGTAATTTTCATGGTATTTATTTTAAGTTTATAAATTAAATATGGATATGCGATTCCGCAAATGTACACTTTTCAAAGAAACCCGACTTTGCTTTCCATCCCAATTATCGCCCAAAAAATGTTCTATTTGGCTCACTTTTCCTATATTTGCAACACATTTATGATCTATTACCATGAAGAATCTGCATAAGCTATTGATATCAGCAGTGATTAGTTTGATTTTACCAATCTTACCCTCTTCACTACATGCCAATGAAATATTCAAGCGTCTAAACATTAACAACGGTTTGGCACACACTGATGCCTGTTGCATTTTACAAGACAGTACAGGCCTTATTTGGATAGGCACACTCGCCGGTCTGCAAAATTACGACGGTTACAACCTGCAGACATTTGACTATTATCCGAAAAACCACAAAATATACGAGTCGCACAACCGAATCAGAGCAATGGCCTGCAATACAGACAAGATATGGCTGGGAACAGAAAGCGGACTAACCTGCTTTGATTTAAATACCCATCGCTATATACCTTATCACATAGAAGGAGATGAACTCTCACAACGCCTCCGGAGCACCGTCCACGAAATATTCATCAATCCGGCCGGTTGCCATTTATGGATAAGAACCTCCAAAGAAGCAATCGTCGCACAAGTCCATAAAGACACGCTCAAATCCGTAGAATGGAACAATGATGCCGACCGTATCTTTTGCAAGGGTATCACAGACTTGCAATTCCAAGGAGAGACAGTATGGGCTTCCACCGGATTCCACCTCGTCAAACTCGGTATCCGCA
This sequence comes from Bacteroides fluxus YIT 12057, assembly GCF_000195635.1. Taxonomy (GTDB): domain Bacteria; phylum Bacteroidota; class Bacteroidia; order Bacteroidales; family Bacteroidaceae; genus Bacteroides; species Bacteroides fluxus. Next base: position 47,700 of record NZ_GL882694.1, on the reverse strand, counting down.
ACGGACAAATTGTGCTGCTCAACAGCTATGCAACAGACAAACTATTGAAAAAGAATGACATAATACGCAGTATCCACCTTATGGGGAATTACTTATACGTGCGTTCGGGAGAAGGATGCTATCGTTTCAACATTGCCGGAGGGCAACCGGACTGCTCTACGTCCGTCTATACCGGTTTCCACCAAGTCAATCCGAGAATACCAACAACAACCAATGGCAAACTAATTGTCAGCAAAGAGGGAGATCTATGGTGTATCTACTCCGCAGGCATATTCGAGATGAAACAACCTTTCTCATCCCAAGCCGTGATACGGGAATATTTACGGAATACACCGGACGAAGAACACTCATCACTGAAAATAGAGGATTTGCTCATAGACAAATACAATAATCTATGGGTGGCATCCAACAGTTGGGGAATATTTTACCGCAGCCTCTCCAAATCTATCTTCAGCAATCTTTCCGCACCGGATTTTCAAGAAATGGGATTTTCACAGAACGAAGTCGTATCAATCACCGGACAGGACAACGGCACCAATTGGATTCTTGTAGAATACTCCAGCCTGTTCCGTCATTCGCCACAAACGGGTGAACTTACATTGATGCCGTTACAAAAGACAAAAAACGCCGAAACCATATACTACCAAACACTGGAAATGAGCCGCGACCAAAGGCATCTCTACATCGGTACAAGTCACGGAATCTTCCTCTACGACACGTACACGCAAAAATCCCGCAAGCTGGATTCCAAGAACTCCGGTGACGCGAATCTAATCAATATCAGCATCGCACACTTAAAAGAAGACTCATCCGGACATTTATGGATAGGCACCTGGGGAAACGGCATATTCCGTATAAGCAACCCCCTGAGTGATCCGAAGATAACGATGCATCTCAATACCCAAACAGACCCGTGCCTTCTTTCCAATCATATATCACACATTCTCGTCAAAGGACACTCAACCTTCCTATGTACCACCAACGGTCTGAACCGCCTACAACTGACCGATGATGGAAGAATAAAAAATCTATCTTCCTATCAGGCGGATTCTTCAATGAAAAATTCGATGTCCACCAATTATCTGGCGGATATCGATTGCAGCAACGACTCCATTTGCTGGGTAGGAACTATAGGAGGCGGTCTGAATAAAATAGTATTGCATTCCGAACGTAATAATGACTATACCGCTACTTGCTATACCGTACAAGACGGGCTTCCCAACAACGACTGTGAAATAGTGCTCCTTGACCATAAAGGCAATGTCTGGACAGGCGGCAAGGGAATCACCCAACTGAATCCTCAGAAAAACACCATCCATACCTACGGACTTGGCGATGGATTGCAAAACAATGCTTTCAAGATAAACGCTTCTTACAAAGGAAACGACGGTTACCTCTATATGGGTGGATTGTATGGCCTAAGCTATTTCCACCCCTCCCACTTGATCTGTAGTACCGGCAATAATGAGTTGATGCTTTGCGGGTTAACAGTCAACAACCAGAAAATCGTCCCGAAAGCGGCCTACAACGGACGTATTCTATTAGACAAGGTCCTAGACAAAACGTCCGAGCTTACCCTCAATTATCTGCAGAACAATTTCACCATCTCTTTTGCCGCATTGGGTTACGAACTGTCCGAACAGATAATGTATCGCTACCGTCTGAAAGGTTTCCAACAGGAATGGCATACATTACGATATACCAACAATGAAGTTTACTTCTCAAACTTGCCTTACGATTCCTATGAACTGGAAGTACAGTTCTCCACCGACAAAGGATATACCTGGCAAGAACCGGTGAAAAAGCTGGAAATCAATGTGCTGCCACCTTGGTGGTTGTCTTTCCAGGCAAAAGTAAGCTATGTACTGATCGTATTGCTGGTACTGTACATTGCCTTCAGGCAATATAGCAAAGAACAGAATCTTAAGAAAGAAAACGAGATACAGAAAATTCTGATGGCACAAGATGAAGAAAAATATCAAGCCAAAATGCAATTCTTCATGAACGCTTCACACGAATTGAAAACCCCGTTGACTTTAATATTACTGGCAGCCGAAAAGTTGTTCAACGACAACAAACCTGTGAAAGAATGCAAGACAATCCTTACCAACGCCAAAAAGATGCTGGCACTGATCACCGAACTTGTGGATATCAGGAAAGCGGATCTGGGAATAGGGACATTAAACATTGAACATCTAAACATGTCCCAGTTAGTGCGCCGGATTTTTGATGAAATCAGTTCCTGGGCAAACAATAAACATATTTCAGCAACCTTCACTGCAGATGCAGAAGATATCGAGTTGGACGCCGACAAAGATAAAATGGGAAAAATGATCATCAACCTGCTTTCCAATGCCATCAAATATACCAATGAAGACGGCAAGGTGGATGTCCATTTCAAAAAAGGTACAATGAAAGATGTCACCCCCTGTTACGGCAACTTACACACCGAAGGAAACATTTCTCCCGAACAACCCGTCTGCATACTTACCGTCAGAGATACAGGAGTCGGCATTTCCACAGAATCCATCCGCCTCATCTACGAACGTTTTTTCCAAGTGCAAGGTTCCTCACAGTCACATTTAGGTTCGGGAATCGGGTTAGCTATAGTGAAAAGTATTGTATTGCAGCACAACGGAATGATCATCGTAAGCAGTGAACGCATGGTGGGAACAGAATTTATCGTGGCACTGCCCATATCGGGCAGTAACCCCATCACCGGAAAGGGCGAAAATAGCGATTTCGACTTCAAAGGATTCATGAATAACCAATACTGCGAATTAGACACGAATGAGACAAATAATATCAAAGAACCCGAAAGTCCCCGGAGTGACAACCCCAAGTTGCCCACTCTACTCATTGTAGAAGACAACAAGGAGCTTCAGACCGCCTTGAGAGAACAACTGTCCTCTTCATACAATATCCACACAGCCGACAACGGTCGTATGGGACTGGACATGTGCATGTCAATCTTTCCCGACATCATTGTGAGTGATGTCATGATGCCTGAAATGGATGGAATAGAAATGTGCAGACGAATTAAGAACAACCTCTCCGTAGCCTATATCCCCTTGGTCTTGCTGACAGCCAAAGACAATGTGGAAAGCCAGATAGAAGGATACGAATCAGGAGCTGATTTATATATTCCCAAACCTTTCTCCATGAAGTTGTTGGAAGTGAACCTGCATCGGTTACTCACACAAAGAGAACAATGGCTGAAAGGAAACAGACCGGACAACGCCATGCAGGCATCTCCCGATTACATCCGGAACACAACAGCCGAAGAAACCGCAGCAGAGAAAAAGACTGCCAAAAAAGAGCCACAGAAATCCGCATTAAGCGCCGAAGAACTCCAGGCAATGACAGAACAATTCAAAAAGGTAATCAACGACAATCTCAGTGACCCCAACTTATCTCCCGACCAATTGGCCGCTGCAATGGGAGTAAGCAGGACAAAACTATACAGAGACTTGAAGCGGATTGATGGCCAGTCATTAGCAGACTATGTGCGAAACGTCCGGTTGGAAAAAGCCGCTTATTTACTCACCAATTCTAACCTGAACATTCAAGAAATCATGCTTGAAGTGGGTTTCATCAACAACTCGCATTTCACTAAGACATTCAAGCTAAAATTCGAAATGTCTCCTACAGAATACAAAAAAAATATCTGCCGAGAATAGTCCGACACCATCTTTTCTGATATATATGTTCAATTTGTTCCTAAGGGACGAATTGAACATAATTAGGCATGTTGAGCAAAGCGAGATAACATGCTTTCCTTGATATTTGCCAGCAGAAATAACAAGAGATAGTTAACAGTTAAAATCTAATTAAAACTTAATCGGAATGAAAAAACATTCTAAAAAGCTATTCTCGCTTTGTTTTGCCGCCATGGCACTATCAGGAATCACCAATCCTGCATTTGCCAATCCGGCCGACAACGAAGACAGAGAAATGACAATGGTACAACAACAGAAAAAAAGTCGTACAGTAACAGGTACCATTACCGATGCAGTGGACGGCTCCCCACTCATCGGAGTAAACATCAGAGTAGAAAGTACCAACAGCGGAGTTATTTCAGACATCGACGGTAACTACTCTATTACAGTGAACGGAAACAAAGATGTGCTGGTACTTTCTTACATAGGCTACAAAACCCGTAAAGTACCGGTAGAAGATTTAGGTGTCATCAACATCAAAATGACATCAGACAACGAATTACTGGATGAAGTGGTAATCGTAGGGTCGGGTACACAGAAAAAGGTCAGCGTAACCGGCGCCATCACCTCCGTAAAAGGAGCGAGCTTGAAAACACCGAGTTCATCACTGACCAACGCACTGGCAGGACAGTTGGCCGGTGTCATGGTAAGCACTACCAGCGGTGAGCCCGGCAGCGCTTCTGACTTCTACATCCGTGGTATCTCCACCTTCGGAGGCCGTGCCACTCCATTGATTTTGCTGGATGAAGTGGAGATTTCGGCAAACGACTTGAACAATGTTCCCGCAGAAACCATTGAGTCATTCTCCATATTGAAGGATGCATCGGCAACTGCCATCTATGGAGCCCGGGGCGCCAACGGCGTAATGCTGATCACGACCAAAAAAGGCGCGGAAAACACAAAAACCAAAATCAACGTAACGCTGGAGAACGCTTTCTTCTCCCCCATGAATTTTCCCGAATTCGTAGATGGAGCCACATGGATGGAACTCTATAATGAATCCAGCACTACCCGAGGCGGCCAGAAGCGTTACCAACCGGAACAAATCGACGCAACACGCAACCAGACGAATCCTTACCTATATCCGGATGTAGATTGGCGTGACCTCATCTTCAAGGACATGGCCATGAGCCAACGGGCCAATATCAATATTCAAGGCGGTGGTTCAAAAGTGACCTATTACATGAGTTTGAACGTAAACCATGACAGCGGATTGTTGGACAGCCCCCAATTCTACTCGTTCAACAACAACATCAACAACATGGCCTACAACTTCCAGAACAATGTAGAAGTGAAAGTGACGCCGACCACCAAAGTGCGCTTGAATATGAACGCACAGATACGCAACAAGAAAGGTCCTAACTACGCCTCCAGAGATTTGTTCAAGATGACGCTTACTACAAATCCCATCTATTTTCCCGCTACTCTGCCCGCACAGGCAGGAGATGAACACATCCGGTTCGGTAACGCCCGACTGGAAGGAAACTCATTGCGTACCAACCCATACGCATACATGAGTACCTCTTTCAAGCAGAGCGACCTTAACACATTGAACACATCGGTAAGAATAGACCAGGACTTGAAGTTCATTACCAAAGGATTGTCCGTCAATGCACTGATCAATTTCAAAGCGTATTCCGAACAATCGTTCAACCGCTCCATCGACCCGTATTTTTACCAGATTACCAGTTATGACGAAGCGACGGACAGCTATGAAATGGAGCGCCTCGGTACTTCCGGAACAGACTATATCAAAACCTCCGACGTATCCAAATGGAGCGACCGCACCATCATGATGCAGTTCCAGTTGAACTACCAGCGCCAATTCGGCCTGCATAATGTAGGCGGTATGCTGATGTACATGCAACGCGATTTTAAGGAATATGTATTGCCCGAACGCAACCAGGGATTCTCCGGACGTTTCACATACGATTACGGCCAACGTTATCTCGCCGAGTTCAACTTCGGTTATAACGGTACTGAACGTCTTGCCAAGGAAGACCGCTTTGAATTCTTTCCTGCCATGTCATTGGGTTGGGTAATAAGCAATGAAGCCTTCTTTGAACCCCTTCGTGACAAAATAGACAACCTGAAACTCCGTGGTTCATACGGTATAGTAGGTAGCGATGCCCTGAACTATCCGGAGAACTTCGTATATAGAGACCAAGTGACATTGGGACATGGTGACATGTATTGGACTACCGGTGACAATTACAACATCACCAAATGGGGGCCGTTATTGGAAAGATACGCCGTACAAAACGCTTGCTGGGAACGTTCCCGGAAACTGGACTTAGGTCTGGACATCACCCTTTTCCGTAATTGGAACATGATATTCGACTATTTCTACGAAAAACGCTATAACATCCTGATGATGCGTGCCTCCTGGCCCAACTCTTTAGGATTCTCCAATGCAGTTCCTTATGCTCCTGTAGGCAAGATGAAGAACTGGGGATATGAGTTCAGCACTACATACACCCAACAAATCGGCAAAGATTTAAGATTAGACTTCCGCGGCAACTTCACCTACGCGCAAAACGAGTACGAATACAAGGACGAAATCTGGCACGAATATCCTTGGCAAATACAAACCGGACGCCCGGTCAACGCCCAAAAGAGCGGTACACACTATGGTTACGTAGCCGAAGGGCTGTTTACCAGCCAAGAAGAGATAGACAACCATGCTGTACAGGAATTGGGAAGTACCCCGATGGTAGGTGACATCAAATACCGCGACCTCAACGGTGACGGTGTCATTAACCCATACGACCAAGCCTATATTTCCGAATTGGGTTCTCAACCACGCATCCAATACGGTTTTGGTGTAAACGCCACCTACAAACAGTGGGACTTCGGCGTGTTCTTCAACGGCTCTGCCATGTGCAAAATCATGGTCAATGATTTCCATCCCTTCGGTGTAAGTGACTACAATGTATTCCAGTATGTAGCCGACAATCGCTGGACAGAAGAAAACCCGAACCCCAATGCCAAATATCCGAGATTGGGTTTGACCAACAGCGAAACCAACAACAACCGCGTAAATAGTACCTATTGGTTACGCAACGGCAATTTCCTGAGATTGAAACAGCTACAGCTTGGATATAGCTTTAAATACGGACGCATATACGTAACAGGAGACAATCTGGCAGTATTCAGCCCCTTCAAAGAATGGGATCCGGAACTGCAATGGTATGAATACCCGTTACAACGCACCTTTAACATCGGATTACAGTTGAACTTCTAAAAGACCCAAATCATGAAATTAAATAAATCTATCAAATACCTGAGCGGCACATTGCTGCTATCGGCAGGGCTGACGTTGACTTCCTGCGAATTTCTGGACATTGTTCCTCCCGAGCAAGCCGACATGAATGACGCAACCATTACCCCGGATGCAACCGAAGGCTTCCTGTATTCCTGTTATGCCAATATAAAATCTCCGATTGGTTATTATCTTCTGGAAGGGTCGGCAGACGAGTTTGCACTTCCTGAAGTTTGGGGAGGTATTACATTCGACTTCGCCTACGACCGGATAACATCTGCCACCAGCCTGCAAAACTGGAATTACAATTACAAGTACATCGGACAAATACACCTCTTTCTGGAAAATTTGCCTGCCGCCAAAGGGATAACCGAACAGCAACGAAGTGAATGGGAAGCGGAAGCTTACTTCCTGCTAGCTTATTATCATTTCCAGAATCTGCGCCTTTACGGACCGTGCCCTATCACAGACAGCCGCATCCCCCAAGACACTCCGCCTTCCGAGTACAATGGCCGTATGCACTATGACGCTGCCACAAACTGGATTGTAGATATTCTGGACAATAAAGTGATTGATGGCTACAAACTGCCCACCGAGCGTGACATCAACACACGTGGACGCGCCACTCATGCAATAGCCTGCGCACTGAAAGCCAGAGTATTGCTGTATGCCGCCTCACCGCTATGGAACGGTGGTTTCCCTTATAAAGACTGGAAGAACAAAGTAACCAGCTCTTACAATGGCATAGACTACGGTTACGAACTGGTAAGCAAAACTTATGACCCGCAAAAATGGGAACGTGCCCGCGAAGCTTATGAAGAAGCCATCAAGGAAGCTAAAATGGCCGGACACAAGCTGTATGGAACTACTGAAGCCGATCTGAACTTCTACGACACAAAGAAAATCCCGTTGGATAATGTTTACGTCCCCGGAGGTGCAAGCGACGATTTCAAGAAGAGAGTGTTGATGATGCGCCATTTGGTGACCACCCGTTACAATGAAGGAAACACCGAATATGTATGGGGCGTTTCTGACGATGCAGACTGGGTGCCGTACAACTGTATGATGCCCTATCGCGTACTCCAGAAAAACAACGGTGACTGGGTGCAGGGATACAACAGCTACTCTCCTTACCTCAATGCCATGGAAAGCTTCTATACGGCAAAGGGCAAATTCTTGGATAGCAGCGACGAGTTGCTGGAAAAGGCGAATGTGGATGCCGATCGTCCGGATATCACCAAACTGTGTGTAAATCGCGAACCTCGCTTTTATGCCTGGATGGCTTTTGACCAAGGCGATTGGGGAACAATGGTAGCCAATGGCAAACCGGTACGTCTTGAGCTTAAAGCATCAGACAAACACGGTTATAATCCTACCGACCACTATCGTGACCACTGCATCACCGGCTTCCTCGCACAAAAATTCGTCCGTCCCGACCGTATGTGGGATAAGAGCGGCAACGTAAACAATGAACGTTACCAACGCCCGCTGATTCGCATGGCTGAACTTTACTTAAGTCTGGCCGAATGTTACGCCGCCCAGGAGAATACCTCCAAAGCTCTTGAAAACCTGAACAAAGTACACGAACGTGCCGGCCTGCCTGCCATTACCGAAGCCGACATTACCCCGGAACACACGCTGATGGAATGGATACAGCGGGAACGCTACATCGAATTGTACGGCGAAGGCCATCGCTTTTACGATGTACGCCGTTGGATGATTGCCCCGGAAGTTCTCGATGCAGGCGCACGGGAAGGATTGGATGCGGAAACGATTACCAACCCCACTTTTGACCAGTTCAACCGCCGCACCAAAGTCGCCCAGCCTTATAGATGGACGAGCCGTATGTACATTGCTCCTATCCTGGAAAATGAAATCGGCAAAAACACCAATTTGGTACAAGCACCGGGATACTAACATCGTATTTATACAACATTACAATATAAGAAAATGAAAAGACATATATATTTAGCTTCATTGCTCTGCACTCTGATAGCTTTTTCCGGCACATCTTGTGATAATCCGGGAGAGCCACAGTTTGAAAATGATGAATTCACTTCGGTTCTCTATCTAAAAAACAACAATCAAGTAGAAGTGGATTTTTACAACGTAAACGAAGACGTGACTTTCTCTACCGCCATCGGCAAAGGAGGGACCAATCCCGCCATTGCACGGAATGCCTCTCTGGCTGTATTTACGCAGGAAGAACTTGACGCATATAATACAGAGAATGCCACAAATTTCATTATGCTGCCTTCCAATTATTATGAGTTTGATAAAGATTATACGTTTGACGAATCAACCGAAAGCCAGAATGTGAACATTACATTGAAAGCCAGTATCGGCACGCTGGAACAAAACAAGCAATATGTGCTACCCATACGTCTGGAAAGCCCGGAATATTCGATAAAAAAGGATAAAAGTACCCTGATACTGTTGCCCAAAGTATTTACTCCGACTATATCTTTAGGTACAAGCGGCATATTGCCCATTATCAGTTTCTCGATATACGACGACGCTGTCACAACGGCTCAATGTCCGCTTACCCTCAACCTGGATGTCGCCAACAGCAAATGGAACTTTGGAGTAACCTACGAGACAGACAAAGAAATTCTGGAAGCCAAAGTCGCACAAATTGCAGCCGAAAGCGGTGAAAATTACACGTTGCTTCCGGCCGAAAACTATACGCTGCCTGCTACCAGCTTCAATGCGGAAAGCAATAAAGAAGTGAAAATAGACATCGACCGTACAGGTTTGTCTTCCGGGGAATATTTGCTGCCGGTAATTTTAAAGGATGTGACCGGAATGCCGTTTAATGTTTCTTCCGATAAGATCGGTTATGTCCATGTAAGAATCAGCAATAAGATTACACTGAGCATCAATGACCTGTATGCCAACAGCAATGAGAACGACCAGTCGCTTCCGGCCATCATCAATGGATCGGCAGACGATAACGGTTGGCAGTCCATGTGGTATGCTCCCGAGTTGGACAAACCCGCTTGCGACCCCAAATATGGCATCTATATTGACATAAAAGACGTCAGGAACATTTCAAAAATAGCAAGACTGGTATTATCTATCAAGACAACACACAACAACCCGAAACATATTCAATTCTATGCCGGAAATTCCGTGGATGACTTGAGACTGATACATGAGAATGAGAATTGCTATCCGGACAGTGGTTCCAAAAAGACATACGATACCGGGAACCTTGAAACGGGCAATGTGTCGATGATACGTATTGCGCTCATAACCAATACAAATAACATAGACATGAGAACATTGGAGTTCTATTCGGGCAACTATATCCACAATGTAGCTCTTTCGGAAATTGAATTGTACGGTGAATAAGCACTCTTTTCAATAATTGTCACTCAAACAAGGAGGTAGTTCTGCCGGACAGTCCCTCCTTGTTTGAATTTTTGCTAAATCTTCCAAACCATTATCACAATGAGAACATTATATATCCTGTTTTTCTTCATTTGCGTGTTTGCAAACATCTGTTGCTCCGAGGGAAGCAATAACCAACCTATACTACCGGACGAAGAAGAGCCTACCCCGCCACCCAGCGAATTCAACCCGGATAACGTGGGACTAGAATATGACGACGGAACCAACATTGCTTTCCACATCAAAATAGCAATCGACAAAGAAGGGTTTGATATGAGGGATATGGACTTCTTCAAGTCCAGACTAAAGACACAATGGGAAGCCATCAATGAACGTTTCATGAAACTGGACAAGAAAAACGTATTGAAGCGTAACTATATATTTATCCCCGACCTTGAAGATATAATCATCTTTGAAGGCGACCATTGGGAAGTGCCGAAGAATTATGCCAATCGCATAGACAAAAACAAATATCAATGTATAGTTGCCTATGACTTCGTGATACAAGAAGGAGAAGGCGGCGGCGGTTGTAGCGATGATGGTTACGGCATGTCCAATATCCTCGTGGTAAATCCCGGCATTGAACCGGGCAAGTTCTTCAACCATTTGGATGAGACAACCAGCACCGTCGCAGCCATTGTACATGAATTCGGCCACTTCCGAGGCATTATCGACCTATATCCTTTTGCCATCAAAGCTTCAGACAACCCGGTCAGCGGACAATCTTTCAGCCCGATTGCCGGCATCATGAACAATCCTTACCCCGCCATCAAAGACTGTGAATGGAGCGAGTATGAATTAAGATGCCTCAACGTAAACGGCGCAAGAAAGGAATACCGTCTATACGATACTTGCTTGTGGGAGACCTTCACCGACTTCATAGAATTCACCATCACGGAAAATGGTGAGCCCGTAGAAGGTTATACACTGAACTTCTATAAAACGGAAAGTTATAAAGTAACCAAGCAGATAGCACATACCATGAGCGCCGACGGAAACAAAGTACGCAAAGACGCCAAAGCGCTGTTTTGGTACGGCAAAGCCTTATGGCAATATTACGGCATGTTTTTGGTAGAAGCCATCAATACCAAGACCGGAAACAAAGGGTATTGCTTCTTGCCTATTTATGAGCCACATACACAAGGCCTTATCGACAAAGTAGAAAACAAGATTACAGATAAGTCTTTCTACAAAAAGACTATTGATATTCAACCCCAAAAGCAATAAACATACTGAGAATAAAACAAGTTTCTTTTATAGGCACGGATTTTCTTATTAATTTCCGTGCCTGATTTACAACAGACAGTATTTATTCATTCTCCCACTTATCTACCACAACTTCCTTTCCCCCTTTCACATGCCGGCCCAAGCCAAACAAACCGGGCAAATGCAAATCTCCCATACTATTTTCTGACGCAAAGCTAAGGCTGTAAACGAAATAATCACTACTTTTGCACATTCAATTGAACCAACTTATTATCTCATGAGTAATCAACGATACATGATGCGCGGTGTCAGTGCATCGAAAGAAGATGTGCACAACGCCATCAAGAACATCGACAAAGGAATTTTCCCGCAGGCTTTCTGCAAAATCATCCCTGACATTTTGGGCGGTGACCCGGAGTATTGTAATATTATGCATGCCGACGGTGCAGGCACCAAGTCCAGCTTGGCATACATGTACTGGAAGGAAACCGGTGACCTCGGTGTATGGAAAGGTATTGCACAAGATGCACTGATCATGAACATCGACGACTTACTCTGTGTCGGTGCAGTAGATAATATCCTTGTATCTTCCACCATCGGACGCAACAAGCTGCTCATTCCCGGTGAAGTAATCTCCGCCATCATCAACGGTACGGACGAACTGCTTGCCGAACTCCGTGAAATGGGCGTAGGCGTTTATGCCACCGGAGGCGAAACCGCCGATGTGGGTGACCTTGTACGCACCATTATCGTGGATTCCACCGTAACTTGCCGCATGAAGCGTTCGGACGTCATCAACAATGCCAATATCCATCCGGGAGACGTCATCGTAGGTTTGGCTTCCTACGGACAAGCTACCTACGAGAAAGAATACAACGGCGGTATGGGCAGCAATGGCCTGACCAGTGCGCGCCACGACGTGTTCGCCAAATATCTGGCGGAAAACTATCCCGAAAGTTATGACAAGGCAGTGCCTGAAGAGTTGGTTTACAGCGGTAAGCTGAAACTGACAGATGCCGTTGAAGGCAGTCCGCTGAATGCAGGCAAGCTGGTACTCTCTCCCACTCGTACGTATGCACCGGTAGTAAAGAAGCTGCTCGATGCGCTCCGTCCCGAAATTCACGGTATGGTTCATTGCTCGGGTGGTGCACAAACGAAAGTACTGCATTTCATTGGTGATAATTGCCGCGTCATCAAAGACAATCTCTTCCCCGTTCCACCGTTATTCAAGACCATCAAGGAACAGAGCGATACGGACTGGAGCGAGATGTACAAGGTGTTCAACATGGGACACCGTCTGGAAGTGTACCTTTCTCCCGAACATGCGGAAGAGGTGATTGCCATCTCGAAGAGTTTCAATATCGACGCACAGATTGTAGGACGTATTGAGGAAAGCAATCAGAAAGAACTGATTATCAAGAGTGAATTCGGAGAATTCAGATACTAAATATATGGCAGATAACAATACCATACTTGAGAAACTGGAAGGCCTCGTAGCCCGCTTCGAAGAAGTTTCGACGCTGATAACAGACCCAGCAGTGATTGCCGACCAGAAGCGTTACGTCAAGCTCACCAAGGAATACAAGGAACTGGGCGACTTGATGAATGCCCGCAAAGAATACATGCAAATACTTTCCGGTATCGAGGAAGCGAAGGAAATCATGGCCAATGAAACCGATCCGGAGATGCGCGAAATGGCACGCGAAGAGCTTGATACCTGCCAAAGTCGCCAGCCGGAACTGGAAGAGCAGATAAAGTTGCTGCTAGTCCCCGCCGACCCGCAGGACAGCCGCAATGCCATCCTCGAAATCCGTGGTGGTACGGGGGGGGATGAAGCTGCCATCTTTGCGGGTGACCTGTTCCGCATGTACACCAAATATTGCGAAACGAAAGGATGGAGAATGGAAATATCCAGCGCCAACGAAGGTAGTGCAGGCGGATTCAAAGAAATCGTTTGCAGCATAACAGGCGATGGTGTTTACGGTACCATGAAATACGAATCGGGTGTGCACCGCGTGCAACGCGTACCCGCCACCGAGACACAAGGGCGTGTACATACCTCCGCTGCCAGTGTAGCCGTACTTCCCGAAGCCGAGGAATTCGATGTTGTCATCAACGAAGGTGAAATCAAATGGGATACCTTCCGAAGCGGCGGTGCCGGTGGTCAGAACGTAAATAAGGTGGAATCCGGTGTACGCTTACGCTATAATTGGAAGAATCCCAATACAGGCGTAGTAGAAGAAATCCTGATAGAATGTACCGAAACCCGCGACCAGCCCAAGAATAAGGAACGTGCCCTCTCCCGTCTGCGTACCTTTATCTACGACAAGGAGCACCAGAAATACATCGACGATATCGCTTCCAAACGTAAAACGATGGTTTCCACCGGTGACCGTTCAGCCAAGATCCGTACTTACAATTATCCGCAGGGACGCATCACCGACCACCGCATCAATTATACCATCTACAACCTCGCCGCTTTTATGGACGGAGACATCCAAGATTGCATCGACCATCTGATTGTAGCCGAGAATGCAGAAAGATTAAAGGAAAGTGAATTGTAAATCAAAAAGCATATATAGAGATGACAAAGCAAGAATTATTTGAAAATATCAAGCGCAAAAAATCATTCCTTTGCGTAGGTCTTGATACCGACATCAAGAAAATCCCCGAACATCTGCTGAAAGAAGAAGATCCTATCTTCGCCTTCAACAAAGCCATCATTGACGCAACAGCAGACCTCTGCATCGCTTACAAACCCAATCTGGCTTTCTATGAAAGCATGGGTGTAAAGGGATGGATTGCATTTGAAAAGACAGTTAACTACATCAAGGAAAACTATCCCGACCAGTTCATCATTGCCGATGCCAAGCGTGGTGACATCGGCAATACCTCCGCTATGTATGCCCGTACGTTCTTCGAAGAGCTGAACATTGACTCTGTAACCGTAGCTCCTTACATGGGCGAAGACAGTGTAACTCCGTTCCTCACTTACGAAGGCAAGTGGGTGATCCTGCTTGCGCTGACCAGCAACAAAGGTTCGCATGACTTCCAGCTAACAGAAGATGCCAATGGTGAACGTCTTTTTGAGAAAGTGCTACGCAAATCGCAAGAATGGGCCGGCGACGAACAAATGATGTATGTGGTAGGTGCTACCCAAGGACGTGCCTTCGAAGACATCCGCAAGATTGTCCCCGAACACTTCCTGCTGGTTCCCGGTGTAGGCGCACAAGGCGGTTCGCTGGAAGAGGTTTGCAAATACGGCATGAACAAGACTTGCGGGCTGATTGTCAATTCCAGCCGCGGCATCATCTACGTAGATAAGACCGAGAATTTCGCTGCCGCTTCACGGAAAGCCGCACAAGAAGTGCAGGCACAGATGGAGGAACAGTTGAAAGCAATCCTGTAACAATAGCTTTATCCGAACAGTAACCGGACGGAGACCGACAGCATAAAAGCATGCTTGTCAGTCCCCGTCCGATTTGCATTAATACTTTATCAATCTATAAAAGCCGTAAAGGCGACCGCCTCATCTCTCCAAAAGAACAAGAAGCTATCCGCAATGTATTCCGCTCGGCAGAAATTGCCTACGACCCAAAATTCTATCAATATCAGTATAGTCTTGCATGGTTATAACAGGCAAATCAGCACGCACATAATCAGCAAGTTATAACTTTACTTTTTTCTCGTTACCAATACAGTAACGCTTTATGCAGTGACTGTAAACTGATAATAAACTTGTAATGCAAAACAATTTTATACCGAAAGTAATATAACGGACTTGTCGTCAGAATCTTGATTTATAGAACATGCCTGCACGATGTGTTAACGTTATACAAATACACCCTTATAATATAAGGGATACCTCTTGCCGAGTTGTATTTATTACAGAGATTACATATCCCATAATAATAGTTAACCATCATTCTATAATCAGCATATGAAACACAAAATCATTATTTATCTGTTTGTGTTTGTGGCAACAACTCTGTTTGCTCAAGCCGATGTTCTTCCCCCGGAAAAACAAGATACGACAACTGTTGTAACCGATAGCCTTGCCCCCTACCGATACCATGTCCGCCAGATGGCATTTTTTTTGGATGGGCAACCGGTACACTATACTGTAATTTTTGATACAGTGACGGATTCCCCAAGGTCACAATACCGTCAGGTGGATGGTACCGTCTGGCCTTTTGATGCCATCAAGTATTACGGAGAAAAATACAGAAAAGGACTCTTAATTTATGAAAGTGAGGATACCAATGAAAAAATATAGTCTGTTACTTTTGCTTCCGTTTTTTTCCCTGACGGCAGGTGCCCAAGATAATTTTTACCAAATAAATGGCAAAGCTGATACCCGATATAATGGTGCATTAGTAACGCTCTTTACTTTTACGGGTGACTATATCCGTTCGGTAGATTCCACTTATGTGGCAGATGGGCATTTCTCTTTTACAGGTTCTGAGTATCTGTATGAAAAATCGGTGATATCGATGGGGAACTATCCCGACAGCGTTTTTGCTGCGGAATTGTATCTTGAACGGGGACCGATTGAAGTGGAGTTAAAGCAGAAACCGGTGGTTCGTTCTCCCTATATAACAGACTACAGACTGTATGCTGATTCTTGCAGAAAGATTGAGCGTGCCTATGCTATCGAAGGGCAATCACAGGCCTTCTATGACGAAGGTAATGACCGTCTGCTCTCCTACAAATATCAATTCAAAAAGAAGTATATTCAAAATGGAATAGGCAGGTCTCTTCTCGTCAATGAGATACTGTATGCCTCAGACCCTTATTTCTATAAGCTGTATGAATTGCTGCCGGAAAGAGAGAAACAGCGATATGATGTACAAGAAAGCTACAAAGAACGAGTAAGGAAAGATAAGCAGGTTCAGCAGGAAAACAAACCGTTTCCTGACTTGACTTTAACAAATAGTACCGGGGAAAAACAGAGAATTTCTGATTATGCGGGTAAATCCGAACTTCTATATTTAGATTTTTGGGCGAGTTGGTGTGGTCCTTGCATGAGCCAAAAACCTCATATAAAAGAATTGTATGAAAAATATAAAGACGATGGATTTAAGATACTTGGCATCTCTCTGGATACAGATACGAAGAGATGGTTGGCTGCAATAGAAAAGACAGGAAGCGTGTGGCCCGAACTGTGTGCTGCAAGCAAAGAGTGCGAAGCGGAGATTCGTGAGTCATATAATATTGTAGGAATCCCTTATGGAGTTTTGATTGATCAATCCGGCAAAGTGATAAAGGCTAATTGCGGTCACTGGCAAATACTTAAGTGGATATTGGAAGAATACTATAAGAAATAGATGTTAACTCTATAGCCATTGCTAAGTCGTAGGACAATGGTCAATAAATTAGCTACTTATTGAAAGCAATCTACGGTAAACTATAAATTGAATTAGTATGAGAAATTTAAGAAAACCGGAATTGAGTCCCCTTGAAAAGTATATTAAAAAGAGAAGCACTAAAACAGTTTTTCCATATTCCATTACAAACATAGATGTTGAAATAAAAAAATATTTATTTGTATTAGGCTTGCTTCTGTTTTCACCGTCCATTTACTCTCAAGTATCTACATTTCATGTTAAAGGGAAGGTAAATCCTGAATATAATGATAATTTAGTAACACTTTCTACTTTTATAGGTGATTCCATTCGTTCCATAGACTCTACCTATGTGGTAGATGGACAATTCTCCTTTGAAGGTCCGGAATATCTGTATGAGCAATCCTTAATTTCGATGCAATATGCCCCGGATAGCACTTTTGCAATCAAGTTTTTTCTTGAAAAAGGTCCGATTGAAGTGGAACTGAACCGGAAACCGAGCATTCATTCTCCTTTCATGACAACTTATCGGCAATATCGTGATTCTTGCAAGAACATTCCTAAAACATTTAGTATTGAGGGACAGACGGAAGATTTTTATAAAGCCGGTTGGGAAAGATTCTTTGCCTTTAAATATCAGTTTAAGAAGAGATACATTCATAATGGCATAGGAAGAACTCTTTTTCTCGCTGACGCACATTATCGTGATGACCCTTATTTCTATAAACTGTATGAATTGCTGCCGGACAGTGAGAAGGAACGAAATGACATCAAAGAGGCTTATCAATTTCGAAAAGACCGGGATGCACAGAATTCATTAGTCAATAAACCCTTTATCGACTTTACTTTGAAAAATGTCGCTGATGAAGAAAAAAGAATATCCGACTATGTAGGCAAGTCCCAATTACTGTTTCTTGACTTTTGGGCAAGCTGGTGCGGACCCTGCATCGCTCAAGAGCCCCGCATAAAGGAACTGTACGAAAAATATAAATCGGATGGATTTGAAGTGCTCGGTATTTCTTTGGATACGGATAAGGAGAGATGGCTGAACGCTATAAAGAATAAAGGCATCACTTGGCCCGAGCTTTATGTGGGAGATCAGGAACGTGTAAAAGAACTTAGAAAACTATATTGCATAGTAGGTATTCCTCTTGGCATCTTAATAGATAAATCAGGGAAAATAGTATCCGTAATTACGGCACAATGGCAACATCTTAAGTGGGTTTTGGAAGAATACTATAAGAAATAGACCTTGATTCTATAGTCATTGTTAAGTCGTAGGGCAATGGTCGATAAATTAGCTACTCATTGAAAGCAATCTACGGTAAACTATAAATTGAATTAGTATGAGAAATTTAGGAAAACTGAAATTGGGTTCCCTTGAAAAGTATATTAAAAAGAGAAGCACTAAAACAGCTTTTCCATATTCCATCACAAACATAGATATTGAAATAAAAAAATGTTTATTTGTATTAGGATTGCTTCTGTTTTCACCGTCCATTTACTCTCAAGTATCTACATTTCATGTTAAAGGGAAGGTAAATCCTGAATATAATGATAATTTAGTAACACTTTCTACTTTTATAGGTGATTCCATTCGTTCCATAGACTCTACCTATGTGGTAGATGGACAATTCTCTTTTGAAGGTACGGAATATCTGTATGAAGCATCTGAAATATCTATGAGATATGCCGCTGACAGTGTTTTTGCAATAAAATTCTTTCTTGAGCGAGGTCCTATAAAAGTAGAGTTAAAGAAGAAATCGAGAGTGATTTCTCCTTATACAACTGACTACCAACAGTATCTTGATTCTTGTCGCAAACTTTGGGATGTCTGCACCACAAAAGGAAAAACTGCCGCATTTTATGAAAAAGGATGGAAGGACTTTTTCACATACAAATTTCTGTATAAAAAGAAGTATATTCACAATGGGATAGGAAGATCTCTTTTTCTTGATGACGCTCACTATATGAACGACCCCTATTTCTATACATTATATGATTTATTGCCAGAAAATGACAAGTTGCGATATGATGTACAAGATGCTTATAACTCTCGAAAATATCAAGATATGCAGGAACAATTAGTTGGCAAATTATTTATAGATTTTACATTAAAAAACAGAAATGATAAAGAAGTGAAAATTTCGGATTATATAGGTAAATCTCAACTTCTATACCTGGATTTCTGGGCTAGCTGGTGTGGCCCTTGTTTGGCACAAGAAACTCATATTAAAGAATTATATGAGAGATATAAAGCAAACGGTTTCGATATTTTAGGAATTTCCTTTGATACTTCTAAAGAAAGTTGGTCAAAAGCTTTAGATAAAAAAGGGGTAATTTGGCCTGAACTGTATGTAGGCAATCAGGAACGCGTGAAAGAACTTTATAAGTTGTATTGTATAACCGGCATTCCTCATGGTGTTATTATAGATAAGACAGGCAAAATAGTGTATAACATTGTAGCACAATGGCAACAACTCAAGTGGGTTTTGGAAGAATACTATAAAAAATGAGAGACAAACATTTCAGCTTTTCGGATCGGATACTACATATACAACAATTCTTACAAGTTATAGTAGGATAAGTCACATTCTTTTCTTGCACAGTTGAGACTATAAAGCGGTATCATGATAAAAGACGACTAAGTACAGTTCCGTACTGTGCAAGGTTAGCGAAACTTTACTGTGGAGAAAGCATCCGCACTCTAAAATATCCGGATTAAATTTTGATGTTCAAGATATGATTCGGATATTTGTGTATTGTTACGGCAGTAGAATTTCTGCCGGACACAAAAGATACAAATCATGAATCAAAGCAAGATTGTAATTTATCAGACCCAAGACGGGAAGACTTCTATTGATGTGAAGTTGGAACAAGATACGGTGTGGCTTACTGCCAATCAAATGAGTCTATTGTTCGACAAAGATGAAAAAACCATCAGAAAGCACATAAATAATATTTTCAAAGAAGGCGAAGTCGATAAAGATAACAACACGCAAAAAATGCGTGTTGTTGGAGTAAAGCAAAATGTAGCTGTCTATACCTTAGATGTTATTATCAGTGTAGGATATCGGGTAAACTCGAAAAGAGCTACATTTTTTCGCAGATGGGCTACAAATATATTAAAGGAATACTTGATTCGCGGTATAGCCATCAACGACAACCGCTTGAAGCAACTAGGCGAAACCATCAGAATACTGAAACGCTCCACCGACCAGCTGGACGCCAAACAGGTGCTCGCCGTCGTAGAACAATACACTATGGCACTCGATTTGCTGGACGACTACGACCACCAGTGCATCGGAAAGCCTGAAGGCAACAAAGCAACCTACATATTAAGCTACGAAGAATGCCGGAAAGTAATCAATGACATGAAGTTCAATACCCACAATGACCTCTTCGGAAACGAGAAGGACGATTCGTTTCACAGCAGTATCGGTGCCATCTATCAGACATTCGGCGGAGAAGACGTATATCCTTCCGTAGAAGAAAAGGCAGCCAATTTGCTTTATTTTAATAGAGGAAAAAGAACTTATGACGAGACTGATAATGAACTTTTTAGTCTGAAACGATATACACCTTATTATATATGTCCTACGAACGTAAAATCATCAACGACCCTGTCTTCGGGTTCATAAATATCCCCAAAGGGCTGCTGTATGACATTGTACGGCATCCCCTCCTGCAACGCCTCACCCGTATCAAACAACTGGGATTGTCGTCCGTAGTCTATCCCGGCGCACAGCACACCCGCTTCCAACACTCACTAGGTGCATTCTACCTGATGAGCGAAGCCATCCAACAACTCACTGCTAAAGGCAATTTCATCTTCGACAGCGAAGCGGAAGCCGTACAGGCAGCTATCCTCATGCACGACATCGGACACGGCCCCTTCTCCCATGTACTCGAAGATACCATCGTAAAAGGTGTCTCGCACGAAGATATTTCACTGATGCTGATGGAGCGCATCAACAAAGAAATGAACGGACAACTGACGCTTGCCATCCAAATATTCAAGGACGAATACCCCAAACGCTTCCTGCACCAATTGGTAAGCGGGCAACTGGATATGGACCGTCTTGATTACTTGCGTCGTGACAGTTTCTATACAGGAGTGAGCGAAGGAAATATCGGCTCGGCACGCATCATCAAGATGCTCGATGTAAAAGACGATCACCTGGTGGTAGAGTCCAAAGGCATCTACTCCATTGAGAATTTTCTTACCGCCCGCCGCTTGATGTATTGGCAGGTGTATTTGCATAAGACCTCCGTTGCCTACGAAAAGATGCTTATCAGCGCCTTGCTGCGCGCCAAGGAGTTGGCAAGCCAAGGAAGGGATCTCTTTGCCTCACCCGCATTGAAGTTCTTTCTTTATAACAATATCAGTCCGGAAACATTTTATAATAACCCCGAATGCCTGGAAAACTTCATCCAACTGGACGACAACGATATATGGACTGCCCTGAAAGTTTGGAGCAGCCATCCGGACAAGGTTCTATCTACATTGAGCACGGGCATGATAAACCGCAATATCTTTAAAGTGGAGATTTCTACGGAACCTTTTGGCGAGGAAAGGAAAAAAGAACTGATTTTGCAAATCAGTGGGCAACTGGACATTCCTCTCTCCGAGGCGAGTTATTTCATCTCCACCCCCAGCATCGAGAAGAATATGTATGACGCGGCAGATGACAGCATTGATATCCTTTACAATGACGGCACAACCCAAAACATAGCCGAAGCATCGGATATGCTCAACATCTCCCTCTTGTCTAAGAAGGTAAAAAAATACTACTTGTGCTACCAACGTTTGCATAGGTAAGTATAAAATATTCACCTTAGGATAAGGAAATATAAAAAAAAAGTCCGTTATTTGTATTTTGAAACCATCTAACAATAATAAGACATGGAGTTCTCTGCTAAACAAATTGCAACATTTATCCAAGGAGAAATTGTTGGAGACGAGAATGCTACCGTCCATACCTTTGCGAAAATCGAAGAAGGAATACCGGGAGCCATCTCTTTCCTATCCAACCCCAAATATACCCCCTACATATACGAAACCCAATCAAGCATTGTCTTGGTAAACAAGGACTTTGTACCCGAGCAAGAGATAAAAGCTACTTTGATAAAAGTGGACAATGCGTATGAAAGTCTTGCCAAATTGCTAAATCTTTACGAGCAAAGCAAGCCCAAACGTGTAGGAATTGATCCGCTGGCTTTTGTTGCCGAGACAGCTAAAATAGGCAAGGATGTTTACATTGCACCTTTTGCATACGTGGGTGAACATGCAGAGGTGGGAGACAATACCGTCATTCATCCACATGTCACTATCGGTAGCGGCGCCAAAGTGGGCAGTGACTGTATCATTTATGCCAACGCCACCATTTACCACGATTGCCGTGTGGGCAACCATTGCATTTTGCATGCAGGAAGCGTGATTGGCGCAGACGGTTTCGGCTTTGCTCCCACCCCTCAAGGTTACGAGAAGATTCCCCAAATCGGTATCGTTATATTGGAAGACAATGTGGAAATAGGGGCAAACACTTGTGTAGATCGCGCCACCATGGGAGCGACCATCGTCCACAGCGGTGTAAAGCTGGATAATCTGGTGCAGGTTGCCCACAATGACGAAATCGGTTCGCACACGGTAATGGCGGCACAGGTAGGCATTGCAGGTTCCACCAAGGTAGGCGAATGGTGTATGTTCGGCGGCCAGGTAGGCATTGCAGGACATATTCATATAGGTGACAAGGTGAACCTCGGCGCACAGTCCGGTGTACCCGGCAGTCTGAAAGAGGGCAGCCGGCTGATAGGTACGCCCCCCATGGAGATGAAGCCCTATTTCAAGTCAGCATCGGTTTATCGCAAGCTGCCGGATATGTACTTTGAGTTGAATGCCCTCCGCAAAGAATTAAACGAACTTAAACAACAATTAAATAAGTAACCAATGTTGAAACAAAAGACTCTAAAAGATAGCTTTTCACTCAGTGGAAAAGGTCTTCATACGGGACTTGACCTGACCGTTACTTTCAATCCTGCTCCGGACAATCACGGATACAAAATCCAACGCATTGACTTGGAAGGGCAACCCCTCATCGATGCAGTAGCGGATAATGTAGCCGAAACCACCCGCGGCACCGTAATCTCCAAGAACGGCGTAAAGGTCAGTACCATAGAGCATGGTATGGCAGCCCTCTATGCATTGGGCATAGACAACTGCCTGATACAGGTCAACGGTCCGGAATTTCCAATCTTGGACGGAAGCGCCCAATATTATGTCAACGAAATAGAACGGGTAGGCACTGTAGAGCAGAACGCCGTAAAGGATTTCTATATCATCAAGTCTAAAATAGAGTTCCGTGATGAAACAACCGGTTCTTCCATCATCGTTTTGCCGGATGAGAACTTCAGCCTGAACGTGCTGGTCTCTTACGATTCTTCCATCATCCCCAACCAGTTCGCAACACTGGAGGACATGAAGAAATTCAAAGACGAAATAGCAGCCAGCCGTACGTTCGTGTTTGTACGCGAAATTGAACCGTTGCTACAGGCCGGTCTCATCAAGGGAGGTGACCTGGACAACGCCATCGTAATCTACGAACGCGAAATGTCACAGGAAAACTATGACAAACTGGCGGATGTAATGGGAGTTCCCCACATGGATGCCAAACAGTTGGGATACATCAACCACAAGCCGTTGGTATGGCCCAATGAATGCGCACGCCACAAATTGCTTGACGTTATCGGTGACCTGGCCTTGATAGGCAAGCCCATCAAAGGCCGCATCATCGCCACCCGTCCGGGACACACCATCAACAATAAATTCGCACGCCAGATGCGTAAGGAGATCCGCCTGCATGAAATACAGGCGCCTACATACGACTGCAACCGCGAACCGATTATGGACGTAAACCGCATCCGCGAACTTCTGCCCCACCGTTATCCTTTCCAGTTGGTGGACAAGGTCATCGAAATCGGCGCCAACTATATTGTAGGTGTAAAGAATGTAACAGGCAACGAGCCTTTCTTCCAAGGACACTTCCCGCAGGAACCCGTAATGCCGGGCGTATTGCAGGTAGAGGCCATGGCGCAGACGGGCGGATTGCTTGTACTGAACTCCGTGGACGAACCGGAACGCTATTCCACTTACTTCATGAAGATTGACGGCGTGAAGTTCCGCCAGAAAGTGGTACCGGGCGACACGCTGATTTTCCGCGTAGAACTGATGGCTCCCATACGCCGTGGAATATCTACGATGAAAGGTTATGTCTTCGTCGGCGAAAAGGTTGTTTGCGAGGCAGAATTCATGGCACAAATAGTAAAGAACAAGTAAATCAATTGTGAATTATGAATTTTAAATTATGAATGCCGTTTAATCATTTGTAGTTCACAATTCATAATTCACAATTCATAATTCATAAATAACCAACATGATAAGTCCCTTAGCGTATATTCATCCCGAAGCGAAAATCGGGGAAAACGTAGAGATTGCTCCTTTTGTATTCATTGACAAGAATGTGGTAATCGGTGATAACAACAAGATTATGGCGAATGCCAACATTCTGTACGGTGCGCGCATCGGCAATGGAAATACGATTTTTCCGGGAGCTGTGATTGGCGCCATTCCCCAGGATCTGAAGTTTAAAGGAGAAGAAACAACTGCCGAAATAGGCGACAACAACATTATCCGTGAGAACGTGACCATCAATCGCGGTACGGCCGCCAAAGGCAAAACAATCCTTGGCAACAACAACCTATTGATGGAAGGCGTACACGTAGCTCACGACGCTTTGATCGGCAGCGGTTGCATTATAGGCAACTCTACCAAGATGGCAGGTGAGATTGTGATTGATGACCATTCCATCATCAGCGCCAATGTATTGATGCACCAGTTCTGCCGGATAGGCGGATATGGCATGATACAGGGAGGCTGCCGTTTCAGCAAGGATATTCCACCGTACATCATTGCCGGACGTGAGCCTATCTGCTACGCAGGTATCAATATCGTGGGACTGCGTCGCCGCGGTTTCTCCAATGAAACGATTGAAAACATCCACAACGCCTACCGCATTATCTATCAGAGCGGCCTCAACAATACAGACGCTTTGAAGAAGATTGAGGATGAGATGGAAATGACACCCGAAATAAGTTATATTGTAAGCTTTATACGTGAATCAGCCCGCGGCATTATCCCCGCAGGAAAATGAAAAGATTTATGATTTGAGATTTATGATTTATGTTTGCAATACGCATTTGAAACCATAATTCTCGAATCATAAATCAGAAATCATAAATTATAAATCAGAAATCATCATGATCTACAGATTTACAATCATCTCGGACGAAGTGGACGATTTTGTCAGAGAAATACAAATAGACCCGGAAGCTACTTTTTACGACTTCCATGAAGCAATCCTAAAATCGGCCGGTTATACGGACGACCAGATGACCTCTTTCTTCATCTGTGACGACGATTGGGAAAAAGAGAAGGAAATCACCTTGGAAGAGATGGACGATAACCCGGAGATGGACAGTTGGGTGATGAAAGAGACCGTGCTCAGCGAACTGATTGAGGACGAGAAACAGAAATTGCTTTATGTATTTGATTACATGACGGAACGCTGCTTCTTCATCGAACTCTCAGAGATTATTACCGGAAAGGATATGAAAGGTTCCAAATGTACCAAGAAAACAGGCGAGGCTCCCAAGCAAACCATTGACTTTGAAGAAATGGCAGCAGGAAGCGGTTCTCTCGACTTGGACGAGAACTTCTACGGTGACCAGGACTTTGACATGGAGGACTTCGACAAAGAAGGATTCGGTGGATTGGACGAAGGCGCCGGCGCTTCTTATGAGGAAGAAAAATATTAAACAGATATCATTCCATTCAGAAAGGCGCGGATTGCACGTCCGCGCCTAAGTTTTCTATCCGTATGCACACCTTAATCGTACTTATCGGTCCTACGGGAGTAGGCAAAACAGAACTAAGCCTCCGATTGGCAGAGCAATTCCATACTTGCATTGTCTCGGCCGACTCACGACAACTTTATGCTGACCTGAAGATAGGTACAGCCGCTCCCACCTCCGAACAATTACAGCGTGTACAACATCACTTCATCGGTACCCTTAAACTGACAGACTACTACAGCGCCGCCCAGTATGAAGCGGAAGCATTGAAACTTCTCGACATCTTGTTTGCCGAACATGACACCCTACTGCTGACCGGCGGTTCCATGATGTACGTGGACGCCATCTGCAAAGGCATCGACGACATCCCTACCGTGGACACCGAAACCCGCCAGCTGATGCTGCACAAGTATGAGACCGAAGGGTTGGAAAGATTGTGCGCCGAACTCAAACTGTTAGATCCGGAATATTATAAGATTGTGGATTTAAAGAATCCCAAACGTGTGATCCACGCATTGGAAATCTGCTACATGACGGGCAAGACCTATACCTCTTTCCGTACCTGCCGGAAGAAGGAACGTCCTTTCCGCATCCTCAAAAT
Source organism: Bacteroides fluxus YIT 12057 (assembly GCF_000195635.1). Taxonomy (GTDB): domain Bacteria; phylum Bacteroidota; class Bacteroidia; order Bacteroidales; family Bacteroidaceae; genus Bacteroides; species Bacteroides fluxus. The sequence continues at coordinate 21,264 of NZ_GL882694.1, read as the reverse complement.
CGGACTGACCCGCAACCGGGAAGAGCTCTATGACCGCATCAACCGCCGTGTTGACTTAATGATAGAGGAAGGATTGATAGAAGAAGCCCGCCAAGTCTATCCTTACCGGGCGCTCAACTCCCTGAATACGGTAGGCTATAAGGAGTTATTCAAATATATGGACGGTGAGTGGAGCCTGCCTTTCGCCATCGACAAGATAAAACAGAACTCCCGCATCTACTCGCGCAAGCAAATGACTTGGTTCAAACGGGATGAGGAGATTCATTGGTTCCATCCGGAACAGGAAGCGGAAATACTGGAACATATCCGGAAAGAGACAAACGCCGGATGCAGGTAAGCCCGTAAGGTTACTGCAACAAATCCTGATAAACAGTCCGGCCGTCAGGAGTAACTTTACCGGAAATTACAGCAGATGTACAAGCTGACAAGGAATTTGACAACCCAAAGACAGCGATGAATGTACACAGCATCAAGAATAATGCTTGTTTTTTCATAAATGACAATTGTTTGTGAAATACAAAAACTGCACTTTCCCCCAAAGTGTATCACTCCCCCGCCAGTTTCTTCAATGTATCCTGCATAAAACGAAGTTTGGCATCTCCTGTTCCCTCTTCTATATGCCGGATAATCCCTTTTTTATCAACCAGTATCGTAACAGGCATACCACTTACATTGAAAGTTTTGAAAAAGAACAGTTCATCGGCAATCTGTGTAAAGCGGAAAGGACGGTTTTCTACAATTCTCTTAATCTGCTCCGCCGAATCAAAAGTAGTAGCGAGATACATCACCTCAGGAAACAGTTCCATCCATTTATTCAACTCGGGCATCTCACGAATACAGGGTCCGCAACCTGTGTACCAGAAATTCAAGACCATAGGATGACCCGCCACATCGGCATTGGTCCATTCCCTGCCCCCGGTATCTTTCACCTTGAACGCAGGAAAAGGTTTCCCTACCCATTCCCCCGGTTTCAATGTCTGCACAACACCTCCTATCGGCCACTTCTTCCCCATCCCGCCACGAAAACTCATCAACAAAGCCTCCCCACCAGGCACTTCCTCGACAGGCGTAGCATACCTCCTCACATCTTCCGGCAAAGTAACACCCTTCTTCAGACGAAGCTCGGTAACCCGGTGATCTTCATCATCCCGATGTTCAATATAGGCAACCACATTACCAGAACCTATACAGGGCGGCATCCCTTCAAAAAAAAGACCATCCACCAGATAATACTTCTTTGTGGCCGTCTGGGCAGGGCAAAGCCCCACCCAAGCGAGCATCAGAATAAGAAACAAAGAGAGAATCTTCTTTATCATAGTTGTTAGAGACTATTCATTTTTCAACGTTACGGTCACTTTCGACTGAACTTTCACCTTTACTGTAGCCATACCAACGTACGAGACAACCAGTATATCCTCTTTAGAAGGGACAGAAAGAATAAAATTACCATCCAAATCGGTAACGGCTCCCATGTCAGTTCCCTCCACCAGAACAATGGCACCAATAACCGGATTTCCCTTTTCATCGATTACCTTACCTTCCACTTTCACGGTACCTTGTACAGCGGTCTTTTCGGCATCTTTTGATTTTTTAGCGGCAATGTGAATCTCTCCGTTCGTACCCTCTTCCTTATCTACAGAAATGCTCTGACCGAGCACTATTCCCGACGTTTCCTGCTCCAGCGTTATCAAAATGACGCCATTCTTTCCCTTTTCTCCATATAATTCTGTAGCGGACTTGTCTTTCAAGACTGTCACACCCTTTATCCTCTCGGGATTCAATGCACTCATGACAGATGGACTCACCTCTTTTCCATCCACGACATACAACGGCTCTTTCCCATTGCCGACAGCCACTCCTTCCTCTGCCATGCCATCGGCAGAATCTCCGGACTGACCATCACCCAAGCTGAACTTCACCGGAACCGTGAATTTTGCATCTACCGCCTGTCCTCCCTCCATTCCCGGTTTCCATTTCGGCATAGCCTTTACCAGACGGATAGCTTCTGCATCCAATTCCTCATCCACCGGACGGAGCACTTTCGGATTCCTGACACTTCCATCTTTACCGACCACAAACCGTACTACGACCCGACCCTGGGTACCTCTCTTCTTGGCAGCCTCCGGATAACGCATATTCTTCCGGAAATACTGCATCAAAGCAGACATGCCACCCGGAAATTCAGGCATATCCTCCTTTCCTTCAAGAACCGGGGTTCCACTCAACCGGTCTTTTACTTCCTTAGGGATATACTTCACCTCAACAGGCTTTGTAGTGTCTGCCGCCAAAGGCACTTCCTTTGATGCTTCGGGCAGTACATTCACACTTTCCGTCACTTTTGTTTCTACAATTGCGGCCAAATCATTAACTTTGACGGCAGAAATCTCTTTTGTGGTATCCGAGATTTCGGGACGGGCAAAGGCGGTGACTGCAATAGCGGTAACCGGAAGTATATACAGATACTTCATACGTGCCCACGGACTTGATTTTTCTTTTAACATCATAGTGATACGTTTTTTAAGTTTACTGTGATTAAAGCTGTTGGCCATAGAGTAGAGCCTTGTGCCAACAGCTTTTTTTATTAATAATAATTGATATTGCCTTGCATCCACACCTTCCTTGATTACCGTCTCGTCCGCCTCGTACTCATGAATATTCTGCAATTCCTGTTTCAACAGCCATGAAGCGGGATTGAACCATTGAAAAAAGATACAGATATCAGCTACCAACAGATCTACAGAATGCCGGTTACGGATATGCGCCAGTTCATGAATCAATATCTCCCGCCCGTTTTCCTCCAAATCTTTCCGGGAGATAACAACATACTTCATCCAGCTGAATGGAGCGATGTCACTGTCGTGCACAATCAAAGTGACGCACTTTCTATCCGGAAGGAATTTGCTGACCTTCTCTCTGCTACCGGATTTCAACAGCATCAGCAACCGTACCAGTGAATAGATATTCCGAGATATGAAAAAAAAGATGCCCAACAGGTAAAGCAGCAAAGCCACCTGTATCCAAGTTACGGTAATATCCTGCGCCTGTATTTCCGCCTCTGCCGAGTTCATCGCATCGGCCAGCAGCAACCATTCCTCCAATGTCATCATTGTCTGATGTACCTCCGTCTGCTCATGTACGCTGACTTCGACCAACGGAAGCAGGCAGGACAATGCCAAAATGCCCAATAAGGCAAATCTGTTGAAACGGTGGAATGTTTCACGGCTCAGCAACAGGCGATAAAACAAATAGAATACCGCCAGGCAAACAGATGACTTGAGTATATAAACGAAAAACAGGCCCATATAATTATTGATCGATTATCTTACAGCTACTTGATTAGATTTTCATGATTCTCTGTTCTTCCCCTTTTCCACTTCCTGTATCAGCTGTTTCAGTTCATCCAGTGATATGTCTTCCTCTTTCACCAATGATGAAACCGCACTGAGATAGGAATTATTAAAGTATTTACTGATTACATTCTTCAGTGTCCGTTTGCGGAAATCCTCTTCACTCACCACCGCATAATACTGATAAGTATTGCCATACGTATTATGGCTTAGAAACCCCTTATCCTCCAAGCCTCTGACAATCGTGGAAAGCGTATTGAAATGCGGTTTCGGCTCTTCATAGAATGCCAGTATTTCCTTTACAAACAATGGTCCTTTTTCCCAGAAAAAGTTCATAAGTTCTTCCTCTTTTACAGTCAATCCTTTCATAATTCTTCTTTATTTGCTGCAAATAACTAAATAAATTAGTTTCAAAACTATTTTTTCTCGTTAAATAAAACTAAATCCTATAGTTTTACTGCGTTATTACTTTTCACAAAGCCTTTCCAGCCCATTTCCACAAAGAAAATACCTATAAATAGGGATTGCAGGTTCCAGGTAAAAACCGTTACTTTGCGCACAAGTTCAAGACCATCAAAACATTAACATACAATGAATGAGCAACATAAGTACCGATCCACAGATAAGATGAGTGATCTCATCTGTGATAACTACTCCTTATTAATGGTGATGAGCCGTTTCGGCCTGTCATTGGGATTCGGAGATAAAAGCGTGAAGGATGTCTGTGAGGCACAAGGCGTTGACTGTCCCACATTCCTCGCCGTGGCCAATTTCATCAGCGAAGAACAATATTCATACAGCGGAAAAGAAAGTGATTTTTCAATTTCCGCCCTCATGGATTATCTGAAACGCGCGCACGCTTACTTCCTCGATTTCAACCTGCCCGCCATCCGCCGCAAACTGATTGAAGCCATCGACTGTTCCGGCAGCAATGACGTAGCCTACCTCATCCTGAAATTTTTTGATGAGTATGCCAAGGAAGTACGCCGGCACATGGAATACGAAAACCAGGCCGTATTCACTTATGTAGAGCAATTGCTGCAAGGCAGGCTCTCCGATGAATACAATATCGCTACCTTTGCCAGCAAGCATAACCAGATAGACACCAAACTGAAAGAACTGAAGAACATCATCATCAAATACTATCCGGAAAAGGAGAACAATAATCTCCTCAACGCTGTCCTGTTCGACATTTTCAACTGCGAACAGGATCTCGCTACACACTGCCAAGTAGAAGATTATATGTTTGTCCCCGCCGTAGCACAAATAGAAAGGAAACTGAAAGATGAACAATAATGTTTCACCCAAAATTGTCGTCGCAGAAACTTCGGTCATTATCCGCAGCGGACTTACGGCTGTATTAAAACGCATCCCCAACTTGAACGCACACCCCATTGAGGTTTCTTCGCCGGAATCCCTACAGAACTATATCCACATGCATTCAGCGGATATCATCATTATCAACCCGACATTCGGCGGATGGTTTGACTTGAATGCCTTTAAAGCAGAAAACGGGAAAACCGGAATCAAATACATAGCATTGGTATGTTCCGTCATTGACAACAATACGCTGAAAGAATATGACGAGAACTTCGCCATTTGTGACGATATGGATATCATAGCCGGCAAGATCAACCATCTGTTACACACCGAAGAAGAGGAAGAGAAAGACAACGAACAAGAAGCCTTGAGCCAGCGTGAAAAGGAAATCATTACTTGCGTTGTGAAAGGAATGACCAACAAAGCCATCGCCGACAAGCTCTACCTGTCTATCCATACCGTCATTACCCATCGCCGTAACATTGCACGCAAACTGCAGATACATTCTCCGGCAGGGCTCACCATCTACGCCATTGTGAACAAGCTGGTGGAATTGGGCGACATCAAGGACTCTCTATAAGATTCTTCCGGCAACCGTTTCCCTACCCGCTACGGCTTATAGGGAAAAACCGGATGAATCCCTTGCAAAAGTATCCTCCCCCATACGGGAAAAGTCCTCTAGCTATTACTAAGGTTTATCTTGTGCCTAGCGATGTACATCTTCTGCATAAAGATGTATATCTTCAGCGTAGAGATGTGCATCTTCAGACTGAAGACAAGGTTCATCCCCTATGTCAACCCTCCTCTTGCCATGACTCAATCTGCCCGACAAGCAGTCTCAACCTGCCTTACATACAGCATCCGCCACGCCATACACAAATCCCCGCCTCACGATATCACATCGGGAAGCGGGGATCCTTTTATCTTCATAAAAGTGGTTACGTAATTATGACTAACTAATTCATTCAAATCTGATGTTGCAAAGATAAGGCATCGGCAGACAGTACACAATCGCTCAAATTAGGTATAATGAAACAAGTCAGTCATTATAAATAGGTAGAGCCACCCGAAAATCAGGCATTGGCATAGCTGTGCATTCCTCCAAGGAGGTAGTTCACCCCGAAATAGGTCATCAAGACTGTCAGAAAAGCAACAATCATATAGATATGGAAAAACAACGGTCTGCGGAAAATGCGCAGGCTGCGCGCATGGAACACCGCTCCATAAACCATAAAGGTAATCAGTGCCCATACTTCCTTCGGGTCCCAAGCCCAATAACGTCCCCATGATACATTGGCCCAAACCGCCCCCAGAAAAATGCCGGCTCCCAAAAAGAAAGTGGCGGGATAAAGCAGCAACCGGCTGAGCAACATCAACATCCGGGCCGAACGGCGGAGACACAATGCCAGTATACCGTTCAGCATCATGAAAGCAAACAAAGCATAAGACATCATTATCAATGACACATGCGTACTGAGCCACGGAGAAACGAGCACGGGCATCAAGGGAGTGATTGGGGGATTCATCTGTCCCAAATAGGACACCAGCAAGGCAAAACCGGACAGCAAAAAGCCGAAAGGCACCATAAACGGGAAGCGCCGCCGAAACAGACAAGCCAGAAACAGCGCACACAATGCCATGAACTGCATCGTTTCGTATCCGTTACCCAACGGGATACGTCCGCCGATATACCATCTCAGACCATACCCGAAGAGTTGAAAGAGAAACGCCGCATAAAGAGAAAACGGGAAAAAAGTATCTGCCAAATGCGAAGAGAAAGAGAGCGCCACAATCCTACCGGAAGAGTCTGACAATGCCGGCAAACGGCGCAGGCCGCGATACAGCAGACGGAAGAAAGCCAGCATCCCCACCGTAAGGTTGAACATGAACAGCCATTTGCTGAAAGGAATACGGTTATACAGCAATTCGGCCTGTATTTTTGTATCGGAAACAGGCTTTACACTCCCATCTTCCGGCAAAGGACGAATCAATGTACCATTCTGGAGCATCAGAATCAGCCCCACCTTTTCATCCGCCTCTACAATGGCCTTTTCCAGAGAAGTCATTTTCTGATGATGGTCTTGCTTCCCCTTCCAGAACTTCTGCAAGCGATACTTCTCACCGTCGAACAAATCAGCCAGACGTGCATAGGGTGTCTCCAGATGAAGCAGACGACGGAGTGCCTCGTTTTTGATATAAATCATCGGCTCATTCTGCCAAACCTCCGGACGCAAAAGCCATCCGCCAATCACCTGCTCCGGTGTCATGCCTCCATAAGACGGCTTTCCTGTAAGTTTCAGTACAAAATCCCGCGCAAGGGTATTGAAAGGAACCACGCGGTCATTATAAATCACCTGCTTACGGGCGAGACTATCCGCCTGCTTGCGTGCCAGTGCCGGAAGGCTTCTTTTCTGCGCATGTACCGCACTTCCCAAACACAGCAACAATAGAACGAACATGCCTCCTTTCTTCAACAACGGATGCCTCAACAGCCTGCGGAATTCCCCCTCCCTACTGACAAGCATCCAGAGCATAGAAATCCCCAACATAAGATATCCACTATAGGTAATCCCTATCCCCCACGGATCATGATTCACCGCCAACCAGCTCCCTTGCATGTCCTCATCAAAGGAAGACTGATAAAAGCGGAATCCCTGCCGTGAAAGAATACGGTTCATGGAGACGGGCGTCTCGCCGTGAATATAACTGATATAATCTGCAGGAGCATCCGTACCCGGATAATACTCAATCTTGAAACTGTCCAGACGCAAGGTGAACGGCAACTCTACGACGCGCCTGCCGTCTTGTTCCAAAAAGCAGTTCACCTCACTGCCGACAGTAAGATGTACATATCCTTTCCGGCCACAAAGAAACGTAATCATGGCTCCCGCCAAAATCACGAGGAAGGAGCCATGCAACAACAACGTCGGGAGACGCCGCCACAACCGCTGCCTGGCAAGCACGACAACAGTCATCGCAGCAAGGACTCCCCACAAACAACAAAACCCAATCGTATGATAAACATGCTTTTCTACAAAATCCGTGCTGTACGTCTGCTCTACAAACGTAGTTGCAGCAAGCAGGAGCAGCAAACAACCATAAACAGCTATGAGAAACTTTTTCAATTAAGAGCGATCCATTAAAAGTAACAATCAATATGGAGCAAATTCCTTGTTTTCTAAAGACCTGACTCCCATACATTCCATCTCTATCAGCCAACCCGGACGGCATACGGGAGCATGCACAAATACTTTCGGAGTATCCGGAAAACGCTCGTCATACATTCCTTTGACCACTGTATAGTCTGCAACATCCCGCAGATAGACAATCATCTGCCCCAAATCATCAAACGTACAGCCAGCTTCTTTCAACAAAACCCCTACATTCTCCCACATACGTTCCGTCTGCTTGCGAATGTCTCCGGGATATACCACCTCACCTTTATTATTGATGCTCGCAGTACCCGAAATAAACACCTGGCGACGGTCGCCATAATCCACATACGTACCTCGCTCGAAACTGACACCGTATTCGTATGTAGGATTCAGATGGGTAGGTGCGTAAAGGTAGTGAATTTGTATAGGCTTCAAACCATCTACGGCATAGGTATCCATCTGAACCGTCACTTTGGGATCGGCATGACGGCCACCGATGCCGGTACTGGAAATATAATGTGTTTTCTCCGTCAAGCCCTGGGTAACAAACACCTCATTGCGCGCCTTCACCACTCCGGCATAATTCACATCCACGTTCTGCACAAAGAACCAGGTACGTATGCAGCTGTCAGCCAGTTTACAGCCTTGCTCCATCAGCTGCATCACATAGTCGTTCAACAGCAGGCGGGTCTGGTACTCCGAATTGGCGGCACGGTTGAAAGCACCGCCTCCCCAAAGGTGACGGTAGCCACCATGCCTCACTTCGAACAATCCGTTATGAAGCACCTGTGTCTCCACACCTTTCTGCAGATAGACCCACAGTGCAATCTTTGTACCGTTCAACGGTGGCTGCTCTACCACAGAGAGCGCGCAATCCGAACATTCTGCCGAAAGCGCCAGCAGCATATCCGCCTGATTGGCGGCATCACTCAGAAAGTAACGTTTAAAGACGGCAACAGCACCTTGCAGCTCATTTTCACGCAGTTGGCAGTAAGTGTCGACCACCGCACTTAGCTGTTCTTCATAAGTAGCTTCCGGTCTGATGGCATGAATCATTACATGATATTCCGAAACACCCGCTTCTACCTCATATTTAAAGATTTCGGTTAAAGTATTCTCCGATTGATTCGTTTGTTGTTGTTTATTGTTCATATCAAATGTCAATTAGTCGTTGTTGTTCAAAAAAGTACCGGTATTACCAGTAAGCCCCATTATTACGGCTGTGCGCCGTCGTCAATCCAGTTGCTAATCAAAGACTGCATATCAGCTGAGGTTATCATCTGAGAATGGTCTATACGCCAATCCGAACTGATGTCCGTACCCAATATGAGATGCAAGACACTTTCCGACGCATTGCCGGGCATAACCCTCATCTTGCCGCTTACCGTCGTTGAAACCCGGTTGACCAAATCAGCATGGCTATGCCCTTCCAGCAGATTCAAGCCACCCCCCGGAGTGGTGCTAAGACCATGGCAAGCCGTACAAGTGGCATTGAATATTTTTTGTTGAATGGCATTGTACATACCTGCATCAACCGTTCCCGCATCCATGAGTATGGTATCAGCGATTTCAGTACATTCCATTGCCACCAAACTGACAATGCGCTTCCTCAACTTATTGATTACACATAGCTCGACAGTTGTCACCTCATCCGTTATGCCTGACATTGTCAACTGGATTTCATCATCATCCGCTTCAGATACCGGAACCACCTTTGAAACAATGGCATAATCGCTTTCATCATCAAATCCTGCCACTACCACACTATAGTCGCCCGACCACTTATCCACACCACTAATACGGCCTGTCATCTTCACTGTGCGTCCTTCCCCCGTAGCCACGACGGCATTCTCATAAATTCTCCCCTCATCGCATGCATGCAGGCCTGCAAGCAGCACGGGCAGAAAAAAGAAAAGAATGTATTTCTTCATAAACGAATCCTTTCCCAACTCCATTTAGAATGTATATTGAAGCATCACCGTGGCAGAGTGAGTAGCCAGACCCAAATTATCATTATCACGGTCGAGTTGCGTGTCATGCCCCCAACGGGCTACATACTGATACATCGCCTGTAGTTTCAGGTTGCATCCTCTGAAAAAATAGTTCATACCTACGGCAGGCATATTCAGAAAACCGTCGTCGTCCGTACCGTTACGATTGAAGATATCGTAGCGTGCGGCAAGCTGCAGGCGGGGAGCGACAAAATAACCACCTTGCACATAACCGCCTAAAAAGTTATACGATTCATTTATCTTTTGCCGTTTGGTAAAACCTACATTCATATAATAAGCTTCAGCCGCCAGATAAAGTTTGTTCTTCAATAGGGCAAATTCCAACCCCACACGGGTATCATTGGTACTCTCGTTCTCACTCTCCACATTGATAGAGCCCGAAAGACCGAATAATATCTTGTCCTCGTTCAAGCGGTTGGGATTCCCCTGCGTAGAAGGCATTACCCCTTTGGGCATATAAGTCAGACGTCCGGCATAAAGCAATGAAGGGATATGCCAGTCATCACTCATTGTCTTTGAAGCCGTATTCACGGAAGCTCCGGTTCCATTGAACAGACCGACCTCATAACCGAACTTATCCGCCACCAGACCATGGATTTCAACACCCAGGTCAAACCCCGTACCGATATTAGGCGTCACGGCATTCAACGAATAAGGCAGAATTACGGAAGACGCCAGGGAAACCGGCAACTGGGGAAGCAGTGTTTCGCCAAGAGTTGTCAGATAGGCATGCGAGAATGGAGTCTTGAACTTTCCGACACGAACCGCAAATTGTTTTTTCAACTGTACATCGAACCATGCCTGCTGCAACAGCGCTCCTCCACTTGCAGCTGCATTGATGGACAGATTGAAGGCGACCTTACCAAAAGCCTTGCCGGTAAAGCCCAGTACGGCATAAGGAATGGAAAAACCGGAATTGGCAATATTATCTTGGTTATAAGCCTTATCCAAGCCTTCATCATCATACCAATTGAAATTAGCACTCGTTTGTACCAGCAGATAAGGCTTGAAAACAAAGTCACCCTTTTTTGTTTCAATGGTAAAACCTTCTCTTCCGGCCAATGACACTACACCGTTCTCCGTATCTTCCTCATGTTGCGCCATAGCAGTCAAAGGCAAAACAGCCAGCATGGCAACAGATAAAAATTTCTTCATAATTACTTATTGTATAAAGCTTATTAGTTCTAAAGTGAATTTAAAAATGCAATCAGGGCATCACGGTCATCCTTGCTCATGTTCTTAAAGAGATTTTTCGATGCTTCTCCCTCTCCCCCATGCCACATTATGGCTTCAACAAGATTGCGGGCACGGCCATCGTGCAAGAAGTAGGTATGTCCGTTTACCTTTTCCTGAAGCCCGATACCCCAAAGCGGAGTAGTGCGCCATTCATTGCCACGCGCCAATCCGCTTACATAGTTATCATTCAGACCGACTCCCATAATTTCGGAACCCATATCATGCAGCAGAAAATCCGAATAGGGGTGAATTGTCTGACTTCCCAACCATGGCAAACGGGTACCGTTCAGCAGTACGGAACCCCGAGGCTTGGTATGCAGTGTGGTGACATGGCAAAGGTGACACTTGGCTTTATAGAAATTCTGTTCTCCCTTTATCACTTGCGGGTCATTCACATTACGCCGTGCAGGAACACCGAGACTTTGCATATACAAGTCAACATCTTCCATATCTTCCGTAGAAACATCCAGTTGGGCATAGGAAAGCCCCATCATGCTGCCTTGATTCACCTGAGCCTGCCCCTCGCATATTTCTTCCGGATAGCGGCTATTGGTAACGCCCATGTCACTTGAGAAACCAAGTTCAACAGTCAAATCCGCATGTTGGGCCTTATTGCCCGACAGCCCCAAGCTTCTCACACCACGCTCGGTAATGTAATTGCAACGGCCACTTATGCCATATTCCGGATAATTACTTTTTGCCGCGAGCGCTTCAATCTCCGTAGGATCCAGAGCCATCATTTGCCCCATACCGACATGTCTCAACGGGATGCGCACCGTACAGAACATGTCTTCCGGCCTTATACTGTCAGCATACCATTCGGATATGGAATAAGCCGGCTTGCAAAGTTCATACTTCTCTCCATCAGGAAAGGTAAAAGTCTCATAAATATACTCCACGGAGAGTTTTCCTTCCGGCTTCACTCCATAAATGGCCTGGTCATGGAGTACACGGCCATAATCTTGAAAAAACGCACCATTCTTGCGGCTTATATAAACCAGCATCGAGGAAAACCCGTAACTACCCGACCCTCCTTCACTCCACAGCGTCGGCTTGGTACGGCCGGCATTGCGATGACAACTGCCACAGGAATACCCCGCATAGACCGGACCAAGGCCTCCTCCCATGCCATTGCTGCTCGTACGCACATCATCGTAAAGCCCGTCACCGTCATTAAAGCGGCTGTTGTAAACACCCGACACCCAGTCTGCCGGTGAATCATAGGCTTTGGATGAATTCATGAAGATTGTCGATGTCCCGGCAGACAGAGCATATCCTTCAGGAATCTCTATATCCAATACATCAATCCTGTCATCATCACAAGCAGTCAGACCTACCGACAAACAAAGGAGAAGCCATGAATATCTCATTAAACGATTCATCATCTTTATCTACTTAATAAAGGCATATCCGAACATGCCAAAGAAGCAAAGGTTGGATTTCCCGAATCCTCTCCTTTACTTCTTGAATATTGTTTATAAATAATTCTTATTTAACTGTACGAGGTTTACCATCCTTGAAAAGCAGGAATTCCAAAGTATGGAATCCGCGTACATTCTGGGCCGATTCAACTTTTGCATCATCATCACCCTCGCTCCATTCCAAATCACTCCATTTCTGGGAATTCAGAATCTGGACAATGGCGTTCTGGTCCAAAGGCCAGCTATCCATATTCGGGTCAAGCCCCAGTTCATCCACCGGACCGAACAGGAACGCCTCACTTTCCTCCCAAGGTTCACGGGCTGTTATCCAAGCATTGCATGCCGTCTCGAAAGCACTGTTAGAGGGATTGTTGGCAAGAGCCACCACAGCGTCATACAACATATTATTCTTCTTCTTCAAATCCTTATAGGTAGGCAGAACCACAACCTCAACATAGTTTCCGACAATCGGGTCAAGTGCCTCATTGCTGTTAATGGTGCTGTTGTCCCTGATATAAGGTTTCAACTCCTTATCCAGTACACTTTCCAGTTCCTCACAAGCCTTGATAGCCGCTACTGTTTCCTGACTGTTGATATTATTACGGAAAGGCTGGGGAATAGCTTGAATAGCCGCTGCTGCCGCAGTGATAGCCGCCGACACTTTCGTGTCCAGCTCCGCATTGACTCCAGCCACTAATTTTGAAATAGACTTGTCGCTCACTTTGCCGTCCAAAGAGCCGTAATAGGCATTACGGATTGAGTAAATATTATTGGTATAGTCATCACGGGAATGCCAGCTATACCATGACTCAACAGCATAGAGAGCCTCTATGACATTGTTTGCCATATATTTATTATATGGATCACCGATCTTCGTCTCACCTACCTCATTGGAGATTTCAACACAACCGTCAATAACCTGCTCAATACAGTTCCAGGCACTTGAGAAATTATAGGCACCATTATGAGCCTTAAAGGAAGTTGCAAAACTTGCCCCACCCTTATAACTCGTATTCCAGGAATCATAAAGGTTGGCAGCATCTGTTTTCAACAAAGCCGCCACATTTCTCATGTAGTTGTGCCAACTTGCCGCATTCTCCGAATTGTACTCAATGTCAGCAGGGTTAACTGTACTGTTGTCATCATCATCGCTACAGGCAGTAGCCGTAAATGCCAGCCCTAATGCCAAAGCTGTCGCATAAAAGAAATTTTTCTTCATCTGTATAAAATTAATTGATTGATGTTCATTTACTTCTTGACAAACCAACCGACATAGGCAATTCCGATTGAAAATTCATTTTCACTGTTATACTTGCCTGTTCCAAAGACCTTGTTTGTCCCGATTTGACGTGTAGTGTAGTCAGCCTTTACCACCAGATTAGGCAAGGCATACCAATTCAATCCGGCAGTCCACATACTTACCTGGCAGCGCTTCTCCATTATCTGGCTGTCCTCTCCCTTTTCTTGCGGATTGTAATATTCATAACGGGCAAAGGGAAAGATGACCGGAACCTTCTTATTTCCCTTGAAGAAAGCGCTGATATTCAAGCCTGCCTCGGCAGCATAGCTGACCGCATTTTTCGCAATGGGGGTTATACGGCTGTAAGGGGATTTATTCGACAACTTGGTATTTGCCTCACTAAGCTTTGCAGAATTGCCCAGATTTCCATATACCACATTGGCACGGGCAATCATATACTTATTACGATATTGAGCGTCTGCCGTATAGATTTTTACCGGAATCTTACCGGTAGACGAATAAGTATCCGCTTTGTCTGAGTTGGAACCGGCATCAGCGCAGTAATAGAACGAAGCGCCCACACGCAACCCCGGAACCCCTTTATAGTCCAGACGAGCCACATAACCCGGTGAAGTGAAATTATCTTCTTCAAAGATACCTTGTTTGCCACTTGCTATCCAGGTATTACGGTCAAAGCCATTGGCATTCAAGCCGGCCACTATCATGGCTTGATAGTCAAAGCTGGCATATCCCTTTCCCAAAGAGCCAAAAAACTCGATTCCGTTTTCATGCCACGTAGAAGGAAGAATGGTTGTCTCTCCTTCCGGCCGATAAGTTCCAAAGAAATTGATTGGTTCATGATGGGCGTTGGTCAATCCTACCGGGACAATGATGTGCCCCGCACGTATGTTGAATTGTGGAACAATCAAACGGGTAATGTGAAATTGCTCGATAGCCACTTCGCCACCCTTTTCCAGCTCCGTTTCATACTCACCGTTTTCCTTATTCTCAAGTTCATAAGCAGTACCCGTACCACCGGATTCAAACTCGATTTCAGCACCGAGTATCCATTTGGAATTGAACTTATAATCCAAGGCCAATACGAAACGAGGTATAGAAATCGTATTCCTATGTTTGTCCGGGTTACCTTCAGGCGCACCATAGAAACGGTTAATACCATAATCCTTAAAACTTGCTACCATTTCTCCGTATCCACCGAAACGGAATTTCTTGTAGTCGTCGCCATCATTCGCTACTTTCTCCTTTTTCTCTTTGTTTGCTGAAGTTTCCGTACCTTCTTCTGCTGAAGTAACTTTTTCAGACTCAACGGCCTGCAAAGCATTGGCAGAAAGCAAGAAACATAAAGCCAATAAGCCTGTTAATTTTCTCATCTTTTATCTTAAATTTCGTTGAGGCAAAGGTAGGGGTAGTTAAAAAGGAGAACAATACCCAAAAATTGCGAAAAGAAGAAAAAGAGTAACCATTAGTAGGTAATGGCAGGATTACGGCAATAAATAAAGATGAAAAAGGAGGATAAATGGTAAAAGAACTATTAAACAGACTGTAAGGCTACTTATATTTAAACGCCAGTATATAGTACCCTATAAATGCCAACCCCAACAAAACAAACGAGACGAGGAGCAGGAGTTTGCCGAATGCATAATACAAGCCCCAAACACTGCCCAAAAGCCCCAACAGCAAAATGATGTTCATCACCCGGGTAAGGCGTATGGCAAACAAATATTGAACAGCCGCATTGCGCTCGGTGACCCGAATAGGGAAATTGATGAAACGGACGGGAAGATACGCCAATCCCCCCATCAAGAGGAAACAGAAAATGGAACAGCCACCCATCACCCAGACGGCGGACAGCAGGGCTCCTTCTCTTTGGGTATACAGCCAATAAATGCCAACCCACGTAACGAGTACGACAAGCAGAGCCGTACCTTCCAGAATACGGTCAATCACAGTGGGGTGAAAACGGACATTAGGGCAATTTTTGCCGGAATAAGGACCAAGATTAATCATACTATCTGCAAATTAGAATCTGTTATTACTAATCCTCCTCTACCTTTTCTCCGGTCGGGGAAAGATTCTTAGTTTTCTTCATCCGCCCACTCTTCCTCAACGCCTCAGCAATAATCCACTGAAGTTGCCCGTTGGTACTGCGAAACTCATCGGCTGCCCATTTCTCAATGGCCTCCATCGTCGCAGCATCTACACGCAAGACAAAGCTTTTGGTTGAAGTTTCTTTTTTAGCCACTTTTTTAGCGATTAGTTATTTGTAACAAGTAATCTGTTTCGTTTTTAAGGAAGGGCACGTTTCCCTTTTACAAAAGAAGCAATGTCATCCATAACATAAGCTGGTACCGGCGAAGCCCGGTTATACTCAAATGGCGTCGCCTTGCCACTACCCTCCTGCAGCAAGTGATTTAATTTAGGATAAGATTTGAAAAATACATTTTTACAGCGCAACAAGCCGAAACGCCATAAGCCGAAGTCTTCCATAGTCACTTGGTAATCCCGCTCGCCCTGAAGAACAAATATAGGAAGTTTTAGTTTAGCGGCAACTTCCACCGGTTTATATTCATTGGCAAATTCCCAATAAGAACGGGGCTGTCCCAATGGCAATGGTATTTTATCATCAAACGCATCTGTACCTAGCTTTTTCACATTGACCAGTTGCCGTTTCAACTCTGCAAGTTGCGTCCCTGCATTGGCCGAAGAATCTGTCAAAGAAGATATATAGGTAAATTGTTCTTCAAGAGCATCTTCCAACGGGCGTGCCAACCCGGCAAGAACAATGATTCCGGCCAATCCTTCCGACCTTTCCGCAATGCGGGGCGCCAACGTCCCACCCAAGCTATGTCCCAATACATAAATGCTGTCGGCGGCTATTTCCGGTAAAGTCCTTGCCTGTAATATTGCAGCCAAAGCATCATCTACCGCTTCAGTATCATAATCAAGCACACGACCGGCAGGGACACAGTTCATACCATAAATCTTTGTCCGCTTATCATAGCGGATAACGGCTACGCCACGCTCGGCCAGTCCCCAAGCAAGATCACGAAACGGTTTGTTAGGCCCCACCGTTTCATCACGGTCATTAGGGCCGGAACCGTGTACCAAAATCACACACGGCACCCTACGCATACCAGAGGCAGCGGCAAACTTAGGCATCGTCAATGTGCCCGGCAGTTTAAAACCATCGGCACCTACAGCAATATCCTTTTCTGAGATCTTCGTATCGTCATACGTTACCGGCTTGGCGGTAGAGACTGCCGGAACCGGAGCCAAACGAATCGTATTCATTCTTCCATCTGCGTCAAAAGCAACTATAAAACGGAGGCTGTAACGCTCGAATTCCAAATCACGATAATGAATCGTTATTCCTGCAGCACTGTCCCTCTGCCAATCACCTTCCGATTTCAATTTCCCGAATGTTCTTTCCGTCTGCCGGAAAGTATCATTGAATACAACAGGAGCCAATTTCTCCTGCAGATCCTTATTCAAGGCAGCATGAATGCTGTCCCCCCGCCCTGCTACAAACCATTCATAAATGTGCCGGGCACGTGCCATATCGGCATCTTGGGCAAAGGCTTCATACACATTACCCAACAAAAAGCCAAGCAGGAACAGCCACCGATATATAATACCAATCCTCCTCATCATTTCCAGGTTCTTTTTAATGATTCAATGTTCCGGTATTGACCACCGGCTGCGCAGCCTCATCCGCACAAAGCACTACCAACAGGTTGCTCACCATGGCAGCTTTCTTTTCCTCGTCCAGTTCAACAATTTCTTCCTCAGAAAGTTTATGAAGAGCCATTTTCACCATGGAAACCGCTCCTTCCACAATCTTTTCACGGGCAGAAATAATGGCAGACGCCTGCTGGCGGCGCAACATTACAGCAGCAATTTCAGGAGCATAGGCTAAATAGTTGATACGCGCTTCCACCACTTCCATTCCTGCCATAGCCAGACGCTCATTCAATTTCTGTTCCAACTGTTCATTGATTTCTTCTCCTCCAGAACGAAGGGTCATCTCATCCGTATTAGTCTCATTGTCATCATAGGCATATTGTCCGGCCACCTGACGCAACGCAGCGTCACTCTGGATCTTCACGAAATTCTCAAAAGCGTTCATACGGCTTGCCACCGCATTGCCCACACTTACCTGATTTGCATTTCTCGGAGTTGCGGCCGAATCCGCCATCGTCTGTGCATCAATCTCAAACATCGCCTTATACGTATCTTTCAATTTCCACACAAGTACCAAACCAATCAAGATAGGATTACCGATTTTATCATTCACTTTTATCGGATTTATATCAAGGTTACGTGCACGAAGCGAAAGTTTCTTCTTGTCCAGAAAAGGATTTACCCAAAAGAAGCCTGTTTCCTTAAACGTCCCTTTATACTTTCCAAAAAATACCATGGCACGCGCTTCATTGGGCTCCAGCTGCATATAGCCCGCAAACAGGATAAGCCACACAACTGTCAGGAAAACAGAGAGTACAAGCGTGGGCACGCACGTAATGAACCCGAAGATGATTACTGCCGTAAGCACTACCAAATGGAAAAACAGCGCTAAAAAGCCATTCACCTTAAAACCCTTAAAATCCAATTCTTTTGCTTCCATACACATAGTTTTAATTGATATCATTTTAATATCACAAATATATTAAATAATTATAGATAAAAGCAAGACAATAAAGAAATAAAGATATGTGTTTAATGAATATTAAGAAACCGTCTTTTTTTTGTACCTTTGCGAAAACAAGACATATCATACCATGAGAATACTAAATAACACAACAACTTTCCTAACATCTATTCTATTGTTTATAGCCACAATAGCCCACGCACAACCAGTTTGCCAGATACAGCATTATTCTATCTACAACGGTCTGCCGCAAAGAACAGTTGTCAATATCGTACAAGACAATAAAGATTTTATCTGGTTCTCTACCTGGAACGGTTTAGGAAAATACGACGGCTATACGTTCAAGAATTACAAAGCATATCCCGGTGACGGATGTACACTGACCAGCAACCGGTTGTACTCCATCACTCCCAACCAGCATGGAGACATCTGGTGCCAGACTTACGACAGCCGTGTTTATCTATTCGACAGCCACCGGGAAAAGTTCATCGATATTCTGCAACCTTTCGAAAAGAAGAACCAAACAACCCATGTAGTGCACCCAATATATGCCTTGCCCAAAGGCGTCACTTGGATAGTATGTGAAAAAGGCGCATACCGTGTGGATGAACAGGCCCTTAAAGAACAGAGCCACGACAGTATCCTATTCTACCATTCAGAAACAGGAAACCTGCCCGGGAAAAGTATATCGAATGTGCTGCAAGATACCGACGGAGACGAATGGATATTCACCAACGAGGGTGTCCGGATTATCGGAAAAAAGAAGATGCCGGGCAATATCGTATTCAAGAGTGCCTGCGAGAATAACGGAAAAATGTATCTGGTGTCTGCCAACAACCGCCTTGCCTTTTACAATCAAAGCAGCGAACAATTACAATTCCAGAAGATACCGTATGAATATACCGGGCTGAACAATATACAAAACCTCGGAAAAGACACTATCGGTCTAAGCACCGAAAACGGAATCATCCTATATTATATCCAAAAGAAGGAATTCGAGTACATAGATATACGAACTGCCGTGCAACCTTCCCTAAACGCCCAAAATATCTTCCGTGACAGTCATCATAACTTATGGATCTTCTCCGAAGAACCCGGAGTAATACGCTACAACCTTGAAACAAAAGAAAAGCAATACTACCGCACCCCATCAGAGGATATGCCTAAAGCGGAACGACAAAGCAAAGAAGGAGTCTTTGAAGATGCCCAAGGAACCTTATGGGTCATTCCTCGTTCAGGATGTTTGAATTATTACGATCCCGAAAGCCGTCAACTGAAGCCTTACTATACGGATTATAATGACCCGAAAACCAAATTCACACCGGTAGTATTAAGATACCTGCTGGACAATCAAAAAAACTTCTGGTACACCAACAGTTATGAAATGGGCAAAATATCTTTCTTTCCCAATGCCTGCCAGGTACGTCCCTTGGATTACGGTTACGACACACGTGCTTTTCTCAAAGACAGCCGGAACAACCTCTGGATGGCAAACAAGAAAGGATTTATCCGCATATTCAACAACGACGGCAGCTTGAAAGGGTATCTCACCCCGTCAGGAAACATCAGCCCGCAGGCCATCCCGTTCTCTAAAAGCATCTATTGCTTCATGGAAGACGACCGGGGCTCCATCTGGATGGGTAGCAAATGGGACGGAGTCTTCAAACTGGAACAGAAAGGTGCCGGCCATTACAGCATCCGGAGATTTTCACACGAAGAAGGTAATCCGTACAGTTTGAGCAGTAACAGTATCTATTCTATCCACCAAGATAGCCGGAAACGTATCTGGATAGGAACTTATGGAGGAGGACTCAATCTGCTGGACGAGACTTCCGAAGGAGAAATCCGCTTCCTCCATAGCAAAAACCGGTTGAAAGGTTATCCCAAAAACAAATATACAAAAATACGGACTATAAAGGAAGTAGGGCAGGCAATACTGATCGGCACTACAGAAGGGCTGTTGACACTATCCGGTGACTTCAACCAACCGGAAGACATCAAGTTCTACCCAAACGTCCGGGTACCGGATGTCGCTTCCAGCCTTTGCAGCAATGACGTCACCTATATTTATACAGACAGCAAAAAGCGGACGTATGTACTGACTTTCACAGGAGGAATCAATCAGATTCTTTCAGAAAACCTGTTGACAGACCAGATACAATTCAAGACTTACACCAAGCAGGACGGCCTATTCTCCGACTTGTTATTAGCCATGATTGAAGACCTGCAAAACAATTTATGGATTATATCGGAAAACGCACTTTCCAAATTCAATCCGGATACAGGTACCTTTGACAATTACGACAAACGGTATATGCAAAAAGAAATATATTTCAGTGAAGCCGCCCCTGTCATCTGGCATGATCATCTGATATTGGGCACAGAAGCCGGTATTATGGAAATGGATCCGGCCAAGCTGAGCAAAAGTTCCTACACCCCTCGTATCGCCTTTACCGGTCTGAGAATACAAGGCGTCCAGCAACCACAGGACATTGACAGGCTGAAAGAACTGAAGCTCCAGCCTGCCGAACGCAATGTCACTTTCCAGTTCGCGGCCCTGGACTATGTCGATCCTACCGCCATAGAGTACGCTTACCGGCTGAAAGGACTTGAAAGCCAATGGAACGAAGTAGATAATAACCGCACCGCCAACTACATCAACCTGCCTCCGGGAGAATATGAACTGCAAATACGCTCTACCAACAGTGATGGCGTATGGACAGAAAATGTACGCAGCCTTCCGGTCATAGTCCTGCCTACATTTTGGGAAACCTACTGGGCATGGGCACTCTATGTTCTTTTATTTATTCTGTTTACGGCAACCATTGTATATATCCTTAATTCCGCAACACTATTATAAATATAAC
>NZ_GL882693.1:56443-96535 GCF_000195635.1 Bacteroides fluxus YIT 12057 | reverse complement strand
GATAATATTCTATTCATTCTACGGTAACTGATTTAGCAAGGTTTCTTGGCTGGTCAACATTCCTATCCTTGTTGATGGCGATGTAATAGGCCAGCAACTGCAATGGGACGGAAACAACGAGAGGTGTAAGGCATTCGGGTACGTCGGGCACTTCAAGGCAATGGTCGGCGATGTCCTTCATTGCGTCATTGCCCTTGGTAATGATGGCGACAACCGTACCGCCACGCGCCTTCACCTGCCTTACATTACTGATTATCTTGTCATACAGCGAGTCCGTTGGAGCAATGACCACCGTGGGCATCTCGCTATCTACAAGTGCAATCGGTCCATGCTTCATTTCCGCAGCAGGATAACCCTCCGCATGGATATAGGATATTTCTTTCAGCTTCAACGCACCTTCAAGGGCGGTGGGGTAGTTGTACCCACGACCGAGATAAAGGAAGTTGCGGGCATAGGTGTATATCTTCGACAAGTTCTTGATTTTGTCAGCAAGTCCCAACACATCTTTTATATATAGGGGCATGTTCTTCAACTCCCGGACAATCCTCTCTACGGTTGCATCATCCACAGTACCACGCATCTGTCCCACGCAGAGGGCAAGCAGCATCAGCACCGTTACCTGTCCTGTAAAAGCCTTGGTAGAAGCCACACCTATCTCAGGTCCTACATGGATGTATGTCCCGGAATCCGTATTTCTTGGGATAGAGGCACCCACGACGTTGCAGATGCCATACACAAAAGCCCCCTTGCTCCGTGCCAACTGTATGGCGGCAACGGTTCCGAGCGGTCATACTTCCTTTGTAACTCCATACACTTCTCAAAGGAGAAGTCGGATGCCTCAAAAAGAGGCTGGATAAGGTGGGCGCATTCGTTCAGCAGTCCCTTGACGATGTGGATGTTCATCTCGTGGCAGTTTCGGCAAATTGCACTGTTGCAGTTGATATACCGATGACTGTTGATGAAGTCATCCACATAGCGGTCATACCGCTTGCCATTCAAAATCACATCCTGAAGATAGAGTTCTCTCGCTTCTAAGAGTAACTCAAACAATTCTTCTGCTACATCCTGTTCGGTAGCGAAGTGGGTCAGGTGTTGCTTCTCTTCAAAAAAAGAGAAGACTTTTTAATTTGTTTTTGCATACTAAATTACTTATTTATAAGTTTATGACGACTGAAATATAAAAATTACACAACATGGTTCAGTATTAGGTTATAATTCTTGTAAAGTTACATTCCTCCTCCCAACGCATGGTAAAGTTTAATTATACTTTGTATGCGTTCAAAACGAGTTTGTAACTGTTGCACTTCCGCTTCGAGAAGAGACTGTTTGGCGGTCAGCACTTCCAGATAGGTGGTATTGGAATGACGCATCAGCGATTCTGTCTTTCGCACAGCGTCGCATAATGTTTCAACCTGCCGAGCATTGATTTCAATTTGCGATTTTGCCGTCTGCCATGCGGTCAGAGCATCGTTCACTTCCTTTCCTGCGTTCAGTAATGATTGCCGGAACAACAGTTTGGCTTCTTCCTGACGGCTTTTGGCTATCTTCAAGTTGGCGATGTTTACGCCCCGGTTGAATAACGGCTGTGTCAGGGAACCGATGGCATTAAGTAACCATTGTCCGGGATTTACGATTACGCCACCGCCGTTATTAGTCCATCCAAGAATTCCCGAGAGGGTAATATTGGGATAGAAGGCGGCACGGGCCGCATTGGTGGCGTAGAATGCTTGCGCCAGTTCCATTTCAGCCTGACGCACGTCGGGACGGTTGGAAAGCAGTTGCAAAGGGACTCCGATCGAGACAGTATCGGGGAAAGCAGCCTCGGCCAGATCACTTCGTCCAATCGAGTGTGACGGCATGGCAAGTATCGCAGACAGGGCGTTTTCTGTTTCGGAAATACTCTTGCGTATGGATAACAGGGATGCTTCGAGTCGCATCACGTTCGCCTTTGCCTGCAATACGCCAGCCTCGTTTGATTTCCCCACTTTTTTCAACGCTTCAAGAGTGCGTACGGTAGTCCGCCAGTTCTCCAAAGTCCGGTTACTTATTGTCATTTGTGCGTCAAGCATGGCAAGGGTGTAGTAACTGTCTGCAATAGTGGCGACAAGCTGTGTCTGTACGGCCTGCCGGTAGGCACGGCTTCCTTGTAATGCGGCGGCTGCGCCACGCTTTGCCGCCGTAAGTTTGCCGAAGATGTCCAGTTCCCAGCTTGCCGACGCTCCCACATTATATGTCTTTGCCGTTGCTCCGTCATGTTTATTGGCATTACCTTCGGCAGTCAGTCCCAGTGATGGAAGATATGATAGTCTGGCAGTCATCAGGACGGCTTCTGCCGCTTCCACGCGTAACCGTGCCACATTGAGGTCTGCGTTCCGTTCAAGTCCGGTTTCAATCAAGGACTGGAGTTTCGGGTCGGTAAACATTTCCCGCCACGACAGGGACGCGATGGTCATTGTATCAATGTCCGCCGGCATGTCCCGATACAGATTCTCCGTTGAGAGGTCAGGGCGATGATACCGGCTGTATGTGCCACAGCCGGCAAGCATCCATCCCGACAATATGATATATATTACTGTCTTCTTCATTTAATTATGCTTAACACGTTCTTGGATATATTGGAATACAATAAACAATGACGGCACAAGGAACAACAGAGCCAAAGTACCTACAATCATTCCACCGATTACACCTGTGGCAAGCGAACGGCTGCCGTTGGCACCCACTCCGTGCGCCATCATCAGCGGGACAAGACCGAACACCATGGACAACACAGTCATCAATATGGGGCGCAGGCGGACTTTTGCCGCACTGTATGCCGCCTGTGCCAGCGTCATGCCTTCCGACCGCCGTTTACCGGCGTATTCGGTAAGCAGGATCGCTGTCTTGGCAAGCAGGCCTATAATCATGATAAGTCCGGTCTGCATGTAGATGTTGTTCTCCAGACCGAAGAGCCACGCAAACAGGAAACTGCCCATCAGTCCGCAAGGCACCGACAACAGAACCGCGAAGGGTATGAACACGCTCTCATACAAGGCGCACAGAATCAGATAGACCAGAACCATGCAGAGCAGGAATATAAGCGTGGCATTGTTGGTCGTCTTGCTTTCCTCACGCGAAATGCCGCCAAACTCGTATGTGTAATTTGACGGAAGCACTTCACGTGCCGTCTCGCCGATGGCTTCGAGCACCTGCCCCGAACTGTAGCCCTGAGCCGGAGACCCGCTAATCGAGATGGCGTTGAACAGGTTGAAACGGGTGAGGTCTGACGGGCCGTTGGTCTTGGTCAGGCGCACGAACCGGCTCAAAGGCGACATGCCGCCATCGGTGGCACGCACATACATGTGGTGCAGGGATTCCGCATTCACACGATATTCCGCCGGAGCCTGCATGGTCACATGGTAGAGCTTGGAGAACCGGTTGAAGTCGGAAACATATTGTCCGGTATAATAGCCCGACAATGTGGAAAGCACATCTGCGGGCGACACACCCGACTGTTCGCATTTGGCGGCATCGATATCCACCCAGTATTGCGGATAATCCGTGGCAAAGGAGGAATAGACTTCGCCGATTTCGGGTCGCTGCGACAAGGCTTCGACAAACTTGTCTGCCTCTTCCTTGAAGGCGGCGATGTTTCCGCCCGCCTTGTCCTGCAAATAAAGCTCGAAACCGTTTCCCATGCCGTACCCGGCAATCATCGGAGGCGACATGGCGAACACCGTGGCATCGGGAATATCCGAAGTGGCGGCATAAATCTTTCCGATGACATCATTGACCGACTGCCCCTCTCCCTTACGCTGCTCCCAGTCTTTGAGTGTCACGAAATACATCGCCTGCGAGGGACCGGAACCGCTGAAAGAGAAACCGGCGACCGCACCGCTGTATTCAATCTCGCCGATGCTGTCGAGACGGCTGTTGATACGCTCCATCACCTTACTTGTCTGAGCCATGGATGTGCCGGGCTTCGTGTTCATGCTCACCATGACCGTCCCGGTGTCCTCTTCGGGAATAAGTCCCGTCTTTGTGACATTGACCAGCAGCACCAGCAACCCGAAAGAAATGCCTATGATGCTCCACAACAGCCATCGGCGATGGATAATGAACATCACTCCACGTACATAGCGTCGGCTCAGACGGTCGAAGACGGCATTGAACGCTTTACGGAAACGGGCTGCAAAATTGTTCTTGGTGTTGCCCTGCTCATCGATATAGGGTTTCAGCAGCAGCGCGCAAAGTGCCGGTGAGAGTGTGAAGGCATTGACTGCCGAGATTCCCACGGCAACAGCCATCGTGATACCGAACTGCGTGTAGAACGCTCCCGAAGTCCCGCCCATCATGGCAACGGGGAAAAACACTGCCATAAAGATGATGGTAGAGGTCAGGATAGCCGACGAAACGCCTTTCATGGCATCATCAGCCGCGAGAACCGCAGACTGATAGCCCTCGTCGAACTTCGCCTGCACCGCTTCCACCACCACAATGGCATCATCGACCACAGTTCCGATGGCAAGCACAAGCGCGAACAGGGTGAGCAGGTTGACGGAGAAGCCGATCATGGACATCACGGCGAACGTACCGATAATGGAGACGAAAATGGATATCGTAGGAATAAGCGTGGACTTAATATCTTGCAAAAATACATATACCACCACGATAACCAGAAGTATCGCTTCAATAAGTGTCCGGATAACAGAATTGATGGAAGCATACAGGAACTTGTTGGTATCGGTAAGCACCACGAATTCCGTCCCTTCGGGCAAGTCCCGGCTGAGGTCGTCAAGCACTTCGTGAATCTCCTTGATGGTGCTTGAAGCATTGGACCCGGCTTTCTGGTTGATGAGCATCATGGCTGCCGGATGCCCGTTCACTTCGGAGGAATAGTTGTAGTATTCATCGCCCAGTTCCACATCGGCAACCTCCTTCAGCCGAAGCACATTGCCGCCCGGCAGTGACTTGATGACCAACTCACCGAACTCTTCCGCGCCGGACAAGCGTCCGCGGTATTTCATCGTGTATTCATTGGCGGTAGGATGATTGGCACCGAAGGAGCCGGTGGCGGCCTCGATGTTCTGTCGTGCGAGTACGGTGGATATGTCATCGGGGATAAGCCCGTATTGCGCCATCTTGTCGGGACGCAGCCAAAGTCGCATGCTGTAGTTGGAACCGAACAACTGTGCCTTTCCCACGCCGCTGATACGTTTCAGCCTCGGCTCGACATTGATTTTCAAGTAATTGTTCAGGAAAGTCTGGTCGAAGCGGTCATCGGGCGAATAGAGCGCGAAAGTCATCAGTTCGGCATTCTGCTGCTTTTCAGTGGTGACACCGGTCTTGGTGGCTTCCGCCGGAAGCTGGCTCAGCGCGCCGTTCACGCGGTTCTGCACGTTTACCGCCGCCATGTCCGCGTTGGTTCCCTGCTTGAAATAGATGTTGATGGAAGCATCGCCCGTATTCGATGCCGTGGAAGTCATATAGGTCATGTCTTCCACGCCGTTGATGGCTTCTTCCAGAGGGGTTATCACTGCCTTCTGCACAGTTTCAGCGTTTGCTCCAGGATAAGTTGCGAATACGTTGATGGTCGGAGGTGCGATGTCGGGGTATTGTTCCACCGGCAAGGAAAACATGGAAATCATGCCCAACAGTACAATCACCACCGAGATAACGCCCGAAAACACCGGGCGGTCTATAAAAAATCGCAGGTTCATTTCGTTTCGTTTTTAGGGGTTATGCTCATGCCTTCTCTCACCAGTCCCACGCCTTCGGCGACAATGGTGTCACCGACCGAAAGACCTTCTTTTACGATAAACCGGTTGCCGTCGTTCAGGCGGTCCACCGTGAGATAGGCGGCTTCCGCCTGTCCGTTTTTCAGACGGTAAGCGATAATCTTGTCCTGCAGTTCCACGGTGGCGGTCATGGGAATGGTTACGGCCTCCGTTTTCGGGTTTTGAAGGATGACATTGCCGATGCTGCCACTCAACAGTTCGCGGTCGGGATTGGGGAACAGGGCTTTGATTTGTACCGTTCCGGTAACAGGATCCACCACGCCGCTTACGGTTTCAATACGTCCTTTCGCCTTGTACAGGCTGCCGTCGTTGAGTTGCAGGCCCACTTCCGGCGTCCCGGCTATCATGCTGTCAATCGAGCCATAGCGAGCCGAATATCGCCGTAGCATATTCTCCGAAATGGAGAAATAGGCATACATCTCCGCATTGTCGGACACGACCGTGAAAGGCTGTGCCATATTGGGACCGACAAGCGCACCGATGCGATAGGGCAATGTGCCTACTACTCCGTTGCTCGGGCTTTTGATTTCCGTATAGGAGAGATTGTTGCGTGCATCCGATTCTTGTGCCTTTGCCTGTTCGAGTTCAGCACACGCCACTGCCAGTTGGTTCCGGGCGAGAGAAAGCTCGTAGTCGGATATGACCTTCTCGTCAAACAATGCCTGCTTGCCCCGCAGCTCGATTCTTGCCGTTTCCACTTTTGCCTGTGCCGCGCTGACATTGGCCTGCGCCGTGCGTAATGCCGCCCGATAGGGCACTTGGTCAATTACAGCCAATACTTGACCGGTCTTCACCCGTTCACCCTCTTTCACTTTCAGACGGATAATGCGCCCGGATATTTGCGGCAGGATGTCCACATCCTGCCGTCCGCGTATGGCGGCGGAATAGGACTCGGAGATTTCCACCGGACTTGCCGCGACCTTTATGACCCGATAACTCTGCACCGCATCCTGCTTGCCGTCCGCCTGCCTGCATCCGGTCGGCAGGAACAGCATGAGAGCAAATGCGGCGAAATTCGTGATAATGAATTGCTTGTTCATATTTTCTTCTTGTTTTGTATTAATTCATAATAGGTTTGGTGTGTCACCACTGACGGATGGTATTCCACTCTTTTTCGAGAATGGCATAAACACAGGTATCTTCATATTTTGGGGAGCCGTCAGGATTGTTTACGAATGTCACAAACTCTTTGAAACATCCTTCGCGGCGCATACCAAGACGTTCGCATAAGCGTTTGGAGCGGATATTGTCATCTTCCACAAATCCATAGATACGCCGTGCGCCCGCCTCTCGGAAAAGATAATCCAACAATCCGGCTGCCGCTTCACAAGCGAATCCTTTGCCTTCAAAACGTTTGTTGAAATGCCACCCCACATTATAAGTGTCTTCATTCTCACGCAAAGCGAACACGTCACCGATAATGAAGTCATCTTTTTTCAGACTCACCGCATAGCGCAGCATGTCTTTCGGGGAATACTGCATATATGCCCATGCCGCCTCTCTGGAACAAAGGCGGTCTCCGGCAAAGCAATTCACACGCGGATGGGAAAGATACTCCAACAACCCTTCGGCATCCTTCTGTTTGAAATTTCGAATGATAATTCGTTCGGTTTCGATATATATTTCCTTGTAATAATAAAATGGTATGAGTACGCCCAAAGTAGCGAAGGCAAGCATGGCATAGAGATACTGGTGGAACCAGATGAAGGTCATCCCGTAGAACAGGAAGGCAATGCTGCACAGCCCAGAGGCCAGTCCGTCGATGCCGTCGATGAGGTTGATGGCATTGATGATGAAAACCGTAACGAAAACGGTGAGAGGGATGCTAATCCACGACGGCATGGAATGGATGAACAGCATTCCGTGAAGGTCGGACAGTTCCACTCCGCCAGCCACCAGCATGATGCCGCAGACTATCTGGATAAAGAACTTGGCACGGTAGCGCACACCGATAAGGTCATCGGCAATGCCGACAAGGTACAACATGATGATGGCGCAGAAGGCGTATGCCAATGGCAACGCTTCTGCGCCTATTTCCTTAAGCAGCTCATCATGTCCGGTTGAGACATTGACCGCCAAAAGCAGGACAAAGGAGAAGAACACTACGGGCTTGAAGGCCATACCGCCAAGGCGAGGCACTACACACTGATGTATCTTCCGCTCGTCCGGCTCGTCGAACAGTCGCCTGCGGAAGGCGATGAGCAGAATCTGCGGTATCACGATTCCTGCGAAAAACACGCACAGGAAGAATACCGACAGGATGTTGACAATCCAAATTAAACTCATTCTCTATCTAACTTTAATAGGCCGTTTGTGTCGGTCTGTCCTGTACTAATCCCTCTGTATCAATCAATTCGGGGGGGGGGTAATTCGTGTTTCCATAATCTCAGTCTATGATTTGAATATATTCCGGCTTCACCTCAGCTGAAACCGCCAGTAGGTCGGGAATAATGACGACAAGCTGCCGACCTCTCTTTTTTGCCACTTTTATGAAGTAGCCCTCCACCTGGTCGAACGGTCCGCCATGTACCCTTACTCTTTTACCTTTTTCAATGTTGATTTTATCTTTTTCCTTGTTGATTTCGCTGATTTTGTAGAAGTGTACCTCTTCATCTGCCTGCTTGCACACCTTGATGAAGTTGGTCATGTCTTCATCAGGTACAGTCAGATAGACAAGTTCTCCGCCACTTTTCCATGTGACAAACTGTAGGTCGTAATAATAATTGTGTTTGAAATCAACAATCTTCTGATGACTTGCATGCACAAACACCAGACTATGGATGACGGGTACCATGAAAAAGACTTTCTTGCCCTTGACAGTGCGAAGGACTTTCTGCTTGGGTATGAAATACTCTAAGCCATACGTTTCATTAGAGAGCCGATCTTCGGCAGTATTCTCGTTCTTGTAGGCCCGCATGACATACCACAGTATCTTATCCTTGTCCAATACATTCACCATACTGTTTTGACATGTGTTTTTTGAGAAAAGAACGTACTCATGGTTCATCCAGATATGCGTATCGGTCTGTATATCAGCAACTTTCTATGTGTTTCAACTACAATAGTCATCTATTCTCATCTTTCTGAGTCCACCCCCTGCAAAGCCCCTCTTTACGACATAAAAATTCGGTCGGAAAAGGTATGCAAAAGATGTTTCTCTCTTTAAGAGAAATATCGTTTTGCTAAACAGTTGATATTGAGGTATCATTTTATCGTAAAAGACATATTTGCTCAACAATTGCTTGACGGAAATCAACAAATTTTAGCATTTTTGTAAAAAAGTCGCTATATAATTTGGTGAATTGGAGTTATTTTCATATTTTTGCATCCCGAAGAGTTTCTCTTAAAGAGAGAAACACCTTTTTGCTCAACAATCCCCGACTTTTTTATTATAGTTGCGGTATCACACCGCAATACAATAGTTATAAATATTGAAATAAAGGTGCAGTGAGACGCTGCACCTCCTAAAGAGAATTGATGATGAGATTGTTGGCGTTGTCAACGACAGAGGTGTCCAATGAGGAGAGGTATATCTGTGTGGTTTTCTCGGAGTCATGCCCCAATGCCTCGCTGATAGTAGATACGGGCACGTTCTTGCTCTTGGCTATGCTTGCCCAGGAGTGGCGGGCTACGTAGGTGGTCAGGGGTACGGACAGGCCTATCATTTCTCCGATTTTCTTCAACTGCTTGGTGATACGGCTATAGGCATTCTTGTACTGTCTCCAGAATATGGCTCCCTCTCCTTTTGCTATAGGGAGCAGGTAGGGAGAATCATCTGTTTTGTACTTCGCCACTATCTCCTGCATGGCAGGTTCCCATTTGATGTGCAACTGTTGTGAGGTCTTCTGACGGCGGTAAATGAGCGTACTGCCATGCAGATTGCTTGGTGTAAGTTGTGCCATATCGATGAACGACATCCCACGGGTATAGAAACTGAACAGGAACATATCCCTTGCAAGCTCCAAACGGGGGTTCAGACTCAAGTCCAGCTCTTTCAGTTGCTTGATGATTTCCAAGGGGAGTGCCCGCTTGACGGTCTTGTCGATGCCGGTATATACATGCTTGAACGGTGAGGAAGAGATGACCAGTCCGTCATCTACGGCATGATTGTAGATGGTGCGCAGGTTGCGGATGTAGAAAGAGGTGGTGTTGCGGCACAGTCCGCTGTCTTTCAGCCACTGTTCATAGCCTTGTATCGTTGTCCCATCGACTTCCTCCAATGGCACATCGCCTCCTTTCAGGTAACGCTGGAGGCTGTTGAGGGTGGTTTTGTACCTTGCTACCATCCGCTTCTTGCCGATGCGTCTCAGTTTTTCGTTCAACTCCAGCGTATAGCCGATAATGCCATGTAATTCTTTTCCCTCATGGAAGTTGTCAACGACGGTGTCTGCTGTATATGACTGCCCTTCCTTGTCCAACCGTGCAATGACCAACAGCAGTTTCTTCCTGTCAGCATCCAATGTATCTTTCAAGGAAAGAAGATAGGCTTGACGTTGTGGAGTGACGGAAGTTGGCAAAATGATGTTTGAATGGTCCGCATCCCACTCTGAGGAATAGATTCTGTACTCTGTATGGATCTGACGTGCCACACGATTGTGTATCACCTGATAATACAGGCGACCCTCTTTCTCTTGAACAGATGATGTTCTGAACTTTAATTTGATGGATGCCATAATGCTCTGACTTTAACATTGAAATTGCAATTATTACCTTTATATATAATATAAGTGACAGACAAACAGGTATAGGAGGGATGGTGCCTCACCGCTCGGCATACAACAGCTGATATTCCACCCACCTCCGTTTCCTAATGGATGCCACTGCTTTTCCCCTCCATTTGCAATAGCTCAGATAGAGTGGCAGGATGTCCCTGTCGCCACGTTCCAATCGGGTGAGCAGGGACGCTTTCGGGTATCGTCCATTGCCTAACAACTTGGCTGGTCCAATCTGGTACGAGAGGGTGGCAAGCAGATAAGCATCCCTGCCATAACGGGCATATAGGCGCAGGTGCCGGAGGAGGTCTGTCCGTAACAGCAAATCTGCACGCTGACGTGTCAGTGTTTTCGGGAAACGCTCTCCCTTCTGTAGCTGGTGACCATAGCCCACATAGCCCGGTGTGGTCTTTGGGTCGTGCCAACCCTCGAAGTGTTTGGTAATGGCTACCATCCGTTCAAACAGTGCCCTGTCAATGGTTTGGCTTTGACAGGGCACGCTACAGATGGCCAACATGCTCAATAGTACGATGATGTATCTTCTCATTACATTATTTTATATAGGAGGTGCGATGTCTCACCGCACTCTAATCAATATCACTACATCATAGTGCGGAACTGCTGAATCTCTTTAATCATGGCTTTCACGTCCTCCCCAACCTGAACGAAGTTCTTGTAGAGGATGCGCTCTCGCTCTTCTTTCGACTTGAACTTATAGAACTTAGGGAGAGGGACATACTCCGATTCCTCCTTCTTTATTTCCGTCATATCGAAGTCGGTCTTGCAGTAGAACTTGGATGTCTTGAACTCCTCGCTCTCCTGGATGTTCATGCTTCCGTTCATCCCGGTCTTGGTGACTACGAAGTCACGGGCGGTCTGTCCACATATCCAACCTGTGGGCATATCGGAGATTTTGCTTGCAGGCACCAGGCTGTCCATATTCTCATTGAGGTTGATGGAGGTCTTGTCACGGTCGATGGTCACGCCCTTTTTGAGTTGCACTACTTTACCGAAGATGTCACTCGACAGCCATTCGAGGGTTTCCTTGGCTCTTGCCGAACCGCTCACCACATTGCCCACGGTGGTGATGATTTTCTGCATACCCACCTTGCCATAATCGGCTTCCAACTGCGGAAGTTCCTGAAAGCCAAGTGCCACGCTCACCTTGTTGCTTCGGGCTGTGCCTATCAGTCGGTCTATCTTGTGGAAATACAAGGTCGGCAACTCATCGACGATGATGCTGACAGGAACGTTCTTGCCCTGTCCTGTATTCACCCTCGTTACAAGGCGGTTGAGAATCAAGGCAT
Source organism: Bacteroides fluxus YIT 12057 (assembly GCF_000195635.1). GTDB lineage: Bacteria > Bacteroidota > Bacteroidia > Bacteroidales > Bacteroidaceae > Bacteroides > Bacteroides fluxus. The sequence continues at coordinate 84,739 of NZ_GL882693.1, read as the reverse complement.
TCAGTGCACCGATGATGCTCTCCATCTCGGGGTCGTTGGCAATGAGCAGATAACTTGGATTCTTCGGGTCACTGACCTTCAGGTCGAAGTCATCGCCGTCCTTGTGGAATATCCAGTAAGATTCCTTGGTGGCGAGACGGGAGGTATAGACACGTAGCGTGCCAATCATACCTTCCAACTGCTCCATGGCTTTGTTGGCAAAGGCAGTCTGGAACGGGCCAAGCAAGGGGGCTACCTCGTTGTCGGTCTGAAGTACCTCGAAGATGGTCTGATAACTCTCATTGAGGAACGATAGGATATGTGGCATGTCGCTGTACTTGCCCAACCAATAAGCGGGCTGCACCTCCGCGCCCGAATGGTCGAACACCCGTCCTGTGGGTATCAGCCTTTTCGTCTTTGGGTCTTCACGCCGCTCGGCAATCAGCATCTTTCCGTCCTTGTCGTAGGGCTCCTTGCCGTAGTTGCAGAAGAAATAGATGCAGGCGGCAAGGAAGTTGACGGCAGAGGTCTGGAAGAACTGGTCGCTGCCACCGCCGCCTTCCTTCTTGCCTTTTTGCAGGGATTCAAGCAGGGTCTCGGCGGTCTCGCTCGCTGCGGCAAGGTTGTTGATGTACTTCAACTGGATGGGGTTCACACGGCGCGAATACTCCACATCCACAAAGTTGATGATGTTGAACTTCATGCCATGGGGCATCTTGCTGTCCTTGGCATTCTTGTTCTTCAAGTAATGATAGTAGAGTTTGGTGGCGAGAGTGGGAAACTTATAGTCGTACACCACCATGGCAAAGCCCTTCTCGCTGTGCTGCCTGATAAACGGCTCGATGATGGAGAAGGTCTTACCAGAACCAGGAGTACCCACAACCCATGTGCCACGGAACGGATTGACGATGTTCACCCATCCCTTGCGGAACTTGCCCTTGTAATAATAGCGCATAGGGATGTTCACGCTGTACTTGTTCTCCTGCAACTCCCTGCATTGCTCAAAGCTCTCATTCTCGAAGTTGAAGCGGTCTTTCAGCAGCCCTTCCTTCAGGAACTTAGAGATATTGTCGAGGGCGATATGCACCAATACGACACCGACGATGGAAGTGAGCATATAGAGCCAAGTGTTCAAACGGAGGGTATAGAAACAGGGCATTATCGAATGACCGAACAGCCATACGGACTGCACAATCAGCAGCACTCCCGACAGCAGCGGATAGAGCACCTGCCTGCGAGCGTCAAACTCCAGATGCTTCTTGTTGCGCGTTCCCACACAGGTGATACATATCAGCAGGAACGTAGCCACCTTGCTATACACGAGGTTGCCGTCATGGTAAATCATCCACCGCTTGATGCGAGTGTGGATATCCGTCACTACGCCGCCCAAGAAGTCCAACTGCTCCGGCTCCAGTGCGTAGGCGAAGAACTCCATCAGGATGGAGACATAAATCACCGCCCTGAATATCTTGTAAAAACCCTGTAACTCTTTGCTTTCTTCCATTTACTTTACGATGATGTTGGGTGATAATGAGAAAAGATGAAGGATGCCACGGTGGACACCCTCCAATCCTCTTATGAGTTTTATTCGTAGCCGTTGATGGTCTTCTCAGACTCTACTGTCCACGGAGAAATAGTTGCAGATATGACCTCCAAGGTGTTGCGTACAGGCTTCAATGAATAGCTGTAGGAATGACCCGCTTTCCACGTGTCGTTTGTGAGGAATACGAAGTTCTCCCCATTGCTGAGTTGCAATGTCATGTCTGGCATAACCTGTGCAGGAACATAAAGCGTATATTCCATGTGGTCACTTTGTGGGTCGCCGAAATAATAGGTCGTCACCGACTCGTCACTGCATTCTACCTTTCCGGTCTTGATGTTGAAAGTACCGCTGTCAAAATAACCGACGAACGTGAGTAGGCTTCCTGCAAAATCATTGGTGGTGAAACCGTATTCTGGTGAGGTATAGACCTTGATGATGACACGCACCATCTGATGGGTGAAGTTCAATGTAAGGCTCGGATTGGCGTATGATGCCGCTCCACTGGCAAACAGAAAATCATTGACCTTCTGCTCACTCTGTACAGCTGCCTCCGGCACTTGGAACTCTATGAGGTCGTTGGTAGGATTTGCCGTATAGGGATAGTAGGCATTGAAGGTGTGAGTGTCTGTGTCCGTGAAAAACACCTTGTTGGCTGACACAAACTGATTCGTGCCGCCGCTTCGGGTGAACTTCATATTGTTGATCATCCCTGTGGAAGAGATGCCAATCATATCATTGAGTTCCCACTGGTTGTCAACGGCTCGTGTGGAAACGGCAGGTTGCAGCATCTCCAGATTGGTGAATACCTGAAGCTGCTTGGTTGATGTGCTGTCGGTCACGACCACAGAACCTCCGCCACCGGGCAGGTAAATCTCATTGACGATGTCTTGGTCACAGGACGTGAGGAGCATGGCTCCAAGTCCCAACATTAGAAACAAATTCTTTTTCATGCTTTTTCTTTTTTAATTGTTGTACTTTGATGATGATACGGGTGATACTCGATGTCTGTATATGGGCTAATCCATAATCGTGATGATGGGTCTCGCCTTATGCGGCTGCCACTTGGGAGTCTCCTGTATGGCACCGCTTCCCAGTGAGTAAAGCCATGCCTTGGCGGTCGCTTGTCCTTCTACCTCCGTTGAAGTCCAATACCAACAGTCATCATCCTCATCGGGGATAGGTGTGCCGCCGCATTTCAGGATGTATGGGTTGATGATGTCCTTGGCATGATAGAGCAGACGCATCTGTGCCACACTGGGGATATAGGCACTTTGCCCGTAACGCCACATGTCGAAGACACGCTCAGCCAAAGGCGACTTCACATCGGTCGTGCCATAAAGGGCAAAAGTGTTCTTGTTGCCGTCGTAGGCGGTGAGGTCACAGGATGTGTCCTGTTCCACACCGATACTGTCAGCAAAGGCTTCGGGAGCGATGTCCCACAGATAGACGGCATATCCGTTTCCCTCCATTTCTTCCCTCTGATTGACGTTGAACACCACTGCAATGGCTTGCTTGCACGATTGCTCGTAGGTTTCGTAGGGCATCACCTTGCCGTCAGTGGTCAAGATATGGGTGACCTTCATGGCTGTGTCGGGAAAGTCCTGATGCTCGTCACAGGCAGTCAGCAACACCGTTGCCGCAACTGCCAAGATTGAAAACAGTTTCTTCATACGCATAGTCATTTTACAGGAAGTTTCACACCCAGGACAATACCCGTTCTGAACAGGTCTTCACCCTTGATCATCACATCGGTCTTCACCTGCCAGAAGAGCTTCCAGCCGTGTCTGAGTGTATAGTTTTGCTCATAGCCGAGGTGGATGCCACCCAAGAACCTGTCAGTATCGCTACCTGCCGATGCTCCTATGCGCATGTTGCCATGGTGGTTGCGTCCTCTTGCCACACAGGGCTTATAGGCAAAGCCGAAACCATAACTGCGGTAGTTGTTCCAAAAACTCTCAGGACAGACATGACCGCACGATGCGCACTCGTTCCACTTGATATATCCGTTTGCAAAATACTCCCACGCATTGTGGTACTTCGTCTCATACTCGTAGGACAGCGTCACGTCCAGTCCTCGCTCATACAGGCATCCGAACCCCAAGGATATGCGGTCGCTATTCTGCTGCGCCATTGCCGGAGTCATGCTTGCCATAAAACAGATGACAACGAGTAAGGTATGCACAAGCCAATTCCTCACTCCTAATTCCTCATTCCTAATTCTCATTATTCCTCCTCCAACAGTATATGGTTAAACGAATCGGCAGACAGCACATCCTCATAGTCGATGCTGAGCGAGATGGTGCGTCCACTTATCTGTTTTTCCGACAGCTCGATGGTCAGCACCTTGTCGTTGGGGAAGGTCATCTTCTTCACCACAATCACGTTGCGATAGCCATACTTGAAGGTCTTCGCATCGTCCAACACAAGAGATGGGGTCAGTTCCACTATCTGCGCATTGGTAGCCTTGCTCTGCTTCTTGTCCGATAGTTTGATGCGCATCTCGTCGATGTCGAAGCGGATGTTGGTCTTGTTCTCCACGGAGAAGTCGATGAAGAAATATTCGCCCACGCTGTAGATGTTGTTCAGGCGCATTACCATGCGGTGCATCTTCGTCGCCACGTTGCGGTATTTGGCAGACGATGACCATATCTGACGTGCATACTTGGTCATGTCGGCAGTGGACAGGCTTACAGCGGGATTGTTGTAGGCATTGCGCTCCGAGCATTCTATTTCCTTATCGGTTACTGCCTCCTGCATCCTCGTGGTATAGAGCAGTGCATACTGCGTGCGGTAGCGTTCCGTCACGATTGTCACTATCGCCAACACCTCACCGTCGGCATACACGTTGTCCTTCGGCTTCAGGCGGATGGTGTTGTTGATGGGTTGGTCGCCCACCACCTTGTCTGTGGATATATCGACAAAGCGGATGGGTTCGGAGGCGGTGATGACGGTGGTCACTTGGTCGTTGACCGTCAGCTGCTCCATCTCCATGTAGGTGGTCTGCGCCTTGGCTGAAAGCACGCTCAGCGAAAGCAATGCACAGACATTCATTTTCTGAAAACAATTCATATTAGTTGATTTTTTGATGTTTATACTCTATGAGCCACCGTTCCCGACAATTCCGTTGTCGGGCAGTGTCTATTTCCTTTTCTCTTTCCCATTTACAAGGTAAACAAACGTCCCATACTTCAGCTTCACTTTGTTCTTCTTGATAGCCTTGCTGATGGCATTGCTTGTCTTCTGGTAGGCATTGGTCACGGCTTGCATTCCCCATTGCGAGAAACTGTTGTTCGCTCCACTCTGGTCGATGTTCATGTTGCTCTGCATAGCACCGCTCGCCACATCTTTCGTGGTCTCACGGAACTGGCTGCCGGGGACATACAGTCCCTCCAGTCCGTCCGTGTCATAAAGCGAAAGCGAAACCTTTATCAGCTCGTCATCCACAAGGATGGAGTTGATGCTACCCTTCACTCGCTGCGAACCGAAACCGCTCATGGTGGCATAGAGGTACGACCCTTTCTTCACCACGGTCTCACCAATCTCAATATCGTCCAACAGTCTCAGCCGCACCCTCGACCCGTCCGTAGCCTTCACGTCCTCGTCAATGATGGCCTTGATGAGCTTTGGCTCATGCTCGTTCTGCGTCAGGGTGTTGAAATAGTCCGAAGTCACCTTCACCTTCTTCACCACCTCCTGTGCCTTGTCCTCCTCGTCCAGTGCCTTCACCGCCTTGCTGTCCTCGGCAATCTGACCTTTCACCTCAATCTGCTCCTTGGGAGGCCCAGCCTGTGTGGTATCCTGGGCCACGGGGGCAACTGCCGCCTGTCCTCTCAGCCTCGCTTCGGCGAGTGCCTTGTTGAGTGCTTCGAGTGCTTCCGCTTCTCGCGCCTTGGCATCGGCCACTTCGGCTGCATCGTCCTTCTCTTCTGCCTGACGGACGAGTTCCGCAAGGTCTTCTTCTGTGTACTTGGATTCATACGCTTCTTTCTCTTCTTCGTTGTCACGCTCAATGTTATCAACAGCCGAATAGTCTGCTATGCGACCATACGACTTCGCCATGTTCTCATACTTGCCACCGATGCCGTCACCATTCTTAATCTGCGCTCCGGGCAGGTTGGGGTTCAGAAACTCGGTGGTCTGCAGGTTCTTGTCCTGCGTTTCCGCCACCTCCGTATTGAACATGTCAAAGACAAAATAGCCTGTGGCAATCAACGGGATGTACACGATGGCTGGCAGCATGTACTTCGGCTGACGGAAGTTTATCTTATCTGTTATTCTCATCGCTGTCTGATTTTGATGTTACTGACTTGTCTCGATTCTCCTCGTTGGTTCGATGCGTCACGGGAGGAGTGATGCAATGGGCTGCATTCATCATCTGCTTCATGCGCCCTTCCTGCCGCTCGATGGCACTTGCAGCCTCCGTCCGATGACCGTAATACCGCACCATCCTGTAGATGTTGATGCCGAAGCACGTGGCGACAAAGCCGAAGACGATGACGAGAAACAGCGTCTTGTGGGCATTGGCAAAGCCTTGCACCTTAGCCGCCGCACGGTCTATCCTCGCGGTCTTGGCAAACTTGCGCCCTGCCGCCACCTCCTTCTCATACCGCTTCTTGTACTTGGGGTCGTTCTTGTCGGGCATATCCTCGCCCACAAGCATCCGTCTGATTCCTTTTACACTCATACCGCTAGGATATTAGAAGTTTGACTTCGACTTCTGCTCAATATCCTTGTTGAGCAAGGTTCTCCAGTTCGTGATGAGCAGTCCATGAGGATTGTTCTCCGTCCTCGGCACGCGCTTCACCTGTCCCGCCGTCACCAATTCACGCATCAGAATATTGCTCCTTCGCTCTATCCTTTGCCTACCGTAGTAGGTGAACTCCATCTTCTCCTTGTTGAACTTGATGCTGTCGCAAAAGATGCTGAACACGGCACTCGTACCCATGATATTGTTGTAAAAGCCCTTTTCCTTCAGCGTATTGTACTGCGCCAAACCAGTTTCATCGACCAAATACATCGCCTTCTCCATCGAATAGCGGATGTACTTGTCATCGGGAGCAAGCGTAAAGAAGTAATGGTGGAACATCTCGATATGGCTCTTTGCCTCCACATCCAGCGTTTCCTCCATCGTGGTGCGGTTCACCAGTATGGGCACGTTGCCGTCCAATACATACACCTTTTGCTGCGCGTCCGTCACCATGCAGCGCGCCGTCCAGATGCTCGACACCGAGATGATGATGCAGCCCATGAGGAACGCAGAGCAGATGATGCCCACCAGCTTGATTTTGTTTTCTAAGTTCTTGATTACCATACGTTACTGCTTGTTTGAGGTCTGATTTCTCTTCATTCTCACATATTCACGGTGCAGGATGGTGTATATGTCCTTCTCAACTTCTTCCACCAGTTTGGCGTAATACTTGATGCAAGCCTCTACGTAGATGCCTTCGTATTTCAGTTGGATCCACACCCACCAGATGTCACGTTCACGTCTCCGTCGATTTCTGTAGATTTTGGCACGATGCAAGCGATAACTCAGGTAATCTACCATAGGCACTACATACTCGTCGTTATCCTCAAAGCCTTCTGCCATCTCCTCATACTGTGGGTCGATGTAGTTGTTTTCGGAATTGAAAAACTCTTCCTTTGCACGCTTGTTGGCAAACGCCATGAATTTCTCATCTTTGAGCCAACGCTCAATTTCATTTTTTGCTTTCATTTTTCTTGATGGTTACTTTTATTTGTTTCAATAGGAGGTGCGGTGACTCACCGCACACTCACATGTTATCTCATCACGGTCGCCATGGTTCCCGTAGCCGTCATCTTGGCTTGTTGTGCCACGCCCTCGCCGAAGTTTCGGGTTGAGAAGGCGGTGTCGCCCTCTGGTATCATCCATGCCGCAAGGTCGGGCACGAGGTTCAGGCATTTCAACGCCACGATGCTCGCTGCCATCAGATAGCCTGCCGAGAAGAACGAGTTTTGCAGATAGGCTGCCATCGTCTGCTCACTGGCGGTGATGGCCGTCAGGTTCTCTACCTGTATGCAGAGCACAATATCAAACAGCAACAGGACGTAGAAACCGACGAAGTAGAGCATGGCTCCGTAGAAATGAACTGTCAAATAACGGGTTAGCCACTTCGCCCACGCTCCTTCCCACTTGGGCAGCAACGAAAATGCCCATTGTATTGGACCGAATATAGTGAGCATTCCGAGCAATATCTGCTGACAGTATATCGTCGCCCACCAACCGATGCGGAACACGATCAGGGCTATCAGCATCACTATCTTGTCGATGCCCACCACGGCCCCTGCCGTCAGTGAGGTGAACCACAGTTTGCTGGCATCCTTCTCCATGTTGGTCACTTCGTCCACGCCCGTCTGCTCCATCGTCGCCTCTATCAGGTTGGGGTCTGATGTGCCCTTATGCGCCACGTCTGCCTGTGCCTGGAGGTCAGTGTACATCGAGTCCCTGACATATACCAACTGCTGCACCTCCTCAAACTTGTCGGAAATTTGGGTCGCCTCTGCCTCATAGAGGTCGTGGGTGTAACTGCCGATGCAATTGGGAATATAGGATAGAAAATCCAATACGCACCAGCTGCTGCCGCTGTTGGTCATGCCTGTGTCAGCAGGTGGGTACCACCAACAGAGGATGATGCTCACCACCAAGGGCTTGAACAGTTTCATCACGTCCAACGGTTCGTTCTTCACCATCATCTTGTAGGCCATGCTTGCCGCCACGATGATAGAGAACAGTGCCGCCAATGCCATACACATTTGGAGGATCCACCAGAACGGCCCTTGTGAGCCTGTGAAGGTGGCATCGGTCAGGAACTCGTTGGTCTGGAATATCACATCGTCAATCTCCTCTTCGAGGATGTTGATGCCGAAATCGCTGAGTATGTTGTCTGCCATCAGTGCCTGGTTCTATTGTTGATAATCTCTTTGATAAACTCTATGCCTTTCGGTGTCCATGACAGATAGAAGTGGTAGAAGCAGCGCATCCTGCCTGTGACATATACCGCAATGCCCTTGTCCTGAAGGTCTTCACGCAGTTTCCACATTCCATATTCCTTGGTGATGATGCCTTCCTCTTTGAGGGTCTTCACAATCTTGCCGTAGTAACTTCCGACATATTTGTGAAGCTTTGACATTGAAACTACCTCTAAATCAGATGGCATATAATGCTCATCAACGATGGGTGTCCTGCCGATAACGCTGATTCGCTTCGGCATCCTTGACATCTCCAACTGCCACTTGCCGTTTTTCCTCTTGGCGGCATAGAGACGTAACTGTATTTTTGATATTGATTCCATAGCTATTTCTTTATTTTATGTTCTTTCGATAACAGGAATGACTCCCACGCTCTTCAGTTTCTCATAGAGGAAGCGGCGACCTTTCTGTGTCCATTTGGTGTTCATGCGCACATCCTCCGTACCGTCCTTGTGTTTAATGAGGTAGGTCTCGCTGGTCACATAACCGCAGTCCTTGTAGTCGGCATACAGAATCCACTGCTTGCCACGCTGATACTGGATGTTCATCTCCTTCAGACGTCGGTTGAAGCGGATGGACGACTCGCCATAGTCCTGTGCTATCTGTGTGACCAGGACACTGCTCTTCGTGGCAAGGATGATGTCAAGGTAACTCACCTTGTCCTTCATCTCCGTCACCTCCTGTTGCAGGTCATCCACCTTGGATCCCAACTCAACGATGCGTGTCCTTTGGTGTTCACACTCCTGTTCGACAAGCAGACGCTTTTGTCGTTCTTCCTTCAGATTGACTGCTAACCGTATCAGGAAGTCTGGCTCTGCCAATGCCTTCTCGATGGTCTGCTGTGTCATATAGGCACCATGCTTGCGGATAGAGGGGAGCACCTCCGATGTCACCCACTTGCGGAAACGTTTGGCTTCGGGTTTGCGACTGTCAAGGATGACATCATACAGTCCGTCTTCATTGATAAAGTTTGTAACCTGTTCTCTTCCAAGACTATCCGAGATGGGGTACTTTGAAAGTACATCATCCGAAAGTCGTTGTACCAACTTGCTGGTTTTTAGTCCAAGAACTCTTGCCACATCAGCCAAACAGAACAAGGGTTGCTCTGGTGTTCCTGTGGTTCGGACTGCTCCAAATTCCTCGTTGTTGAAAATCTGAATATCGTTCATATCTCTATGCTGTTTTGTGATTATTTCTTCTCTTCCCTTATTTCTATCTGTTCACACTTTCTTCACCCTCACCGCTGTTGGCATCATCGCCGTCAGTGCCTGTCGAGCTCCTCACGCCCTTCATGTTTTCCTGCCAACGGCTCTTGGCATCGCTGATGATGCTGCCTTTATGTACTACACGGTCGTTGGTGGCTGCCAAGAGGGCGGTAGTCTGGCTTTGGGTGTTGAGCTGCACAAGGTATTTCAGTAGTGTCTCGTTCTGTGTCGTCAGGTCGGCATAGATGCTAAGATACTGCCGCTTTCTCTGTGCATTGGGCATATAGGCATCCTTGGTGGCTTTCACGGCACACTGGTACATATTGTACAGTTCCTCCCACCGACGCTTGTCGTTGATGGTGCCTCCTGTAGGGATGATATGGTCTATGTTCGCCTTCATCTTGTCCAACTGACCGTTGATCTTGCTGCTTTCGGCAAGCCAGGCGAGGTCTATCTGTCGGTCGGCTACGTTCAAGGCTTCCACCTCAGCACGCTTGGTGAGGGCAGAGTCTATCTTCTCCGCATCATCTACTTGGTTGTAGAGGTTGATGCCGGCAAGAGTGCGGAAACCTAACTTGTTCTTCTCTGCCGCTGTCTTCTTATAGTTGTTATGTAACAGCCAATAATAGAACTCAGGGGTGAGAGAACCGCCACCTGTCTCCATCACCGTTATCTGGTTCTGCTTGGAGGAGTCGTGGTTGTAGGTCACGCTCTGGGCTGTGGCTTTGATGGTGGTTGCTACCGCCATGATGAGTATCATTGTCTTCTTCATGTCCGTTCTTCTTTTGTTTACAATCCGTCAATAGTCAAGTTTTCCTGCCACTTTCCATCGGCTGAAGGCATCTTCCAGTATCTCTTCCTTCGTCCTCGTCCGATACACCTTCTCCTTCCAATAGCCCATGCGCAGCTGCACATACCGCCATGTCTGGAAGTAGGCTTGGTTCAGATGTTTTTCTATCAGGTCCAACGAATTGTTGATATTGTCCAACACCATCAGCAGGTCGGAAGTTGAACAGGCTGCCGCTCCTGTGGCATACAACACGAGGTCGTTGACGCTATGGTAGAGTTGGCTTCCTTCGTTGTATATGTTGTCGATGGCTTTCTTGTTGATGCTGATGAGCATCGTGTCAGCCAGTTCGATGTGTTTCCGCTTGATGACCTTATCATTGAAGTCCTCCAACAGGTTCTTGTAGTCACTGATGCGGTCGCTCACCGTCTGGTAGGTGCTCTTCACGTTCAGCACCGTGCGCAACGACTGGTACATCACATCGATGATGTCGAAGGCCCGGGTGTATTTGTCCAAATCCACATTCAGTTCCTTGTATTTGCCCACCTCTTCACTGCTGTATTCATGCAGCAGTTGATTGCTGTACTCCAAAGTGCTGCGTGCCAGCAAGAGGCTGCGCTGCTTCTTGTGGTCGTTGATGTATGCTTCCACCGATACCGCATCGAATCCCCATTGCGCCAAGGCTGTATTGGGGAAGAGGGTAATCAGCAGGAGAGCTATGATGATGGTATGTCTCATTCTCCGTTCCTCCCTCAGTTTTCGTTCTCGTTATCTTCACCATTCCCTCTGTTAGGGTCTGCATTCTCTCTCCATCGCTCGTAGCACTCTTCAATGAGTGTCCTTCTGCGACCTTGGTCTGCGTCGATTGAAGGAAGAATGTCCTTCAGCACGTCAATGATGCTGCGCTTGTAGTGCATCATTTTTTCTAATGATACCAAGTCGGCGTAAATCTTGGTGATACGGCTATCTACTTCACGGGCTATCTCCAGACGGTCGCTCGACCAGAGCAGGTGTATTACATCGTCATTGTCGGCGGTCTGGGTTGCCTCGCTCTTGGCATATTCTGTGGTGATGCTGCACGACGGGAACTCCTGGGCTATCTCCGAGATACGGCTGTTCACCTGCCTCGTCTTCTCCTCGTCAGAGGCATTCGGGTCAAGGGTCAGCACATCCACCACCTGTGTGTCGGTGTATTCCGAGGTCAGCTCCCACGATATTTGCAGTATCGCACGGTGTATCTTGATGCCAAGGAAGTACTTGGGCTTCCTTGCAATGGACAGTGTCGCCTTGAAGGTGATAATGCCGTTGATGTTGGGCATGGTGGCAGTTCGGACGTAGGTGTAGCCGTTCCACGAACCGGCACCTTGCCACGTGAGATTGTAGGCTGACTTCACATCCTGCATGATGGCAGGGATGCGGTAGTAGTCATCGGTGGAGGTGGCATTGTCGTTAGCCGCCTCGCTCTTGGCATTCTGTATGTCTGCCAACTGCTGCTGCCATGTCGCCAATTCCTTCTTCAGGTTGTCTATCTTCGTCTTGTTGACATTATGTTGCTGCCGCAAGGCAGGGGCTTCCTCCACAGAGGCATTGGCTATCTGCGTGAGCAGGTTCCTGTTCTCTGTCTCCAACTGGCTTATCTGCGCCTCCAACAGGGCTATCTTGCTATTCGCCTCACGTTCCTTCTCGTCCAGTTCCGATAGGTCGAGATTATTTTCTGATACGCTTGTCCTCATGGCGCATTCCTTGCTGTGGGCATTGAGCGAACCGCCGCACTCACGGCACTTGTACTGCGTGCTGCCCTGTCCGAGGGTGACACCGTCCGAACAGGTGACGCTGATGGTCACGCTCTCCACGCCCTTCAGTTTGGCGGCATCGGTGGCTTGATAGTAACGGCGTGCGTCACTGCCGATGTAATAGACATAGCCCTCCTCGTTGTCGTTATACTCCGAGAGACGTGCCTGCAACTGACGCTTGAAGGTATTCAAGTCCATGCTGTAGGAGTCGAAGACATCCTCATACACCTCTTCCACGTTGTTCCAGCTCTTGGTAACGTGTATCTCGTAGGCGTAGGCCTTCTTGGTCTGCTTGCCGCCACGGCTGATGATGTACGACGACATCCAATAGTTCATCGTATAGGTGAAGCCGTCGCTCTGGGCGTTGAGCTGCTGCACACGGCTGCGGCTCCATCCGGCATGGTTCTCCGAGTTGGCCAGTATCTGCTCTCGCTGCGTGCTGTTAGGGTAGAAGTTGGGGTCGGAGGTGTTGATACGATACCAATGGTCACCGTTCAGAATACTGTTGTCATCGGTCGGCGGATAGTAGTCACAGAGGCTTACGCTGCCTTGGTCTCGTCGGGCAATGTACCAACGCTGTGTATAGTAGTTGCCCTGCGTCTCGCTCAGATAGTCTGTCATCCACGAGGTGATGTTGTAGTTGGAGAGGTCGAAGAGGGCTGCCACGTTGTCCTCGCCACCCACCAGACTAAGGAGTGTGCTGCCGATGCCGTTCTCTGCCTGTTCATAGAGGTCATGGTAGTTGTCATAGATGTCGATGATTTTACTCACCTTGCCATTGAAAAGGTCGTTGAAGGCACTCTGCTGCAAGAGTGCGCCTGATGCCCCGTTGATACCTGCCGTCGCCAACGATGCTCCCATATTGTAAAGCGTCTCGATGTCGGCGGTGAGGTTCTCCACGGTGAAGTTGCCGGGCACACTGGCGATGTCATCCAACAGCTGCTGCCAATCTACATTGCCTATCTCCGAGAGTTTGAGGATGGCGGCTATCTCTTGGTTGATTTCCAAGAACTGAATGTCGGCAAAGGTCAAGCTACTGTTGGTCACGACACTCTCAAACTGCATACACAGCGACTTTGTGTCGGCGCATATCTTCATCAGGTAACTGCCCCAGTAGAGGGCGGTCTGCGGACTTTTCAGCATCATTCCTGCCACCGTCCATATCTTGGGCATAATCTTGTTCGCCACCATATTGTGGATGCGGCGGTAATAGTAGTTCTCCGTGCTACTGCTCCAAATGCCGAGGTCGGTGAATGCCTTGCGCTCCAAGAACTTGGCAGCGAAGATGCCGGCAGTGGCAACCTCTGCGGCATTGTAGTGCTTCAAGATTTCGCCCACCTGCTCGTTATAATAGCTCTCTGCCATAGCTCCAGCACCGAATGCGGCAGCCATGGCGGCAACGATCTGCTTGTCGTAGTTCACGCTGTAATACTGCGCATGAACCCTTCCCACGACAAGTGTAAGACACATATATATTATAATAAGGTATAAACGTCTCATTGCTTCACTACTTTACGTTTTTACTACTTTCAGTTTCTACTATTCCACTACTTTACTACTTGTAGTATTTACTATTGGTAGTATTCACTACTAATCGTATTTACTACTAATCGTAAATACTACCCAGCCACCGTTCCCGAAAGTTTTGCTTTCGGGCATCTGGGCTTTACGTCTATTCCGGGATTTCCGTTTCCATCAATCAGCCCCCGTGCTCGCCGTGTCAGCGGCGAGTGGCTCCATCGTCCGTCAAATTGAGCACATGCCCCGCCTCATTGACCTTCTGCGCAAATGCCAACGACTTCCCGATGCCACTGGCATCCCAATCTCTGCAATACCGCTCGATAGCCTCCTGATGTCTGCACTTCAGTTCATGCTTATAGAGTTTCAATGCCTCCTTCTCAGCTCGCTCGGTGGTGTAGGTCATATAGCACTCGTGCGGCTCCTCCACACCATACACTCCGCTCGTCGATCCACGTCGGATAAACACCTCACGGAAGAAACTTCTTCCCTCCTTGTTATCCAAGCGGTTGACAGTGAATATCTTCTTGCAATCCACATCCGTCAATCCTAATATCGCCTTGATCTCGTCGAATCGCTCACGAAATTTGCTTTGGTCGAGCAGCATCACCACGTCGGAGTTGTTGATGATGGCTTCCTTCACGATGGGACTGCCGATGATGTCCTGTATCTCCTGTGTCACTACGCCCACGCTCGCCCAGAACTTTCGGGCTGTCTTGTATAGGTACTTGATGTACTCGGCCATCAGCGGCGAGGCGATGGCTTTCCATGCCTCCTCGATGACAAGGCACTTGCGGTTCTTCTTCAGGCGCATCTTCTGCAGGAACACGTCCATGATGATGAGCGTCACGATGGGGAAGAGCTGCTTGTTCTCCTTGATGGCATCCACCTCGAAGACGATGAAGGTCTCGTCGAACAAGGTGCTATCCACGTTCTCGTTGAGAATCTTGTCGTACTTGCCGCCACGGTAGAAGTTTTGGAGCATATAGGCGAAGTTGTCGCAGTCGATGGTGGTGATGTTGTTCTCGATGCAGATCTGGTCGAGACGCTCACAGGCGAACTCATAGAATGAGTCGAAGGAGAGGGTCTTCACGCTCAATGCCATGCGCCGTTCCTCCAGTCCCTTGATGAGTTTCTCCACCTTGTCGTGTATCTGCGTCAGCTCCGTGCCGCGCCGCTTCTCCATGGTGGAGAGGTTTTTTCTCAGTGTCTCCTTCTGTGAGGAAGGATAGGGCTGCACACCGTTGAAATAGAAATCGTAATACTCCGTCACCAACTGCTCCACGACACGGAACTCCAGTTCGGGTATCTGCGTCTCCGAGCCTTTCCATATCAGCAGTATCAGGTTCTTCAGGAAGTCTATCTTCTCAATGTTCAGCTCCCGCTTGCTGATGTTGAAGGGGTTCATGGTGATGGGCTTGTCCTCCGTATAGGCGATGTACTTGCCGCCCACATACTCGCAGAGTCCCTCATACGAGTTACCCGTATCGACCATGACGATGTCGGTGTTCTGCTCCCACAACTGACGCACCACGCTGTTCATGTGGAACGACTTGCCGCTGCCCGAAGGACCCAAACAAAAAAAGTTCGAGTTGTCGGTCAGCTTCTCCTTTCCCTCCTTTCCTGTGATGTCGATGGCTACGGGCACACCTTGGCGGTCGGTATAGTATATCTTCAGCGGGGTGTCCTCATTATGCACGATGCGCTCCTTGTACATCAGACAGGTGGCGGCATCGCCGAGGGTGAGGAATCGGTCGTAGTCGGCATTCATGCCATAGCAGTTGCCGGGGAAAGAGTTGACGAACAGCTCCAACTGGTTGTAGGCCCGCTTGCTGATGTGGATGCCCATGCGCGAGAAGGAGTTTTCGAGATGGTTGGTGCATTTCTGTATGTCGGTGTCGCCGCTCACTGCCACCACGAGGTTGTAGTGGGTATAGACGAGCTGCTTGCTCTCACGGGCTATCACCTCCTGCACACGCTTGATGTCCTCTACAGCCATCAGGTTGCTGGGGTTGGGCATGGAGGCATGGCGGTTTTTCTTCTTGTCGAGTAGGGCAAGCTCACGCTTCTGGTTGGGCACGAACACCATCTGGTTGAACACCACGCAGTCGGCTCCGGGCACGCTATCGACGATGCTCACGAGATCAACGGGCATACTGGTGTTGTTCACCTCGATATTTGCGTAGGGACGGATGACCGACGGCAAGTTGGCATAATCCACATCCACAAGGCTATACACCTTGCAGCTACGGTCCCCCATGCCGATGGTCTCGTCATCGACCTTGAAGTTGGTCATCGACACCACCTTGTCACGGAAGTTCATGGAGAAGAAACGGTCCACATACTCGCAGGCTTCCGTTTTGCCGAGGAATCGGGACTTCACGCCGGCATCCCTCAGCTGGTCGTGCACCTTGCGTATCTTCACCAAGAAGTCACGCCATTTCTTGTTGTCGAACGACATCAGACGGCTCTTCTTGTTCTCCTGTGTGATGGTGAGGTAGCAGACGCTGTCGGTAAAGGGTCTGCCGTTGAAATAGCGGAAGTAACTCTCGCTCAGGAACTCATGATTTCCACCGTTCTCTTCCTTGAATGCCTTCCTCACAAACACGTCCTGCTTGTGCAGCGCATAGCCTTCGCCCAAGGTCTGGGCAAGGGCGGCGAAGAGGTGGGTGAACTCATAGTAGGCCTCGATGTTGGCGGAATACTTCTGCACAGGGTTCTCCATCTTCAGAACAGCGGAGTATTCGCCCGTCTTGGTATAGAGCACGCCGATGCCATCCACTTCCTCGATGGAGAAGTAGATGTCCTGGAAGATGCGCTTGCGCTTCCCTCCCGTGCCGAATGCCTTGACACTGATGGCCATGCCCACGCAGATGGCTGAGAATATGAGTATGATGTATAGGGTCATTGTTCTTTTTCTTTTTTAATCGCAAAAAGGCGGGCGCACCCTCATGCGTGATGCCCCCACCTCCATTCACTTACAATCATTGATAGCTTTCCACTTGGACATAATGGATTCTCTTTTTTGTTTTACACTTTCTTTGAATAGGCATAGATGAATATGCCGTTGTCACTCTTCTTGCTGTGCAAGCCCTTGCGCTGCTTCATGACGATGAGAACGCCACCGACAGCTACGGCGAGGACTAGCAGCACGAGTCCTGCCACGAAACCGAAGATGCAGTAGCCGAGGATGAAACCCGCAACGGCTCCTCCTGCGGTGGCTGCCGCCCAGTAGATGTAGCGTCCCTGCAACCCGAAGAACTCCAATGGACGTTGCAGTCCCTTGAAAATGGGATAATCCGGAAAACGCTCTTGCTTTGTATCTGCCATAACTGTCAGTGTTTTAACGTTCTACATACTCACAATCTCACGCTGCGTTTAACCTCCAATGCCGAAGAACAGAGGCAGTGCCTGGGCTGCTGCAATGAGGAAAATACATGCGCCGACGACCATCATGATCTTCTTTTTCACGTCCTGTTCCTCGTTGTTCATGGCGATGTAAACGCTTATGGCTCCGACAATTGCAACGACACCTGCAATGGCATAGCAGAGCTTCACCACGATAGGTACATACTTGGCAATCTCCTCCGTCACTGTGGTAAGCGCGGTCGTTCCTGCCGAGTAGTCGCCGGCTGCGTTCTGTGCCATTGCTGCGGTGGTGCCGACAAGCAACATCAGGGCGAGCGTTTTCATGCGCTGTGAAGAGAAGAATCCCTTCACCTTCTTGTTAATCCTTTCAAACATTCTTTTTACCTTTTAATTTGTTACACTTTGAGTTATCTTATCTCGTATCACCTGTATCTCAAATCTGATAACCGAAGAAAGCGGGGAAGACGATGGTCGCTCCTATGAGGAACAGGCAGGCTCCCACCAGCATCATGATGTTCTTCTTCACTCCTTCTTCGCCCGTATTCATCTTTATATATATCTGCAAGGCGCTGACTATGACCACGATGCCCGCCACTGCATAGCACAGATAAACGATATAGAGCATCATCGTCACGGCATAGTCATGGGCACTCGCAAGTGCGTCCGCTCCCCAGCTGTAGTCCACGTTGCCACACTTAGCACTGGCCAGAGCTGGGGTTAAAGCGGCATATAATGATAGAAATGCACTTCTTGTTTTTGACATCATATCTCATTATTGAGTGATTCCACCTTGACCATGTCACGTCCATTGTGACGAAGACCGCGGGCGATGATGGTGTTGTTCAATTCTTCCGAATACATGGGGTCGGAATAGGTGGTATTCACTTCCTCCATCTTCTTCTCGATTGCGCTTTGTATCTTTTCAAGCACATGAGGCTTGCTCTCTTCCGCAGTGGCGGCTGCCTCCTCTGTAGGCTCTGCAAGCTGCTTCTCCTCGTAGGCTGTCTCATATTGGTTGTCGCCTACGCTGAAACCACCGTCGCTCTCGCTGACCGCTATCGACTCTTCCTCGTCGGTCATGTCACTGACATCAAACGACTCGCCCTGTGACTTCTCGTCCTTGGGCTTTCCGTACAGATCCTGCACGATGATGACCGTATAGTAGATGACATAGATTATGGTCACGACAATGGCGAATATTACAAATGACTTCATATTTTCAAGTTTGATTTTACTATGGTTTGGCTTATTGCCGATGCAAAGGAACTACCTTTTCTTCAATCTTAAACCGAAATGACTTTCCGCGGAGCCAAATCTTAACTCTAATTTTGATTACACTCGCAATCATACTCAAAAATCAAACTCGAAAGGCACAAAAAAAGCCCTTCCGATAGGGAAGAGCTTGTAAAGAGGGTGGATGAAAAAAATGTGGATGGCTATATGGTCAGGTACTTGCCATGGGAGAAGTCCTGATGTTCGTTAGAGAAAACATAGCCCAACTGGTTGGACAAGCATTGGGTGTTGCCTATCCTGGCATCGATGTTGGTGTGCGAATGTCCGTATATCCAATAGTCTATGCCGCTATCGGTGATATAGTCCTCCAACTCTACGGTGAACGCCACGTTTGCCTTGCTGCCTTGAAACTTTGGGTGGAGCATACGGAACGATGGTACATGATGGGTGACAACAATCTTATGGGCTGCTTGCGAATATGCCACTGCATCCTTGATAAAGGTGAGGCAACGTTCATGCTCAGCATTGAATTGGGCATGGGTCATCAGCTCACCTTTATATAATATACGGCGGAAGTCGCTTATCACTTGCTCGGTGAAGTAAGCGTCCTCCAAAGGAATCCTCGACCAAAGGGTGGAGAGGATGATGTCGGTGTCGCCAATCCTCGCAATACCGTTGTAGTGGCTGAATACATTGGGACGTACCTCCAAGAGATAGCCGTCGGGCAGTGTCGCCACATCATAATATTTGTAGAACTCATGGTTGCCCATGCAGCAATGCACCTCCTTGTAGTTCTCCGATGCCCAGTCCCAAAAGGGATGCTTGGAGTAGTTGTCATCGCCGAGATAGCCGATGTCGCCGGCAAGCAGCAGTATGTCGCCCGTCACCTCCAAGGGGTGGGCTTTCAGATACCGCCAATTGTCGGCAAACTCCAGATGCAGGTCGGATGCGTATTGTATCTTCATATTGGTCATGCTTCTATAAACAATTCATCCAGTTGATCTAACAGTCCGGTCACAAATGCCTCGTCTTGACCGAGTGACTTTGACAATGGTTCTGCGAGAGTTGACCAGTCGGCTCTGATGGAGGCGACAAACTCCCTTATACATGCCACTATTGAAGCAGGAGCCTCAATGTTGTCCTCAGTCATTATGACCACATTTTTCAGGATGTCCGAACGGTGCTTCTTGATGTCTTTGGTGTTCACATGCTTGCCGTCCCGCTTGTCTGCCATGAGATTTAGGTAGGCTCTTGCCTTCAGTGCTATCAAGGCAGCGGAATTGGCATGGCGTATGCCATCAGTCAGTTGGCTGTGTGCGATAGTAAAGTGATAGTAATCATCGTCCATGATGATGGCACTAAGACTCGACACATCTTCATCGGTCGGGATAGGTTCTATGACAAATCCCTTTGGCTCTCCAAGCACGTCGGGGTGGCGTGACAGCAGTTCTATCATCTCGGGATAGCCGTCTTTACCATCAAGGAAACGATACATTTCATACCTTGGTGGCTCACCAGCCTCCTGTTTCCTCTTTTCAGGTCGATAGCCAGCCTCCCGCACAAACTGCCAGAAGCGATTGGCGAAAGCCTCGGTCATGTTCTCTACGATGACTATCATGTCGATGTCGTGTGTGGCGCGTGGACGCACCACGGTATTGGTCATGGTGATGTCACAGGCTGCTCCGCCTATCACCACATAGTTTTCTGAGTATTCCGCAAATGCTTCACGGAACTTGACTAATCCTTCCATTTCTGTTCACTGATTATTCGTTCTACTTCTTTTTCTACTCTCGGATCATCATCATCTCTCAACGAAAGGACAAGGGAAAGGCGATCAACCCACTGGCTTTTGTCGCCCATTTTGCTGACAACAGGGTATTTCCATACCTCTATGATATAGTTGCCGTCATAGATGTTGGGATTCTCCATGACATCAGCCGACTTGACGGCACGATATTCCTTGCTTGTCATCATTATCATCTCTTCCCGGTCACGATTAAGCATGGAATAATGTGCCAGGGCATTGATGCCGCATACGGGGTATTCCGCATCCAAGCGTATGTCATCGCAAAAGATGCGGTTCTCCACAGGTGACAGCAAGACGTTCTGAGCCTTGTCCCACAGTTCCTTGCCCTTCAACTCGAAGTGTACCACCTTGCTGCGCTGTCCGTTCTGAATCTTTTGACACAGTCCTACATCTTCAAGACAGGTGACACCCAACGTGACGCTTTCGTAAGAATATGGAAGCAACGGTGCAATATCCCTTGGCGACATTCCTTCAATACTGCCCACCTGTAGGTGATAGAGTAGTATGTATTGCGCCACAGGGGTCAATACTTCGGCAATCTTCCTGTTGCTTGTCTTCTCCAATGCTATGATGCCTGGCAGATGGGCATATTCCTCGGACATGACAAAGAAGACTCCTTTGTCTGCCAGTCTGTGTCGCTCGTAGGTGGGTCCGGGCGCAAGGATAAACACCGCAGGCAGTCCCAGGGCTTCGGTCAACCGCTTGCCCGTGATGGCGCAAGTCCGTGGAGAGGGATTGCCCTTCTTGGGCTCAACGAACAGCAGGGGCGTGCCTTGGTATGTGCCATCATAGAAACGGTATGAGAGTTTCTCGCCAACCGTGATGCCTTTCAGGCTTTCCTTGGCACGAGGTTCCACCTCAAAGCGTCTGCCCAATATCCTTATTTCTTTTTTCAATTCCATTCTGCTACATTTTAATAATGTATTAAAACGATGCAAAAATAAGGATAATAATTGAGAATCAAGCATGTTTGGGCGAAAAAGTGCAGATTTGATATGTAATTTCAATGCATTTGAGCCATTTTTGCATCAAATGATGGTGTTTTCGTCTTTATAATGTCATTCAGATGCCGTTCGTTTCTTCCTCATCAGATAGTCGTTGACATCCTTGTAGTCGGCATATCTGAAGGACTCGTCCGTCACCCTGTACTCGAATACATTGCTGATGCTCTCAACCGTCTTGCGTCCTGCCTGGTCGTTGTCGAGGAAGCAATGGATGTGGGTGTAACGGTCAAGGTAATGCAATGCCTGTTTGAGGTTGGCGACTGAGTTCAGTATCATATAGTCGCAAGGGCTTTCAACGACAAACCATCGGTCTTGCTGTTTAACGAGGGTCATATAAGCAAGGAAGTCCATGAAGCCCTCAAAGACCAGACAACCGTTTTGCCACTCGTTGAACGTATGGGCAAGCAGGGTGATGTCCTTATGCCCGATGCAGCCCTTGAAATAGGGATTGCGCACCTCATGTCCTTCACTCAGATTGCCAAAGGCAATGCCATAGTAATGTTTTTGCTCAACCTTGTAGTGTATCTCCCTGCAATACATCCTGCCAATGGTGATGTCTATCCGTCGGCTACTGAAATAGGACAGCAGAGAATGGTTGCTCAGTGGGAGCAGCTTCACATCGTTCATCTTGGTTGTCGTGTATTCCTTGGCTGCGATAGCGGTCTCGATTGCCTTATCCACAGTGGCAATACTCTTGGACGCAAGGTAGGCAAGGGCATCGGAAACGGATTGTTTGTTATACATACGCTTTACCAGCTCCACAAGGTCACCGCCCTCCTTAATGGCGTAGTCGTACCACAGGTTCTCCTTCTTGCTGACCTTGAACGATGCGGTCTTCTCGTCCCTGAAGGGTGACAGATACCAGTAGGCATTGCCCTTCTTCTTTTTCAGCGTTACATTCTCCTTGTCTAAGAAGTCTATAATGCTCAGTTTCTTCGATTGTTCAATATTCATTGTACTTTCATTTGTTCGGTTTTACTTTGTCCATGGAAACAGTTTACTTTACCCTTTCTCCTATATAGGCACACCCGTAAACTAAACCATTTGCTAAACTACTTTTCCGCTTCCCAATTCAGCCTCCGATTTCGGTTTACTTTGGCCTTATTTCTTATATATAGGTACGGACGTAAACTAAACTGGTTTCTGAACTGTTTTTATTCCTCTTCATGGAACAGGTCAATCTCGGCAGGTGTATATCCGAAATAGTAATGATTATCCCGCTTCACTATGAGCTTTTGCTCGTTAATCAGGTATTTCAGCATTTTGATGATGACGCTTCTGCCACGCTTAAAGCCAATGTCTGCATAGGCTTGCGTTAATTCCTCCACCATGCGATCGAATCCTTTGATAGGTTTCTCCTTGAATGCAGCCGTCAGCGCCTCGTTATGCTGTTCGGATGTCAAGTCTTGGTAAGTAAACCTTGACGGTTGCTTGTCACCTTCTTCCTTCTCCGGCGTGTGCTCGACAATCTCTGGCAACCCTTCCTCATTGACTGTAAAGGCAAACGGCTTGAACTCCTTCTCACGGATGTGCATCGCCTTCACCTCGCTGATGTCGGGATTGGTGGTGCTCTTGGTGATGACAAGCACCGTCTCTGCCTTGTTGTTCATCTCCGTACCGATATGCCCGCGCACGTTATTGTCGCCCTTGTTCTGATGCAATACGCAATGGATGTGCAGGTCATACTTTGATGACCATTCCATCATCTTGTTGATGACCTCGACCGATTCTCCCGCATTGTTGATGTCGAGAAGCAGGTCTCTGATTCCGTCGATGATGACCAGTCCATAGCTTTGGTCTTGGGCAAGCGCATAGTCTATGACCTCTATCCTGACGGAGGGCGTGTACTCTCTCAGACAGATAAAGTCAAGGTTCTCGTTGTCGATGCTTGTAGGTAGACCAGCGAGCTTCAGGATGCGCTCCAGCACATTATGGCAGTGATAGCGGCTCTGCTCCGTATCTACATACAGTATCTTGCGTTTCCCCTCTGGCAGACTGGCGCGATAGTTCAGTACCTTGCCGTTGGCGAGGGAAGCGGCTACCAAGGCAGACACGTTGAAGGTCTTTTTCGCCTTTGCCTTACCAGTAGAAGCACTGAAGTTGCCCAATGTGGCTATGCTGGAATTATCAACCCATATAATCTGAGGAGGTGTTTTATAAGTATCTGTTGCCTTTATCAACGATTCGCTCAATATGCGATTGAGACGCTGTACTCCTTCCTCTTTTGAGTTAGGCTGTACATGTTTGTTATTTTCTTCCATTTTCATTCTTTCGGATTATCAATTTCTATTTTCGTTACCATTCCAATGACCTCTTGTTTGTTTTGGAGCAGCCACTTGTCGATTTCTTCTCTATTAAAATACAGCATTTTTCCCCTTGGCTTATAGTGTGGAACTTCTTTTGCGGCTGTAAGTTTGTATAGCAGGCTTTCAGAAACACCAATATACTTACATGCTTCGTCAAACCCCAAGACGGTTTTGGTCTGCTTGACCATCTTCTCCAATTCCTCGATTCGCTCTATTAGTTTGTCAATAGGTCCCAAAGCCTCCAAACTGTCTTCTATTGCGACAATTCGCTCATAGAGTCTAAAATGTCTTTCATTCATGTGTCACGTACCTTAATTAAATTGTTTACAGACAGTAGCACGGTTATATTAGCCGTCTATTCTTTCTTTGTGTAGATAGTACATATTCCTCTGCTTCTCTTTGAATCTCGTTCTTCGATTTGCCCTTGGTTCCTTGAAGCCATTCATCTATCTCAGATTTGAGGAACATGATGCGTTTGCCTCTCTTGTGAAACGGTATTTCCCGATTGCTTGTCCAGCAATATATGGTATGCTCTACCGGATGTGTTGGGAGATAAGCACATAATTCAGCAACCGTAAACCATGTTTCTTCTTTTTCTGATTGAACAAGTTCATATATACCATCAATCTTGTCTTCTAATGATGACAGCTTTTTCAGTACCCCCGTTATAGCGTTGGGAATATCTTCAAATCTTATACTATTTTCTTCCATGCTAATTATTTTTTATGATTTTTGATGCAAAGTTATGGGGAGACTGTCACTAAATAGAAAAAGTAACGTGATAGTAAGGCAGTATCAACCAAACTATCACGTTTTTACTTTCATTTAGCAGAATTATTGTGATTTATTCCTCTCTTAATATCTGTTCGATGGATTTGCAGATGGCATATTGACTTGCTGTCATGGAAACGTTTCTTCTTATCCTTGAAAGAGAAGAGGAAAGACAACTTGAAGTTATGAATTTCTCTGTTCCATCCTTTTTGATACTGGTTAAGAAGCGACCTTCTCCCATGACATATTGCCAATTATTGTTTATCAAATGGTATTGAGCCATAGCGTCAAACAGTACGGCTACATTACGTACATTCTTTACACGGATAGATGCGTCCAAGTCGCACTTGAATAGGCGACACAACTCGCTACGCACATCACTGTTGTCGGCAAAATCAAATATGTCGTGACTTTGGACAAGTTCTACCAACAAATCCATCTGTCTGTCTGACAATTGGCATCCCAAAGTGAGGATGGACGATTTCTTTCGGGTAAGGATTGGCAGACCAGTACCCACATGTTGAAGAAACAACTCAATAAGTTCCTGCTTGGAATAATCTTCTTTTTTCTTGATTATTGACACACACTTAGAGTCTCTAAACAAAGTACCAATAATGCCAATTGCCATCTGTCGCGAGTTCTTACAACGTGCACAATCACAGTCAATATATTGGTGACTGCGCTCAAATAGTTCTATGAAGTACTCTGTCTTCATATGATTCTTTTCAGCTTGAAGATACCAACTTCTTGCGATCTCAAACAACTCATACAGTTCTCTGTAGAAGTCTTCTGTACACTCCACATGTTTGTGGACACGCTTGCTCTCTTCAAAAAGAGAGAAGCCAAAAAAGGCTGTCTTTTTTCATTTTTATCTGTTTATTGTTATAAATGTTTGGTTTCCACGAAAGGTTAAAGTGCCAAAACAATAGCATCATTACATAGAATGTTGAAAATGAAAGGCACTAAAAACCACCTGTACAATAAAGGACTTATTGATACAAGTGGTCTTCTATACTAAGTGCTTACAAATGATAATCACTATTCATCTATGTCCAACTTAAAAGCTTCTGTAGCTTCATCTTTCTTCTTGTCAATTACTTTTGCGTAGATTTGCGTGGTTTTTACATTGGTATGCCCTAACATTTTGCTTACGGTATATATGTCTGTACCGTTAGCCAATTGTAACGTTGCATAGGTGTGGCGGAAGCAATGAAAGGTGATGTGCTTGGTAATCCCTGATGCTTTTACCCACCGTTCCAAAGGCCTAGATATCCATGAAGGGTCAGGCAGTCCGGCAAACACCAACAGTTCTCCGTCTTTCTTGCGCTCACCGCAAAGCTTGTATGCCTGTGGCGATATAGGCATGTATTCAACGCCCTTAGTCTTCTGCTGAGTGAAATTGAGACGGTACCCACCATTGTATTCTTCAACCTCTGACCATTTAAGCTTTTGAATATCGCTATGTCGCATTCCTGTCAGTGCAGAGAACAAGGCTGCCCGTTTTAGTATATCATCACACGGAGTCTTTGCCAATATATTAAGTTCTTCCAGTGACAGATACTCTCTTCGAGCACTCTGAAACATGATATTTTTAGCCTTGGCAGCAATATCACAATTCAGATAGCCATCCACGAAAGCTTGTTTGAGTGCCGCCTTGAAGATAGAGAAGTACGTCGATGCCGTATTCCTTGAAATAGTTCCTTTCTTAGAACCACCCTGCGGTGCCTTTATCAAGAAGGAACGGAATGCCTCAATATACTTCATGTCAATCTGCGAGAACTGTATGTAGTCACACTTGGCAAACATTGACAACAGTGTGTGCAATCTGCGCCAGTTGACAACTATCGATTCTGACGCAGTTTCCTCTCTTTCTTTGATTAACTTCTCAATATACTCCAGAACATTGCATTTTGAGCGTTCGCTTTGTTCTGCCATTTCCATTTGCTGGTCAGTAAAGAGAGCCATGTTGTCGTACTCTTTTTGACGCAGGACTCGAACGCCATCCGCATAAAGGCAAGTTTCCATATCTTGCTTGGATTTACACTGAATAACGCCATTGTCATCTCGCTTGGGCTTGTACTTTATTCTACCAGCAACGGCTCGCTCGCTTCGTCGTTTATCCCATATAGGGGTAGTAATAGACCTCCTGAGATATTCACGCACTCGTTTGGGTTTGTCATTTCCCGTCTCATAAACAGGATAAGCTTCAAGATAGATGAACCACTCATCTCTCCACTCACTTTTCTTTAATTTGACGGAGACTTTAGTATAATCTAATCTTTTCATAATGGTTTTATATCTTTATAAAGTTTGTCTATTGATTCCTTGTGAGCATACACATAATTACCGATTTGCCGGGTCGGTATTGAGTATTTTCGTATATGAGCATACACGGTGCTGTCATCCAGATGAAATTTCTTGGAAATCTCACCTATTGTATAGCAATCCTCTGGTTCCATGCGGTACATGGTAACTGGTTTCCTTGGCTTGGTGTCAAGCGGAGACTGTCTTAACGGAAACAGATTCATTAGTTCTCCTTTGCATACAAGTCGTATTCCTTTCTCTGGCTCAATGAAGGAAATCTTTTTCATGTAGATGAGCCTATAAATGGTTGAGCGGCTTGCACCAAACATAGCATACGCTTCCGTTATGCTGATATACTCTTTAGACTTGGGCATATTGCTTACAATCTTGTCCAGTTCAAGTTGGCGTTTTTCTTCATCATGCTTACGCTTCCACGCCACCTTGGAGCATTTGGGTGAACAATACCAGGACTCCAAAGTCCTTGCGAAGAACTCTTCTCCGCACACAGGACATTTCCGTACTATCTTATACTTTGCTACTGCCATAATTCATTCATTTTGTAGTTCTTAATATCTATTCTTCTCATCATATCTACTTTTTCTTACAGGTACAAATAAGGTACAGATGTTTATAATAATAACGCAAAGATAGCAATATTATTGTGTACGGCCAAAAACAAGAAAAGCGTGTAACTCATTGAGCTACACGCTTTCCATTTGATATTGTATTCTTATTTCTCTATGTGCTTATTTCACTTCCCAAAAGTAAGCATCCGATAAAGTGCACATTGTAAATCCAAGAACTCTTCTATTACTTTGCTAACCAAAAACCATGAAACGTATAATGAAGTAAAGAAGAGTTCCTGGCTGTTTATGAGAGGCAACAATCCAGTGGTTTAACGATACGTGATTTCTGTGAGAATGAAGCATATTCCGCATCCTGCTTTCATTATTGGAAAAAGAAGTTCAGTCTAAGTCGTGACTATACCAGTAATCTGAATAAAGTTCTTGATAATACATTCATTCCTCAAAACCAGCATCACAGTAGCAATCATCCATCCGGTCCGACTGCTGACATGACAATAGAATTTCCATCCGGTATCAAGATTCATCCGGACAGTCATGGAAATCCGGAGCTGCTATTAGGACTCATTCATAAGTTATGCGACCATGTTCTGCCTGAATGATTCCGATGCAATTTCCTATGTCCCGACAAGACGGATATGCGCAAAGAAATCAACTCCTTTGCGGAGTGGTTCATGACTGGATGGGATATGATGTCCGGCTCGGTGATGTTTTTATCTTTATAAACCGGAGCAGAACGACCATGAAGCTTCTTCATGCTGAGGACGAAGGCATGGCGCTCTATGTAAAACGTCTGGAAGAGGGTACGTTCCGGTTGCCAGCCTATAACAGTGAAAGCAGATCTTATCCTATGTGGAATGGAGAGACTTGGTCCTGATGGTAGAAGGTATCAGAAACAATCCGAACGAGAGGTTAAGGAGGTTGAAAGCCGGCAGAAAAGATGGTTTTTATTGAAAGAATTCAGTTTCTGAATAACAGATGCGTCGAAGGATTTGTTGTGATTTGCCTTCATTTTAGTATCTTTGAACCATTGGAAACAGTACCGTCTGACAGGTTTTGCTTATCGGTTCGGTTGTGATTTGCTTTCATTTTAGTATCTTTGA
>NZ_GL882693.1:56216-56351 GCF_000195635.1 Bacteroides fluxus YIT 12057 | reverse complement strand
CTTATTGTTTGACACCGCAAAGATAGGTTGTGATTTGCTTTCATTTTAGTATCTTTGAACCATTGGAAACAGTCCATTCTCTTAATCTTTCATCCCAAATAAAGTTGTGATTTGCTTTCATTTTAGTATCTTTGA
>NZ_GL882693.1:56076-56206 GCF_000195635.1 Bacteroides fluxus YIT 12057 | reverse complement strand
TGTTCACTCCATAACCAAATAACGGTTGTGATTTGCTTTCATTTTAGTATCTTTGAACCATTGGAAACAGTGTTTAATTCTAATCCGTCGTCCGTGAACGGTTGTGATTTGCTTTCATTTTAGTATCTTT
>NZ_GL882693.1:55931-56066 GCF_000195635.1 Bacteroides fluxus YIT 12057 | reverse complement strand
GATAATGCCAAAGAACACTTTCGTACTGTTGTGATTTGCTTTCATTTTAGTATCTTTGAACCATTGGAAACAGTCTTGGTTCCCTTGATTGGCAACCAATTGTTGTTGTGATTTGCTTTCATTTTAGTATCTTTG
>NZ_GL882693.1:55778-55915 GCF_000195635.1 Bacteroides fluxus YIT 12057 | reverse complement strand
GATACTTCAATACGTTTGAGTTGGGCGGTTGTGATTTGCTTTCATTTTAGTATCTTTGAACCATTGGAAACAGTCGTCCATCCATTCAAATTGGTAACGTTCGGGTTGTGATTTGCTTTCATTTTAGTATCTTTGAA
>NZ_GL882693.1:55398-55762 GCF_000195635.1 Bacteroides fluxus YIT 12057 | reverse complement strand
ACGTTACGAGTACGGAGGCATTCAAGTTGTGATTTGCTTTCATTTTAGTATCTTTGAACCATTGGAAACAGTTCGATATGCCGAGCGAACAAAACCCCGGCGGTTGTGATTTGCTTTCATTTTAGTATCTTTGAACCATTGGAAACAGTATTACATTGTCCGAGGTCGCCGGGCGTGTGGTTGTGATTTGCTTTCATTTTAGTATCTTTGAACCATTGGAAACAGTTCCTTCTTAAGTCCAAACGGACAGGAGATTGTTGTGATTTGCTTTCATTTTAGTATCTTTGAACCATTGGAAACAGTTTGTCCGTCTGCTCCCCTCTCCATTGCACTGTTGTGATTTGCTTTCATTTTAGTATCTTTG
>NZ_GL882693.1:0-55388 GCF_000195635.1 Bacteroides fluxus YIT 12057 | reverse complement strand
CATTTTAGTATCTTTGAACCATTGGAAACAGTTAACGTTATTTGCGGGCAATTTGCCCCGTAGTTGTGATTTGCTTTCATTTTAGTATCTTTGAACCATTGGAAACAGTCGCAACATGGCAAATCGGAGGGGTCAAGCCGTTGTGATTTGCTTTCATTTTAGTATCTTTGAACCATTGGAAACAGTAGAGTATATATAATTATTTGATATGCAAATATTTATATTAAGTATTAGAATCTAAAAAAGGATGCCGTTTTCCAAGAAAAAATCCCGCTATCATGCGGGATTTTCTTTTAAAACAGCTCCAATTGTTGTCCGGGAGTGTTCACATCTACTGTCTTTTTGCCATAGAAAAGCTCTATATTTCCAAATTGCTTGTCCGTAATGCACATAATTCCAACATTTCCATGCTCCGGCAAGAAGGATTTAACTCTTTTTATATGTACCTCTGCATTCTCACTACTTGCACAATGACGAACATATATAGAGAACTGGAACATGGTAAATCCATCCCTTTGCAGATTTTTTTTAAAGTCCGCATACGCCTTTTTATCCTTCTTTGTTTCGGTAGGCAAATCAAACAACACTAGCACCCACATAATGCGATATTCACTAAACCGGTCCATTACATCTCCGGATAAAATATTTTGCGCAATTCACCGCTGAAACATTTATATAGAGAAGCTGTAGTCTGTCCCACAGCCACCATCAAGGGACTACGCTTCCCTGAAATAACAGTTTCTAATATAGGAATTGTCAATAACCTCGCTTTCTGTTCTTTCGTCAACTCACTACAATTCAATCCTTCTTCTTTGAACATGTCATATACCAACCTATCCACATACGGACGATAAGGTTCCATTATATCATCTGCCAGACAATAAGCATTATAACGATTATGGTGATGTATCCCTAAAGTAGGTAAAAGTCCACTTGTAACCAATCCACGGGCAACAACTGCCCGCAAAATGGCATACCCATAATTCAACAGATTATTGGGAGGAATACCTTCTCTATCTCTTGTAAAACCCTCTATCTTAAACAAATTCTTCCAATAATAAGCAGCTGCACGAGCCTCCAAGTTATCCGGATCCCCACTCTTCACATCGGCAGCCCATACCTTCATACACTTTATTTCTTCTCCAGCACACTCACGCAGTACCACTGCCTGATTTTCTATTTTGGCTTTTATTGTTTGCTGCCAAAGTTGCTTCATTAATGGTAAAGAAGCACCTAGTTGATGACGAAACCTTTCGTTCTGTGTAGTATTTCCATATAAAGGAAGCATTAAGCCAACCGGCATACTTTTAGAATCGCAAGTTATGACTGCACAATTATTTTCAAGCAAAGCCTCCAACACTCCCGAAGTAATGGTTATCTGCTTATTGTCCAATACCACTACTCCAATATCTTCTATTGGTTTAGTTATCTCAGACATTTGCTTGAATCTTTCAGGCAAAGT
Organism: Bacteroides fluxus YIT 12057; assembly: GCF_000195635.1. Taxonomy (GTDB): domain Bacteria; phylum Bacteroidota; class Bacteroidia; order Bacteroidales; family Bacteroidaceae; genus Bacteroides; species Bacteroides fluxus. The sequence continues at coordinate 53,926 of NZ_GL882693.1, read as the reverse complement.
GCTGCTTTTAACCACTTCCGGTAATCTAATTACCAACTGGCCATTTTTTAAAGACAGATAAACCGGATTTCCAAAATAAAGTGTTTTCTTAATCATAGCATATAGATTTTACAATTATTCATTCATCATTTTCAAAGAAAGGAAGTTCTAAAGTATCATCCTGCTTATCGGAATCCGATAGAAAATTTTCAGGAGAAACAACACTTCCACCCAACTCTTTTTCGGCTTGCTCACGAGCCACCCCAGCAACGTTTCCGCCACGCTGTGCCACTTGTTTATTTTTGGTAAATGTATCCGGTTTCTCTTTCTGAGATATTTCGGTAGTAACACGCTCACCAAGCATCGTAAATATCAGTTCCAAATCGGACATGTGGTCACGAAGATTTTGACTTTTCTTTGTCAGTCCTTTATACATTTTATAGTCTGAGGGGATTTCCTGTACACGCTCATACCCCACTTGTGCCAGCCAAAGCTTGAAAGGTTCAGCCTTAGGAGAGGTGAATAATACGAAATAAAGCCTGTACATTTGCCGCCAAAGTTTTTCTTTTTTTTCCTGTATCTGTTACCATTTCTATCTGGGGACAATTTGTCCCTAGATAAGTAGCCAGTTCTTCATCCCGTTTTCGCATCTTCTTCAAATAGTCTGTAGGATTCACACTGTCAGTCAATACACAAACTACATCTACAACAGAGAAATACCATTACTATTCTTCCTCGTTCCACACGGAACGAATCTTTTTTTCTTGAAATAACTTTATATTATTCATTTATTCTATACTTAACTTCTATAATACGACCTAACCTATCAACTTTTACTGGAATACAAATATTCTTTATCATTGCACCATCCCATGACCTTTCTGCTTTATTATTAGCCCCCAATTCTTTAGTGGGAATAATAGCATTTGATATACTTTGAGGTATAAAGAAGCATTGATTACCAGAAGATGAAACCATCTTATAAATCCTTCCCCTATCTATCGGCTCATTTATTCTACCAAATTCCAGTTCTTCTTCAGTTGGCAGATATACCAAATCATTAGGAGACAGCCAAAACAACAGTTTATCTCCCTTTTCATTTTTATCCGGAACAGGAGCAAGTCCTTGTTTCTCACGTTCTATAACCATATTTAAAGGAATAGTCTCATACGTTCTTTTTCCATCCTCCGTTATATAAATAGCGAAAAACAAATTGGTTCCTTTGGCAGCTTCCACCCATTTAGTTCCTTTATTACCAAGTACACCGACACTAAATTTATTTCCACGTGGTTCATATACCCTTACCTTATATATCGGCTGATGCCTTTTACCATTATTCAGCTGCAAAAGATTACGGTTCATTTCCTCTATGCCTTCCGCAGAAAATGCTAAATCGGGCTTTCCTTCCTTTGTACACAAATGATTTAGAAGTATTTTCTGTATGCCGGTGTCTGTTACCGATTCTTTTATTTTCTTCTCATTGAAAGTTGAATCGAGAGGTTTGCGTACTGCAACCAAAGGTTCTGTCGTAGCTTCTGTAAAATAATAAACTGCAACTCTAGCCAAATCCAGTTCTTTCCACAAGACAGCATTCTCTTTAAAATATTTTTCAATTCTCTTCTTATCATATTTATAAGACAGCAGTTCAAACACTTTGTTCTTCACTCTTTTATCAACAATCATGGTAGGAGCATCCAAGGCTACCGATAATCGCACAACTTTTACTTTTCTCAGGTTCACCGCTCCAAAGACTGTATCTTTATGCATCGGTTTACGGATAGCCCAACTATCACCGGTTTTCTGTTTCTCATAAACACGATTCCCAGTTGCATCCAAATGCCGATAAACGTTAGTTGTCTTATTTATAATGCGCAAATTCTGCTTCAAGCTAACCACTATTTTGCTCAATACCTCCCTCGCATCTTGCGTAAAAGTATCCCACGGCTTCTTTATAACCCACTTATAATTGCCATTATCATCTGTCCTACTCTTGTCACACAACAATCTTTGCAAATCATAACGAGAGATTTTCGCATTCCGGCTTGCAGACTCATTGCTTAGGTAGTTCACATGATTCCGCGTAGCACAAGCTATCACTATTGCATCCATAGCGTGATGCCGATGGTCAATGCGTTTCTTGCTGAATCCTTTCTGATATTCAAGAGGCAACTCCGTTTGAAAGACTTTCTTCCCGCTTTTATTCTCCCAATGCCCAAAACTCTGAGTATCAGTCAAGGAGTTTAAACGTTCAAAACGGGGATATACAATACTGTTCCAGACATCATTCATTCCCCAATCCCTTTTCAGCCTGTCCGTCACGCTTCCTGTGCAAACTACTATATTTTTGGAAACAGCCTCCGGTTCATATTCACCGCTATCATTCTTTTCACGAACAATATTTGACAAAAGTCCCTTGATCACCTTACTGATGTACCGGCTATCATTCAACTGCCGTTCTATAAATTGTTCGGGAATATCATCCATCAACATTTTTTTCATTTTCACGGCAGATTTGGCATATTGCTCTTTTACAAATCTTTCGTAACTATCCACAGAAAAGATTTCGACCGATTTTCCAAAACCCACTTCAACTTTCTGCCCATGATGGTTCTTGATAAATTCATATCCCAGCTGATTGTCTTTCAACTTATTCACAGCAGACTCACATATCACCTTATTGGAAAATGAATCATCAAAATAGCGGGATTGAGGAATGACATGCTCTATCTCATAAGCAGCAGTAAACAACTTGCCCAAAGGTATCAGCTCACCGGTATAAGGCGAACGATATTTCTGCTCCAGCCATAATTTATAACGCAGGAACTCTGATTTGGTCGGCACTTTACTGCTATTGAACTTTTTCAATATTGCATCTATCTCTTCAGGCAATTGGTCTTCGGCATGTAAAACCATATCTTCATAAATCCGCAAGATTTCTTGCTGGCTTGGTGAATAAGGACGAACATTCTCTATCTCATATTCCGGATTCATAAATTCAGCAAGCAATGCCTTTATACGCAGATTGGCATTCTCATTTTCCAAAATCTGCGCAGTCATTCTTTTACGTTTATCCGCAGGATTTTTCATCTCACGTCCTAACTCTATATGGATTTCATCAATTCTCCCCACCTGCTTCCAAATATCCCGGACAACACGCAATGTTTCGGTTATCACTTGTTCCACAATAGGATTGCGTAATGAATGTTGCTTAAAAGAAGCCAAATAAGCATCAATATCCGCAGGACTTTCCCACTTGACCGCTTCCTTATCCTCCGAATGACGATTGTACACAATGTAACAGGCCAGCCATAATGGAAGCCTCTTAAAACAAGAAATATCCGATAAGTTCATCACCTTATCCCTAACCTTGACGGCTATTCTCTCATCATACTCACCTGCAACAATCTTTTTGATTCTTTCTTTGGTTGTATCATCAATCGAAGATACATCCCAATATTTTCCGCATCTCATCAAAGGCAACAGTTTTTTTATCGCCTTGGCAGAATAGGCCCCATATTCAGATTTGAATGGAGGGAACTTCTTAAACGCTTCCACAAAAGACTCATCCAACCCATTCTTTGCCGCAAAAGTTCGTAAAGCTTTCTCTATTTCCTGCTTGTCGCTTACAGAATATAGAATATGCCACAAAGCTACCTCTTTCTCATTTGATAAGAAATCAATACAGACATTGGCTTTTTCCAAACGGGAAAGAATAGCATGCCGTGTCTCATTGCACGGATACTGTTTATCTTCTACATAATTCCACCGATAATTACTGATTTCCTTTTTCAATCCAAATTTAGGGTATTTTAGGAAGGTCTTTTGTTCTATTTCCTTCCGAGAATTCAGCCAATCAAACAATGCCACATAATCATCCTCTGTTTTCAAGAACTCTGCTGTCACATCCACATCAAGATGTAAAGTTCCATTTATTTCTTTTTCTTTCTGGTATATCCGAATATTAGAAAGGAAATTCCACAAACGGAACTCTTGAAAAAGAGGGTGTGATTTGGCTATACATTTTAAAGGAGCCTTTTTTATTTCGCCCGTTTCCCGATCTACATATTCATTCTCCTCGTAAGGACAATTGGCTATCAACGACTTTTTGGTTTTTAACGGCCTTTGATAAAACAAGACATCATCCATTAATAAATAAACAAAATCCCGATTGGCTATATTCCTCCGTTGCACTTCATTGTTCGGATACAACGCTTCAACACACCTTGCATATAAAGTTCTGTCCTGCAACTCAGCATGGAAGGCACACTGTTTCTGCAATATCAAGCTCAGTTCGTCCCTATAAAGTTTCCGCTCCACCGTCTTCACCAGTTTTCCTATTATTTTTTGTTGCGGTTTCTGCAACAAAGTATCATAAATATAGGCTCCAACAGTTTTATGAGTATTGGCAATGTCAGCTTCAGTCCTTTTCTTTATCAACATCCAGTCATCCTCCTTAGGAGCTCTGAAAGAACGCTTTACCTCTCCATATTTATCTAATTTCGGAGTACTATCCGGATTCAGGTCAGTAGTTACAATAAACTCTTTTATCTGACCTTCCCAATCCAAAGGCACACTGCTGCTTCTACGATATATCCAACCGTTTTCCAAATGTACATTATACCATACGTCCCGGCCTTTCTTTTCATCAGTCGCTTCCACTGTCAGCACTTTCAACGCATAAAATTCAACTGATTTCCCGGCATTGTCTTCCTCCTCTTCTCCTCTAAGTTGATAATAACCGCGTTTCTGATTAAAGTTCAAAAGAATCCAAGCCAATTCTTCCTTACTAATCATTTCTGTCAAAGCTTTCTTGCGAAGATAATAAATTGTCCAATCGTAAGGTATCTTTTTATCACCAGAAACCAATGAAGGCTGATGTATTGCAAAATCCGCCAACATTTCATCAAATGCAGCTTGAAATAAAAACGTATATTTCCCTTGCTCATCTTTTACCCACGGTAATTTAGGCTCGGCATCGGATAAGAATTTTCCGGGATGCTTCTCAAAATCAATATATTCTAAGTAATGATTGGGCAAAAAACCTAAAATATTCAACACTTTATGTAATCGTTCACGACGTAACAATTGACGTTCGCGCAACCGGCGAACCCCTCTGAGCCGTGTCCTTTCAGATGTCTGCGATATAGAATTTCCTTTGTCGAAATCTCCCAATACAGCAGCATCCATCGGAATAATCCTGCTTCCGGCCATTTCTATCCAAATTCTTTCGGCCTGCTCTTTAATTACAGAGTTTATTACAGCCCATCCTACACTATTGGTTCCCAGATCCAATCCAAGTATCGTTTTCATAGTATCATATTTTGAATATTTTCTTCAAAGGTATTTTTTTTATTTATATAAGCATTGTATTTCCATATTTATTTTATACATTTGCCATACTAAAATGAAGCAAGTCACAATAAGGATTATTCCGTTGTGAAAACATTAGGTTCCCTCGTCCTTAACGGGGGATTTTTGTCTCTCCATATATATTTTATACGCCAAAAGAAAGCAGAAACTTCCTGCAAACTAAAACTTTCCTCCCCAAACACTACCCTTCGTATCGCAATATTTTATACCTTTGTTCACTAAGAATTAATCGTCCCATACCCATTTCTGTTTCGTCCGACAGCTGTCGGACGATAATTAAACAACTGTCGGACGATAATGCAACAGTTGTCGGACGATTAGTTTTTAGGAAGAAGAAAATTAATCTGCTTAGCGACAAAAATAATTCCCCGAAGCGACGAGAACTGTTTATCGCTATAAACAAAAACAACTATCTTATGAGCGCATATTACGACCTTTACGAAACGCCTTCGCCCGACGGGAAAGAAGACAAGAAATCACTCCATGCACGTATCTGCCCGAAAAGGACTTATACCCAAAAGGAGTTTGTGGAACATGTCTCTACATTCCAACATCTGCCCAAGAATGTGATAGGGGCAGCACTGGATGCCTGCATCGACGAACTTTGCGACCTGCTGGCCAACGGAAACATCGTGGAGCTGGGAGAACTCGGATTCTTCAGCACTTCACTGAAATGCTTGCGCGAGACCGACGACGAGAAAAAGAAAATCCGCTCCGAATCCGTCCAGTTCCAAAACGTGCACCTGCGCATCAGCAGCACGTTCCGCAATAACATCAAGAAGAAAATGACGTTGGAACGTGTACACTCCACTACCAAGAAATCGAAAAAGGCAGTAGAGACCACCGAAGAAACAAGAAAAGCCGAATTGGAATTGTTCCTCAAGCAGAATGTATGCATCAACAAAAACGAATACATCCAATTGAGCGGGCTGACCAGGCATGCCGCCATAGACGAACTGAACAAATTCATCCTGCAAGGGTTCCTGCGCCGCCGCGGGATGGGAAGGTCAACGGTCTATGTGCGACAAGAAAAAGACACAGCAAACGAAATTTAGGGGGCGAACACAGAGACAACACAAAGACACAGAAATGAATGCTTTATCTCTTTGAAAAGAGTCTCTGTGCCTCTGTGTTCCCGTGTTCATCCCCCCCTCAAAAAAAAATAATAGAAAACAAGCAATGGAAGATTCAACAGAAATCAAACCCTCCACGCAGTGGTTCGTCTTCTTCAAGGACCAACTGCTATTGAAGAAAGGATATACGGAAAAAGGAGAGATAAAATACAGCGTACCCGTCAGCATAAATCCACCCTTGACACCGGAAAGCGGATGCAATATACACGACGTATTCCCGCCCAACGGCAAGCAGGTGCGTGCATTTGCTGCGGGACAGCCCGTCGCAGAAACCGAAGAATGGGTGATGATAGGCTTGCGGGCTTCATACGACTACATTTCTGCAGACGAATACCGGTCCGCCGGAAAGGCATACCAGATACTCTACTGGGACGAGCACAGCCGCTTCTGTCCCGTATGCGGTACGCCCATGGAACAGCAAACCCCTATCATGAAGAAATGCCCCAACTGCGGCAACGAAATGTATCCGCCCGTTTCCACCGCCATCATCGTATTGATACAAAAAGGCAAAGAAATCTTGCTGGTACATGCCCGTAATTTCCGGGGGACGTTCTACGGACTGGTAGCGGGCTTCCTGGAGGCCGGCGAAACACTGGAAGAATGCGTGGAACGGGAAGTCATGGAAGAAACCGGACTGAAAGTGAAAAATATCCGATACTTCAGTAACCAGCCCTGGCCCTACCCCAGCGGGTTGATGGTGGGCTTCATTGCCGACTACGAAAGTGGGGAAATAAAACTGCAGGAAGATGAACTCAGCGCAGCCGCATTCTTCTCCAAGGAAAATCTGCCGGAAATACCGCGCAAGCTAAGCATTGCACGGAAATTGATAGACTGGTGGCTGGAGAAAAATGAAAAGAAGGAAGGATAAGGAATGAAAAATGGGAAAAGAAGTATTAAAAAGGGAAAGGAAATAAAAACAGATTGCGGAAGGCACGCACTCACAAACGAACAACTACGAATGAAACGACTCTCATTCACATCAACCAATCGGCGTGCGACCGCAATCTGTAGTACAACCTGTCAACTCATTGACTTCTGTCGCATATAGAAACAGCATCCGACGGATAATGATTACGAATACCGGCTTAAAGAAAGCAAAAGAAGCTTAACTCTTCCGGAACTTCCACATTTACAGGCAAAAGAAAAAGGGTACAGACCGCATTCCGGTTGTACCCTTTCATTTTTATTTATGGAAACCGTTCTTTCTGCCAGAACGTACAATCCTTAAATCCCAAGTGACTTGCGCACTGCTTCCACTTTCTTTTCAGCTTCCGCATTGGCACTGACGTAACATTTGGGACATCCCATCTCACCTTTCACCTCGATATAGAACTTGATTTTCGGTTCCGTACCCGAAGGACGAACAGAAATCTTCGTACCGTCTTCCGTGAAATATTGAAGAACATTGGATGATTCCGGCATGTCCAGTCCAACCACCTTACCTGCGGCATCAGTCTGCTTCAAAGTCTTATAGTCCTTGATCAGAGAAACCGCCGAACCGCCGATTTCCTTTGGAGGATTGGCACGGAAATTATCCATCATGGCCTTGATTTCCTCGGCGCCACTCTTGCCCGGTTTCACGACATTCACAGTGGTTTCCTTAGAGAAACCATATTCCACATAGATATCCATCAGCACGTCATAGAGCGTCTTGCCCTGATCTTTTGCCCACGCACAGATTTCTGCCAGTAAGGAACATGCAGAAACGGCATCTTTATCGCGGACGAAATCTTCTGCCAGGAAGCCGTAGCTTTCTTCGCCACCGCCGATGTACTGCTGCTTGCCTTCGCTCAGACGGATTTCACGGGCAATCCATTTGAAACCGGTATAGCAGTCACGCATTTCAATCTTGTTCTTGTCCGCCACAGCCTTGATAAGTTCAGTGGTCACGATGGTCTTCACGATAAAGTCATTCGGCTGCATCTTGCCCATCGCAATACGGTTCTTGATGATGTAATACAAGAAAATCAGGCAAGTCTGGTTACCGTTGATAAGTACCCATTCTCCCTTGTCGTCTTTGCAAGCCATGCCTACACGGTCGGCATCCGGATCACTTGCCATCACAATATCGGCATCAATCTTCTTGGCCAGGGCAATAGCCATGGAAAGAGCTTCGGCATTTTCGGGGTTCGGAGATACCACAGTCGGGAAATTGCCATCCTTCACCATCTGTTCGGGCACACAGTTCACATTCTCAAATCCCCACTCTTTCAGTGAATCGGGAATGAGCACACGTCCTGCACCATGAAGCGGAGTATAAACAATATTAAGGTTCTTCTGACGCTTGATTACTTCCGGATCAATAGAGATAGAATGTACCTTATCCAGATAAACTTGATCGACGTCCTTGCCGATAATCTGAATCAGCTCCTTGTTTCCGTTGAATTTGATGTCGGCTACAGTCACCTTGTTCACTTCGTCAATAATGCCGGTGTCGTGCGGGGCAAGTACCTGGGCACCGTCATCCCAATATGCCTTGTATCCGTTGTATTCTCTCGGATTATGGCTTGCAGTGATGTTGATACCGCTTTGGCAGCCAAAGTGGCGAATGGCGAATGAGACTTCCGGTGTAGGACGAAGGTCATCGAAAAGATAAACTTTGATACCGTTTGCGGAGAAGATGTCGGCAGAAATCTTGGCAAACTTGTCACTATTGTTACGGCAGTCGTAACCCACTACCACAGAAATCGGGCCTTTGCCTGCAAAGCATTTATTCAGATAATTGGACAGACCTTGTGTGGCGGCACCTACGGTATAGATGTTCATGCGGTTTGTACCGGCACCCATGATGCCGCGCAGACCGCCCGTCCCGAATTCCAGATCCTTGTAGAAGCTGTCTATCAATTCGGTTTTATCTGGGTTTTCCAACATGCGTTTCACTTCAGCCTGAGTTTCTGCATCGTATGCCGGGGTAAGCCATTTTTCGGCTTTCTCAGTCACCTGTCTAATCAGTTCCTTATTTTCCATAAGACTATCATTGTTTTTAAAGTTAATATAAACTACTTGTTGAGTCACAAATGTAGGAGAATAAGTTCAAATATCCTAATTTTTTTCAACACAGATTGTGCGGATTGCATACATTTACACAGTTTTTACAAGAGAGATAAACAAACGCTGTAACCCGCACCAATGTTTTATTCAGGCATTTTATATCTGTCTCCTGTCTGCTTGACATACTCCTCCAAAAACTCCTTCGGATAACCCGGACGGACAACACCTGCCGGCTGGCCGATGGAGTTGCGTTCGAACTTACCGTCTTTCATACGTTTCACCACACCGTCATTATATTTTACGATAAGGAATTCGCCGAGACGCTTCCAAGTGTCAAAGGCACTTTGGGCAGTCATATGGGTATAGTTGGTAAGAAGGGCTTTTGCCTTGGCAGGATCTTTCTCCAGCAGTTTTACGGCAGCAGACTCAATGCCTTCCTGTGCCTCATTGAAAGTAGTTTCCAGCTCTGTCTGAGTGGCACGTACATCATCCATCATCAAATCATAACGGGGATAAACCATATTGGCAACCCAATTGAATATCCAGAAAGCGGAATTCCATGAGAAGGTGATATAATCGGCACCATCGACACGGGTGTAGCACACGGGAACTTTGTCTGTGCAACAATATACCGGAGTAAAGACAGCCATATTGGCATCGTCCGTACCAAACCACAGCACACCGCCTACAGCATCGGGCAATGTGGAACGCATCTGTGCCACAAATACAAAACCCGACTGCTGGGTAGAAATCGGACGCTCGTTAAAGTATTCCTGGTCACCTACTTTAAAGGACAGAGGCGAAAGACGGTACGGAGTATGATACGGGCCGGCACCGAAATCCTTGCTGATGTCAAGCGGAGTACCTTCGTAATGGTCGCGCATGGCATTCTTCACATCCTGTACGGAAATTTTACGGTTGGGTTTCACAAACAAAGGCATCGGGGTATCGGTGTCACCCAATATATAAGGCAGAAATTCGTTGCCACGGTCGGTAAACATATTAAAGTAACTCCATACACGGGCCTCACAGTAACGGCGTGCGCCAAAATCAAGGGGCGCATATGCATCGGCAAAACTGAAGTCCTTGTTTACTCCTTCAAAATACCCCTTTTCGCGGGCAAAAGAGATAACATCCGAAGAATACATACAGTTCTCCTTATCGTTCATATTGAATTGATGAATACGACTTTGGTTGGCATGTGCGGAAATACAGTCATCGGGCACACGGACAGCCACCCATACGGCACCGCGTACACCGGGTCCCTTGCCAATCATTTCCATGATCCAGATCTCATTAGGATCGGCAATCGTAAATGACTCGCCGCTGCTGTAGTAGCCGTATTCCTGTACCAGTTCAGTCATCACCTTAATGGCTTCACGAGCTGTACGCGAGCGCTGTAATCCCACATAAATAAGACTTCCATAGTCAATGATTCCGGTCGTATCCACCAGCTCGGGACGCCCGCCGAAAGTGGTTTCACCGATGGTAAGCTGAAACTCATTCATATTACCGATTACGTTATAGGTCTGACGTGCCTGTTCAATTTGTCCCAGATATTTTCCTGTATCCCACTCGTGGATATCAATCAGCGTTCCTTTTTTGTGCAAGCCTGCCGGATAGTGATACAACTCGCCGAACAGTCCGTAAGAATCGGCGGAATAGGACACAATGGTAGAGCCGTCGGCAGAGGCGTTCTTGCCTACTATAAGATTGGTACAAGCCAATGCATTCACTACGGCTGCCACAACAAACAAGACGGAAAGAGTCAGTCTTTTATTTTTCATACTTCTAATAAATTAAGGCCTCATCCCCGTCCCTCTCCGAAAGAGAGGGGAGAAGAGAATGATAGCCTGTTACACATATTTATATTACACTTATTCATTACACTATATACAGCAAAAGTAACTTCCAACCTCCCCTCCCACCGGATTGCTCTCCCCCGATAACGGGGAAGCCGGGGGCAGAGAGGAGGTGTCTTACCACACAAACTCGTACTGTTCCGTTGTCTGGTTGCCGCATCCGTCAGTCACGGTCATTTCCACCAGATGCTTTCCTCCCTTTTCCACATGTTCCGGATCAAGTTCACAAACTAGATTTCCGCTGATGGAGTTCGGCTTGCCAAACAAAGCATATTTACCGTCAATCGTACCACGGTAACTGTTGATGCCCGTCTCTTTGTCCTTGGCCTTGAACACAACACGTCCCGTACGTCCCCATTGGGTCTGGTTTACAGGGGAAATCACCGGCGGAACGGTATCGACAGCAACCGTATACGTACCCAAATCGCGGATACGCACTTTCATAAAACCGTCTTCGTACTTGCCTCCGATACTGTATTTTCCACCACGGGCTGTGACACCCGCCACATAATATTTCGTCATATCCTCCACCGGACGGCGGCGCAAACCGATGCGTAAGTCACAGGCTCCATGCAGGGGGATGCGCGTATCATGAAGCTGATAAGTAAAGGCAATGTCACCGCTATCGGCACGCACGGCATAGTTCAGCCACGCGTCATCATACAACATGCCACGGGGAATAACCAACTCCAGTCCCGGTTCCTGCAGATAGTTCACTTTATCCCACTTGAACACATACTTTTCACGATGTTCCACCGGAAGAATATCCGCTCTCTTGCCCTGCACAGTGAAGCGGACCTTGGAAGTATTACCCAATGCGTCACTCAGGGTATAGACAAACAGATAAGGACGCTCCTCTTTAATATCTACCCATCCGCGGTTACCATTGGATGCATGCAACATACGCAAATGATTGCCCGGCTCAATGAACGACTTCATATATTGTCCGTGCGTCCACGAATTGATATACCGGTTTTCATTATATGCAAAACGATCTACCGTGCTGCGGAACACTTCTTCACCATCTACTTCCAGAACAACGGTCTTTACTCCATACCGGTTATGCACTCCGTCCATATAATCATAGGCACGGATACCGGCGCCCACCGTTCCCCAGGCAGTGATTGTCTTGGCAGGCCTGACAGGAAAAGCCCGGCGTGCCTGCTTCCCATCCACTACCCCTTTGCCGGGACGGGGAAACAGCATGATACCTTCGGCACGCGGAGCCGTATGATCCTTCACTTCCTTCATGAAGAAGGGCAACGGATCCACATACTCGTCCGTTTCGGTTTCAATCATATCCAGGTGCAAATGAGGACCAAAAGAATAACCTGTATTACCACTCAGTGCAATGACCTGTCCCGCCTTGACCGGATATTCCCCCGGCTCGGGAGTGATTTCCACCTCCCAGCTCTCCTCTTCATATTGGAGGTCTTTCACTCTACGGGCTATTTCGCCGACAAAAGCACTGAGATGGCGGTTGATAGTCGAATAACCATTATTATAGACTACATCGAGTACATATCCCGAACCGTGAGTGACACGGATGCGTGAAATGTAGCCGTCGGCCAATGCGTGTACCTGCTTGCCTACAGTCCCCCCGGTCTTGAAGTCCAGCCCGCCATGAAAATGATTGGCACGAATCTCACCGAAATTTCCGGAGAAAGTGATGGGGAAATCAAAAGGAGGAATAAAGGAAGCATTCCGCAAAGGTGTATCCTCCGTTACGGAGGAAACCTCCGCAGCATGTACGGTATCCAATGTGTCGGCTACTTCCTGCGCCTGCATTCCCGACGGCAGCGAGAAGAAGAAAAAAGAATATAAAATGGGATTTGTTATTATTTTCATTACAATAAGTCATTTCAAAACACGGACAAAGATAAAAAGAATCTATATCTTTGCCCCATAAAAGCAAATAAACAATGAGGCATATCCACAAATTCCCATGACAAGCACCTTCATTGTAAGCAACCGGACTACCGAAGAAGCAGAAGGTAGAGCCGATATGGACGTACTCAAAGACAAACTCATTCCGGATACGGCACACCAACTGATTTCCTGTTTTTAAACATGGAGGATACGATAACACCCTACCTTCCATTTTCGTATCTTGCGACATGTTTAACCCCCTAAATTCTTAAGGTTATGATTATCGGAGTACCTAAAGAAATCAAAAACAACGAGAACCGTGTAGGAATGACCCCTGCCGGAGTAGCCGAGTTGGTGAAACGCGGTCATACGGTGTATGTACAAGCCTCTGCAGGTGCAAACAGCGGTTTCTCTGACGACGATTACATCGCCGTAGGTGCACAAATGTTGCCAACCATTGAAGACACTTATGCAGTAGCTGACATGATTGTCAAGGTAAAGGAACCTATCGCACCGGAGTACAAACTGATAAAAAAGGGACAAGTGGTGTTCACCTATTTCCACTTCGCTGCCGATAAATTACTGACCGAAGCCATGATTGAAAGCGGCGCCGTCTGCATCGCCTACGAAACGGTAGAAAAAGAAGACCGCTCATTGCCGCTGTTAACTCCGATGAGTGAAGTGGCCGGACGTATGGCCACCCAGGTAGGAGCCCGTTTCCTTGAAAAGCCCCAAGGCGGAAAAGGTAAATTGATGGGTGGTGTGACAGGGGTACGTCCCGCACGTGTACTGATCCTGGGCGGCGGCATTGTAGGCACCAATGCCGCACAAATAGCTGCCGGAATGGGTGCCGAGGTTCTGATTACAGATATCAACCTTCCCAGACTGCGCTACCTCAGCGAAGTGATGCCCAAGAATGTAAAAACGCTCTACTCTTCAACCCACAACATCAAGATGGAGTTGCCCAATATAGATCTCGTTATCGGTTCCGTCTTGATTCCCGGTGACAAAGCACCTCATCTCATCACCAGAGAGATGCTGAAAATGATGAAGCCCGGCACCGTCCTTGTGGATGTCGCCATTGACCAGGGAGGTTGTTTTGAGACGTCTCATCCTACCACGCACAGTGAACCTACTTATGTGATAGACGGTATCGTACACTATGCAGTAGCCAATATTCCCGGTGCCGTACCGTTCACTTCCACCATGGCATTGACAAACGCTACACTGCCCTATACCGTGGCCTTGGCATGCAAAGGCTGGAAGCAAGCCTGCAAAGACGATCCGGCACTGGCACTTGGCCTGAACATTGTAGAAGGGAAAGTAACCTACAAAGCCGTAGCGGATGTATTCGGACTGAAATACGAACCCATCGGCCTGTAAACCGCCAATATGGATAAATCTCCCGGGCGCGGACTAACGGAGCACCGGATGCGCTCCGCATAGCCCGCGCCTGAAAATGAATATCCATGAATGAACTGTTCCTCTACAATCTATCATCAAACAAGAAACTTTTCCTCCTTGCATACGCCCAATACATGGCAAGCAAAGTGACGCAAAGATTAAAGATGAAGGGGAATTCCTTTGAATGGGAATGAAACAAGTGCTGGAAGGAATCCGTAATAAAGGGAGACAACAGGATAGCCAGATAATTCATCACCATCACAAAAGCCAGTGCCAGTGTCGTCTTCTCCGGCATGGCCGTATCTGCCGTCTTATCATAAACAAGAGGCTGGATCACTCCATATCCCAAACCGACTGACAGACATCCCGGTATAATCAGCCACTCGACAGGTGCAATCCAAATCAGCAACAGTCCCAAGGCAATGGACAACAGACTGTAGAATTTGGTTTTCTCACCCAGAACCTTCACAATACGGTCCAATGCAAATCCAGGAGCCATGACAGCAAGGAAAAACAAGGAAATCATCAATCCGGAATTGCCACTTGAAAAATGATGTGCCTCCATCAAAAACGGCAAATTGAAGGTTACCGCCAAAACAACATAAGTAACCAGACCATAGAACAGCA
The DNA here is from genome assembly GCF_000195635.1 of Bacteroides fluxus YIT 12057. Taxonomy (GTDB): domain Bacteria; phylum Bacteroidota; class Bacteroidia; order Bacteroidales; family Bacteroidaceae; genus Bacteroides; species Bacteroides fluxus. Next base: position 38,691 of record NZ_GL882693.1, on the reverse strand, counting down.
TCAGATGCAAAAGATGCGGAAGATGAATACCGTATTTTCCGGAAATGGCAGGTGACTGCTCTACAGGAACAGCAGCAGCCTGCACCGTCGTTTCAACCGGCCGGCTATCGTCATTTTTTAAGTATGCAGAAAGCAGAAGGGAAATCAGAGGCAACAGATAAACAACAAACGGCAAGTGCCAATTGACCTCTGCCAAATATCCGGTTACCGCTGTAGCTACCACCAGCGTTACATTGGTAATTGCCGAACTGTAGCCGAACTGTTTCACCCTGTAGGTTCCCGTGAAGTAACGCGATATCAGACCGGTGGAAAGTGGAATAATCAACCCCGAACCTATCCCCAACAATGCACTGACCGCCATCAGTTGCCACATCTTGCTTGAAAACAGATAAAGCACTCCACTGGCGGCAAACATCCATAATCCGGCCCGCAGCAAACGGATAAAGTCCCGTTTTTCGGCCAACTTGCCCGCCAGCAACACAAAAGGTATAATCAGCAGTGAAGGCAGGGAGGCAAGCATCTGTATATCCAGTTCCGTAGCCTTCGGAAAAATGGCGGAAAGTTGTCCGAGGATAGGCGATACAGCCAAACCAGGCAACGAGGTCAATGCTGAAATAGACCAGATGCCTATAAGCGTGATAAGAGGAATCGTTCCCCTTCCGGTATTGACTTGCATATAGATAAATATTTTATATGAATAATGTGGAAACAACAAACCACTCCTAAGAATGTTCGTTTTTTAAGATGTTACCAGCCTCCGCTTTAATAAACGCCAAATAATGTAAAACCCCGGAACTTTCCTCAATGAATGCCGTTGTTGTGGAAAATCAGACGGGGAAAAGCCCCGCCGCCTAAACCTTTAAAAACATTATTTATATGGAAGATTTGAATTTCAGAAAAGGAGATGCCAAAACTGACGTGTTCGGCTCAGACCGTATGTTGCAACCGTCACCGGTAGAGAAAATACCCGATGGGCCCACTACCCCGGAAGTCGCCTACCAGATGGTAAAAGACGAGACCTTTGCCCAGACACAGCCGCGCCTGAACTTAGCCACATTCGTCACCACCTATATGGATGACTATGCCACCAAGCTGATGAACGAAGCCATCAACATCAACTACATTGATGAAACCGAATACCCTCGCATCGCCGTAATGAACGGCAAATGTATCAACATTGTCGCCAATTTGTGGAATTCGCCCGAAAAGGATACCTGGAAAACCGGCGCGCTCGCCATCGGTTCTTCAGAAGCCTGTATGCTGGGTGGTGTGGCAGCCTGGCTACGCTGGCGCAAGAAACGCCAGGCTCAGGGCAAACCGTTCGACAAACCGAACTTTGTCATCTCAACCGGTTTCCAGGTGGTATGGGAGAAATTTGCCCAACTGTGGCAGATTGAAATGCGTGAAGTACCCTTGACTTTGGAAAAGACCACGCTCGACCCCGAAGAAGCACTGAAGATGTGTGATGAAAACACCATTTGCGTAGTACCCATCCAGGGCGTTACATGGACAGGACTGAACGATGACGTTGAAGCTCTCGACAAAGCCCTCGACGCATATAATGCCAAGACCGGCTATGACATTCCTATCCACGTAGATGCCGCCAGCGGCGGTTTCATCCTTCCCTTCCTCTATCCCGACACCAAATGGGACTTCCGCCTGAAGTGGGTACTTTCCATCAGTGTCAGCGGCCACAAATTCGGACTGGTTTATCCGGGTCTGGGTTGGGTCTGCTGGAAAGGCAAGGAATATCTGCCCGAAGAAATGGCGTTCAGCGTCAACTACCTCGGCGCCAACATTACCCAGGTCGGCCTGAACTTCTCCCGCCCTGCCGCACAGATTCTGGGACAGTATTACCAATTCATCCGCTTAGGATTCCAAGGATACAAGGAAGTACAATACAATTCACTGATGATTGCCAAATACATTCATGATGAAATCGGCAAGATGGCTCCATTCGTAAACTACTCCGACGAAGTTGTGAACCCGTTGTTCATCTGGTACTTGAAACCGGAATATGCAAAGACCGCCAAATGGACCCTGTATGACTTGCAGGATAAGCTGTCTCAACACGGCTGGATGGTACCTGCCTATACATTGCCCGAAAAGTTGGAAGACTACATAGTCATGCGTGTCGTTGTCCGCCAAGGTTTCAGCCGCGATATGGCAGATATGCTGTTGGGCGACATCAAAAATGCCATTACCGAACTGGAGAAACTGGATTACCCGACCCCTACCCGTATGGCACAGGAAAAGAATCTACCGGTAGAAGCCAAACTGTTCAACCACGGCGGCCGTCGTCACAAGAAAGCCGCTAAATAAACCAACAGAGGATTAGACGACCAGACGATTTACGATGTACGGTTACAGCATGTCCTGAACCAAAATTCAGCCTACAGTAATCTCAATCGTAAATCGTCCATCGTCCAACCGTAAATATTACAAATGTATGGAAAAGAAAATATCAATTTCACAGATCAAGGAAGTTGCACAGCAAGCCTACAATGAAGTCAAGGGCCATACGGGAGGGAAGAATGCCGACTACATCCCCTACCTTGCCAATATAGATTCCCACCTGTTCGGCCTCAGCATTTGCCTGATGGACGGACAGACCATCAACATCGGTGACACGGATTATCATTTTGGCATAGAGTCTGTATCAAAGGTGCACACCGCCATTCTTATCCTGCGCCAATACGGTGCACAGAAAGTATTGGATATGATCGGAGCCGATGCCACGGGCCTGCCGTTCAACTCAATCATCGCCATCCTGCTGGAAAACGACCACCCTTCTACCCCGTTGGTAAACGCAGGTGCCATTTCTGCCTGCTCCATGGTACAGCCGGTGGGGAACTCCGACAAAAAATGGGCTGCCATCGTGCAGAACATCACCGAACTTTGCGGCTCTGCCCCGCAACTTATTGACGAACTGTACAAATCGGAAACAGCCACCAACTTCAATAACCGTTCCATTGCCTGGTTGTTGAAGAACTATAACCGTATCTATGACGATCCGGATATGGCTCTCGACCTCTATACCCGCCAATGCTCCCTGGGCATCACCGCCCGACAGCTGGCCATTGCAGCAGGAACCGTTGCCAACAACGGCGTAAACCCCGTAACCAAACAGACAGTATTCGAGGCCGGCCTCGCACCGAAAATCACTTCAATGATTTCCACCGTAGGTTTCTACGAACATTCAGGCGACTGGATGTACACGGCCGGAATTCCCGCCAAAAGCGGTGTAGGAGGCGGTGTTATGGCAGTGTTACCCGGTGTAATGGGAGTCTCAGCTTTCGCTCCTCCTTTGGATACGGCAGGCAACTCCGTCAAATCACAGCTGGCAATCAAGTTCATCATGAACAAACTCGGACTGGGTGTGTTCAACGGTGACAATGTGACAATTACCGAATAAAGACAGGTTGTCTTCATCATGAAAATGGCTCTATCAGAATTTTCTTTGCGGGAGAAAGGCATTTATGGCATACTGCATGTCATCATCCTGCTGCTTTCGCTTTTCCTGGTTATCAGCATCTCCATCGACACATTCAAAGGAATACCCTTCTACGAACAGTCGGTATATATGAAAGTACAGTTATGGATTTGCGCCCTGTTCCTGGCAGATTTCGTATTGGAATGGATTCTGGCGGAAAACAAGGCACGCTATGTATCCACACACTTCATTTTCCTGCTGGTAGCCATACCCTATCAGAACATCATTGCCTATATGGGATGGACCTTCTCGCCCGAAATCACCTATATGTTGCGCTTCATCCCGTTGGTACGGGGCGGATACGCCATGGCTATCGTAGTGGGGTGGCTGACGTACAACCGTGCGTCAGGACTATTCGTATCCTACCTGACAATGCTGTTGGCCACCGTTTACTTTTCCAGCCTCGCCTTTTACGTCATGGAGCATGGCACCAATCCTTTGGTCAAAGGTTACGGTGATGCTCTGTGGTGGGCATTCATGGATGTAACGACGGTAGGCTCCAATATCATAGCGGTCACCCCCACCGGACGGGTACTGTCCGTACTGCTTGCAGCACTGGGCATGATGATGTTCCCTATCTTTACAGTCTATGTAACAAGCCTGGTACAGCGGCGCAACAAAGAAAAAGAAGATTTCTACAGCCGGATGACGCAAAAGCGGGTACAAACGCAGCAGGAAGCATCTTCCTCTGCCCCCACTGCCGATGCGTCCTGACTGTTAAAACCCGATTTTTCTCCAACACGCCGGAAACAACTGCTACCGGGCATTGTTATAAACGCTGATTTTGAATATATTTTTCACCAAAAACCTTAACTTATGGCAAATATCAAACAAACTGTGAAGCTGGGAGTATTCACCCTGGCTATCATGAATGTGACGGCTGTAGTATCTCTGCGTGGACTACCGGCCGAGGCCGTATACGGAATGAGTTCGGCCTTCTACTACTTATTCGCAGCCATCGTATTCCTCATCCCGACATCACTTGTCGCTGCGGAACTGGCTGCCATGTTTCAGGACAAACAAGGCGGTGTGTTCCGCTGGGTGGGTGAAGCCTACGGCAAGAAACTGGGTTTCCTCGCCATCTGGGTACAATGGATTGAAAGTACAATCTGGTATCCTACAGTCTTGACATTCGGTGCCGTTTCCATCGCCTTCATCGGCATGAACGACGTACATGACATGTCCCTGGCAAACAACAAGTATTACACGCTGGCCGTTGTGCTCATCATCTACTGGCTCGCCACTTTCATCTCATTGAAAGGTATGGGATGGGTAGGCAAGGTAGCCAAAGTCGGCGGTATGGTCGGCACGATTATCCCGGCAGCCCTGCTGATTATCCTGGGAATCGCTTACCTGGCAAGCGGAGGACACTCCAACCTCGATTTCCACAGCAGCTTCTTCCCGGACCTTACCAACTTCGACAACGTCGTACTGGCAGCAAGCATCTTCCTCTTTTATGCAGGTATGGAAATGGGCGGTATCCACGTAAAGGATATGGATAACCCCTCCAAGAATTATCCGAAGGCTGTATTCATCGGCGCTGCCATCACGGTCATCATCTTCGTGCTGGGCACGTTCTCACTGGGAGTCATCATCCCGGCCAACGACATCAGCCTGACACAGAGTCTACTCGTAGGCTTCGACAACTACTTCAAGTATATCCATGCCTCCTGGCTGTCACCGATTATCGCCATCGCATTGGCATTCGGCGTGTTGGCTGGCGTGTTGACATGGGTTGCCGGTCCTTCCAAAGGTATCTTTGCCGTAGGCAAAGCAGGTTATATGCCTCCGTTCTTCCAGAAGACCAACAAACTGGGTGTACAGAAGAATATCCTGTTCGTGCAAGGTGGCGCCGTAACCGTATTGAGCCTCTTGTTCGTGGTTATGCCTTCCGTACAGAGTTTCTACCAGATACTCTCTCAGTTGACGGTAGTCCTTTACCTCATCATGTATATGTTGATGTTCTCCGGAGCCATCGCCCTGCGTTATAAGATGAAGAAACTGAACCGTCCGTTCCGTATCGGTAAAGCAGGCAACGGACTGATGTGGTTTGTCGGCGGACTTGGTTTCTGCGGCTCATTGCTGGCATTCATCCTGAGCTTCATTCCGCCCAGCCAGATTTCAACAGGCAGCAATACCGTATGGTTCTCCGTACTTATCATCGGTGCCCTTGTCGTAGTGATTGCCCCGTTCATCATCTACGCTTCCAAGAAACCGTCCTGGATTGACCCGAACAGTACTTTCGAACCCTTCCATTGGGAAGAACAGCCTGCAGATAAAGAAATACAGGCATAAAGAAGAAAAGGAATATCACCGGTAATCCGGAGGTATTCCTTTTTTTTTAATGTTTACGTTCTATGATTTAAATACAATCCAACGGATTACGTTTAACAACAAGAGGATAACATTCTTCTTCCTTCATTTTACCAAGACACTTCCTGCATCCTTTCCCATGCCCTTTTATACTCCTCCACCAGTTCCCGCATCACCGCCGGTACAGACTGTACCCCTTTTCCATGAAGCAAAGAAGCAACCTGTCCTATCTCCAGTTCACCCTCTTCAAGATCACCTTCAAAGATACCGCGTTTGGCACGGCCACGACCTAAAAGAACGCGAAGTTCCTCTTCCGTTGCACCCACAGCCTCGGCAGCTTCCACGGCATCACGGAAGTTATTGCGTACAAGACGGACAGGCGCCAGCTTTTTCAATAACAAGCGCGTATCACCCTCTTCCAGGTGCAGGCAATAATCCTTGAATATCTCACTGGCAGAACTCTCGGCTGTCAATGCAAAACGCGTACCGACCTGCACTCCTTCAGCTCCCAATGCCCGCACGGCAAGCATCGCTTCTCCGGTAGCAATACCTCCGGCCGCAATCAGCGGTAGCGTGGTCGCGGCACGTACGGCAGGTATCAGACACAAAGTAGTCGTCTCTTCTCTCCCGTTATGGCCCCCCGCCTCAAAGCCTTCGGCAACAATGGCATCCACTCCCGCCTCTTCCGCTTTCCCGGCAAAACGGGAAGATGAAATGACATGTACCACAGTGATGCCACGGTCGTGCAGCCAACCCGTCCATTTCTTAGGACTACCGGCAGATGTAAATACAACCTTTACCCCTTCCTCTGCCACTATCTGCATGATTTCTTCTATCTGGGGATACATCAAAGGAATATTCACACCAAACGGATGAGGGGTAGCCGCACGGCATTTGCGAATATGTTCCCGCAGCGTTTCGGGATGCATGGATCCCGCTCCCAACAGGCCCAATCCTCCCGCATTACTTACCGCGGAAGCAAGCCTCCAGCCACTGCACCACACCATTCCCGCTTGAACAATCGGATATTTTATCCCCAAAAGAGAAGTTACTCTGTTCATTGTTATTTTTTTTAAGGGTTATCAAAGAATAACAAGAAAAAAAAGAAGAAAGTTCATTTCAATTCTTTCACCGGATGCTTGATTAAAACCGTCGTCGAGTCTCCATACGCTTTCAAAACCTCCAATGTACGCGCACGGCGTCTGCGTCCTTTAAAATTCCAGAACTCACGGGTAAAAGGAGTCATTAAATCAAGGCTGCCTATTCCGCCGCCACCGACTCCCTGCCAGCTTCCTACCGGCATATTGTTGGCACGTTCCGTAACCCGATAACGTTGTCCGGTAGCTTCAATCTGTTCCACACTCTCACGGGGGCCGATATCCAAAGGCGTCTTCGCCCAATTCGTATAGATAAAGAGCGTTTTGAGTTCATAATAAGGATCCCCCCTCCAAGTATTCTTCCCGACATTGATCTTCTTCTGATAGACAGGATCCCAATTGTATTTCGTATTGGCCGTATAGGGACGCAGAGTCAGTTTGATTTCTTGCTTGGGTTCTTTCTGCAACGAAGTGGGCAAAGTGGGGTCAAAGTCCATCCAAGACTTGTTTACCGATACTTCCGGAGTCCCCAAAATATTCCTTTCGAGTTCCTTCAAAGCATCCGGATTCACCTTTACCTCCCCGTTTCCCTTCAGCAACTGCTGCAACTTCAAGGAATCCTGCGGCGTCCAGTTTTGGGCGCAAAGAGGAAAGGCTACCGCATAGAGCAGCCCTATTATAAGTATAGATTTCCTCACCTGATAATTTTGATTACTTAATACCTGATACCTGATCTTTAATACCTGAAATACATTCTACCACCACATATACCCGCTTCCGCAAAGCGGCTCATCATAGCAGGGGTCAATAGTCCACATGGTACGCGGATACTTCCGGCCTTCCCACCAGCGGCGGTAACGGGCAGCGGCATCCAGCACCTCCTCATCCGTAAGGAAATAGATTCCTTCGTAATTCTCGGCATCCGCATGCACCATCTTACATCCCATCGAGGCATTGTGCCCAAGACGGATCGTCTCGACCGTCCATAAGATGCACTCGCCTAAACGAAGTTTCCCGCCAGCCGAATAAGACACCGGAGCCAAGGGAAAAGCAGGAATCACGGTCAGATCTTCGGCATACTTCAGCAATTCCTCTATATCCTCGGCAGTAAATTTCGGCATGCTGCTCAGCCCATCCGGACTTTGGGTGGAATATTTACCGGCTTTCAATTGCTTTACAAACAAATCCACGTCCGGATGGTTGTAGTCCAATGCTTCTTTTGCACAGGAAGCCAATGAGAGAGTAAAGAACACGAGCAGTAAAATACGCCCGAATATAGGTAAGTTATCAGATAGAGTTTTCATCTTCATATTCCATTTAAGATTAATAAGTCATGCGTACCCCGCACAATAAGTTCAGATTAACGGGACGTTCCGTACGCAATGATTTCGTTGGTGAATCCGTATCAAAGTGATGGGAAACGGACGGTTCGGCAAACAGGGCAAAACGGTCATTCACCTTATACCGGACTCCCACCCCGGCAGCCACAGACAACTGCACCGGTTCTGCCTTGAAACTATTGTCGGGCGCACCTGCAATGCACTTTTCAATGGCACCTCCCAAGGTAGCATAAAAATCCACTTTAGGAGAGCTTGCAAGCATGGCATTCAGTTTTACGGGAACTGCCAGCGTATGCAGAGTATGGTCGGCAGGCAGGCAATTATACTGTAGCCCTGTCTCCAAAGCCAAATATTTATTCAAGCGGCGTTCTACTGTCACTCCGGCAGTGAAAGGCATATCAAAATTGCTTTGGGGCAAAGAAGTTCCCACGGCAGCCTTTATTGCCCAATAACGAGGCTTCAAGGTAGTTTCTGTTCCGGCCGTTGCCGTCTTGTCATCACCGGATGCCGCAGTGTTCATGTCCGGATTTGTATTTTTACAGTCCGAATCTGCCTGGTACATACCATTCCGGGCTGAATTCTGACTGCTGTAGTAACCGTTCCCCGGCTGACGGTTATTGCCGTAAACCCGCTGTGTAATTGTGATGGAAACATGAAGTGAAACAGACTCTTCGTCCGCATCGGCCACCAGTCCTGCCGGTGCACCGTTTGCCGGCTGTTTTATTCCGGGCTTATTCGCTGTGGGATTCGTCTGATGAATGGACGGGAAACTTTCCTGTACGACATCCCCTTTCAGACTGCCCTCGGGTGTCAAGGCTGCCACTTGCGTAAAGGCTTCCTTTATCTCTTCTTTAGGAGAGAAATACCAAAAAGCCGCGGAAGCCGCTCCCAACACGAAGACTACCGATGCGGCTGCAGCCACCCGACAAAATCTCGGAGAAAGAAGAATTCGCTTCTGACGTCCTGCTTCCTTCCGGGACAAATCGCATTGCAACTCTTCCCAAAAGTTATCCCGCACAGTCATCCCTGCACCGCCCAGACGGCTACGGAACAAATCGGTTATTTCATCTTTTTCTCTCATCATCAGTATATTCTTTAATTCTTTTTGCTAACAAACATTTGGCACGATGCAACTGCGAAGTAGATGAATGCTCCTTGATATGAAGTATTTCGGCGATCTCCTTGTGGGATTTCTCCTCAAAAACATACAAGTTGAACACGGTACGGCATCCGTCCGGAAGTTCCGCAACAAATGCCATCAACGCCTTCTCGGAAATACGAGTGCCGCTTTCTGCGACACCGGTTTCATCCGGAATATCAGGAAGCTGCTCCTCGTTCACCACCAGTTGGCTGAAACGCTGCCGTTTCCGCAAGTAATCTATAGCCTGCGTCACCATTACTCTTGTCACCCACGTGCTCAATGCACATTCTCCACGAAAAGTGAAGTGGGTAAAGATTTTGATGAAACCATCGTGCAATACGTCATGGGCCGCATCGACATCGCCCGTATAGCGGTAACACACCGCCAGCATCTGCTTGGAGTAGAGGGTGTATAGTTCCTTTCGGGCGGAATCCCTTCCTGCCCGGCAGCCCTCAATCAGTTCTATCTCATTTTCCAATGTCAGTGCTCGTTTTTACGGACGCCTCTTCGCGTCGTTTGTTAGTTAGACGCAGCATTCTTGAAAATGCTGCTGAATTCATTCTAAAAAGAAGTTAAAGGCCGGAGATTATTTCATACTACTTCCACTCTATCATCCATCACCCTGAAACGCATCATCCGTTGCAGCCAAACGCATCATCTGTTTGGGACGAACAGATGATGCGTTTCACCCGAATACATCATCTGTTTTTCAAGAATCGTCAATACTCTGATTATGAAGAAAAAAGCCTCTCATAAATCTGCCATATCGCAGCATTCTTTATGAGAGGCTTTCCTATTATTCTGTAATATTACTTTCTGCCTTTGTCAACACGCTTTAAAACTCATATCCAATCCTTTTACGGAATGGGTCAAAGCGCCCACTGATATAAAGTCTACACCACATTCGGCATAATCACGCAATGTATCGAAAGTGATACCACCGGATGATTCGGTTTCGTAACGACCGGCTACCATCTCCACAGCCTTCTTCGTCATTTCGGGTGTGAAGTTATCAAACATGATACGGTCTACCCCACCCAAGTCGAGCACTTGCTGCAATTCGTCGAAACTGCGTACTTCGATTTCAATCTTGAGGTCCTTACCTTTCTCCTTGCAATAGTCTTTGGCACGGGTAATGGCTTTGTCGATACCTCCGGCAAAATCCACATGATTGTCTTTCAGCAGAATCATGTCGAACAAGCCGATGCGATGATTTACGCCTCCACCAATCTTGACTGCCATCTTTTCGAGGATGCGCATGCCCGGAGTAGTCTTACGGGTGTCGAGTACACGGGTATTCGTACCTTTCAGCTTCTCGGCATATTTGTGGGTCATGGTAGCAATACCACTCATACGTTGCATGATATTCAGCATCAAGCGCTCGGTCTGCAACAAAGATTGTATCTTACCTTCTACAATCATGGCAACATCGCCCGGTTTCACTGCCGTGCCATCGTTGATAAAGACTTCCACTTTCATAGTGGGGTCAAAACGGCGGAATACCTCCTTAGCTATTTCAATACCGGCAAGAATACCCGCTTCCTTAATCAGCAGTTTGGACTTACCCATTGCCGTAGCAGGGATGCACGAAAGGGTGGTATGGTCACCATCGCCTATGTCTTCGGCGAAAGCCAGGTCAATCAGCCTGTCAATCAATTCTTCTTCTTTATTCATTGGTCTTATCTATTCTTATTTGATGTATGACATATTTGTTTTGCACTCTTCTGAAGAAACAATTCACCCGAAAGTTTCCATTGGCTGTCGTCAAGGTACCGATGACGAAACTGGATTCATCACGCTGGCCTTGATGGTTCACATTGAAACCGCTGACCTTGTTGCTGGAGAAGAAACCGGACAAGGTTCCCTCTGCCGTCCCCCGGTCAACGTTGGTCGATTTATTCTGAATAATCAGATCCACCTTATCACCCAGATACCTGTTAAGTTCCTGAGAGTTTCCTTTCTTGAAGGCCACAATCACCCCCACAGGCACATCCTGGGCAAAGAGCGAGGACATCCAAATGAAGAGACCGGTCAACAACAAAACTACTCGTTTTTTCATTTTCACAAGTATTAATGATAGGCAAAGGTAAGCATTTATCGCAAAATACAATAAAAAAGTGCTAAATTTGTGCACGAATCAAAACAGAACCGATATGAAAACAACCCTGCTCGTAGTAGGACGAACCGTAGAACAACATTTTATTACGGCCATCAACGACTATGTACAGCGCACCAAACGCTACCTTTCCTTCGATATGGAAGTCATTCCCGAACTGAAAAACACCAAAAGTCTTTCTATGGAGGTACAAAAGGAAAAGGAAGGCGAGCTGATACTGAAAGCGCTCCAGCCGGGAGATGTCATTGTCCTGCTGGATGAAGGCGGAAAAGAAATGCGCTCCATAGAGTTCGCAGACTATATGAAGCGCAAGATGAATACCGTCAACAAACGGTTAGTCTTTATTATCGGCGGGCCTTACGGATTCTCCCGTAAGGTATATGAAACCGCACACGAGAAAATGTCCTTGTCACGCATGACCTTCTCGCACCAGATGGTACGCCTTATTTTCGTAGAGCAGCTCTACAGGGCAATGACCATATTGAACGGAGGACCCTATCACCACGAATGATTTCCTGTTTACGAACGGGACACCTGGAATCCCTTGTCAGAGAGTGACATTTCCACAAATCTCGCTCTCGGGTTCGGGGCATTCTGTGTCAGAATCTCACGGATGCGGACCGCTGCCTGCGGATCCTTGGCCACCATATACAGATAACCTCCCCCACCGGCTCCCGGCAACTTATATCCTAACGTGTAATCCTTTATCTGATTGATAATAGCCTCCACAGCCGGAGGATTCGTGCCATAATCCAAGGCCTTGTTCTGCGCCCAGGTCTTTCCGACCAGTGCACCAAAGCCCATGAAATCATTCCGCTGGACTGCTTCCGCCATATCAAGGGCATGCGCTTTCATTTCCTCCAACAATCCTAAATGCAAGGACGAGTTCAGGAACATCGACCTGACGATTTCAGCAAGGATACCTTTTGCCGTCCGCGTAATTCCCGTGTAGTACAGCAAGTGGCAATCCCTGTATTCCGGATGGGTGAACAAGTGTTCGGGCAGCCAGCGCACCAACGGCTGCTGGGCAAACCCGGTTTCGGTCTGCAAAAGTTTGATGCCCTGCAATACACCGCCATATTGGTCTTGCCAGCCTCCACCCGTCGTCAGCAGCTGCTCCAAAGCAAGGGTACGGCGGCATATTTCATTCTTGTCCCACATCAGCCCGCAGAAATCACTCAACGAACCCAAGACTGTAGAAGCCAATATGGAGCTGGTACCCAGACCGGAACCTGCCGGTATCGCAGAAAGCAACGTGATTTCAATGCCCGTTCCGAAAGCTTCCAGCAGCTTTTCAAGCGAAGGATAGTTCTTTTCCGAGAATGCAGGCACAAAACCCGCCAATGCCAATGCGGCTTTCGGAATGGAGAAAGGAGACCCTACCTTACAGTAATCTTGCAGTTCTTCGAAAGTATTCACCACTTCCATCGCCCCCATATCTATGGAACGCAACACGATGCGATATTCCCGGCACGGCTTGACATATACCTGCAAAGGAGGCTGTCCGTTCAGTTCAATGGCGATATTCACCACATTTCCTCCGGCAAACAAAGAATAAGGAGGGGTATCCGTCCACCCACCTGCCATATCTATGCGCACGGGGCTACGCCCCCATACTATCTGGTCACTATATACATTCAGGTGGGGCAAGCTCTTGCGTTCATACAAATCGGCCAGCAAGCCCTCGCGCAACAAGCCGAATGCCGCCTGTTCATCTACTTGAAAGTCTTCACCGTTCAGTTTCTCCACCTGCGCCCGCAACATGCGGTTATGGATGCGTTGCATCAACGGGGCGTCCGCAGGCAGGACTTCCGGCTTTCTGAGACCGAATTTATGGAACTCACCGGCCACATCGGCCAAATCGAGCTGATAGAACACACTCTTTTCATGGTTACGTGCCAACACCTCCCAATTCCCTCTGCAGAAGTTCGCCCGCTGTGCATACAGCATACGTAAATCCGCCTGTGCAGAGATTTCATCGGCAGACAGACGACCGCTCTTCAGCCAGACTGATTTCCCTGCTTCCAAGGCAGGTTCGGAAACCATCCAGCGAAGTACCTGTCCCATTTCCGCCTCATCTTCTACTATCGGAAAGATGGAGGCAGCCTGCAAGTCATCTTTTCTACCCTTTATATCTTCTGTGGTCAAGCCACGTTCTCCCAGCCAGGTCTGGAAAGGCACTCCCAGGAACAATGTCTTTTCGTCACGGATATCTCCTTTGAAAACATCATCAAAACCGTACGGGCGCACCGCCCAACGTCTGTCTCCCAAGGGAACCACGTCAATACAGACCCCGTCGGGAACAGCCAGCATCCAGTCATTTTCCGGCACTCCGGTAATGATTTGCCGCGCACCCAGAGTCCATGAAGCGCCGATAAAACTATTTTCAATCCAAAGGCTGTCATTCTTGGGAGAGAGCTGTACCTTCACTTCCGCATTCTGCACAAAGATAGCCGGATTGGGTTTCACCTTCCGGTGCATTATCTGCCGCTGGTCATATACCTTATTCTGCAAAGTCACCGTAGATGACAGCAGTTCACGGCTTGTACCGTAATGGTAGAATTCACCGCCCGGCAACGGAAGTATGGCTACAGACAAACTGTTTAACTCCTCATCGGCAATGCGCGGATGATTTCCCAAAGACAAGCCGAAATCGGAGTACAGGTCATAATACTTCAAGTCAGCATACGGCATGCCCCCCTCCGAAGCACCGTCTTCTTTCTGCGAACGTTTCATCAACAGTTCCACTGCCCGGTCACTCAACAGCCAGATGCCGATATCCATCAGAAACAGATGTGTCTTGGAGAGATTCTCCAATTCTTCCAATGAGGGCTTCTGCAACATGAAGTCAAGTGCCTCCGGATGTTTGCGATCCGAAACGAACACGCCATGGTGGGTAGCCAACAGCGGGTCAACCCATAAGCCATAGCACACGACGTCCGCATCGGGTATCTCCTGCAAAGGTTTCTCGGCACGGATATAGACATCACCGCTTGCAATCAGCGTACGCAGATTTTCCGGTGCACGCTCCATTATTTTCTCATAAAGCGGAAGTTGGAGGGAAAGCAGGTTCTGTCCCAGCTTCTGCCCGCGCGCCCAACGGAATACCGGTATCGGAGTCAGGATCTTTCCCGAAGGCGCATACCCCGGTAAACGCCTGCTCTGCCCTCCGGCATGGAGCAAGATACGTTTCTCCGCCGAGTGTTCCATTTTTCGATTCTTATACCATTCACGCAAGAGCCAGGTCGTTCCCCCACCCGAACCCAGTTTCATACCTACCGGGTCGGAAGTGCAAAACCATTCCGTACGATCTACATTTTCCAGTTCATAGAATGCCGACACCAGATTAGGCGGCAAAGACAATAATTTCTGCATATCCGTTTGCTATATTGCTTAATATTCAGCGGCAAAGTAAAGCATTCTTGAGCAATTAACATAAAAAGTTTCAACTTATTTAGGGAACATAAAAAGAAAAGGCGGTAAAGATTCAAAATCTCCACCGCCTTCCGATACAATTATGGTTTAACTGTCAGCTATGATCATGCATTCATTACATCCCCTCTACTTTACGGTTGGCTTCTTTCACTCCTTTTTCAACAGATTGTGCGGCGCTTTTCAATGCCTTTTGCACTTTCTCCAGTATTTCCGGAATCCCGACGTGTCAAAGCATACAAAATCTTCAGTAACGAGATCTTGGCACTTACATAGAATGTTACTTCTCCCTTGTCTTTTTGAATGTGCAAGTATAGGATTGCCCCCTCCTTGCTTTCCTTATTGTCGGCCTTAACAAACTGTCCGGCAGCACCGCCGTCTATAGATTCGGCAGGTAGGGCTTTTTCGGATTTGTCCAATCACCCGTTATCTTACTATAGCCTCTTTTATGCACTCTACAATATAGTGCACATCTTCATCGGTCACCCATGGACCGGCAGGAAGACACATGCCGATTTTAAAAATGGCTTCGGATACCCCATTGATATAAGCCGGAGCATCCTTATAGACAGGTTGCTTGTGCATAGGTTTCCAAACCGGGCGTGCCTCTATTTTCTTGTCAAGCATAAAAGCACGCAAAGCTTCCACATTCTCGTTGGGCTGGCAGTCCGTTGTTGCACAATCTACGGCATGAATCACACCTGCAGCACCGCCTACGGCAGTCTTGACAACATCCTTATAGGCATTTTCCTGCCCTTTGACGCGAAGTAAAGGATCCAGGGTAATTGTACAGAGCCAGAAGTTGGAATCATAATCAGCCGAAGGCGCTTCATGGAGTAATACACCTTCCACATCCTTGAGCAGTTTCCTATAAAGAGCCTGTACATGCCGGTGATGTGCAATATGCTTATCGGCAACGGTCATCTGACCACGGCCAATACCTGCACAGATATTACTCATGCGATAGTTATACCCTATCGTCTCGTGCTGGTAATAAGGATAAGCCTCACGAGCCTGCGTGGCATACCACATGATTTGATTCTTGCTTTCGGTATCATTGCAAATCAACGCACCTCCGCCACTGGTAGTAATCATCTTGTTACCGTTAAAACTCAGCACTCCAAACTTACCGAACGTACCCAGCACCTGTCCCTTAAAACGAGAGCCAAAACCTTCGGCAGCATCTTCCACCACCGGAATGGCATACCTGTCGGCGATCTCCATGATACGTGTACAGTCATAGGGCATGCCGTACAATGCTACAGGAACAATAGCTTTCGGCTTCTTGCCTGTCTTGGCAATGCGGTCCTTGATGGCTTCTTCCAACAAATCCGGAGACATGTTCCAGGTTTCTTTCTCGGAATCCACAAATACCGGAACGGCACCCAGATAAGTGATCGGATGTGAAGACGCACAGAATGTGAAGCTTTGTACAATCACTTCGTCACCCTGTCCCACTCCGCAAGCCAGCAGAGCCAAATGTACTGCCGCCGTACCAGCCGAAAGTGCCACCACTTCCTTGCCTTCACCTACAAAACGTTTCAAATCCTCTTCAAAGGCATTCACGTTAGGACCGAGAGGAACCACCCAATTCGTATCGAAGGCTTCTTTTACATATTTCTGTTCAATACCCTCCTCGCTCATGTGGGCAAGGCAGAGATAAATGGTTTTATCCATAAATATATATGTGATTATTTAATGATCAGACTTCGGATTCCTCACATAGTGGGGAATAAAAAGAAAGGAAAGAAGCTTATAAATCCTTTCCAGATATCGGGAGAATTTGCTCATAAATGTTTCCATGACCGGGATACAGACTGCAATCCTTTATTAATTCCATGATACGTTCTTTCGAAATCCGTGCATCTTCCCTATCGCTGTTAGGGAATGAGGCAATGACTTTAACACCCGGGATATATGAATCACCCGAGAAAACATTGTTCTCAACCTTATAAGTAAGACAACTTTTATCATGTCCGGGAGTTTCAAACACTTCCACGAAAATTCCCGGAAATATTTCCACTTTATCATTCTCATGTAAAACCGTCACATTATCTCCCACCCATATTACAGGATCATTGTGATAACGGGAAAAATTAAGTTTATCCGAACCTAGAGCCTCTTTGCCGAAAGAGGAAGTGTAAACCATGCAATTAGGATACGATCGTAATAAATCTTTTATACCATAAATATGGTCGTAATGAGTATGAGTCAGAAACAAGGCTTGTACCGTTCCGCCTTTTTCTTGAACAAACTGCTTTATAGGGGTAATATCTCCAATGTCTATCAATACAAGTCCATCTTTCCCCTCAACAGATAATATATAAGTATTGGAGGTGAAAACAGTATTGACAATCTGATGAATGTTCATTTCAGTTATGGCCGTTGAAAGCCTCAGTGGTAGCATTACCTTCCTTATTGATCCCTTCTCTAACGAAGACCTTCTTTATGGTCAGTAAAACAATTTTCACATCCAACCAAAAAGAGACATGATCCACGTACCACACATCCAGTTCAAACTTACGTTTCCAACTGATATCATTCCGTCCGTTTACCTGTGCCCACCCTGTAATTCCCGGACGGACTTCATGGCGACGGAACTGTTCTTCCGAATATAAAGGAAGATACTTAGGCAGTAAAGGACGGGGGCCAACCAATGCCATATCCCCCTTTAATACATTAATTAATTGTGGTAATTCATCTATAGAAAGAGAACGGACTATTTTCCCAACCTTTGTCAGGCGATCAGCATCCGGCAACAAGTTTCCTTCAGAATCCCGCTCATCTGTCATTGTCTTAAACTTTATGGCTTTGAATATTCTGGCATTTTTTCCGGGGCGATCCTGGGTAAAGAAGACACCGGCACCCTTATTGGTGAAATGGAGGAAAATGATTAGAAGAAGTAATATGGGCCAGATAACCAACAGAGTTATAAAAACAATTACAAAGTCTAACCCACGCTTTAATCCTCTTTTATACATAAGCCTATAATTCTATTAACGGTTGTTTACTCCAATTTATTTCCTTTGCTGCCTGCCCTACATTGCAGAAAACATAAGTTTGCAACAGAACTTCTAATTTATTCAAAGCCTCTCCCTTACCTATATTTGCCTTAGCATAACGGATTATACGATTTTTTAATGTTCCAGTTTCTTTAAAGTATTCCTCAAATTCTGCCTTAGTCATAAACTTTGAATTTTGCTCTATCAAATCATTAATATGAAAATAAAACATCACATAATCCATACGTCCAATAAAGTTTTTCTGTAACCATAATGGAATAAGTCTAAAATATCCTCCTCCTGAAAAAGTTACACTCTTACCCACTAGCGTAGCAGGACAAATAGGAAATTCCTTTATTGTATATACTCCTTTCTTTATTAACGCAGGCACCGATGAGGTAAAATGAGGAAATCCCCCAAAATCGCGATTGGCAGGAAATACAGAGCAATCATATTCTATACCGTTTTCCGCCAATACATCAAAAGCCCAGTCGTTGTTTTTCCCTATGGAAAATGCAGGGGCACGGAAACTTTTTACTTTTCTCCCTATAAGATTTTCTATCTCTCCTATTGCAATACGTGTGTCTTCGGCAAATTCTTGTCGAGTCATTTTATTTACCCACAAATGCTTATTTGAATGGCTTCCTATTTCATGTCCTGCATTCGCTATTTTTTTTAATACATCAGGAAACTCAACTGCCAATTGTCCTACACAAAAAAAGGTCGCTTTGGTATTATTCTTTTCGAGAGTATTCAAAATCCAATCCAGCAATTCGTCATACTGCCGATATTTTTCTTTTCTCCCCCCTTTAAAATGTTTTTCAATATACCACTCCTCGGTATCAAAAGTCAATATTTTCATAAATAATATACAAAATCCAAATCTGAATCTGCAGATGTAATCAACAAAGAGCACTCTTTATTTATATGTGGAATAGTAGTGCCACCGTACAATTTTTTACTTGTTCGCAATATAATAGGGAAAAAATCAAGCACTTTTCTTTTCAATGAAGACAATGTTAAATAAAAGCCAATACGGTTCATTTTAGCAATTTCAGAAACAGCTTTGTGTATGCTATTTACATAGTCCTCTTTTCTATATCGAAAGTCAACTAATGAGATTACATCAAATCCTTTATAGTGTGCCACACGTACAACAAAGTAGCAAACTAAATTTCCACACAAATAACCTTCGTAAACAACATACTTTTTATAAATATTAAAAAAGCGCTTTTCAAAGAATGATTTATCACGTATTATTTCAATATCATCATTTTGCCAGAAGCCGTCAGAAGTAAAAGACATTTGTTCCAATTTATCTATTCGATAAAACATCATGCCTCTTACCGCCATTTTCAGTGGATAAAACACATCCTCTATTCCTCGTCTGTAGTGTAAACACCTCCTATACAAACTGTTTAAGAGGAAACGGTTTACAGATAAATACACATAAACCGGATTAATAGGCCGAAAACAAGGAATAATCTTAGGCTGTATATTGTATGCGGCATCAGTAAGACCAACTACACATCTATCCGAAAACCTCCCCATTTGTTCATAAATCATTCGCCCCACTCCCTTACCGCGATAAGTTTTCAAAACAATGGTATTACCTTCCCAATAAAAATCTTGCTTTTTACCATGTATCTTTATCTCATTCCAATTAGCAGTAGTACAAGCTATTATCTTACCTTTATCTTCTACTAGAAAAGTACGGTTCAAAAGATTTTTTTCACACGAATATTGCTTTAACCACCAATCAAAATACCTTTTGTCCCTATTAGGAAAACTCTCAACAAGAAACAATATAAGCTGTTCATATAAATCGGGAGTATAAGGAATGATTTCCATATTATATACCTGCTTTTGATTTACGAAAAGAAGAAGAACATATCTTTTTCAAACCAGAAAAGAGAGAAAAAAAGATTGCCCCACTTTCTTGATAGTATAAATTTCGGGAAAAAAAGATGAACCAAGAAGGAATACAAGAAAAACGTCTGTTTGATGATATAAACCACATAATATCAAGTCCTAAATATCGCAATTGCTTATTAGGAACATAAGTATAAGGGGAGATTTTTATACCCAAAATATCATTGACTATCAAAGCCGGGAAATTAATACCCGAAACTTCTGCTGCACGAATAGAAGCAGGAACACGAGGATTAATCTCTATAATCTTGAAATCCCCATCTTTAGTTTGCAAAATATCAAAATCCGCGAAACCTATCCAATTCAAAACTTCCAATGTCTTCTTACAAATTTCAGATAACTCTTTCGACTCTATAGTCCTGCAAAAAGAACTACTTCCTCCTTTTATTGGATAATATCTGATAATCTCTATTATTACAGTGTTGACTATATTCCCTTTTTCATCTCTGTACATCATCACATTATAATAAGGTGCACCAGAAGTGTCAATGTATTCCTGTAGAGTACATTCACCGTATTTTCTTAATATTCCATCATACTTGTCTTGCAAATCAGACAAAGAACAGACCATCGTAATGCCTCTTGCTCCCACTGAAATATTAGGTTTTATCAAAGCTGGAAATCCTATGGCATCTGCCGCTTCCTGTAAGTTACTTGAGGTCAACAACTGTGTTTGAGGATGAGGAATGAAATTTTCCTTACATAAAGCTAAAAGTTGCCATTTATCATTTGCCTTTTGAAAAATATCATAGTTAGGGATTGCGCACTTAAGATGGTATTCATGTTCTAATTCCACTTTATTTATACTTAAAAACTCAGCAGTTACATCACTTAAAGGAATAATTACAGAAATAGCATGTACTTGCAAAACACGATGCACAAAAAACAAATACTCCTTTTTGTGTGTTGGAGTTATATCAATAGTATAAAGTTTATCTATATATTTTGACTTTGTCGAAATATCTCCTCTATGCAACAATGCAATGACACTATATCTTTCTTTTTTTAAAGAACGTGCTACAGATAATGCTTGGAGTCCACCACCAACAATCAAAATATTCATACTATAACCAAATTATATCAGGCACAACCATAGGTTTCGTCTTCATCCACATTGTCCCCCAGCTTAATCCAAGCCCGAAAGAGGACATCAACAAGGTAGTCTCTTCCTGCATCAGCCGTTCACGCAAGCGGCTCACCATTAATGAAGGAATAGAAGCTCCACCCAAGTTTCCAAACTCCTCCAGGTTATAAGGAACCTTCTCTTTGGGCAACTTCAATTTCTTCACAATACGATCCACAATCATCTTGTTCGCCTGATGAATCAAGAAATAGTCTATATCCGCTTCACGATTGATTTTATAATTATCTAAAAAGGCTTCGACGGATTTAGGAGGACGGGATATGGCGAACGAAAAGACATTCATTCCATTTATCAATGTATGGATGGGAGCACGCACAATGCCGTTGCCAAAATCTTCATATTCAAAGGAAGCTGGTGTAGCCAGATGGCGGAAACCACCGTGAGGGGTCATCAAAGCTTCATATCCCTTACCGTAGGTATGAAAATCAACTACAATATCATTGGCAGTCTCATCATATTCCAAAGCTATGGCTGTACCGCAGTCACCGAACAAAGGTACACGGCTTTTGTCTTTCATGGATCCCATCCGCAAAGCCGTATCACCTACAAGCAACAAGGCACGTTTTACATTACCTGCCGTCAACAGGTTACCGGCAACCGTTATGGCATACATACACCCACAACACCCCATTGGAATATCCATACAGAAACAATTTTCCGACAACCCAAGCCTGTCTTGCAATATGCAAGAAGTAGGAGGAGTACGATAATCACCCGTAACAGACTCAAACAGCAATACATCAATACTGTCCTTCTCCCACCCCAGCTCTTCAAGCAGTTTCTCGGCAGCAGCCTGGCACATATCCGAAGCGCACATTGTGTCCGGAGCAATATGCCTTTCTTTTATACCGACTGTATTGTCGAATACATCAGCTTCCTCTTGGGAAAGAAGTCCCAGTTCGGAAGTTTTTACCACATTCTCCGGAACGGTCATAGCCACTCCCTTCATGCCGACATTCTTAATTTCCCATCTTGCCATTACCTTGACCCTTAAAGTTCAACTTCGTATTTTTTCAATATCTCACGTCCCTTTCCATAGGAAGTAAACTCCATGATATCCTCTGGGTCAAACATTACGTCAAAGGACTCTTCCAGCAATGCGATTATATTCAGTTGGTGAACAGAATCCCAGGATTCCACGCTGTCTTTTGAAAAACTATCGTTCAACACTGCACTATCCACCCCAAACACTTCTACAAAAGCGTCATTATACTTTTCAATATTTGTCATCGTTCCTATCTTTTTTATGAATTCAACTTACTATACAATATTTTTCCCGCCTCATTCTTAGGTATGTCAGCAATCACTTTTACCCCAAAAGCCGAGGCTACCAGTTTGGTCTTTTCAACCAGTATCTCCTTTACAGCCACCGCATATTTTTCATCGGTCAAATAGACGGTCATCTTATCGTCTGTACCCACACAAGCACACTCTATCGGATATTTCCCTTTGATTATCTGCTCGCACTCATCCAGACCGATACGCATACCAAACAGCTTCAAAAAACGTCCCATACGCCCCACAATGTAATAACAGCCGTCCTCATCCCTGTAAGCCAAGTCACCGGTACGCATAAAGCCATTACGTTCATCGCCCAGTAACAAATCTTCCCGACTGCGGGCATATCCCATTGTCACATTCCTGCCACGATAGCACATTTCACCTTCCGTGTGAGAACCTTCTATCACATTTCCGTCACTATCTATCAAGGACAGTTCCGCATTGGGAACTGCCCGGCCTATGCTCCCGCATTTGGATATTGCATATTCAGCAGGAAGATAGGCCATGCGGGCAGTACCTTCAGACTGGCCGTAAGTAGCTATCCAGCGTTTGCCGGTGTCACGACAATATTCAGCAAACTTCAGATTCAGTTGGCGAGGCATCTTACCGCCACCCTGAGTAAGCAAAGTCAAATCAGGTAAATCCATACGAAAGAAACGCATCAGATTCAAAATTTCAAAACTGTAGGGCACTCCTGTAAAACTGGTGGCCCGCTGCTCCTTCATGAAACTCCAGAAAGCCTTGTCTGTCATGCTTTGGTGGGTTATCAATATAGTGGCACCCACATATAGGTGGCTAAATACTACGGACAGCCCCATTGTATAATACAATGGCAGCACCAGCAATGGACGGTCAGCGGAGGTCAGTCCAAAGAAAGTGGAGATATTCAGAGCTGCCGCCTCTATATTCTCATATTTATGACGAACCAATTTGGGACTTCCCGTAGAGCCGGAAGTCGGCAGCAGATGGGACAAGTCATCATGTACCCTACATGATTCCATTCCGGTACACAGTAAAGTATAGCCATAATACTCATACACAGGTTCATATTGCAGTGTGTCCGCCATCGATGATGGTACACACACATAAGGAGGACGGTAAATCTCAAACAAATTATGAAAAAGCCCTTCCTCAATATGAGCGTTCAATATCAAGGGGACATTACCGGAATTAATGCTACCGATACTCCATGCTATCCCACCAACATTATTTTCTGTCAACAAGAACAACAGGGAACGCCGGGGAAGTAAAGCACCGATTTTCTCCGAAAATGCCGACAACTCCCCGTACTTCAAGATAGTCCCTGAAGCATCTATTACAGCAACCGCCTCTTGTGGTCGCTCGTTCAAACTTAATATCATCTTATTTTTATCTTAAATGGAAGCGCAACCGTCAACCCCCAATATCTGTCCCGATATATAGGATGAACGGTCTGATGCCAGAAAGGCACAAGCATTGGCCACGTCCAAGGGAGTCCCCAAACGGCCCAATGCGATTCTCTGGATACGGTTGTCTATTTTCTCACCGCTTTCTTCGTAAAGTTCGGAAAAACGCTCTGTTTTTACAATACCCGGAGCCACCGCATTCACACGGATTCCTTGAGATGCCAGTTCCTTGGCCGCAGACTTGGTGAAAGCCATGATCGCCCCCTTGGTTGCCGAATAGGCAGACTGACCGGGAGAGCCAAGTACGGCTGTCACCGAAGCTATATTCACAATGGAGCCGCCATGTCCCCTGGCCATCAGCCGGGAAACCAGCTGTACCATTTCTATCACAGCTATGACATTCACCCTAAACATAAGCTCGGTCTCCGGACGAAGTATCATGCCGATTTTCTTGTTGAACACAACACCCGCATTGTTCACCAATACATCAATCCGTCCTTCCTGCTTGAATACAGACATAAAGGCGGATTTTACAGCCACAGCATCGGTCACGTCAAAATACAAAGGACACACGCGTGTACCGTATTTCTCCGAACAGACTTCCGCCCATTCATCCATAGCTCCCTCTGCACGGTCACAGGCATAAACCAAGGCACCGTCCGAAGCAAAGCGTTCGGCTATCGATTTGCCGATGCCTTGTGCTGCACCGGTAATGATACATACCTTATTCTCTAAAAATCTTTCCATATCAATCATTTCAGGCTACGCCCACCATCGATTACCAGATTAGTTCCGGTAACCCATGATGCGGCATCCGACAACAAATAGATGATGGCATGAGCCACCTCGCTTGGTTCTCCGTAACGTTTCAAAGGATATTGTTCTACATCTTTGGATACATCTTCTTCTGTCAACATCCGATTGGATATCAAAGGGGTGTTTATTCTTCCTGGATGTACAGCATTACATCGAATCCCCTTTCCCGCCAACTCTAAAGCCGCATATTTCATATAAGCACTCAATGCGCTTTTAGAAGCTCCATAAATGCCATTGGCCGGAGCAACATTATTGTAACCGGATATTGAAGCGGTAAACACCACAGAAGAATGATTTTCAAGCCTCTTTCTCTTCACTAACAATTTTAATAAAAGCATTGGAGAAAAACAGTTTATCCGAAAGACCTCATCTAATGCCTCCAAAGAATAAAATTGTAAAGGAAGCATCTTTCCTATTCCGGCATTACTGACAAACCCGTCCAACAAAGGAAGCCGAGAAACCAAATCTTCACAAGCTTCTTCATTCGTCAAATCAGCAACAAGAATAGAATGACCATTGCCTAAATCTGCCAATTGTTCCTTGGTTTCCTGTAAGGCTTCCTCATTTCGACCTGTCAAAACCAACGTAGCTCCCAATCTTGAACACTCTATAGCAGTAGCTCGTCCAATACCAGATGAAGCACCTGTTACAAGTATTGTCTTGCTTCTCAAAGAGAAAGGATTATACATCTATTTCCTATCCGCTATTCTGTTAAACAAATCACTAATTGTTTGAGAACTACGAATATCCTCACCATTTATGGTTATCCCATAAACCTCATCCACCATTGCAATGACTGACAAAGCAATCAATGAAGACCATTCATCCAATTCTCTAAATTTGGTTTCAGCACTTAACATTTCAACAGCTGTATCATCAAACTGTTCTGCAAAATTTTCAATAAAATCTTTGATTTCCATAACTATATATATTTAAACTAATTTCTTAGCGGGATTGCCGAATACAGTTGTACCAGCTTTAACTCTTCTAATAACAAAACTACATGCACCCACATGGGCATTATCTTCGACTATCACTTTATGATTAATGACCGCAGAAGTGTGAATTGTTGTCTCATTTCCTATTTGAATTCCTCCGACACAAGTAACATGAGTATCTATTCTGTTAAAATCACCAATCTTAGCATCATGCCCTATCACTGTGTACGATTGAATCATGTTGTAACTACCTACGCTACAATCAGCTCCCAAAGAGGTAAAGGCACCTATCACATTACCTTCGCCCATACGAACATTTGATCCTATTCGAGCCGTACAGTGAACGATATTGATAAACTTGGCATTCCGCTCCATCAAGCACTCAACACAAGCCCTTCTTGATTCGCCACCAATAGAGAATGTAAAGACATCATCCACTTCGGGCAAATAATGGGATATTGTCCCCAACATAGGAGGATAATCCTCAAAACCATCCAGTGCAGATAAGTTATCATCTATGAATCCCTTGATGGTGTACTCTATGCCATAACCTATACTATCACGAGCTACGTCAAAAATGGTACGTCCCATACCACCAGCACCGATTATTACTAAATTCTTCATTATGTCAATCAAAAAATGTGGGCATAAAATCATCATAGTAGAGCCGAGTATCCAAATAACACTGCCTATTGTGTTCTTTTTCTAAAATAGACAAAGACCGCAATGAATACTCATCTATCAAATCATCTTCGAATGAAAAGATTATATAGCCCCTTGTTCTGTAGTAATTGAGCAACGTATTATCATTTCGCAAAAAGACTTTCACGCCATTTCTCAATAGTTGGATAATATTACCTGATGCCTCTTGACGTCGCTGTCCGAAGATGGCAACATCCACCTTTTCAAGTAATCTGAAATACTCTTCCTTCGGTAAATAAGTAGTTATCGGAAAAAATGAATTTCCAAACAACTTGTCGCCCATCTTAACGATACCCCGCTTCACCCAACTACTGCCATAAGATAATGGTACCATCACATCGTATTGTTTGGTACAATTAAGCTCCTTAAGCCTACGAAATACAGTTTTATGATTACCGAAAGCTGAAGCCTGATGATTTACCATGATTGTTGCAGTCTGCCTATCTTTCAAGTCAAAAAGATAAGGTGGTACTTCTCCTCTCTTGCTGGCTGAGTAAGCAAAAAACTTATACTTTATAGGAACATCAAAGTATTTCTTCAACAAATCATAATCATCCTTAAACCAAAAACAGAAATAATCGATACGAGGAAGCATTTCCATCACTACTGACGGCAAATAACGTCCACACAACTTACGAATGAGTTTACTACATGCATTAGGTACATAATAAGAAGATATTTTTAAAGGCGAAAAAGGTTCATCCAATAATTTATAGTTCTTTTCATACCCCAACGTCTGATAAAGTTCATATCCCCAAAACAGCCAGTACACAGTAAACTTTCTTTTCGTCTGGAGGAATTTCAAAATTGCTGCAAACTTAATCGAACACCCATGAAGCACTATCTTATCAACATCATTGTCTACGCATAACCTCCAAAGTTTCTCAAAGTTTCGTTCATCATAAAGATTCAAAATGACAAAATTCTCTGGATGTTTGATTATTCTCAATGCGCCTGTTTTCTTTAGGATTACGAAAGTATTCGTGTTGGGATAATACTCTTCAAACACACGCCTTGAATGTTCTATAAAGTTATGGTCAAAACCTATATGTAAAGCCGACATAATTTATTTATTTTCTAATTTCAAAATGGGTAAACTCAATATAAAAAGGTAGAGCCATATTGGTTTCAAAGGATAATCACGGATTAAGTTACCTACTATGAATACTATCAAGAAGCCCAAAGCCCAAATAGAGCGATAATTCCAATAATAAGCCACCAGAAACAGCAGTAACAACACTGTACCCAACACCCCTCGGATAAAGAAATATCGTTTGTAACCAGCACATCCAATTGTAATGTTTTGATTGGCATTTTTCTCACTGCCGAATGCATCCCTTCCCATACCCGTCCACACCTTACTACTAGATAGATACTTATCAAATTCCGCATCGAAGTACATGGATGTTCTATTATTACCCACCATCTCACCATCTTCAAATTCTATACGATGGAAAATCATCTGATAAAGTACATTATCTCCATTGTTGTAAAAATAAGATATTATACCAACTGTAGTAAAAAGACTTCCAAATACAATAATCCAAATAGTTTTTCTCATTTGGATGAAATATATTATCACTGCCCCGACCAACAAGCCATACGCCGCAAGCGACAAAGAGAACAACACCCCTACCAGCAATATTTTATTTCCCAATTCACGCAAACGAAAACGGTTTATACAAAGCAAGAACACACACATCGTACCCAGATGTCCTGGTTCTAAAAAAAATCCGGCAAAACGGGGTACAAGTTGTAGATCCGGATCGCCATTCAGATTGAATAAATAATAGATAGTGTGATAATAATATGGGTCTGAAGCATCCGTATAATGAGGCAATGGAAACTTCAACAAGAACAATATCCAACCAACCAATGAAATACCTACACAAAACTGAATCACCTTTATGACAAAGTTTAGTATCTGCCTTTTGAACTGAGTAGGAGTAAGTATCAGTATTTCGGTGCAAAACAGCGTTGATACAGAAGCTAGGATAGCTATCGGATTCAAGTCAGATACGCACAAAGTTTCATATGCGAACAAGAAAAGAAGCAAAGCCATACTATGAAATACACCAGCACATGTATATTTAAAATAATTTACATACAATCTTAGGTGAAACAAAAAAACAGTTAGGGCAAAAACAACGATAATAATCTCAGGTATTGGTCTTACCCACAGAATACGTTGAGACTTGAACATCAGCAACAGCACGGCAAAAGCCAACACAAAGATGTCAAATCTTGGCTTTGTAATAGCTACTTTACTTTCGTACAGGGATTCAGTCATTCTTAGAAAAATGATTGTATAGTAGTTTGATTAACGGCTTATGTATATCGTTATACCCATCAATATATTCTGATGAACTACCGCTGCATATAATGACAAAGCCCATTTGATGCTTCGGATCGAATATCATTGCACTTTTCAGTCCAAATCCCCCCCCAGTCTGTCCGTACAATGTTGTATTGGGAACTAAACCACGATACTGTCGAAATGCAAAACCGTAATTGTTCTTTCCTACATAATTCTCACGCATCATCATTTCACTTCTTAATGACAGTATGGTAGTTTTCTTGAGAGTGCCACCTTTCATGTGCATCATCATATACTTGGCCAAATCTGTAGTAGTTATTTTCATGCCAGAACTAGGATAAACCAACCCTGTAGATTTACCTAATGTGTAATGAGTCTGGATTTGATATCTATAAGGACGATAGGCTTCATCGTCCTCTCTAAAAGCGCCCGATTCCTTATTATAACGATAGAGCCTAACAAACTTGGTTGAATCCAACAAATTGCAATTAAAACCACCTTGAATACCAAGCGGCTTCATTATTCTGCTATCAATCTCAGCATCAAATCTATTTCCAGTAGCCCCCTCTATCACTGCACCGAGTAGCAAATAATTATAATTACAATACTTGTACTCCACACCAGGTTGGGTTTCAGAAAAGCACTTAGCATAATTGTCAGAAGTAATAGGATTGATTATGTCAAGCGACCACCAACGTTGTGAATCGTTAATGCTTGATGTGTGAGTAAGCAACATCCTTACGGTTATAGGCTTATCTTTATAGGAAGGATTTCGCAAAGGGAATTTGAGAAAATTCTGAACATCATCATCCAAGTTCAAAACACCTTCTTCTACAAGTTGCAATATGGCGGTAGCCACAAAGGTTTTTGATACAGAAGCAATACGAAATAAGTCATCATTCTTCAAAAACATTCCTTGATTGTTTGCTGTTGGTACTTCTTTATAGCCCCAAGAATGAACATAAACAATAGAATCTCCTTTGACAACCGCAATTCCCAAACCTGTCATTTTCATCTTGTTGAAAACGACCTCTATCTGAGCCTCAAGAGATGAATGATTGCCATTATCAGAAGCTGCACTGGAAAATGTACATTCCAACAAGACAAAAAAGAATAATATCGTTTTACAGCCTACTCGCAGCATAGCTATTCCTTAAATGTCTCACCTTCTTGACAAATACGGAAAATGAATAATCGCCACGCTCCATCCATTCCTCATAGTCTGCCCTCAAAAGAGAATATACACACTGATCATGATACTTCCCATCCTTATAGATGGCTTCACGATATATTCCTTCCAATTTATATCCACTAGCTTCCATGATTACTCTTGAAGCGATATGTTCTGATAAACATTTACCTTCGTATCGGTTGATATTAAGATGATTGAATACCAATTCTCGGATAAGCATTCCTACCTCATACCTAATGATACCATCTTGATAAAGAGGGTCTATTACTATACCCCCACCCACGGCTGTACGGTTGAGATAATTTATATTGTTAACAGATACATATCCCACCATTCTTCGGCTATCATCATTCAAGCAAATAGCTAGATAAATATCCTTTCGGTTATCCATTATCTTGGATTTCACCCACTCTTTTTCTATATCTAGTGAAACATACTTGAAAGAAGTTGAAACTAACTTTTGAATTTCTGGATTATTCCTCCACCTATTGATAAGCGGGGCATCTTCCATCTCAAATCCTCTCAAAAAAACACTATTTCCCATCAAACTAAAAGTTTTATTATATAATCCATTTCCTCACTCCCATATCTTTGGTCTATAGGTAATGCTATTATATTATTAGTCAATTCATATTCCAACTTATCTTCCGAACACCATTTCAAAACATTCGGCCAATATGTAGCCACATATATTCTGTTATCTATCAATTTCTTGCGTAACGTTTTATCATCCACATAATAAGGATAAATCATAGGACATTCAAAAAAGCCAAAATCGCTCATATCCAATAAATTCCTATTCATCAGCGCTTCATGAAGCTTTTCAAAATTCTGTATCCTTTTTTTCCGAATAGCTAAAAAATCAATGGAAGAAAGTATTTTTCTAGACAATAATGACATCACACTAATAGGTTGGCCTATCAATTTACCACTATTGATTCTGAAATCATTATACCCCTCAATAGCCTCCATCTCCAATCTTTTCAATAAATGCATACATCGACCATAAGAAACATCCTGCGCATAATTAGGTATTTCGACCATATTATTCGTATATGCTATTCCGCCGTCAGGAATTCCAACGAACTTTCGCGGACTATAAAAAGTCTTGATATTCTCCATTCTAACAGCATACAAAGCCTGCGCATTATCTACTATCAACTTTTGTCCATATAATTTTGACAAATAACTGATATACTGATCCTTGATTCCATAATAGTTTGTGTACAACAGATATTCACTTTCACCCAACTGCAATAATTCCTCAATTTCTAGCCGTTCATTTATTGGATAAAAAGAATATGGAATATTCAACTTTCTAATAGGCTCCAATATAACTTCACAAGTAAAATAAGGAATCCATATTTTTGAAATCCCACTACAAGAAATTAAGATATACTCTAAAGCATTCCTTCCACTATTCAAGCATATGCCGTCAGAATGAAGAAAGTCCCCTCTATCTTCAAGTTCTAGCTCCAGATAACCACCTATTTCTTTCATTACTCTATATATAAGCTTACATACCTTTCGGGAGAATCAAAAAAGGTATCCATTTCCTTTCTGGAATCAAACTCTAACAACAATATTCCAATGGTTTGATTGGAGCCAAGAAAAGCTCCTATTTTATCCCCATTTTTAAGAAAAATATATGAATTCTTTATATTAAGCCTAAAGGTTTTCTCTAATTCATATCCTCTGTAAATACCCTCTTTCGAAGCGTGTAACGCATAATAAGCATAACATTTTGTATTATTTGACGGACACACAGGCATGCTGTTTCCCAAAGCTGCTTCTACAGCAATAGCTACCAAATTTACATTTGTATAGTACTGTATAACTTCCGGAATACAATTACCACCATTACGTGGACCTATTTCCATCAAATAAATATTCTCAGCCTCATCTATCATTACTTCCAGATTAAACGACAAATCGTGTAGACCTGATAATCCAATGGCACGTTCAATATCATGCGTTATACGTTGTTCAAGAGACGAAGACAACAAAGCCGGAAACTTCATTCCACAAGGAACATAACCATTTATTTTCTCATCAACAACCTGTTCCCCATAACAAATAAATTCTAGTTTATCCTTACCATAAAACCCATCCCCTCCGATCTGAGAGCCTACACGTTCTATAAATTCTTCTATGAGAACAATTTTTAATCGAGAATACGACAAGGCATAATCAAATGCGCTTTCTAAGTCTAATGCCGAAGTTACTTTCGTAATTCCCTTGCTTCCGGAAGAATCTACAGGCTTAACCATCACGGGAAAACGCCAATCTGTAACATCAATATCTTCGGCCCTTTGGTAAGGAATAGCCTTGGGTACATTAAAACCGTTTTCTCTAAGAAACTGTCTCCATAGATGCTTCTCTCCAAAACGACAGATATTATCAAAAGTATTCCCTGGTAATCCTAAAACTTCCGAAACATAAGCTGCGGTAGGAGCCGCCGGATCGGAAGCAAAACATAATATTCCATCAACAGATAGACTCCTTGCCAAAGCCAATACTGCATTCTTATCAGTCGTACTTATGTTGTAATATTCATCTGCCAATTTATGCCCTGGATTGTCCGGTAAATAATCACAGGTAATTACATGATATCCTTGTGACTTAGCATATTTTATTGCTGGAATTTGAAAATGGGTTCCCCCAAGAATTAATATTTTTTTCATTGGTTCTAACCTATCGACAAATTATAATATCCAAAACCGCTTGGATATCTGAATCATTCAGATTATGATACATCGGCAAGCAAATCACACTATCGGCTACTTTAGAGGCAACCGGTAAATTTTCGGGTTGAGCAGATTCCAGTCCGCGATAAGCAGAAAATTCGCTGATCAAAGGATAGAAATAACGACGTCCCAACACATTCTGTCTTTTCATCTTGAAATAGAGTTCATCACGTGTCATTCCATATTTTTCTGCATCAATAAAAATAGGAAAATAAGAATAGTTATGACGTACGCCAGGCATATCTTCCATAAAACTGATTCCCTCCACACCACGTAATGCTTCACGGTATTTTACAGCTGTCCGATGGCGAGATTCAATGACAGCATCCACCTGCTTCAGATTCAGTAAACCATAGGCACTACGCACTTCATCCATCTTGCCATTTATGCCGGGAGCCACAATCGTAGTTTCATCTGCAAAACCAAAATTCTTCAAATAATCAATACGCCTTTTCGTTTTTTCATCTTTGCATATCAAAGCACCACCTTCAATGGTATTATAAACCTTTGTAGCGTGAAAACTTAAAGTGGACATATCACCAGCCTCCAAAATAGACTTACCGTTCACTTCTACTCCGAAAGCATGGGCAGCATCATAAATTACTTTCAATCCATATTTGTCAGCTATTTCCTGAATACGTACAGTATCGCAAGGCTTACCATAAACATGGACAGGCATTATAGCCGTAGTTTTTGGAGTAATGGCAGCCTCTATTTTATCCGGATCAATATTACAAGTAACAGGGTTGATATCCACAAACACAGGCTTGATGCCGTTCCACCACAAAGAATGGGTAGTAGCCACAAAACTATAAGGAGTAGTAATTACTTCACCGGTAATGCGCAACGCTTGCAATGCACACATCAAAGGCAACGTACCGTTTGTAAAAAGACTGACATAAGGTACTTTCAGATACTCGCACAAGGCTTTCTCCAATTCTTTATGATAATATCCATTATTGGTCAACCACTTACGATTCCATATATCCTTCAAATAAGGTATAAAATCTTCTAAGGAAGGGAGTAACGGAGAAGTTACTGTAATAACTTTATTTTCCATTTTTATTTAAGTTTATGATTTCCGCTTTAAAAAAGAAAGAGCCACTTGCCTTAATTCAAGATATTCCGGAAAAGCAGTTCTTTCATAAACCAGATAAGCAAGAGAAACTCCTAACAGTAATTGCAAAGGAAGAAGCAGGTAAACAGACAATCTGAAAAAAGACAATCCCCACATGACCGCAGCCACAGCCATAGACACACAAAATGTAGGCAATATGTCCTTTATCTGTTTCACAGTAGGATAGTTTATCAAATCGGCTGAATAATAACTGTTCAGGAAATAAGCGACAAAAGAATTAAGTACACTACCCCATAACATACACTCTATCCCCAAAAAGATCCCTAATACGATAGGACCTATGGCAAGAATTTTCTTTATTATTTCCAGTTTCAAGAATAAATCCGAACGACCTTTGACTTTCAAGATATTCAGATTGATGGCATGAAGCGGATAAAGCATGCCTGAAAAGCAAATAATCTGCAAATAGCCGACTGCAGGCAGCCACTTCTCTCCTATTAAGATTATAATTAACGGCTTTGCTACCGCTGCCAATCCAAGCATACATGCAAACGTCACCAACATTGTTGATTTTATGACCCTCCTGTAAGCTTCGCGCAAACGCTCCGGCTCATTTTGAATGGAACTGAGTACAGGATAGCTGACCCGTTGAACAACAGTAGTCAAATTACTGGAAAATATAGTATTGAATTGTTTGGCCCGGGTATATTGTCCCAATACGAATGAAGTAAAGAAACGACCTATGACCAGATAATAGATATCTTTATAGATGGTATCCAATAGACCGGAGACAAGCAGTTTGGATCCAAAACCAAACATCTCCTTAAAACTCTTGCCAGAAAACTCAAAAATAGGTTTCCATTTACAATATCCCCACAAGAAAACTGTATTCAATAACTGACGGGACAGCTGTTGCCCGACCAAACTCCACACTCCCATTCCGGATAGAGCCATCCCTATACCAACAACACCGCTGCTGATGGAAGCTATTAAAGAAACTTTAGTTTGTGTCTTAAAGTTAATATTCCGAATAAATATCGTACGAGGAATAATAGCCAGTGCATTTACAATCAGCACAAAACCTATAACCCTCATCACATCAACCAAAACAGGCTCTCTGAAAAAAGCACTGATGGCGGGAGAAGCAAAGAACAGAAGAATATAGAGTGAAATGCTGACTGCAAGATTAAAATAGAAAACAGTATTGTAATCAATGCGTTCGATATCTACCTTACGTATCAATGCATTGGAAAAGCCACTATCTATAATCGAATCGGACACCGCTATAAAAATAGCAATCATAGCCATAATCCCATACTCTTCCGGTGTCAATAAACGCGCTAAGACAAGCCCTACCAAAAAGGTTATGCCCGAATTTGCTATGTTGTCAATAAAACTCCACCCCACTCCACGAGCGGCCTTATCTCTCAAAGATCCTTGCATACAATGGACAGAATACTATCTTAACAATCCGGAATTTCCTTTTTCCTCATACTACAAAATAAATCCCTTCCTATAATGACCCAACCAATACATCCC
Source organism: Bacteroides fluxus YIT 12057 (assembly GCF_000195635.1). GTDB lineage: Bacteria > Bacteroidota > Bacteroidia > Bacteroidales > Bacteroidaceae > Bacteroides > Bacteroides fluxus. The sequence continues at coordinate 3,686 of NZ_GL882693.1, read as the reverse complement.
ATCCCCGTCAGGAAAATTATCCCTATCAATATTATGGCTTTGCTTGGTTTTGACGACTTTACAGGAATAGTGGCAGGCTCAACAATAGTATAAACCGGAGTTATCTCCTGCACCTTTGCCTCTGCTATCTGCAACTGCTGTGCAACGGATGTATAGACTTGATAGGCAAGATTCATCTCATTCTCCAATCGCACTTGTTCGGCACGGTAACTCTGGAGGATGATATTCTTGTTGGCATCGGCAAACCTAGCATAGTTTTCCTGAGCTTGTTCGTACTCCTTCTTCTTACGCTCAAAAAGCTTTTCTTGAAAATGAAAATCCTTACGTGCTTTATTAGTCCGATAATCAATAATATAAGACTGTAACCTGTTTACAACAGTATCTGTCAGACATGCTGAAATACGGGGATCCTGCATCGTGACAGAAATCGTAGTGACCCCGGTCTTCTTATCTACCGAGACACCTATATGATCACTCAATGCTTTCACAATATCAGTCTGCTCTTTTGTCAACTGAAAAGGATCTAATTTATCCCCCTCTGCTTCTGATTCCTTAAACAGAGAAATTGTCCAGCCTAAAGCCTTGAAAGGGGCAGATATGATATATGACCACCAAGCAGAACGCTGGTATTCATTCATGTAGTCATAAAGCGTAGTATTTATTTCCCCATCCATATCCCGGACAGGGACATCAAACAGCCCTGTCACAAAAGGCGTGGAACTCACAATATCAGGATATAAATCAGGATAAATCGCATCAGACCCCGAAGATGTATTCAGACTAATGCCTGCCAAACTTGCCAGTGAGGAAAGGCTCCCTCCCTTATTATCAGAAGCTTCCGGAGCAATCATTACACTTGTTGTATATTCCTTAGGAATACTGAAAGCAATCACCAGACCCACAATCACTGCATAGCCACAACACTTCAATATCCACCTGCGCTCTGCCCAAACTTTAAGGGCAAGCTCAAGCAAATCAATCTCCTCTTCTTGTGGACGTTTATTCTGTTGTTCATCACTCATACCGGCATCTTTTCTTTTTATATCTTCCACTTGTTTCTTATTTAAAAGTATTAGCCAAAGTAGCTACCATCGCCGCAATAGTCGCAGTCATGGAGCTCATACCCATAATCTCGGAAAGCTGGAGACGCTTCCTCTCGGACTTCGTAGGAACCACAATCTCACAACCCGGCTGGATTAAATCACTGTCACTCTTTTTCGCACGGGCTACCGTACCGTTCAGATAAATGATGTATGCCTTCTTCTTTTTCGCATTCTCGCCATAACCGCCTGCCATATTGATATAATGTTTCAACTTGGCACTTTTCTCCCAGGTTACTGTATTGGGATACATCACCGAACCGCTGATTTTCACCGTATTGACGTATTCGGGAATATAAATGATATCCCCCTCACGCAAAACAATGTCATAATCACTGCCCGGATGTGACAGAGCCTTTTCCATGTCAATGCCTACCGTGTAAGTATCGGAGATGGCAAGTTTGTTCACTGCAATGCTATCGGAACCCTCACCGCTCTGCGCCATGCGGAGCACATCCGCCTCACGGCGGCGCTCATCGTCATTGCGCTTGCGTATCAGTCGTCCGCCCTTTACATAGGCCTCCGGAGTAATCCCGCCTGCACGGCCTATCACGTCACTCAGACGCTCGTTCTTCTTCAGCAACGAATAGCTGCCGCTGAAAAGCACCTCACCCGCAACCGTCACCGTGCGCTGAACTTGATAGGCAGGACTGCGACGAACCTGGACCACATCAAAAGGCTGCAGGCGGAAACTACCGGCACCCGTCAGAAGGCCGTCCCTGATGTCAAAGGTGAATGTCTCTGCAAGCTTGCTGCTGCAGGCAGTACTCTTGGGATCCTTGATACGGCGCGTCACGCTCACACGGGTAGTGGCGGCAGCCTCGGTAAGACCTCCCGCCTGGACAATCATATCCTCTACCGTCAGGTTATCGGAATACAGGAAAGTGCCGGGATTGAGCACCTCGCCATAGATGGAGACCGTCTCGCTCTCCTTCAGGTCATGGATACCGGGAATATACAGATGGTCGTTTTTCTGAAGGGGTATATCAGAAACCGTACCGTTCATGATACCTTCCAGGTCAACAGCAACCATTTCGTGCGTAAGATCTTCACGCTCGCGGTCCAGAAGGACACGGGCAAGGAAAGCATCCCCCCGAAGTCCCTCAGCCTTCCTGATCAGCTGCTTCACCGTGTTCACCTCACCGTCTAACTGATAAAGCCCCGGACGATAGACGGCACCGCTGACCTCAACCTTGTTCTCAAAACGGTCAAGTACCGCATCAACCGTCACCAGGTCACCGTCATCCAAACGGAATACGGAATAGTCCATCTCGTCCACATTATAGACCTGGTGCTCGCGCCCGCTCTTGCGGATGATACGTACCGCCTTCTTATAGGCATCTCCTGTAAAGTCACCCGCATATTTCAATAATGAAGCGACCGTCTCGGCAGGCTTCATCTCATAATACATGGGACGTTTCACCTTGCCCACAATCTCGACCAGCGACTGGTAGGGACTCACGATAATCACATCGCCCTCCTGCAGACGCACATCGTCATTCATTCTGCCTTGCATGATGAACTCATAGACGTCCAGGTGTTCTATCGTCTTTCCGTTACGGACCAGGCGGATGTCACGCAGGCTGCCGATGCTGTTCACACCACCGGCACGGTACAGGGCATGGAAGACCGTGGAAAAGGCCGAAAGCGTATAAGTACCCGGCACCGTGACCTCACCCATGATATGGATCTGGATGGTACGTATATCGCCCAGGGTCAGGCGAATCTGTGAATTGGGATCCCCCCCTCCGATACCGGAATAGATCTTGGACAGTTCCCGTTGCAGATAAGCGTTGGCTTCTTTAACGGTCATGCCGTTCAGATAGACGGGACCGAGATCCTTCACCTGGATGCTTCCTTCGGGACTGATGGTCTGGCGGATGGTATTCTCGGAAGCTCCCCAAATGTCTATGATCACCTCGTCACCGGGACCCAGACGATAATTTGCCGGAGTGGCCAGATTCACACTGGGTTCAAAGGAGAGGTTACGGTTCCGGAACAGATTATGACCGAAAATACGTATGCCGGCAGCCTCGGGGGCGGACTGGCTTTCAAGTCTCTCATCAACAACCGCTTTCTGGTCATCAAGTTCGGCAGCCTCGTAGGATTCTCCTACAGCAACCGAACGCTTGCGCATCTGTGAGGGAGCCTCGGAACCAGGAGCAGAGACGCCCGGGTTCTCATATGTATCCTTGATGCGGAGCACCTGCTCGCGGGTCACACCGCGGCGCAGCAGTTCGGCAGTCATCTGCTTCTGAGATTTTCCGGCAGCCTGTGCCTGTTTCACATATTCAACCACTTGCTCGTCGGACATGCGCTGGGCATAGGCAGAACCGGAGAAAATGAAAAGACATAAAATCAGAAATAGGATTCGACGCATAGTTTAATGTTTGTTAGATTCTTATATGTCACACACTGAAAAAAATCAAACTAATCCGGGAAGGCGGAACCAAAGGTGATTTATATTTATTACTTCGCGTAGTAATGAAAGAATTAGTACCACGCTTCCCGGATATCCAATAGATATTGGGCATCTATTTTTTATCTAATATCTCAAAACAGGAGTTCTTGCTGACAAATTCCGGA
>NZ_GL882692.1 GCF_000195635.1 Bacteroides fluxus YIT 12057 | reverse complement strand
ATCCACCAGATAGGTGGGAGTACCCGTCTGGAACCAGTAATTATCAAACTTGCAGCTGTCAAAGACGTTCAGAAGGCTGAAGGGATTGAACACGCCTTCCGCCGATTCCTCAAAGTGATAACCGTCATACAAAGAGGACAGCCGATGCACGGTCTCCTCAAAGGTTAGCCCGTTTTTATTTCCCAAAGCTTCTATTTCAATGCCGAAGGTATCTACCAGCTCCTCCTTCGTGATGCCGCACAGCGTGGCATAGGCAGGTTTCATGCTGATGTCGTTCAGCTGGTTCAGGTCACTGAACACGCTGAACTGGGCAAACTTGGTGACACCCGTCAAGAACACAAAACGCAGATAGCGGTCGGAACTTTTCAGCACGCCATAAAAGGCTTTCAAGATCCGGCGGTATTCATCCAGAAGCGACTCATCGAGGATGGCCTGGAGCAAAGGCTTGTCATATTCATCAATCAAGACGACCGCCTGCTTGCCGGTCAGCACGTAAGCACGTTCTATCACGTATGCGAAACGTTCTTCCGGACTACGGTCCTGCCGTTCTTCCCCATATACCTGTTCCCACTTTTCCAGATATTGGTTGAGCATGGCAACCAAATCGGACGCCGTTTCATATTTCCTGGCATTCAGATCCAGATGCAGCACCGGATATTTTTCCCATTCGGTTTCCAGTTTCTCCATGGCAAGCCCTTCAAACAAATCTTTACGCCCCTCGAAGTAGGCCTCGAAGGTAGAAATGAGCAGGCTCTTGCCGAAGCGGCGCGGACGGCTCAGGAAATAAGGTTTACCAATATTCGCTATATGATAAATCAAATCGGTCTTATCTACATAAAGGTAATTCCCACTACGTATTTCCTCAAAAGTCTGTATGCCGATAGGCAGTTTACGCATCTGTCTCATTTCCATCGTTGTTTTTATCCTTTCCGTCCCTGGAGTTCCTATTCACAAAGTTAAGGGTATTTGCCGATATAGCAAAGAAAGCAAGACGTTTTTTAAGAACGCATATTCTCCTTTCTCAGGCTCAGCCACTTCTCCACCCAGCCGTTCACCGTTTTTTTGACTTCCTCCTCACTCAACTCTTCCAGAAAGCTGGAAAGAAGCGCCTCATAGGCACCCAGTCTCACATCCTGCCCTTTTTTATGCAGGCGTACGTTTTCGTACTGATATGGGCATCCGTGCAAAGTTCTTCAATGGTCCTCTTTTTCTCTTTCCGCACTCTCTCAATATAAGCAGCCAGAAAAGGATGTAAACAGTTTTTATTCATATTACAGTTGTTTTGTTATGTAGTTTACTATAAAGCCTTATTTATGTTATAGATTGTTATTTTAGTTTCCTTATGTTTAAAATCTTTTCCATATACGGAAAAGATTCGATGAGAAAGGATGCCTACCTTCGCACAAAGATATTAAAAAATATACCAAATGACAAACATTTTTAAAATGTCGCTTTTCATGCCTCCCATCTCACCTGTCAAGGACAAAGTGACCGGAAAAAGCCTGAAAAAAGCCACACTGATACCGTTCAAAACAATGGAGCTCAGCGAAGTGTATAATCTTATCACTTCCAGCGAGAGGCTTGCCACATTGACTTCAGCCGTAAGAAACGCCGCACTGGAAGGGAACGATACCGCCTGCCGCCTGCTCAAACAGCAGACGCTGCCTTACGTAACTCCCTGTGGAATCTTTACCCGGCGACGAAGCGACTGCCTTGAGGAATACTCCGGACTGTTCGTAGTGGATATCGACCACCTTGATTCGGAAGACGAAGCCGCCACGCTACGGCAACACCTCTTTGATGACGCCTACCTGCATCCTGCGCTCGTATTCATCAGCCCTACCGGACGGGGCGTGAAAGCTTTCGTCCCCTGTACAGCCATATGTAATGTCGCCGACGAGATTCGCTGGGCCATGGACTACGTCCACTGCATGTATGACGCCGACAACCCATCACCCGAAAAAGGAGTCGATACATCAGGCAAAGACATTGTCAGAGCCTGTTTCCTCTGCCACGATCCGGGTGCGCTGTTGAGGGAAACGACCTAAGACCCAAAGATATCTCTTTTGTCAAACAAAAAAACAAAATTATCAATAATCAAACCAATGGATTCATTATCTTCATTGCATCTTCTGACGGAAGCCGTCAGAAGTGCGGGGACAGACATTGCCCCAACCTATCTTGAGTATATACAAGTAGCTTTCGCCATCGCCAACGACTGCGGTGAAGCTGGCCGGGACGACTTTTTGACCTTGTGCAGCCTGTCTTCAAAATACGACCGGAAAGCGGCCGGCAAACTCTTCAGCAATGCGCTGAAAAACGGACATGACAATGTACACATAGGCACTGTGTTTCACCTGGCCGAACTGCGTGGTGTAAAGATAAATGCACCTTCCGATGATACACGGAATTCAAAAGTTCACAGCTCAAGTCTCCCCTCACACACACACGCACGTGAGGACGAGTCCCTGGCAGGCAACGCCCCGCTGTCGCCTCTGCCTACTTTCGACGAACACGTCCACTGGCCTTATCCTCTGGAGGACATCGTGAAATGCGGCACTTCCCCCGCACAACACGACATCCTGCTGCTGGGATCCGTCATCACACTGGGCGCCGCCATAGGCCGGAACGTACGCTGCGCATACGGCGGGAAAATGATATCTCCCTGCCTGCAAGGATTCATAGTGGCACCGCCCGCAGCCGGAAAGGGCGTGCTCTCGCTCGTACGCCTCCTGGCCGAACCCATCCACGACGAGATCCGTACGAAAGTGGCCGAAAGCATGGAATGTTACCACCGCGAGAAAGCCAGATACGACGCCTTAGGCAAAGAACGGAGAAAAGCCGAAATACCCGTCATGCCGCCCAACAAGATGTTTCTTATCTCGGGCAACAATACCGGAACAGGCATTCTCCAAAATCTGATAGACTCCGGCGGCACCGGACTGATATGCGAAAGCGAGGCGGACACCATCTCTTCCGCCATCGGTTCGGAGCACGGACATTGGAGCGATACCATGCGCAAGGCCTTCGACCACGACCGTCTGTCCTACAACCGACGCACCGACCGAGAATACCGGGAAACGAAAAAAACATATCTTTCCGTGCTCCTTTCCGGCACTCCCGCTCAAGTGAAACCCTTGATACCCACCACCGAGAACGGGCTCTTCTCCCGCCAGATATTCTACTACATGCCCGCCATCAACCACTGGCAGAACCAGTTTGACCGCAATGACAACAATCTTGAGGAGACCTTCACCGCATGGGGCACGGAATGGAAGGATAGACTGAAAAGCATCACCCTGAAAGGGCTTTTCACGCTGAGACTCACCGACGGGCAGAAAGAAGAGTTCAACCGCATCTTCTCCGCTCTCTTCGACCGTTCCGGGCTGGCAAACGGCAGCGAGATGTCAAGCAGCGTGGCACGACTGGGCATCAACATCTGCCGCATCATGGAAGTAATCGCCCTGCTCCGTGCATCGGAACAAGGGGACATAGCCTCTTCACCCTACGTCTCACCCGACCGCAATACCGCCCCGGACAATCTCAAAGACGACATCATCAGCCTGTGGGACCTCACCATCAACCCCGAGGACTTCCATGCCGTACTGTCACTGACAGAGGGGCTCTACCGCCACGCCACCCATATCCTCTCCTTCCTGCCCGCCACCGAAGTGAGCAGCCGGGGAAATGCCGACCGGGACGCGTTGGTGGAAAGCATGGAGAGATGTTTCACCCGCACCGCTTTCCTGCAGAAAGCCGAAGAGATGGGTATCAAGGCCGAAACCGCCGCCACCTGGCTCTGGCGACTGCAGAAGAATGGTCTCATAGAGAGTACGAAAAGCAAAGGCAATTACCGGAAACCCGACAGAAAAGGCTGAAAGTGAAAACCGAAATCCCCTCCTGTATACGCATACGCACGCACTTTCGCGTGTGTGTGTGTGTGTGAGAGGAAGCGTGAACTGTGAATTGTGAACCTTTGTACCCCACGTGCCAAACGTCAGCTTTACATTTCCGAAGCTCACCTTTACACCACCAGACCTCAGGTTTAAGGCTCGCCCAGTGCAGCCACTATCAGCCTTACCTGGGCAGGTGTATAGGAGCGTGAACGGGAAGAACTGCCCAATGCGGACAGCCCGGCACGAAGACCGGGACATAGGTCTATCCACTGTTTCAGTTTACGGAAAGCGGCGTCAGGACAAAGATTTGGACAATAGATTTGGGCAAGTTCGGTACGCCCATATGTACGTATGACAAAAGATTCCATAGTTGGCATTTATGATTTATACTCATCAAAAGTAACTATAAACCATGAAATTATCAAACATAAACGGATAAATAACCGACTAAAACCGATACTAAATGACTGCTACCGGCAGAAACCGGCAAGCTACCGTAGCCACAGCGTTACCTTTGCATCGTTGGATCTGACAACCTAAGTGATTTCTTTGAAAATTTAATTTTCTAATTGTTCAACTCTTTAAATTATTGACCATTATGATTCGTTACAAAAAGTATCAAGTGACGGGCGAGAACAGCCCGCTGAAAGGCCTCTGGTATGCACGCCCCGTGATTGAGGAAACTTTCGACATCGAAAGGCTCGCCAAGCACATGTCCAAGCACAACACTCCCTACTCGGCCGGTGTAATCAAAGGCGTATTGGCAGATATGGTTTCCTGCATCAAGGAACTGATTCTGGACGGCAAGAACGTAAAATTGGACGACCTCGCCATCTTCTCCGTGGGAATCGTCAGCAAGCAAGGCGCATCATCCGCCACCGACTTTTCACTGGCCAACAACGTAAAGGGACTGAAGCTCCGTTCCCGTGCCACGGGTGAACTGAGCAATGCCCAGATCAATCTGGAAGGCCAGCTGAAAGAGGCTTCGCCGTATGCTGTGGAAGGCGGGGATTCGGGTAATGCGCCCGGTGGTTCCGGAGGAAACGACGGTGACGAAAACGAGAACCCGTTGGGGTAGATAATTCTGCTGTTCGATGCATAAACCCAAAGCAAGTGCTTGCAGACAATTATTCAACAGACACAAAATTATAAACACCGCCTCGTACCCCGCAAACGAGAGTAATTTCAACTCTCCCCTCTCCTGCCGGAGAGGGGTCGGGGGTGAGGCTTTAATCTTCTTTCATCATGGAAAAAAAGTCAAAACCCGTATGGGGCATTGTCCTCAAAGTAATCATCACTGTAGCCACCGCCTTAGCGGGAGCTTTCGGCTTTAGCGCCTGCAAGTAGCCATGCGCATAATTACGCTGCTTGTCATTCATTGCTCGGCCACGCCCCAGGGCGTGCGCCTGGGCTTTGAAGACTGCCGCCGTGACCACATCCGGCACCGCGGTTTCAGTGACATCGGTTACCACTTTTACCTGACCCGTGACGGTGAAATCCACCGGGGACGACCCCCGGAAAAAGTCGGTGCGCATTGCCTTAATCATAACCGGCATTCCATCGGTATTTGTTATGAAGGAGGGCTGGATGCCGAAGGACTACCGACTGATACTCGCACTCTGGAGCAAAAAGCGTCGATGCTTGCCCTGCTCCGGGAATTGAAACAAATCTTCCCAAGGGCACTGATTGTAGGACATCATGATTTGAATCCTGTCAAGGCTTGTCCTTGCTTCGATGCGGAAAGGGAGTATAGGGAGCTGTAAAAGGCTCCCTTTTTATGCATAAACGCCTTCCTTCCTAATGTTCTGCTTTCAACTTTCCTAAATTCAGCTACTTTTCCTATAACTCTTCACCGCCCACAAATTGGCAACAAAAGCAAAACCCAGCAGTACCGCCAATTGAGGAAGCAATTCGGAAAATCCGCCGCCACGCAGATAAACGGTACGCATCACATCCACAAAATAGCGCAAGGGGTTGACGCAGGTAATCCACTGCGCCCATTCGGGCATACTGTGGATAGGGGTGAATAGTCCGCTCATCAAGATCAGGACAAGCATAAAGAACCACATGACAAACATGGCCTGCTGCAAGGTAGCCGAATGATTGGAAATGACCAGACCGAATCCGGAGACCACCGGCAGAAACACCAACGCAAAAATATAGATAGTGAGGAAATGTCCGGCAGGCAAAATGCCATAGAGCAGCCAAGCCAGAACAAAACAGATTGTAAGTACCACGAATCCTATAAGCCAGTAAGGAATCAGCTTCGCGGCAATAAAAGTGAATTTGTTGACGGGAGTCACATTTATCTGTTCAATCGTTCCCGCCTCTTTCTCTCCCACTACATTGAGAGCCGGGAGAAAACCGCATATCAAAGTCAGCAGCATGACCATCAGGGCAGGAACCATAAAAAGCTTATAATTTAAGGTAGGATTATAAAGATTCCGGGTAGAGACGGCTATCCGCGGAAGCGCCCTGCCCACCCACGCTTTCACGGGTGACTCCGACTGCAACTCACGAGCGTAATCACTGATGATGGAAGAAAGATAGGAACCTCCCAAACTGCCTTTTGTGCCATTCACGGCATTGGCGGCAACCAACAGACGAGGAGCTTTCCCGTCTATCCAGTCCTTCTCAAAATCATGCGGGATTTCCAATATCACATCCGCCGAACCTGCCTCGACGGAAAGCAAAGCCTCACCGTATGTATCGGGAAGCGCCGTCAGACGAAAATAAGTGGAAGCGCCGATCTTAGCTACCAAGCGGCGGGACAAAACACTATGGTCATTATCCACAATATTCAGATTGATATTCTTGATCTCCAGATTGGCAGCCCAGGGCATCAGTATCATAATCATACACGGAAATATGAAAATCAACTTAGGCAAAAACGAGTTGCGGAACAGCTGCTTGAATTCTTTCTCTATCAGATACTTTATCATAACGTTGATATTTTAAAGATTCCCTTGTTATTCCAGCCGGTGCTTGAACTTCTTAAAGCTAACGGCAATCAGTATAACCGCCATGACTGCCAGTATGCTTATTTCTGCCAGTACGAGCGAGATATCCACCCCTTCAATCATCAGTTTCCGCACCGCCTGTATGTACCAGCGGGCAGGAAGTACTGCGGAAATGGCCTGCAGGATGGCAGGCATGCTTTCAATCGGAAATATCATTCCGGACAGCAGCATGGTGGGCATCATCAACATCAGTCCGGACACCAGCATGGCAGCGACCTGTGTATGGGTGACCGTAGAAATAAGCAGGCCCAGAGCCAGGGAGACGAAGATGAAGAGCAACGATACCACCACCAGCCAAAACAAACTGCCCGCCACAGGAACACCGAGCACATAGACTGAAAGCAGCAGGATGGTCACCAGATTGACAAACGACAGGACAAAATACGGCACCGCCTTGGCCAGAATAATGAAAAGCGGCTTTACCGGAGAGACGAGCAGGATTTCCATAGTCCCCGTCTCTTTTTCGCGTACGATGGAAATAGAGGTCATCATGGCACAAATCAGCATCAAGATGAGTCCCATGACACCGGGCACAAAATTGTAGGCACTCTTCATCTGCGGGTTGTAAAGCAACTTGAGCTGAGGGACGATGGCGGAAGCCTGCATTCCCGGCGGAAGCATCTCCTGCCCGGTTGCGGATATGATATTCATGGCATACCCCGCCTGCATGGTAGCCATATTGGGATCGGTGGCATCGGAGACAATCTGCACACTTGCCCCGCCCGTATAGAGATTGTCCGAAAAACGTTCGCTAAAGACAAGAACCATATCAATATCCCCTCTCCTGAAGAAATGATCAATGTCACCGGGAGAATAAAAACGGCGGGTAACGGAAAAGTATTCACTGGCATCCATACGGTCGATGATGCGACGGGTGATTACATCATTCGACGGGTCGAGGACGGCAACCCGCACATTCTTCACCTCCGTAGTGATGGCAAAGCCGAAAAGAATAATCTGAACAATGGGCATGCCCAACAGAATCAACATCGTACGCCGGTCACGGAAGATGTGGAAGAATTCTTTTCGGACAAAAGCTATGAACTGTTTCATTACTATATTAATCTGTTTTACACTTATACTTGCATCAGCTTGCGCACTTATCTGCACCTTAGTCAGCCGTTCGCACGGCTTGGCGGGCCAGTTGCTGGAATACATCGTCCATCGTAGCAGCCCCGAACTCCTGTTTCAGCCTCTCCGGGGTATCCAGCGCACGGATTACGCCGTCCACCATAATGGAGATACGGTCGCAATACTCCGCCTCATCCATAAAATGGGTGGTGACAAAGACGGTAATGCCCCGGTCGGCAGCCTGGTAAATCAATTCCCAGAACTGGCGGCGGGTAGCAGGATCAACACCCCCTGTCGGTTCATCCAGGAATACGATTTTCGGCTGATGGAAAATGGAGACGGAAAAAGCAAGTTTCTGTTTCCAGCCCAACGGAAGGCTTTTCACCAACGTGTCACGCTCCCTTTCCAGCCCCAGACGAAGGAGCAGTTCATCCGTCCTCGGAGCTATTTCCGCCTCAGGAATTCCATAGATGCCGGCAAAGAGGCGGATATTCTCCCATACCTTGAGATCCTCGTACAAAGAGAATTTCTGGCTCATGTAACCGATATTCTTTTTCACCTCCTCCGGCCGGGTGGCAACGTCAAATCCCGCCACACATGCTTTTCCGCCGGTAGGACGGCTCAATCCGGTGAGCATACGCATGGCAGTGGTCTTGCCTGCCCCGTTCGCACCCAAAAAGCCGAAGATTTCACCTTGGCGCACCTTGAAAGAGATATGATCTACAGCTGTAAAGTTGCCGAAACGCTTGGTCAGCCCGTCCACCTCTATCACGTAATCCTCGCGATTCTCCGCTTTCCCGTGCTGCAGACCCGCAGGACAGAGTATATCTGCAAACTTCCTCAGGATGCGGTCGGGAGTATCGATGCCCTGTATCATGCCTTCATGGATAAAAGCGATACGGTCACACTGGCGTGCCTCGTCGATAATCGGGGTGGAAGCGATGATGGTAATTCCCTGTTCCTTCAGCCGGCGGAGCATTTCCCAGAACTCCTTGCGCGAAACGGGATCCACTCCCGTGGTCGGTTCGTCCAGAAAAAGTACATCCGGCTTGTGGATAAGCGCACAGCTAAGGGCAAGTTTCTGCTTCATGCCACCGGACAAGGCTCCGGCACGGCGCTTACGGAAAGGTTCTATCTGCCGGTAGATATCACGTACCAGGTCATAATTCTCTTCGATGGTAGTATGGAAAACGGTGGCGAAAAAGTTCAGGTTCTCTTCTACCGTCAAGTCCTGGTAAAGAGAGAAACGCCCGGGCATATACCCCACCCGCCTGCGGATGGCTTTATAGTCCTTCACCGTATCCAGTCCGCAAACCGTAGCCGTACCCTCATCGGCAAGCAGCAAAGTGGCAAGGATACGGAAAAGAGACGTCTTGCCCGCCCCGTCAGGACCGATGATGCCGAACAGTTCACCCGGCTGCACGGACAAGGAAACGCCCCGTAAGGCTTCCACCCGCCCGTAACGTTTAAAGACATCAGTTAAAGTTACAGCCTCCATACATTCCTATTTTCAGCATTCCGTCATTCTTGACAGCCACTTTTACGGCATACACCAGATTGGCACGCTCATCTTTCGTGAGAATCGTCTTGGGAGTAAACTCGGAACTGTCCGAAATCCAGGTGACTACACCCGGATACTCCTTCCGCACTTCTTTTCCATAGTCTGCATAAACCGTCACTTTCTGTCCCAGCTTCACCTCTGATAGTTGTTCGGAAGTGATGTAGGCACGCAAATAAATCTGTTCCATATCGGCCACCTTGAACAAGGGAGTTCCCGGTGCCGCCAACTCTCCCGCTTCGGCATATTTGGCCAGTACCGTTCCCGTCAGCGGAGAGACAATATGGCATTTCCTCAGTTGGTCCTCGATCTGCGCAACCTGGATACCTACCGAAGAGCTTTGCCACGTCAGGCTCCGGTCACTGTTCTGCAACGTGGAGTTCTGGGCTGCAAGTTGCTTGCGAAGTACTTCAAGCAGGGATTCCGCATCCTCCCACTGCTTCCTGTTGGCTGCACCGACACGAAGCAGGTTAGCCGCACGGTCACGCTCTCGCTGTGCCTGTACAATCTGCTCTTTCGTGGCGGCCACCTGTTTCAGAATGTCGGGACGCTGGCCTTCCACAGACTTGACACTGGCTTCCAGCTGAAGTTTCTTCAGATAAAGCTGGACTGTGTCGATGATGCCTACTTCCTGTCCCGCTTTCAGCAGCGTTCCCTCTTCCACATCAAGACCAAGAATCTTTCCGGAAGCCTCGGCAGAGACAATGACATCGGTGGCTTCAAAAGTTCCCGTAGCATCATATTCGGGAGTCCCGCTGCCACAGGCGGTGAGCAGGAACAAAAGAGAAAATAATTTGAGTGACTTCATACTATAATCCATAACTAATTGTTCAACGTATATTTTAACTGGCAGAGATTCATCAGCAGCTGCACTTCATGCAATGCCTTGGTCTGACGCGCCAGGTTCTCATTGGTAATCTCACGGAGCATATCGGTAACGGTCAGGGTTCCGTTCTCTACCTTGGCTTCGGCGGCACGGCGGATATTCCCGCGCAGACGGATAATCTCATCGTCATCCTCCATCTGCCGGCGCATGGATACAATGCCTGCATGCTGTCCGGTTTCCTGCAGACGTGTATTGAAAAGGAATACCTCCCTTCCGGTTTCTATCTCCCGACGGCTGTTGTCTATACGCCGCCGGTCATTCTTCAAGGTATAAAGGCTGCCGAAATTCCACACCATACGCACACCTGCCATGTAATAGGCATTGAACTCATCCTTCAGCATGTTCAGTCCCGGATTGCCGTATGCCCCCTGCACAAAAAGTCCGAAACGGGGCATCAGCCTGGCATTCAAGGTAGCCTCCTGCACTCTCAACTGTTCATTCCGTGCATCGAACAGACGAAGCTCCGGACGGTTATTCACACCTGCACTTTCCATCTCCTCCAAGGCGGGTTTCTGCAAGGAAACACTGCCGGGAATCTCTTTCCCGATAAAAGCGGAAAGCATATTCATGTACGCCCGGCGCGAAGCCTCCAGTTCAATGCGATGCTGCCTTGTGTTCAACAGTTCCACACTGACGGCATCCAGATCACTCTGGCTGGCTATGCCGTTGGCAATATAGTCGGACACCTGCTTGTGGGTTCTTTTCAAATCATCCTGCAAAAGTCCGTTTTGCTTCAGTTGTTCATCCAGCAACAAAATGCCGAAGAAAATCTGATTTACACGGTCGTTCAAAGCATACATATCCACATTCTGCTGTTCCAGTTCCACATCCGATGCCGCACGCGTCAAGCGCTTCCGGGCACGGATATCCCCACCGTCCCAAATGGTCTGCTGCAACTCCAGCATCACCTGGTACTGGTCTTTCGGGGCTGTCTTTATATCCACACCCGGTATCTCGACAGGCAGCTGGGTTATATCACTCTGATACGTCGCCTTGCCCGACAGCGAGAATTGGGGCAGATATCCCTTTCCGGCATTGGAGAGGTCATACTCGCGTGCCTTCTCAATCAATCCGTACCGGCGTACCAACGGATAGTTTTCCTGCGCCGAACGTCTGCATTCGTCCAGCGTAAGCTGGGCATGCGTCAATGCTGCCGCAAACAAAAAGGCAAGAGAGAGAATTGCTCGTTTCATATCCATATATATTTATCGTTTCATTCATCGGTGCAAAGATAGAGACATAACATAGCATGTCTACAATCCATTTGTTCGTAAAGATGTTCCAATAGTACGACTTTCTATAGGAAAAGACAAGGAATAACACGGTTTTCTTATCTTTGCCACAGAAATACCTACTGTCGTCAATAAAGCAATATATGGAAAAGAACATCCCCATAAGCGTAGCATTTGAAGATATCCGTAAACATCCGGATATCATCGCCAACTCCGTTTTTCGCTTCATAAACGATGATCTGGGCATGGTTGTCAGTTTCATACAGATGGGAAGCAAACTATTCCGCACCGGTCAACCCTACCGTGCCAAAGAAGGAAGAATCCTCCGTATCCTGCAAGGGAAAGGACGGATTTCCATCAACCTTATAGAATATGAAATTTCCGCGCACGACCTGATTATCATTCCGGACAACTCACTGATAGAAGCACTGGAAATCAGCCGGGACTACGATTTCCAGGTCATAATGCCCGTACCCGGCTTTCTGCCTGTGATGCAAGCTTCCATTCTCTCGGAAACTTACACACGAAACGGCATCCGCCTGTCACTCGACGAAACGGAATGGAAACATATCGGTACCTTCTTTTCCCTCCTATGGGATATGCTGCAGAGCTCTCCCTATCGCCGTGAAGCCATACAGCATCTGATTGTCTCATTGCTCTACAACCTGAAATACATCCATGAGCAAACCCGTACAAGCACCCAGATACGCTTGTCACGGCAAGAAGATATTTTCCGCCGCTTCATAGCATTGGTCAACAAATACAGCAAGCACGAACGTACCGTCAACTTCTACGCCGACAAGCTATACCTGACACCCCACTATCTGAGTACCGTCATCCGCCAGGCAAGCGGACAAACTGTAATGCAATGGATCAACCAAGCCGTCATTCTCGAAGCCAAGGTATTGCTGAAACATAGTGATCTACTGATATTCCAGATTTCAGATGAACTGAACTTTCCCAATCCGTCATTCTTCTCCAAATTCTTTAAAAGAATGACAGGAATAACTCCGGCAGAATATCAAAAACAGATATAGAAGGAAGCTGACAGAAATGTACAAATAGAACAATTTATAATTCATATCGACCTTTTCTATCAAACGGCAACCGGATAATTTTGTATTAAATATTAACGACTGAGATTATGAAACAAATTTATTGGATTCTTACGAGCGTTTCTCTGCTCTCCTTAACCTCCTGCAGTAACCGGCCCCAAGAGACAAAAACTCTCCAAACGGTAAAGATAAATACAGTGGCTTCGGCCGATGAACAGGCTTTCCTGCAATATCCGGGAAAGGTAAAGGCCGCACAAGATATCAGTCTCGCTTTCAGGGTAAGCGGAACTATCCAAAAGATTTATGTGGAAGACGGTAGCCGCGTACGGCATGGACAGCTGCTTGCCGAACTGGACCCGACGGACTATCAAGTACAACTGGATGCCACCGAAGCCGAATACCGGCAAATCAAAGCTGACGCCGAACGGGTCATGGCACTCTATAAGGACAATGGAACGACACCCAGCGCCAATGACAAGGCCGTGTATGGTCTGAAACAAATTACGGCCAAATACCGGCACCACAAAGACCAGCTGGAGTACACCCGCCTCTATGCCCCTTTCAACGGTTTCATTCAGAAACGCCTGTTCGATGCACACGAAACGATAGGTGCAGGAATGCCTGTACTCTCCATGATAAGCGGCGGAATGCCCGAGGTGGAAATCAATCTTCCGGCAGCCGAATATATCCGGCGGGGACAATTCAACAGTTATCATTGTACATTCGACGTTTATCCGGGACAGCTCTATCCTCTGAAGCTGATAAGCATTACCCCCAAAGCCAATGCCAACCAGCTATATACCGTACGGTTGCAACTGCTTGCCGACAAGCAGCCGTTACCGTCTCCGGGCATGAACACCATGGTCACCATCTATTGTGACAAGGAAAATTCACAGCGGTTGTCTGTTCCCAGCGGCGCCATTCTGCAGAAGGACGGCAAGGCACAGGTATTTGTCTATAACCCGTCCGACAACAAAGTAGATTGCCGTGAAGTCACCCTTCTGCGCCTGACGGGCAACGGGCGCAGCCTCATCAGCTCCGAAGAGCTGAAACCGGGCGAACTGATTGTCGCTTCCGGCGTACACCATATACAGGACGGGGAAACAGTGAGACCTCTCACCCCCACCACCCCAACCAATATCGGAGGACTGCTGTAAAACCAATCAATAACCATCAATTATCAAAAGACAATGGATATAAGTAAATGGGCATTTCAGAACCGTAACCTGATCTACTTCCTGATAGCAGTGCTGCTATTGGGCGGAGCCTATTCCTGCTATGAAATGAGCAAACTGGAAGACCCGGAAATAAAGGTCAAACTGGCCATGGTAGTGACGACCTATCCGGGTGCCTCGGCACACCAGGTGGAACTGGAAGTGACGGATGTACTGGAAAAAAGCATCCGCAGCATGGGCAATATAGACAACGTGGAAAGTTATTCCTTCAACGACCTCTCCTTGATACAGATAGAATTGACCACCACTACCCGGGACGAAGAAGTGGAGCAATGCTGGGACATGCTGCGCCGCAAGGTAAATGACGCACGCGCCTCGCTCCCCGACGGTGCCGCCACCCCTATCGTAAAAGATGATTTCGGCAATGTATTCGGCATGTTCTACGCATTGACAGGTGACGGACTGGATGACCGGGAACTGTCTGACTATGCCGAACTCATCAAACGTGAAATCAGTGATATGGAAGGCGTGGAACGGGTGGAACTGTACGGCAAACGTTCGGAATGCATCAACATTTCCTTGTTGCAGGACCGCATGGCCAATCTGGGCGTGAAACCCGCGGAGGTTCTCGCCACCCTGAACGGACAGAATAAAACGACATACAGCGGCTATTACGACAATGGAGACCTGCGTGTCCGTGTAACGGTGAGTGACAAGTTCAAAACCGTGGAAGACATCGGAAACATGCTTATCCAGGGCCACGATGACGACCAACTCCGCATGCGCGACATAGCGCGGATAGAAAAGGGATACGAAGAACCCACACGCAACGAAATGTTCTTCGACAGCGAACGGGCACAGGGCATTCTGATTGCAGCCTCCAGTGGTTCGGACATAGTGAAAGTGGGAGCCGCCGTAGAAAAGAAACTGGAACAACTCAAGGAAACCCGCCTGCCTGTGGGCGTGGAATGCCACAAAGTATTCTACCAGCCGGAACGTGTGGGCGCCTCCTTGGGAACATTCATCATCAACCTGATAGAATCCGTAATCATCGTAGTGCTCATCCTGATGATAGCCATGGGGTTCAAAAGCGGTGTCATCATCGGCATCAGCCTTGTGGTTACGGTGTTCGGCTCATTCCTGTTCCTCTATACTGCGGGCGGAACCATGCAGCGCGTGTCACTGGCCGCATTCGTACTGGCAATGGGCATGCTGGTGGACAATGCCATCGTCATCATCGACGGCATACTGGTGGATTTGAAAGCCGGCAAGGACCGGATGGAGGCAATGACTGCCATCGGACGGCAAACAGCCATGCCTCTGTTGGGAGCCACGCTAATAGCCATTATAGCTTTCCTGCCCATCTTCATGTCACCCGACACTGCAGGTGTCTATACACGCGACCTTTTTATCGTCCTCGCAGTATCTCTGCTATTGAGCTGGATACTGGCATTGATACACGTGCCGCTGATGGCCAACCGAAGGCTACATCCCGAAGTGGAGATCAGCGCTACAGGAAAACGGGAATACAAGGGCCGTACATACGCCGCACTGCGTGCCGCGCTGCGCTTCGGGCTGGCACACCGCTGGAGTTTCGTCCTGACCATGATTGCCCTTCTGGCATTATCCGCCTTTGGCTACCGGTATATGCGCCAGGGATTTTTCCCGGACATGGTTTACGACCAGTTATATATGGAATATAAATTGCCCGAAGGGAACAATTCCACACGGGTAGCGCAAGACCTGAGAGAAATAGAAGCCTACCTGAAGACCCGCAAAGAGGTGACTCACGTCACTACCTCTATCGGCGGGACACCGGGACGTTATAACTTGGTGCGCAGCGTCGCCAACCCGTCACTGGCCTATGGGGAACTCATCATTGACTTCACCTCTCCCGACGAACTGGTGGACAATATGGAAGAAATACAAGCCTACCTGACGTTGCATTATCCGGATGCCTACGTCAAAATGAAACGGTACAACCTGATGTTCAAGAAATACCCCATTGAAGCCCAGTTCACGGGACCTGATCCTGCCGTGCTGCATCAACTGGCAGACAGTGCACGCAGCATTATGGAGAGCACTCCCGAGGTATGCCTCATCACGACAGACTGGGAACCGCAAGTGCCGGTCCTCTCCATTGAATACGACCAGGCTGCCGCCCGCGCACTGGGACTGAGCCGGAATGATGTGAGCCTGTCCCTGCTATCGGCCAATGGCGGTATCCCTATCGGCGCTTTCTACGAGGGCATACACCGGGACAATATCTACCTGAAATGCCTGGATGAAAAGGGACATCCGATAGAGGACCTTGCCAATACGCAAGTGTTCTCTTCACTGCCTTCACTGAACGGACTGCTGAACGAGGAAACCATGGTCAAGCTGAAAGCC
This sequence comes from Bacteroides fluxus YIT 12057, assembly GCF_000195635.1. Lineage (GTDB taxonomy): Bacteria > Bacteroidota > Bacteroidia > Bacteroidales > Bacteroidaceae > Bacteroides > Bacteroides fluxus. The sequence goes on along the minus strand of NZ_GL882692.1, from coordinate 58,561 downwards.
GGCACCCTCTCGAAAGAAGAGCTCGTGGAAAGTCTGATGGGCAGCACACCGCTGAAGCAAATCAGCAAGAGCATTGACATCCGTTGGGAAGATCCCGTCGTGCCGCGTTACAACGGACAGCGCAGCCAACGTGTGCAGTGTTCTCCGGCTCCGGGCATAGAAACGGAAAAGGCACGCCTTGCCATTGCACGGAAGATTGAACAGATGGAACTTCCGGAAGGATATACACTGCACTGGCAGGGAGAAAAAAATGCCAGTGACCAGTCCATGAAATACCTGTTCAAGAACTTCCCGCTTGCCATCATTCTGATGATAGCCATTCTGATAATGCTGTTCAAGGATTATCGCAAGCCCCTCATCATCTTCTGCTGCATCCCCATGATTATCGTAGGTGTAGTGGCAGTAATGCTGCTGACAGGAAAAACGTTCAACTTCGTAGCCATCGTCGGTACACTGGGACTGATAGGCATGCTCATCAAAAACGGCATTGTACTGATGGATGAAATCACCTTACAGCTCCGGCAAGGCGTAGAGCCGACAACGGCACTGATAGACAGTGCCCAAAGCCGGCTCCGCCCTGTAACCATGGCGGCACTGACTACCATCCTCGGCATGATACCGCTGCTGCCCGATGCCATGTTCGGTTCACTCGCCGCATCCATCATGGGGGGACTGACATTCGGCACGTTGATAACATTGCTGTTTATACCGGTATTGTATGCCTTGTTCTTCGGCCTCACCCCCGCCCCCTCTCCGGCAGGGAGGGAAGAGAGAGAGCAAGGCACTCACAAGACGGAAGATTTTTCGGATATACAAACTTTAAACCATAAATTATGAACTTTAGAATCTCACAGCTTATTCAAGCCTGCCATACCGCCACTGCCCCGACCTCCCCTCTCTTTCGGAGAAGGGGCGGAGATAAGGCCGTACTTTTCTTATTCCTCCTTTTCCCCCTCTCCCTCCCTGCCCAAGAGATACTGAACTTGCAGCAATGCAGGGAAATGGCACTGGAATACAATAAAGAGATGGCAGCTTCCGCCAAACAAACGGAAAGTGCCCACTATACCGCCAAAAGTTATCTTGGAAATTTCTTCCCTAACTTCACCGCCGGCGGAACGGGCATCTACAGCACAATAGACGGCAGCTTGGGCATACCGGGCGGTAACCTGCCCACCTTCCTGCCCCATGCGACCGGACAATTCCTGCCTAACGGCGGCTATGCATATTTTCCCGGCATAGACTTGAACTATAAAACAGGGACTATATATATGGGAGGCATACAAGTGGAACAGCCTCTCTATATGGGTGGAAAAATCCGTGCAGCCTACAAGATGTCTCTGTTGGACAAGGAAATGGCACACATGAACGAAACCCTGACTGCCACTGAGGTCATTCTGAAGACAGACCAGGCTTACGCACTCGTAGTCAAGGCACAAGAAATGAAGAAGGTGGCCGACAAATACAATGCCGTCCTCACGGAGCTGATGAAAAACGTGGAAAGTGCCCACCGTCACGGACTGAAACCACAAAATGACGTTCTGAAAGTACGGGTGAAACTGAATGAAAGCGAACTCGGCATCCGCAAAGCAGAGAATGCCCTCCGCCTGGCTACCATGAACCTTTGCCATTACATCGGCAAGCCGTTGGCTACGGATATCCGAATCTCCGGTGACTTCCCTGAAATAGAACAGGATATCCGGATGCAGGTTTCCGATATCACAGCCCGTCCGGAATACGGTATCCTGAACAAACAGGTCTCCATTGCACAGCAGCAGGTAAAATTGAACCGCAGCGAACTGCTGCCCAAAGTCGGTATCAAAGGTTCGTACGACTACATACACGGATTTGAGCTGAACGGCCAGGACCTGTTTGACAAAGGCAGTTTCTCTGTATTTCTGAATGTCAGCGTCCCCTTGTTTCACTTCGGCGAACGGAGCAACAAGATACGTGCCGCCAAGGCCAAATTGGAACAATCACGCCTGGAACAGGAAAACATGAATGAGCAAATGCTGCTGGAACTCACACAGGCAGCCAATAATCTGGATGAAGCCCGCCTGGAAAGTGAACTCTCAGACCGTTCATTGCAACAGGCGGAAGAAAATATGCGTGTCAGCAAAAGCCAGTATGAAGTAGGGCTGGAAACTCTGTCCGACCATCTGGAAGCACAAGTTCTGTGGCAACAGGCATACGAGACCCGCGTGGACGCACATTTCCGGCTTTATCTGAACTACATTACTTACTTAAAGGCTGCCGGCACGCTGTACGACAAGTGCTGCAAATGACAGGAGGTGTGTCAAAACTGATAAAAGAAATCTTTATTTTGACACACCTGCCCTTCTTATTTATACTCCTCCCACGACTTGATGGCGATGTCATCCACACTCATCGTGCAGAACGCATTGATGAACGCACTTGCCAGACGGGCATTCGTGATCAACGGAATATTGAGGTCGATAGCGGCACGGCGTATCTTATAGCCGTTATCCAACTCTCCGGCAGTAAGGTTCTTCGGAATATTCACCACCATATCTATTTCCTTCCTGTGGAGCATGTCCAGAGCCTGCGGATGTCCTTCCGGCTCGCTGGGCCAGTAAACGCGCGTATTTTCCACACCGTTTTCCGTAAGGAACTTGCTGGAACCTCCCGTGGCAAAAAGGTGATACCCCTTCTTCTGAAGCATGCGTGCCGCCGAAAGCATATCTACCTTCTGCTTCGGAGTACCGGTAGAAAGCAGGATGTTCTTCTTGGGGATACGGTAACCGACAGAAAGCATGGCCTTCAGGATGGCACAGGAGGTATCACTGCCGATACAGCCCACCTCACCCGTACTTGCCATATCCACCCCCAACACAGGATCTGCCTTCTGCAAGCGGTTGAAGGAAAACTGGCTTGCCTTGATGCCTACATAGTCCAGGTCGAAGAGGTTCTTGTCCGGCTTCTGTACAGGAATGCCGAGCATTACCTTCGTGGCCAGTTCGATAAAGTTGATTTTAAGCACCTTGCTGACAAACGGGAACGAACGGCTGGCACGCAGGTTACATTCAATCACTTTGATATCATTGTCCTTGGCCAGATACTGGATATTAAACGGACCGGAAATGTTCAGTTCCCGCGCAATCTCACGACTGATGCGCTTGATACGGCGTACCGTCTCTACGTACAATTTCTGCGGCGGGAACTGGATGGTGGCGTCACCGGAGTGTACACCGGCAAATTCGATGTGCTCGCTGATGGCGTATGCCATGATTTCACCGTCCTGCGCCACAGCATCCATCTCCACTTCCTTGGCATGCTCAATGAACTGGCTTACCACAACCGGATGTTTCTTGCTGACGTTCGCCGCCAGTTGCAGGAAGCGTTCCAGTTCCTCCCGGTTGGAGCAGACATTCATCGCTGCGCCCGAAAGAACGTATGAAGGACGGACCAATACCGGAAAGCCCACCTTATCGACAAAGGCATTGATATCTTCCAGAGAAGTCAGTGCCCTCCATTCAGGCTGGTCCACACCGATGCGGTCGAGCATGGCGGAAAACTTGTCACGGTCTTCGGCATTGTCTATGCTCCTGGCACTTGTACCGAGAATGGGCACATTCTGTGCATCGAGACGCAAGGCAAGGTTGTTCGGTATCTGTCCTCCGGTAGACACAATGACACCGTGGGGATTTTCCAGTTCGAGGATATCCATCACACGCTCAAAAGTAAGTTCATCAAAGTAAAGACGGTCACACATGTCATAGTCCGTGGACACCGTCTCCGGATTATAGTTGATCATCACACTGCGATACCCCTCCTTGCGGATGGTATCCAGAGCCTGTACCCCACACCAGTCAAATTCTACGGAAGAACCGATACGGTAGGCACCGGAACCGAGAACAACGATCGACTTACGGTCGCCCAGATAATGTACATCATTGGCAACGCCGCTATAAGTCAGATACAGATAGTTGGTCTGTGCCGGATATTCGGCGGCAAGGGTATCAATCTGCTTCACTACCGGCAGGATTCCTGCACGCTTGCGCAAGTTGCGGACATAAAGAATCCCCTCCTCCATATCTCTTTCATAACCGACGGCACGGGCAATCTGGAAATCGGAGAAACCTTGTATCTTGGCTTTGCGCAACAAGTCCAAGGGGATGGTGGACGGTGCAAAAGAGTGCAACTCTTTCGAGGTATTCATGATGTTCATCAGCTTCTCCAGAAACCACTTGTCTATTTTAGTCAGTTCATGCACCTGACCAACGGTATATCCGGCCCGGAAAGCTTTTGATATAACGAAGATACGTTTGTCCGTGGGTTCCCGCAATGCCTTGTCGATATCGGCAATCACGAGCTCCTTGTTTTCCACAAAGCCGTGCATGCCCTGGCCTATCATGCGGAGGCCTTTCTGGATGGCTTCTTCAAAGGTACGCCCGATAGCCATGACCTCACCTACCGACTTCATGGAAGAACCGAGTTCTTTATCGACACCATGGAACTTGCCCAAATCCCAACGGGGTATCTTGCAGACCACATAATCCAACGCAGGTTCAAAAAAGGCGCTGGTAGTCTTCGTTACGGAATTCTTCAAATCAAAAAGCCCATAGCCCAAGCCCAGTTTTGCCGCCACAAAAGCCAGTGGATAACCCGTTGCCTTAGAGGCGAGTGCGGACGAACGGCTCAAGCGGGCATTTACCTCGATCACACGATAATCCTCACTGTTGGGATCGTAGGCATACTGCACGTTGCACTCTCCCACAATACCAATGTGGCGGATAATGCGGATGGCAAGTTCGCGCAGCTTGTGATAGTCCGCATTGCTCAATGTCTGCGAGGGGGCAATAACGATGGATTCACCCGTGTGAATCCCCAGCGGGTCGAAGTTTTCCATATTGCAGACCGTGATACAATTGTCAAAACGGTCACGGACTACCTCATATTCCACCTCTTTCCAACCTCTCAAGGACTTCTCTACCAGAACCTGCGGGGAGAAAGAAAAAGCTTTTTCTACCAGTACGTTTAATTCCGCTTCATTGTCACAGAACCCGGAACCCAGTCCGCCAAGGGCATACGCGGCACGGACAATGACCGGATAGCCCAATTCGGCAGCGGCACGGCGGGCATCTTCCACATTTTCCACAGCCTCACTCTGGATGGTCTTTACGTCAATCTCGTCCAGTTTCTGCACGAATATTTCACGGTCTTCCGTATCGATAATAGCCTGTACGGGGGTACCGAGCACCTTTACCCCGTACTTCTCAAATACTTTGTCCTTATAGAGAGCCACACCGCAGTTCAAAGCCGTCTGTCCTCCAAAGGCAAGCATGATGCCGTCCGGGCGTTCCTTCTCAATCACTTTTTCCACGAAGTACGGAGTGACGGGCAAGAAATAAATCTGGTCGGCAACCCCTTCCGAAGTCTGTACCGTAGCAATGTTGGGGTTGATAAGAACTGTATGGATACCCTCCTCTTTCAGTGCCTTGAGTGCCTGCGAACCGGAGTAGTCAAACTCTCCCGCCTCACCGATTTTCAATGCTCCGGAACCCAGAAGCAGGACTTTCTTTATATTGTCTTCTTTCACGTCAATAATTATTGATTACTAATTACAAATTACCTTCAAAAACCACCCATGACTAACTTCACAAAGTCATCAAAGAGGAATTCCGTATCTGTAGGCCCGCTGGCAGCCTCCGGATGGAATTGTGCCGAGAACCAAGGATTGCGTTTATGGCGGATACCTTCGTTGGAACCATCGTTCATATTGATGAAAAGCGGTTCCCAGTCTTCGTTCAGCGTACCGTTATCTACTGCATAACCGTGGTTCTGCGAGGTGATGAAACAACGTTCCGTACCCACCATGCGCACCGGCTGGTTATGGCTGCGATGACCGTATTTCAGCTTGTATATCTTGGCTCCTCCGGCTTTGGCCAACAACTGGTTCCCCATACAGATGCCGAAAATGGGAAGTGCCTCGTCCTTCATCGCCTTACGGATATTCTGTACGGCCGCATCACACGTATCGGGGTCACCGGGACCGTTGGAAATAAACAGGCCGTCAAATTCCAGTCCGTTGTAATCATAGTCCCAGGGAACACGGACTACCGTCACATCCCGCTTCAGCAGACAACGGATAATGTTGGTCTTCACCCCGCAATCAACGAGAAGTACCCGCTTCTTCCGTCGGGAGTTGAGGTCCAGAGATCCAGAGTTGAGGTTTAGAGATCCAGAGTTGAGGTTCAGGATCCTGGAGTCGAGGTCTGAGAGTTGGGCGTTAAGCTGTGCCGCAGGGGCATCTACACTCAAATGCAAGCTTTCCGTTCCGGCATATGCAATGATATCCTTGCAGCTTACCCTATCTACATAATTAATGTCTCCATAATTATCAACGCCCCATTGTCCGCTGTCCGGTTCATCGTCAAAGACAATCTTGCCCATCATCACACCATGTTCCCGGAGAATTTTAGTCAGTTCACGGGTATCGATACCTGTGATTCCCGGAACCTGTTCGCGCTTCAGCCAGTCATCGAGACTCTCCACCGCATTCCAGTGGTTATAGTTTTCAGAATAGTCACTCACAATAATGGCCTCGGCATGGATATGCCCACTCTCCATGAACGTAGCCAGCCCATTCGGTTCAACAGTAAAAGGAGGCACTCCATAATTGCCCACCAACGGGTAAGTAAGCGTCATCAACTGTCCGGCATACGAAGGGTCGGTCAAGCTCTCGGGATAACCCGTCATGGCTGTATTGAAGACCACCTCTCCCGCTACCGTTTTTTCATAACCAAACGACTTGCCGTGAAACACGGTGCCGTCGTCAAGGAGAAGCCTCACCCCCTTCCCCTCCCCCGCAGGGAGGGGGGAAGAAGTCAGATTTTGTTTGTTATTTTCCTTATTCATATATGTTATGTATAGTATCACCTGTCACAATTCCATGCCATCTCCTCCCTACGGGGAAGGGGGAAGAGAAGGCTAAAATTGATATACCTGTTCTATATAATCAATAAATGCCGCATTCAGCAACTTCACCCCGCCCGGAGTGGGATAATCACCGCTGAAGTACCAGTCTCCCGGATGCTTCGGACAAGCCTCATGCAACCCTTCAAGAGGTTGATAGACGATCTGCACCTGGGCTTTCGTCCCTTTCGGAGTCAGCAGTTCCACCATCTTGGCGGAAATCTCCTCATCGGTGAAAGGAGCATAGATATCCTTCACATAGTTCACCATCTGCTCCTTGGGCAGTCCCACCTGCTCCTTGGACTTGCGGTAAGCGGCGGCAATCACATCTTTCATATCCCGTTCTTTCAACAATTCAACGGCTGCCTTGAAAGCGATGAATTCACTCATCCTCGACATGTCTATACCGTAATAATCGGGATAACGCACTTGTGGCGAAGAGCTGACAATCACTATCTTTTTCGGATTGAGACGGTCGAGGATACCGATGATGCTCTGCCTTAAAGTAGTGCCGCGCACAATGCTGTCATCTATGATAACGAGGTTGTCCTCACCGGGCACGAGACTGCCGTACGTGATGTCATATACATGGGCCGCCAGGTCATTGCGGCTGTTGCCCTCGGCTATGAACGTGCGCAGTTTGATATCCTTGATGGCCACCTTCTCGCTCCGTATGCGGCGTGACAGGATGCGTTCCAGTTCGTCATGGCCGGGAGCATGTCCCAACGCGTCTATCTGATAGACCTTTTCTTCGTTGAGATACTCATCCAGCCCCTGCAACATCCCGTAGAAAGCCACTTCCGCCGTGTTGGGGATGAAGGAGAAAACGGTATGGTCTATATCATAGTCGATGGCTTTCAATATGTTGGGAACCAGTTTCTCGCCAAGCAGTTTGCGCTCGCGGTAAATGTCCGCGTCACTGCCACGGCTGAAGTAAATGCGCTCGAACGAGCAAGGTCTCACCTCACGCGGCTTGTTGATCTGCACCGTACGCACCTTTCCCGCCTTATGGATGAACATGGCTTGTCCGGGTTGCAGTTCCCTGATGGAGCCGGCGGGTACGTTAAGAGCCGTCTGTATCACCGGACGCTCACTGGCAAGTACCACTATCTCATCATCCTGATACCAGAATGCGGTACGGATTCCCCAGGGGTCACGGACAGCGAATGTCTCCCCGCTTCCAGTAAGCCCGCACATCACATATCCTCCATCCCACTCCTTGCTTGAAGTGCGCAGCACATTGGCAAGGTCGATGTGGTCTTCTATATAACGGGTAATCTCCATCCCTGCCAGCCCTTCCGCCTCGGCAAGATTGAATACGCGTTCTACCTCCCGGTCCAGACGGTGGCCTACCTGCTCCAGCATGATATAAGTATCGGCATACTTCCGCGGATGCTGGCCGATGGCGGTGATACGCGCAAAAATCTCGTCCACGTTCGTCATGTTGAAGTTGCCGCAGAGGGCCAGATTCTTTGCGCGCCAGTTGTTGCGCCGCAGGAACGGATGAACATACGAAATGCCGGACTTCCCGGTAGTAGAGTAACGCAGATGGCCCATATAGACCTCTCCGGCAAAAGGCAACACCCGTTTGGCGTACCCTGCATCATGCAGTTGTTCTTTGGGCAGGTCTTTAAAGTTGCTCTGTACCGTACCGAAGATTTCAGTAATGGCACTTGAGCCGAGCGCACGTTCACGGAACATATATTCCTCACCGGGATTGGCTTCCAGTTTCACACAAGCCAGACCGGCCCCTTCCTGCCCACGGTTATGCTGTTTCTCCATGAGGAGATAGAGCTTGTTCAGACCATACATCCAAGTTCCGTATTTCTCCTCATAATACTCCAACGGTTTCAGCAGGCGTATCATGGCAACGCCACATTCATGCTTCAGTTGTTCCATTTATTCCTATTTTGTTGATTTACTGACTATCTACACATATATCTATGCTTCCGCACACCGTAAGGTAACTCTTTTTTTTAAATGTATGCTGCGGACTTGAAACAGTTTAAGGACGGCGTAGCTTTCAAGAATGCCGTTATGAATGAGGGCGAGACGTCGGGAAAAGAAATAATAGCCTACGATTCCACACATAATTCTATCAGTATTTGATTAGCGCTGCAAATATATATATTCTTGAGAACATAAAGTTAACCTTTCGCCTATTTATTTATCAAAAGGAAACCTCGTTCCTACTTATCATTTTAAACTTAATCATAGAATCAATTCATAATCGTACTCACAGTTCTAACCATAAAAACACTTCTAAATGACGGTCGCGAATATAGATGAACAAAGTGATTTTTAACGATTAGAATCTTAAAAGTTAACAACCCGGCAACATCTATTAAACCATGTTATAAGTGGGCTTCCTTTCCTTCGGGAATTTGGAGATTACCATAAAAACCGTACCTTTGCAATGTGTTTTTCATAGTATTAGATTTAAGGTTAACAAAAAGATTGGCTGTCTGGGAAGATAGCCTTTTTTTATGCCTTAAAAACACACTCCCCCGAAACCCGTTTAATTGGAAATTTGCACTATCTTTGCACTCACAAAAAAAGCCAATATCAAGCAAAAAGCATGAAGAGTACCGCAATCACCGGAAATACGATCCGTTTTCGCCGTTGGAGCAGAAAAGCCTACGCCGCATTTGCCAGCATAGGCCGATGCGTCACTATCGGTTGCCTGCGCAAAAGCGTAGCGGACAGTTCACTGTCAAAGCAGAAGAAAACGGGAACTGCCGGTCATGCGGGATGCGGCGAAGAAAGTACCTGGAAAGGAATCACCCACAGCAGGCAGACAGATATCGGCATCCCATCAGGGAGCGAAGCGGCTCTTGTCAACGGGATTATGGAACCGGGAACAAACCTGCAGGTACTGTTCCGGGAACCGGTTACTTGCGCCTATGCAAATACGGGCAAGCAGGAAACATACATTTCAGAAACAAAAAATAGGACAGGCACGGATTGCCGGAATCATGCAGCTCACACGATGCGCCGCATGGACTCCGGCAATCCGTGCCTCTTTTTTATCCACCCATTTTATAACAAAAGGATATGACTGTAAACGAACTGAAAGCAATTGTATTGCAAGGTGGCTCCCTTAAAGAGGAACAGGCAGAATGGCTGGCCACCCAACCAGACAAGGAAGCACTATACGAAGCCGCACACGGGATAACCAAAGCCCTGGCCTCAGAGGAATTTGATATGTGTTCCATCATCAATGCCAAGTCGGGACGATGCCCGGAGAATTGCAAATGGTGTGCACAATCAGCACACTACAAGACCCAAGCGGATGTCTATGACCTGGTAGGCAAAGAAGAATGCCTGCGGCATGCCCGGCACAACGAAGAGCAAGGCGTAGCCCGTTTCTCATTGGTAACCAGCGGAAGAAAGCCTTCGAGCAAGAATATGGAAAAATTATGCGAAGCGGCACGACACATGCGTAAACACTCGTCCATACAGCTGTGCGCCTCGTTAGGATTGCTGGACGAAGAAGAAATGCGCGCCTTGCACGAAGCCGGAATTACCCGCTACCACTGCAATCTCGAGACCGCTCCTTCCTACTTCCCTCACCTGTGCAGTACCCACTCCCAGGAAGACAAGCTGCGTACACTGAAAGCTGCCCGCAATGCCGGTATGGACATCTGTAGCGGAGGCATTATCGGCATGGGCGAAAGCATGCAGCAGCGTATCGAATTTGCTTTCACCCTGAAAAACCTGGAAGTCCAGTCCATCCCCATCAATTTGCTAAGCCCCATTCCCGGCACCCCATTGGAAAAGCAGGAACCGCTGAGCGAAGAAGAGATACTGACCACCATCGCACTGTTCCGCTTCATCAACCCCACGGCTTTCCTGCGTTTTGCCGGAGGACGTTCGCAGCTGAGCAAAGAAGCAGTAAAGAAAGCCCTGCATATAGGAATCAACTCTGCCATTGTAGGAGATCTGCTGACCACGCTCGGCTCCAAGGTATCAGAAGACAAAGTGCTGATTGAAGAGGCGGGCTACCGTTTCAGCGATTCGCAGTTCGACCGCGAGCATCTTTGGCATCCCTACACTTCAACCACCCATCCCCTGCCCGTATATAAGGTGAAGCAGGCGGAAGGCGCGACGATTACTCTGGAAAGCGGACAGACGCTGATTGAAGGAATGTCGTCATGGTGGTGCGCCGTACACGGTTACAACCATCCCGTACTGAACCGGGCGGCGGAAGAGCAACTGCGCAAGATGTCGCACGTCATGTTCGGAGGCCTGACCCACGACCCTGCCATAGAATTGGGCAAACTGCTGCTGCCTTTAGTACCGCCCTCCATGCAGAAGATATTTTATGCGGACTCCGGTTCGGTAGCCGTAGAAGTAGCTTTGAAAATGGCTGTGCAATACTGGTACGGCAAAGGAAAAGAGAAAAAGAACAACTTCGTAACCATCCGTTCCGGATATCACGGAGACACATGGAATGCGATGTCCGTATGCGACCCGGTGACAGGCATGCACTCCCTGTTTGGCCCGTCATTGCCTGTACGCCACTTTGTTCCGCAACCCTCCTCGCGGTTCAACGGCGAATGGAATCCGGAAGACCTCCTCCCTCTGAAAGAAACAATAGAACGGCACCACGACGAATTGGCCGCACTTATCCTCGAACCCATCGTACAAGGTGCAGGCGGCATGTGGTTCTATCACCCGCAGTATCTGCGTGAAGCAGCACGTCTCTGCAAGGAATACAATCTGCTGCTGATATTCGACGAGATTGCGACGGGATTCGGACGGACCGGCAAACTGTTCGCCTGGGAACATGCCGGTGTGGAACCGGACATCATGTGCATAGGCAAGGCGCTGACCGGCGGATATATGACACTCTCTGCCGTGCTGACGACGAATGAGGTGGCAGACACCATCTCCAACCACTCGCCCGGCGCCTTCATGCATGGCCCCACTTTCATGGGCAATCCGTTGGCATGTGCCGTGGCATGTGCATCGGTCCGGCTACTGACGTCTCCCGAATATGACTGGCAAGGAAAGGTCAACCGCATCTCCCGGCAACTTCAGGAGGAACTCGCCCCTGCATGGGAACTGCCTTCGGTAAACGATGTACGTGTATTGGGCGCCATCGGTGTCATCGAAACCAAGACACCGGTAGATATGGCATGGATGCAACGGCGCTTTGTGGAGGAGGGTATCTGGGTTCGCCCATTCGGCAAGCTGGTTTATCTGATGCCACCGTTTATCATAGAGCCGGAGCAGTTGACGAAACTGACAAGGGGGCTGATGAACAGCCTCACCCCCGAGGAGGTGCGTCAGAACTGATAAAAAAGAAAGATTAGGAAAGACTGCAAGATATATGCATGATGATAAAAGACAATATGATGAAGAAGCAAGACAATGAGACAACCATGTTGGGGGTGAGGCTCCAAGAATTAGAATCGCACAGCAACCTTCGCCGCCTGCCTTCAATGGTACACGACGGAAGGGAAGTCATCGTAAACGGCCGGCGGATGCTGAACCTTTCATCCAACGATTATTTGGGCCTGGGCACAGACAGAAAGATCAGGGAAGACTTCTTACAGACACTTACACCGGATTCATTCCTGCCCACTTCCTCCTCCTCCCGCCTACTGACGGGCAACTTCAGCGTTTACGAGGAGCTGGAGGCAGAATTGGCCGCACGGTTCGGCACAGAAGCCGCCTTGGTATTCAACAGCGGTTATCATGCCAATACCGGTATCCTGCCTGCTGTAAGCAATTCACAGACTCTGATATTGGCAGACAAACTGGTACATGCCAGCATCATCGACGGCATCCGGCTTTCAGCAGCACGCTGCATCCGCTACCGCCACAATGACCTGAACCAGTTGGAACGACTGTTGAAGGAACACACCCAATCCCATCAACAGGTCATCATCGTAACCGAAAGCATATTCAGCATGGACGGTGACAGGGCCGACCTCCAGTCTCTGGTACAATTGAAACACCGCTACGGTAACGTATCGCTATATGTGGATGAAGCGCACGCTTTCGGAGTGCGCGGCAAGCACGGACTGGGATGTGCGGAAGAAGCCGGGTGCATCCATGACATAGACTTTCTGGTAGGCACATTCGGAAAAGCAGGCGCATCGGCAGGCGCATATATTGTCTGCAGCCGGGTGCTTCGGGAATACCTCGTAAACTGCATGCGTACACTTATTTTCACCACTGCCCTGCCTCCCGTAAACATCGCCTGGACTTTGTCCGTCATACGCAGAATCCCCGAAATGCAGGAGGAGCGGAAGCATCTGGACCGAATCAGCCGTACATTGCGCGAAGCATTGGAGGCCAAGGGTTATTCCTGCCCCAGCGTAAGCCACATCGTACCGCTGGTGGTCGGTCCCAGCGCAGACACCGTGATCCGTGCGGAAGAGTTACAACGGCACGGTTTCTATGCATTGCCGGTCCGCCCGCCCACGGTGCCCGAAGGAACATCGCGAATCCGCTTTTCACTGACAGCGGATATCAGAGAGGAAGAGATAGAAGAACTGATAAAGCACATCAGCTAAAAGGTCCGTTCACTGTGTGCGAAGCTATACTATATCCATCAAGCAATAAAAGAAGATTATGAAACAGACTTATATTATACATGAACATCATCCCCGCCTGCTGCTATTCTTTGCCGGATGGGGAGCAGACGAGACACCTTTCAAAACCTACCGTCCCGAACGCAGTGATTTCATGGTATGCTACGACTACCGCACCTTGGATTTTGACAAGTCCGGCCTGGATGAATACAAGACGGTCAACATCGTCGGCTGGTCCATGGGAGTGTGGGCTGCTTCGCAGGTGGTACCGCAACTGTCGTTACCCATAGCAGACAGCATTGCCATCAACGGCACCCCTTATCCCATCGACGAACATTTAGGCATTCCTCCCGTCATCTTCCGCGGCACATTGGACGGGCTCACCGGAGCCTCCCTGCACAAATTCCTCCGCCGGATGTGTGCAGACGGAACCGCCTTCAGAGCCTTCCTGCAAATCACCCCGCAACGTCCGCTGGAAGAGCTTCGCGACGAACTGGCAGAGATTGAAAAGATGTATAAAAGGCTTCTTCCCGCCACCTTCCATTGGCAACAGGCCGTTGTGGGCAGCAATGACCGCATCATCCCGCCCGCCAATCAATTGCAGGCCTGGGAAGCATCAGGGACTCCGGCACGGCAGACGGAAGACGCCCACTATCAAGAAGAACTATTCCGCCACTATCTGCAAGAACTATGGACAAGCAACTGATAGCCGAACGTTTTGCCAAAGCGCGCAGCACTTATACCCGCGAAGCCCGCGTACAACAACAGGTTGCCGGGAAAATGATGCGGATACTGACAGATGTCCTGTACTCTGCCGAGCATATCCTGCCGGAAACTCTATCCGCACGTTTCCGGCACATCGTGGAATTCGGCTGCGGCACGGGCAGTTATTCCCGTATCCTGCTACAGACGCTGCAACCCGACACTTTATTGCTGAACGACCTTTGCCGGGAAATGGAGGAGTGCGTCGGAGAGCTCTGTTCCGCACAAGCCATCCCCCGAAAGGAGGGCAGCACGGAGACTGAAGTCCGTTTTCTGCCGGGAGATGCAGAGAGCCTTGACTTCCCCGAATACACGGACTTGATAACTTCCTGTTCCACCCTGCAATGGTTCAATGATCCGGAAGCTTTCTTTCTCCGTTGCCACCATGCACTGGCAAAGGACGGTATCCTCGCCTTCAGCACTTTCGGGACAGAGAACATGCATCAAATCCGCCGTCTGACCGGACACGGACTGGACTATCTGCCCGCCCAGCGCCTTCAACAACTGTTGGCTCCCCACTTCGACGTACTTCATGCCGAAGAGGAGATTGTATCCCTCTCCTTCACCACGCCGCAAGCCGTCTTGAAACATCTGAAACAAACCGGAGTGACAGGCACCGAAAAGAGGATATGGACACGCGGACGGCTGCAAAGGTTCTGTGAGGAGTATATCCGACAGTTCACTGATGCAGACGGGAACGTGACGCTGACTTATCACCCTATTTATATCATCGCCAAAAACAAGAAACCGGTTTAAATCCCACTTCATCTTTCTTTGAGAAAATAAGATAAAGGAATAAATAGGACAAGAGTATAAAAACTTATCGCAAGAGAAAATTCAAAAAGGAACTAAAACAAATAACAACAATGGAATATAAGACAATGGAATCTCAGATTTACTTCATCAGCGGCATTGATACCGATGCCGGAAAAAGTTATTGTACTGCCTGGTATGCCCGTCAACTTGCCCAAAACGGCAAACGCGTCATCACGCAGAAATTCATACAGACCGGAAATGTAGGCCATTCCGAAGACATCGACCTTCACCGACGCATCATGGAGACAGGTTACCTGCCCGAAGACCGCGAAGGACTTACCATGCCCGAAATATTTTCTTATCCCTGCTCTCCACACCTTGCCGCCCGCATAGACCGGCGCCCCATTGATTTCAATAAGATAGAACGGGCAACCCTGGAACTTGCCCGCCGCTACGACATCGTTCTTGTAGAAGGTGCCGGCGGTCTCATGGTACCTTTGACAGAGGAATATCTGACAATAGACTATATAGCAGAAAAGCAATATCCGCTTCTCTTTGTAACTTCCGGCAAGCTGGGCAGCATCAACCATACCCTGCTGAGCCTGGAAGCCATCAAAAACAGAGGCATCAGGCTGGATACGGTATTGTATAATCTCTATCCCACCGTGGAAGACAAGACCATTCAGGAAGACACGATGCAATACATCAAAAATTACCTGGCAAAGCATTTTCCGGACACAAAGTTCGAGGTGGTGCCGGAGATCTGACAGGGAGAAAGTCAAAAAAACGCAAGTCCCAGTATTTCTTGTAACGAAATTTAGTACCTTTGCGACGCATAAAACGTCTTACGACACATGGAAGCATTTACATTTGACCACACTGAAAAAATACTGCTTGTTGCGACAGGCATTCTTTTCATCACTCAAGTCCTCTACTACTTTTGTCTTTACAACCGTATCCACATGCGTAGCCGTGCCACCAAACGGGGTGATACGCACTTCACACAGGAGTTGCCGCCCATATCGGTCATCATCTGCGCCCGCGAGGAATCCGAGAATCTGCGCCGCAACCTAAGTGCCGTGCTGGAACAGGATTATCCGCAGTTTGAAGTGATAGTCATTAATGACGGCGATACAGATGAAAGCGAAGATTACCTGACTTTGCTGGAAGAAAAATATCCCCACCTCTATCATAGCTTTGTGCCCGGTTCTTCCCGCTATATCAGCCGGAAAAAATTGGCTATCACCCTTGGTATCAAGGCAAGCAAGCATGACTGGCTGGTCTTTACGGATGCCAAATGCCTGCCGCAAAGCAACCAATGGCTCCGGCTGATGGCACGCAATTTCACCTCCCGCACCCAGGTGGTACTGGGCTACAGTGGTTACGAACGCGGCAAAGGCTGGCTGCATAAACGGGTATGTTTCGACAACCTGTTTACCTCCATGCGCTACTTGGGATTTGCTTTGGCCGGCAGCCCTTATATGGGTATCGGACGCAATCTTGCTTACCGCAAGGAACTGTTCTATCAGCACAAAGGATTCTCCGCCCATCTTAATCTGCAACGGGGAGACGACGACCTGTTCATCAACCATGTAGCCACCCCGGAAAACACAAGGGTAGAAACCGATGTGAATGCCATTGTACGTGTACAACCTGTTGTACGCGCCAAAGACTGGAGAGAAGAAAAGATCAGCTACGCTTCTACCTCAAGACTGTATCATGGAGCACAACGTTGGCTGGCAGGATTGGAAACCTTGACACGCCTGGCTTTTTACGGTACATGGACGGCAACTCTCGTCATCGGCATCCTGAATTTCCATTGGCTGGCAGCAAGCATCGCGTTTCTGCTCTTCCTGTTGCGTTTTGCCACACAAGCCGTCATCATCAACCATACTGCCAAAGATCTGGAGGAGAAACGAAGGTATTACTTTACGTTGCCGGTATTCGACATGCTGCAACCGGTACAGTCCCTACGTTGGAAACTGTATTGCCTGTTCCGCAAGAAAAGCGATTTTCTGAGAAAATAAAAGATTACTCGTAACGGATGGAAGTTGCCGGGCTGATGCGCGTAATAAGGTAAGAAGGGCCAAGCAGCATAAGAACCGATGCCAGCAAAGTACCCGCATTCAGCAACAGGAACAGCCAGATATTAAAGGACACGGGAACCGTATCCATATAATATGTTTCCGGATCAAGCTTGAACAAACCGAACCAGTGTTGTACGAAATAGAATGCAAGGCCGATAACATTGCCCCATAGCATTCCCTTCCCTATCAGAAAAACTGAAAACCACAGGAAAACTTTGCGGATGGTAAAATTATCGGCACCCAAGGACTTCAATACACCGATCATGGAGGTACGTTCGATGATAATGATCAGTAAACCGGAAACCATGGTAAAGCCGGCTACTCCAATCATCAAAATAAGGATCACCCAGATATTCACATCCAGAATGCCCAGCCAGGCGAATATCTGAGGATTAAGCTGTTCCACGTTACGGACACAATATTCAGCCCCGTTCCGGTCGGGCCGTTCATCCGTATCGGCAGCTATCCGATAAGTGGTTTCCTCCAGTGTGCCGTAATCGCGCAATTCCAGTTCCACACCGCTCACCTGATCCGGTTCCCACTTATTCAGACGGTTCACCATATTCAAATCGGTCAACAGGAAAAGGTTGTCATATTCGGAAAAGTTAGTCTGGTAAATCCCTGCAATTACCAGGCGACGGGCGCGTACATCCTCCTGTATGTAATAAGTGTCGATCTTGTCTCCAAGTTTCAGTTTCAGCTTGCCGGCAAGGGATTTAGAAATTACTACCCGGTTGGAAGAAGCCGAATCACTGAACTGCGGAATGTCACCCTCCACCAGATGACGGCAAAAGAACGCCCTGTCATATTCCGGCCCGACACCTTTCAGCACTATTCCCTGAAAAGCGTCCGAAGTCTTTATCATGCCCGGTTTGGTGGAGTATCGCTGTACATG
Organism: Bacteroides fluxus YIT 12057; assembly: GCF_000195635.1. Classification (GTDB taxonomy): domain Bacteria; phylum Bacteroidota; class Bacteroidia; order Bacteroidales; family Bacteroidaceae; genus Bacteroides; species Bacteroides fluxus. The sequence continues at coordinate 40,583 of NZ_GL882692.1, read as the reverse complement.
CTTTACCTCCGGATAGGCGGACAGAGCCGTCAGCATACTGTCTCCCACCACAACCGGACGAGTTTCGTATGAACGTACGGCATCCAGGTTGCTTACCTGGATATGCGCTCCGAAACCCACCACCTTCTCACGCACCTCGCTCTTGAACCCGACAATTACGGACACAGCAATAATCATCACCGCCAGTCCGATGGCAATGCCAATCATGGCGATGAGCACGGCAGGCCGGGAAACCTGCTTGCCCGGCTCCGAGTTGCGATAGATACGAAGGGCTATAAAGCGGGATAAGTCCATATTCATTATTCCGTACGTCCCGGATACGCCTCCAATGCTTTCTGAAGTACCAAAAGAGCACGGTTCAAATCGTCCTTCTTCAGCACGTATGCTATACGGACCTCGTTACGCCCGGAGCCGGGTGTTGTATAGAAGCCGGAGGCAGGAGCCATAAAGACCGTCTGGCCTTCGTATTCAAATTCAGAAAGGCACCATGCGCAGAACTTGTCCGAATCATCTACCGGCAACTTGGCCACCGTATAGAAAGCCCCCATCGGGATGGGCGAATAGACACCGGGAATACGGTTCAAACCATCAATCAGGCATTTACGGCGCTCTACATATTCATCGTACGTATCACGCAAATAGTCTTCACCGGCATCCAAAGAAGCCTCGGCAGCAATCTGGCCGATTAAAGGAGGACTGAGGCGCGCCTGGCAGAACTTCATTACGGCATCGCGTATCTCTTTGTTTTTCGTTATCAGCGCACCGATACGGATACCGCATTCCGAATAACGCTTGGACACGGAATCAATCAATACCACATTATTCTCAATACCCTCCAAATGGCAGGCTGAGATATAGGGAGAACCCGTGTATATGAATTCACGATACACTTCATCCGAGAACAGGAACAGATCATACTTCTTCACAAGGTCGCGAATCTGGTTCATCTCACGACGGGTATAAAGATAACCGGTAGGATTGTTGGGATTGCAAATCAAAATGGCACGGGTGCGTTCGTTTATCAGCTCTTCGAACTTTTCCACCTTAGGCAATGAGAAACCTTCTTCAATGGTGGTGGCAATCGTACGTATCTTTGCTCCGGCAGAAATGGCAAACGCCATATAGTTGGCATAGGCCGGTTCGGGAACAATAATCTCATCACCCGGATTCAGGCAGGCAAGAAACGAAAACAACACCGCTTCCGAACCGCCGGAAGTTATGATGATGTCATCAGCCGTCAGATTGATATTATATTTCTGATAGTAGCCCACCAATTTCTCGCGGTAGCTGCGGTATCCTGCACTGGGACTATATTCCAACACTTTCCGGTCTATATTGCGTATCGCATCAATCGCGACTTGCGGTGTAGGCAGGTCGGGTTGGCCGATATTCAAGTGAAATACATGTACGCCTCTTTGTTTGGCAGCATCTGCCAAAGGGGCAAGCTTTCTGATAGGAGATGCAGGCATCTCTACTCCGCGAATGGATATTGTTGGCATGAGATAATTTACTATTAACGATTGACGATTGATATTGCTATCATTTGATTATTAAAGTGCAAATGTAGCGATTTATTTGAAACCCAAAGGATGCATAGACATAAAAACTTTAAAAACCTTATCTATATTAAAAACGCTATGTTATATGAAAAGAAACTTGTACCTTTGAAATATCAAACAAATAAGCAACTACAATTGTTAAACCGTAAATTATTAAACCACTATTAATAATATGGTCATCAACCTAATAACCTTTGCTTCTATCCTGCATAAGCAAGCGTCCATCCGTAGTTCACATGAAGTGATATTGACTGAATTGGAAAAATACTTTACTGTCAACTTTATCGACTACCAGGATATAGACAAACTGACGCCCAATGATTTCAGTATTCTGTTCATTGCTACCGGGGGAGTGGAACGGCTGGTTATCCAGCATTTCGAATCTCTTCCCCGTCCTGCCATTCTTTTAGCAGACGGCATGCAGAACTCTCTTGCCGCCGCATTGGAAATTTCCTCCTGGCTGCGGGGACGAGGAATGAGAAGTGAAATCCTGCACGGCGAATTGTCAGAAATCATCAAACGGATTTTCGTATTGTACAGCAACTTCAAGGCTCAGCGCAGTCTTGTAGGCATGCGCATAGGCGTAATGGGCACTCCGTCCAACTGGCTCATCGCGAGTAACGTGGACTATCTGCTTGCCAAACGCCGTTGGGGAATTGAATATATAGATGTTCCGTTGAACCGGGTTTATGAATATTATGAACAGATAACGGATGATGAGGTCGGTGAAGCCTGCGCCTCCCTTGCCGGAAAGGCACTTGCCTGCCGTGAAGCCACACCGGAAGATATGATAAAGGCCATGCGCCTCTACCATGCCATCAAAAGGATCGTGGAAGAAGACAAGTTGAGCGCCATTACCTTGAGCTGCTTCCGCCTGATAGAACAGACCGGCACTACCGGCTGTCTCGCCCTTGCCCTGCTGAACGACGAAGGAATCATAGCCGGCTGTGAAGGTGACTTACAATCCATATTCAGCATGCTTGTTGTAAAAGTGCTGACTGGGAAATCTACTTTCATGGCGAATCCTTCCATGATCAATGCCCGCACCAACGAAGTCATACTGGCACATTGCACCGTAGGCATTGCCCAAACAGAGAAGTTCATTATCCGTAATCACTTCGAGACAGAAAGCGGTATCGGTATCCAGGGTATTCTCCCTACCGGAGATGTAACTATTGTAAAATGTGGCAGCGAGTGTCTGGACGAATACTACTTGAGCACAGGAACGTTGACAGAAAATACCAACTATATCAATATGTGCCGTACCCAGGTACGCGTAAAGCTCCATTCCTCTGCCGAATATTTCTTGAAAAATCCTTTGGGAAATCACCACATCATGCTGCACGGTAATTATGAAACAATGCTCGATGAGTTTCTGCAGGCAAACGGATGTAAAAGAATCGAATGATTTATTCTCTGATACCATCCGGAAGTCTCACCTCAAACCGCGTCCCCTTTCCGAACTGCGAGGAAACGGCAATCTCCCCTTGCAGGCGGTTTACAATCGTATGACAGATGCTCAATCCCAGCCCTGCACCCTGCGTGAAATTATCAGCTTTGTAGAACCGTTCGAATATATGTTTCTGATCCTCTTCAGAAATACCGCTACCAGTATCTTCCACATAAAGGGTAGTGTAGTCCGGTTCATCCATCAGATAACCGAATGTGATACTTCCTGCCACGGTAAACTTCTTGGCATTATTTATCAGATTGTTCACTACCTGCTTCAGACGTACAGAATCGGTCAGAATGGACTTCCCCTCTTCTTCCGGAAATCCCGTTCGCAGCTCCACCCCTTGCGGCATACTCAAACGCTGGGAATCATATACCTATTGCAGGACAGACGTCAGATCATGCGACTCAAACTGGAAATCCATGGTACCGGATTCGATGCGTGACATGTCCAGGATATCGTTCATCAATGCCAACAGCAACGTACAGTTGATGTTGATGGTCTCTACAAATTGCTTCACTTCTTCGGGGGTGAAAACATCCAGGTTTTGCAACAAATCGGAAAACCCTACAATTGCATTCAGCGGAGTACGTATTTCATGACTCATATTGGCAAGAAAGGCAGACTTCAGCTTATCAGCCTGCAAAGCACGGTCACGTGCCGCAATCAATGCTTCTTCCGTATCCTTATACTTCTGGATACTTTGACAAACGCCCAACACCATATAGGGAGCTTCCGGTTTCAAGCCGTTGTATGCCGTACTCCGGAATTCCCACCATTCATACCCTCCCCCCACATGCTGTAAACGGAAATTCATGCGGGAATTCAGTTCCCGTCCTAACAAGATAGAATCGAAATGCACACGGGTGTGCGGCAAATCATCCGGATGTATAAGCCTATCTAAATCTTCCCTTGTCAAGAACTCCGTATCAGCCAGAATATTAAAACGCTTCAACAGTCCTTCGGGAAAATAAAAGCAGTTCATGTGCATATTATACTGCCAAGGATAGATGGAACTTTCCTCCACCGCCATATTAAAGAAGCGTCTTTGCATCTCCTCCTCAGAAATATTACGGCACACAATAGCCATTCCCGTCAGCTGTTCATTGGAGAAGATGGGAACAACCTCACCGGAAATCGGGAAATAGTTTTCCTTATCTTTCTCTTGCATAAATGCATTTTCCGGAATGGGAACAGGCTTCCTCTCTGAATAGACCTGTTTCAGCAACTTATGCAGGACGTCTTCCCCATCCATATAAATACGAAAAATTGAACCAGCCATCTGTCCCTCATAATAACGGGCGGTATGAACTTCTGAATCCACCCCCAGCATCATCATCAAAGAACGGTTCACGAAATGAATGCGAAAATCAATATCATAGGTAATCAGACCGTCACGGATGGAACAAAAGATATTATCAAACTCATCGCGCTGTTCCACCAGACGATGCTGTATCAGCAAACGAGTTTGCGCATGGATACGTCTGCGGGACTCCCGGCGGTTCATACGGTAAAGCCATGCCACCAACAGCACCAAGGCACCTACAACCACCGAATAGAAGAAAATGAACCAAACACGGTACCGTTCCACCAACGGCACATTCAGAATGACCCCCTCAGCTTCTACCCGTCCGGCATCTATATGGAAAAACTCCAACTGCTTGTAGTCATACAACAATTTTCCCGTGAAATTGGTCACTCCCAAAGAAAAAGGCTCCTTTCCCTTCAAAATACGTGCAGCCCATTTACCTGCGGCATAGGTATCTTCTGAAGGTACGACATCATAAACACATAAGACACCGTTTGTCATGGCCAAATTCTGGCTGGCGAAAACAGGAGACTTCAGTTTCAAAGAAAGAAAAGGAATCCACTTCGGTGCAATGACAATATGTTTGTAGGCGTTGTAGTCATAACAAATAGAAGTAATGATGGAATTCAAGGACTGAGCCTGTACGTTCATCTTCTTCAAGCTATGCTTAGGATACTTCTGTTTCAACCCTTCCCAAACTTCCTCCACCTGTTCTCCCCCCTTGCGGCTCAAGAAACTGCTGTCCGACAGACAAACGATTTCTGTTCGTGAGGGGAACATACGGATCGCTTCTTCCAACAATACACTAAAATCCGGCTTTGAGACATACCCGGAAACATTGGGCATTTTCTTCAAGACATTCTCGTCGGGATACTTTATACCGGATACCACCACCGGCAACCGGTAAGGTAAAGAATCACCGCAATGCACCAATGTATAAAATGCCTCATCACCGGAAGTCACAATCATGTCCGTATTCCGCTGTCTGGCACGCTCACAAATACGGCGCATGATGAAACATTCAGAAGGGAAAGTCCAGAAATCCGCATTCAGATACTCTGTGACAATATTTACCTTGGCCCCTCCCTTTTCAAATCCGCTTTTCAAGCCTGTTGTCAGCCGGCTATGCCAAGGGGTATGACTGGTATATGATTGTATGAAAAGTACATCATACGTATGTTCGGCAGCGGAAAGTGTCTCCGGTACCGCCCACAACAAGCCCAACAACAATGATAAGAAAAGGCATTTTCTCATAATATTAAACTTTTGGATATTATGTGCAAGAATCTTAAGAGTTAGCAAATATACAAGTATTCTTGCGAAAATGCACAGAATATTCAAAAAAACTTATTCATCATGCAACGCTTCGGCAGGCTGCACCCTCATCGCTTTACGTGCCGGAATGCCAATACCGACGGCAATCATCAATGCGATAAGCAAGAAAGTGATAGCGGCACAAATCAATAATCTGTCCCCTTCCAAGGTAGTACCGTTGCGCCAAGAGTTCAATTCCAAATGAGCCAGATTGTAATCAATGACGAGTGCTATAGGAGTGACTATCAGCAGCAACAGCCAGCCCTCACAAAGCAAGCGTCTGAAAATGATACGGTCCGTAGCACCGTGTGCCTTATGCAACGCTATTTCGGCCCGGCGCTGTTGCGTGCGGAACCAGAACGTGCCCAACAATCCGAGAAAGATATTCAGCAACAAGAATCCCATACCTACCATATAGCTGCGCAGCCCTGTCACCCAACCACTCTGAAAATCATCACGTATATCGGCAAACGAACGAACCTCGGCAATGAAAATATTACCCACACGATAGAGCTTTTCACTGTCAGCTTTCAGGCGCTCGATAAAGCCCTTGTCCTGGTCTGGACGCACGCGGACACACCATTCCTTGCTATAATCCATCCATGCGGACGGCATTTTATAGAGCATGCGGTAAGAAGAACGTGCCTGTTGATAGTCACTGTAACGCACATTCTGTATGGCGGCAGCCAACCTCACAGTGCTGGTTGTGTCACCGAACAGATAAAACCGCTTCCCCACCAATGAAGTCAGGGGAACGTCATACTTTCTGAAAAGGTTGTCCGAAGCAAGGAACTGGTCATCCTTCTCCAACATTGCAGCCAACTGTTCGGGAGTCTCACCACGCGTGCCCCGGTAACGGAATACCCGCACAAAGTCCGGTGTTACAAGGCTTCTTATGGTCCAGTTCGGTGCCTGCAATGTGTCATACCGTACCTCTGCCGAACTGTTGCTTCCGTTGTAAGGATAGGAATTCTGTGAAAGGCTTACAGCCTCCACATCCGGACGATGCTTCAGGCGGTCCAGCATTTCCTGCACGTCCTTCTGCCGGTCTTCGGCAGACTGGCCGGGTATATAGTCAGGGCTTTTGTCCGTTAGCTGCCCCATATTAATAAGGTAGCAATGTTCAATATCAAAACCCCTCGGTTCCATGGCAGTGGCGGTCTGTGTATAGATGTCGTCCACAATATACCACATCACCACGCTTACGACCAACAATTCCAGTGCCAGCCATGTATTGCTCCGCCACTCGTTCTTTATCTGTGTAAAAAGTTTCTTTGTCATCTTATTTATTTCAACATATTAACACCCTATTTCTGAAGTTTTCCTCCCAATGCATTCACGATTCCCACTCTTGAGGCTTTCCATGCAGGAATCCCGCTACTCAGCAGATTCAAGATAAAACAGAAAAGCAAAGCCCATCCGAAAGTGGAGGCATGCAGCAGAATGGAAGCATCGATAAGCGGCGCATTCACAGCCTTGCTGAATCCTTCGGCAAAAAGCATGGATTCACCCAAATAAGCAAAGGTCACGCTCAACAATAGTCCCAACACACCGGCAAAGAATGTCACGACCATGTTCTCGGCCACAATCTGTCCCATAATTTCCATACGCGTACTACCGAAAGCCCTTCTCACCCCCACCTCAGTGACACGCTGACGCAGGCGGCTCTGTGTCATACTGCTCAAGTTGATAGCCGGAACAATGAGCAGGATGACAAAGATGACGAGTCGTTGACGGCGCGCCGCATCCACATCCGGCTCCACATTGGCACCTTCCACCAGTGCATTCTTTTCCTGGTCGTACGGGCGGTTACGGTAAATCAGCTTATAGCCCCGCTCGCCGATAAGAGTGTTGTATTCCAGTTTACGGCGCTCGGCTTCCTCACGAATGGCAGGAAAATCACTGCGGTCGCGTGCCAGAATGATACAGCTTGCCATTCCCATGTGGTCACTCCACACGTCATTCTCAAAATCGGTAGAGGTAAAAGGTATCCATACCTGTCCGTAGGCTGTAGTGGCCAAGGTAGAAACATCCTTCACCACACCGCACACCCGGTAAGGGGCGTGGTTCAGCAAAAACTCACGACCTACGGACTCTGTAGTCCCGAAAAGATGACGCGATACACTCTCCGTAACGACGGCTACCGGTATACCGGCATCAAATGTCGCCTTGTCGTACGGTTTGCCCGCAGTAAACGAAAAATCGAACACCCGCCAAAACACATCATCCGTCTGCAACATATCCACTCCGGTTGACGGTTGTCCCGGCAGACTGACCGGCGTAGATTCCGTCTGACAAGCATAGATGGAAACAGCTTCGGGAGTTTTCAAGGACTGGAAGCACTCCCGCGCCGTACGGACACTCATCGGCCCGTTGCTTGTCCCGTCTCCCCAGTCTTTATTGGAGATACTCATCCATTTGACGTGCAGAAAACGGTCACGGTTACTTTCCGGAGCAAACGGAACTACCTGCACCTGTTGTATCATCACCACCAGCATAATGAGGAAGATAGCAAGCGCCGTACCCGCAATACTGACAGTGCTTATCAACGGCTGCTGGCGGAGTTGCGCCCAAGCTTGCGTAAAATATTGTTTTATCATATCAACGACCTATTTTCAAATTATCCGTATTTACCCCGCCTATGCCTCCTTTAGAAATGTCGGCATGACCGGCAGTTCCGCTCAAAGTGACATCACCCACACCGCTCATTTTGGCAGACAAATAATCACAGGCTACATGAATATCGGCGCTACCTACTCCGCGCAAAGCAACTTTCAACTCGTTACACGTCAAATCGGAAACATGCACTTCACCCACTCCTTTTACCTCAAATGACACTTCATCCAGTTTCAAAGGTTTCTCACATTTGAATTCCCCTACACCGGTAAACTCCACCTTCTTCAGATCGGGAGCCGAAATCCAAATGACCACGCCATCTTTCTGATTTCTCATACGCTTGTTTTTCTTATCCTTGAAGCCTATCAGCAAACGGCCGTCCTTGACGGTGGTTTCCGTATTCTTCACGTACTTTTCCTTACCTTCAATCTTGAAAGAATAAGTGTCGCTCTGTGTAAAATGAATGGTTCCCACAGAGGTTACCTCAATGGACGAAAAGGCATCCACTTTACGCACTTCACTCACTTTTACATCTTGTGCACAAACGTTCAGCATACCTACGAATGCCAATACCAATGCAATAATAACACCTACTATATTAGTTTTCATTTTTCTTCTCTTTTTATCGTTAATTCTTTATTATCTTTCATCCTACTCTTCATGCAACGCTTCTGCCGGCTCAATCTTCATAGCCTGCCATGCCGGAAACCATATTCCCACCACTACCATCAGCGCTATCAGCAGCCAAGCCCCCAGCGAGCCAGCCAGAAAGCGTACCATGCTCCACAACCATAATCATGGTGATGGCAAAGGCCGTACCCAATATGGAAATCGTACTTAGCAATGGATTCTGCTTCAAAATGGCAAAAGTCTGTCTTATGATTCGCATTTCATTCATTGATAGTTGATAATTAATAGTTGACAGCTACTAAGCAGTGATTATTCCACCTGACGTCCGTCGAAGAAGCGGATGGTACGTGAAGTCTGTTTGGCCTGCTCTTCATTGTGGGTTACCATCACGATGGTACGTCCGTCTTCCTTGTTCAGTTGGTGCAACAGTTCCATGACTTCGGCACCCATCTTGGAGTCCAGGTTACCGGTAGGCTCATCGGCGAGAATTATCTCAGGATTGCCGATGATGGCACGGGCAACAGCTACACGCTGACACTGACCGCCGGATAGCTGTGTAGGCATGTGGCGCATACGATGGCTCAGATCGACCTTCTTCAAAACCTCTTCCGCCAGATGACGGCGTTCCTTGGCAGACACCTTCCTATACAGTAAAGGCAGCTCCACATTATCCAGCACATTCAGAGAATTGATCAGATGGAAAGACTGGAACACAAAGCCCAGCTTCCGGTTACGGAAAGCAGCCAGCTCCTTGTCCTTCATGCCGTCCACTTTCGTACCGGCTATTTCGATGGTGCCGCTGGTAGGTGCATCCAGCAGACCCATAATGTTCAGCAACGTAGATTTCCCGCAACCGGAAGGTCCCATGATACTGAGGAATTCTCCCTTGTTCACTTCGAGGTTTACGTTTTCCAATGCCACGGTTTCAATCTCGTTTGTACGATAAATCTTGTTGATGCCAGTTAACTTAATCATAATGGTAAGTATTTAATTGTTATTATTCTGTTCTGTTTTACTTTTTGCACAAATACATATTTAGAAAAAACAAGTACCCTGCCAAAAGGCATTAGGCAGTACTTCCCCGCTATTCGTCTCGCAACGCCTCGGCGGGAAGCGTACGGGCGGCCCGGTAGGCGGGAATGTAGGTACCGATTAACGCCACTACGAGCAGCAACGAGTAACTCAGCACAGTCACCAACAAGAAGTGCATGCCGAAGCGGTTCTGCCAATAGTCGGGATTGGGTACAAAGTAATCTTTCATTTCCATGACATACACACCGTTCACCCAGGCATGATGCAGCAGCAGAGGAAGCATCACCGCAAATGCCACCGTGACCAGCATCCAGGCTTCCACCAGGAACTGGCGGCAGATAGTCTTCCGGCCCGCTCCCATGCTTGCCATCAGGCCTATCTCCTGGCGGCGGGCGTTGCAGCGAATCCAGAACGTGCCCACCATCCCCAAGAAGATGCAGAGGACAGCGAAACTCGCCAAGGCATATTGCAGGCGGAGTTTGTTGGTCATTCCGCTTTGGGCGGCATACGTGTCGCTCAGTTCACTGAAGGTCTGCAGTTTGTCGAAGTAGAAGTTGCCGATGGAGAGCATCGGTCCCACTTCCTTCTTGAACCGACGTTCAAAAGCATCGGCATCCACACCGTCCTTCAGACGGATGATGAGGCCATAATCCCAAGCCATGTATTTGCTGCCGTAAATATCCGTATCCATATAGACTATCAACGGATAAGGCTGCTCGTAATCGCGATGCTTGTAGTCACGGAACACACCCGCCACTTCCACATCCTCCTTATTGTACTGATACACCTTCCGTCCCACCACGTCAATGGTGCCAAACAGGCGGCGTGCCAGACGTTCGGAGATGAAAGCCCGGTGACGCACGTCCTCGGGCAGCTTCAGTTCCCCACCCGTGCGGACATCCGTCATGCCGTAAGCAGCGAAAAGGTTACTGCCTTCCACGGCAGCGAAATCATAACGCTGGGCATGTACATAGCCGTCTTCCCTACTGATGGATGCAGTGTCGGCATATATCTGCGTGCCGCTCCATGAACGGCTGTTGGGAAAGGCCCATGTGTAGGATATGGAATAGGACTTTACCTCGGGTTGCTGCCTCAAGAGGCGGACGATGCGCCAATAGGCTGCCTTGGACAGCGAATCATTGTCCTGTTCCTTATTATATAGGGCATTGCTCTCGTTGTAGGCCCCCATCTGCACCACGTAAAGCCCTTCGGGACGGTAACCGCTGTCTATATGGCGGTTGGCGGTCAGCACGTAGATAGGGTCGATGACCGTCCACAAGAAGAAACTGACGACCAAGAGTTCCATGAATATCCAGCCATTCTGCCGACGCTGGTTCCATAATTGATTAAATATCATTTTCAGCATATCTTTGTCCTCCTTCTTGTTTTATCGGTTGGTATTGAGCGAGCGGATAATCGTGTGGCGCAACGCCGAGGCGGCAGGCACTAACGCAGAAATCACATTGAGCACCACGCACAGTCCGAAGGCTATGCTGAAGACTATAGGGTTAAAAAGCATTTCTGTCGTCAAGGTCATATTCTTCGTCGGATCAGCGATGCGTTTATCAAACAATGTCAATATCCAGTCGCTTGCCGTCAGCACTATCAGATAAGAAATGAGCAAACCTACTATGCCTCCAATCACCGTGAGCAGCAGGTTCTCGCACAATACCTGGTTCATCAGCTGCATGCGGGTGGCACCATAGGCCTTGCGTACGCCCACTTCGCAGAGGCGCTGGTGCATGCGCGAAGAAATCATGCCGCTGAGGTTCAAGGCGGGGATGAATAGTAACGCCAGCAAGATATAGCAGAAGCTCTTGGCAATTTCCGTCATGTCCGGTACTTTCGACACATCCTGCCGGAAGGTGCTCGTTATGTAATTGTCGGGCTGCCCCATGATGTCGTGGTCGTACTCTTTGTCCTGCAGGTTGTACTTGCGTATCACGTCCTGCACTTCGCGGCGTACCGTTTCTTTGTTGGCGGCATCGTCCACCAAAATATAGGCGTAAGTATTGCCCAGCAGTCCCCTCTTCGATTCCACTGTCATCCACGGGGCATGTAAAATGGGTACCCAGAGGTCGCCTGCCGTTTCGGGGGTAGCGTTGGAAACGTCTTCCACCACGCCCGTCACGCGGAAGTCCTTGCCGTTGTACAGGAAATGCCTGCCCGTGGCATCAGCCGTGGCAAAGAGCCTCTTCGCCAGTCCCTCGGAAAGCACCGCCACCGGCATGGATGCCTCCACATCGGCCTTGGTGAAAGGTTTCCCGCCGAGGAAGCGGAAAGTGAACACCCGCCAGAATCCCGCATCAGCATAATAAGTACTGACGGGCAACAACTCCTTGTTGGGGAGCGTCACTTTGTTGTCACCCATAAAATCGGAGAGTCCTCCTCCCACCGCCTCCACATGGGGCAGTCCCGGCAGCATATCCTTCACCACCTGGTAGGCCACGCCGCCGTTACAATTCCAGTTGTCCGGCTTGCCCTTGGGGTAACGTTTCATATTCTTCATCACCAATGTCCGGTCCCGGTTATACTCCGGATAGATGGGTGCAAACTTCACATAAAAGATGATGAACATTGTCATCACCAAAGCTATGGAAAGCCCGGTGCCCACCACATAAATGCCGGTAAAAAGCTTGTTCTGCTTCATCAGCATCCATGCCTGCTTTAAATAGAGTTTTATCATATTACATTTCAGGTTTTACATATTCCAATTCACGGTATCAACTCATGTTTTGATTATCATTTCAGTTTCAGTTTATTCTTGTTCTTGTACTGGCTCATGTCATTCACCACTACTTCATCCCCCGGCTGCAAGCCACCAATCACCTCCACGAACTCAAAGTTACTGTCGCCCAACTGGACTTTACGCTTCACGATCTCCTTGTCCGAATTACGTACAAAGAGTTCATATTCCCCACGTCCCACGTAGTAAGAAGCATTGGCTATGCGCATCACGTCTTCCTTCACTGCATTCATCACATAGACGTCGGTTTTCAGACCGGAACGCAGTCGGCGGTTGTTGTCCTCATTCAACTGTACGGTGAAAGAAATCACCCCATTCTTTGACAACGGTGTCACACTGCTTACCGAACCTTCCAGCTTCTCGCTGCCTATCTTCACAATAGCCTTTCCGCCGGCAGCCACACGGTCACCGTAGGTATCGGCAATCTCACCTTCTACCTTGAAATGGCTCAAATCGGATATTACGGCAATCTGTGTGCCTTCAGGAACCTGTGCACCGATCTGATTGTTAATATAGGTAAGGATGGCCTTCCGGGGTGAACGTACCTGCGCATCATCCAAAGTACGCTTGGTTTCGGCCAGGCTCTTCTTGAAGATACTGAATTCCAGTTCCTGCACTTTATACTCGGCAGCCAGTACCTCTTTTTCATTGGCATACTGCTGTTTCAACTGTTCATACTCCAACTGGGCTACGTTATAGCTGAGTTCGGCCTGGCGCACCTTGTCTGTCGTTCCCGAACCGAGGCTGTCGAGGTACTGCTCATTACGGAGTTCCACCTTCATGCGGTTCAGTTTCATGGCGGAGACTTTGATTTGCATCTGCAGGTCATTCAGTTTGGTCTGGTTGTTCACCTGAAGCTGTTTAAGTTTATAACTTCGCATCTGTTCTTCATCCAGTTGCTTTTTATAGTCGGTTTCTGCACTCTGCAAGTCCAGCTTCAAGATAGGAGTACCGATATCCACACTGTCCCCCCCCTTTTTATACACTTCCAGGATACGGGTATTGATGGGCGAATTAATAATCTCCTCAAATGCGGGAACCACCTTCCCCGATGCGCTGACGCTGACCTCAATCGTACCGTTGTCCACTTTTGAAAAAACAAGGTCTTTTTCTTTCACGCCGGTACGCATCAACGAGATAAGCATACTGACAACTACGATACCTGCCGCACCCATGCCACCATAACGGATGATTTTCTTATTGCGTTCCTTATTACGGACTTCTTTGGGAATTTCTCTATCCATATCTTTATAGTTTAATTATTAACGAACATGATACAGTCTCTTATACGAAATCTGTGCCAAAATCATAATCCATTGAAAATTAACGGAAAGCGTAAAAGAAAGAGTGTCCGAAAACGAACACTCTGTACATTTTCGGATAACCGGAGCAATGCCTGAAGGCAGGGGCAATACGTGAAGTTACTCATGCAACCGTCCCATAATTCGTTCAAAGCCTGCGAACGCTTATTCGCACCGTGCGAATACATATTCAAGCACTGCGAATATGTATTCGCGCACTGCGAACAGAGATTTCATATAGCAAAGAACAAGTTTTCACCCAGTACCGCAGACTTTTTCTCCCTACATCAGACAACTTTTCCTTTAATATCCAATACTTATCCCCTGCATAGTACCACTTATACAAAGTATAGGCCACCTCAACAGGCACAGGACAAAAATTTAAGATCAACCTGTCCTGTATTCAAAATACATGTACTATCTTTGAAGTGAAAAATTAAAGATACACTGATAACCATGAACTTTAAAAAACTGATTTTCGTATCCGCCGTACTGATCGCCGCATGCAGCACCATACAGGCACAGGACACACAGGTTATTGCACACCGGGGGTTCTGGAAAACCAGCGGCTCTGCCCAGAATTCTCTTGCCGCATTAGCAAAAGCTGACTCCATCCACTGTTACGGATCCGAATTCGACGTATGGCTCACCGCCGACCATCAACTGGTGGTAAACCACGACGAGACTTTCAAAGGGGTAACCATGCAGAACGCCACAGAAAAAGTATGTACCGCCGTACAACTGGGTAATGGCGAACAGCTCCCCACCCTGCGGCAATATCTGGATGAAGCCCGAAAACTGAAGACCCGCCTCATCCTGGAATTGAAAGGGCATAAAACTCCCGAACAGGAAACGCGTGCCGTTGAAGGTATCGTGAGCATGATCAAGGAAATGGGATTGGAAGAACGTACCGAATATATCACTTTCTCCCGTCATGCCACCCAAGAATTTATCCGTCTGGCACCCAAAGGTACTCCCGTTTACTATCTGACGGGGGATGTTGCACCCAAAGAACTAAAAGAATGGGGCTGTGCGGGGCCTGACTACCACTTCAGCGTATTCAAGAAGAACCCCGGATGGATTAAAGAATGCCACGACCTTGGCATGAAAGTCAATGCCTGGACTGTCAACGAAACCCCGGATATGGAATGGCTCATCAGCCAAGGTGTAGATTTCATCACTACCAACGAACCGGTAGTATTGCAAGATATTTTAAAAAAGAGATGAAAACAAGAAGCATGAAATTGGGAGTAATAGCCTCAGCGTTATTATCAATGGCGATGCCTTTCACGGCAAAAGCCCAGGACAAAGTGGAAGCATCGGTAGGTGCCGACCTCGTAAGCGGCTACATTTGGCGCGGACAGGATTTGGGAGGCGTAAGCCTTCAGCCAAGCGCGTCCGTTGCCTACAAAGGCTTTTCATTGGAAGCATGGGGGTCGGTAGGATTTGAAAGTAAAGACGACAAGGAATTAGACCTCACTTTAGGATATTCGACCGGAGGTTTCAGCGTATCGGTAACCGATTACTGGTTCAATGGCGGTCCGGGATATTTCCATTATGGCGCCCGGAATACGGCCCATGTATTCGAGGGGCAAATAGGTTATGACTTCGGCCTTTTGGCTATCAATTGGTACACAAACTTCGCCGGAGCCGACGGGGTAAATAAAGAGGGCGACAGAGCGTACTCTTCCTATCTCTCGCTGGTCGCCCCTTTCAGCTTGGGAGGTCTGGACTGGACTGCCGAAATCGGCGCTACTCCATGGGCTACAGACTTCTACGGTTCAAACGGCTTTGCTGTATGTGACGTCAGCCTGGGAGCAAACAAAGAGATCAAGATTACCGACTCATTCTCCCTCCCATTGTTTGTCAAGGCAACCTGGAACCCAAGGACAGAAGGAGCCTACTTCGTAGCCGGACTGAGTTTTTAGAAAAGCCAGCCATCTTTTTTTGTCTTGGCAGAATAAAAAGAACATGTTCATTTTATTCTGCTCCCGGTTTGCATTATCTTTGTCCCCGGTATAAAACAACCGTAAAATTATGAAAAACTTACGCAGCTGCTATGCAGCATTTCTGCTGTTTGCCCTGTTGTCTGCTTCAGTCTCACTTTCTGCACAGACTGACCTGCAACAAAAGCTGGGCAAAATTTCCGCCATCACGGAAACCCAATCTTTGGAGTCTTCCCGATTCTCCGAAAAGTATGTAACCTACTTCACCCAACCGCTGGATCACCGCCATCCGGAAAAAGGAAGCTTCCGTCAACGTGTCATCATATCCCACGTCGGTTTTGACCGTCCCACGGTAATCGTGACCGAAGGCTATGGAGCTGCCTATGCCCTCCATCCGAAGTACCGCGAAGAGCTGTCCCGGCTACTGGACGCCAACATGATTTTTGTAGAACACCGCTACTTCCTCGAATCTACCCCTGAACCGAAGGACTGGCAATACCTGACTGCCGAAAATTCCGCTGACGACCTGCATGCCGTCCGCAACGCCTTCAAAAGCATCTACCCCGGAAAATGGATAGCCACAGGCATCAGCAAGGGCGGACAAACAGCCTTGCTATACCGCACTTTCTATCCGGATGATGTAGATATCTCCGTTCCATACGTAGCCCCGCTTTGCTATGCAGCCGAAGACGGACGTCACGAGCCTTTTCTGCAAAAGGTGTCAACAGCCGAGGCACGCAAGAAAATTGAAGATTTCCAACTGGAGGTACTGAAACGGAAAGGGACCCTACTCCCGCGTTTCGAAAAGTATTGCACTGAAAAAGGACTGAAGTTCCGTGCTCCCATAGAAGAAATCTATGATTATTCAGTGTTGGAATATTCCTTTGCCCTCTGGCAATGGGGTACCCCGACAAGCACGATTCCTGCCGTGACAGCCCCGGACGATGAACTCCTTGCCCACCTGCTCGACATCAGTAATCCCGACTACTTCATCGCCGACAGTCCGACCGCTTCATTCTTTGTACAGGCTGCCCGTGAACTGGGCTATTACGGTTACGACACAAAACCTTTCAAGAAGTACCTTTCCATCCGGTCAAGCAAAGGATATTTGCACCGGCTGATGCTGCCCGAAGAATTGAAAGACATGCCTTTTGACAAGACACTGAGCCGGAAGATTACAAAATTCCTGAAGGAGAATGACCCGAAAATGATATTTATCTATGGCGAAAACGATCCCTGGACAGCGGCCGGAGTCACCTGGCTGAAAGAAAAGAAAAACATTCATGTGTTTGTTGAACCCGGAGGAAGCCACAAGGCACGCATCAGTACATTGCCTGAAGCAGAAAAGAAAGAAGCCATCGAATTGCTTAACCAATGGTTGAAATAAGTATCAAGCGCCAATCAGCAAGGGAGGTGCGTCAAAACTGATAAAAGAACGCAAATTACACAAATTACGCAAAAAAAGCGAATCTGATAATCGCTGATTATCAGTAGTCATTAAAAAGCAGGGGTTGCGTAATTTGTGTAATTTGTGTTCCAAATCTTTATTTTGACACACCTCCTTCTTTATTCTTTTAGGAGGTTCTAATTTCAAATTAAAAGTCCATCTTCTCAAAAATAGAGTTCCGGCATCCCTCTTTGCTGATTCAAGACCGTCTCGTCACTGAATTATTTCCGCATCCTCAATATTGTCAACACCCTTCACCGGAGTATCCGGCGCCTTGGGACGCCTGCGCGTGAACTTGAACCAGTTCACCAATTCCGAAGCCGCATACACCAGACTGCTGACACCTATTATAATAAATGCCGTAGAGCGTACTCCCGTAGGATTGAACAAAGCTATCAAGCCGGCAATCAGAATCAATGCCGGAACCACATAAAAGCCTCCCGGAACCGGCATCCAGCGACGTGCCGCCGAAAGCGAGGCTATCTGCTGCACTCCTCCCATCACCAGGATAAATCCCAATACAAAAGTCAGCAGGTCGGCAAAAAAACCGGGCATGACAATCAGCCACAGACCAAACAGCAGGCTGCCTACCCCTTCAACAGGGAAGCGGCGGCGCATTTCGGCGTTCTGGGCAAAATAGCCGATGACACTGATCAATGAGGGCACCAGGAAAATGATACCTATCGTAATCACAAAATAATCACCGGCCCGGTCGGGAAACATGACCAGTACCAGACCGATTACAAGCGCGCATATCGCACGCAAAAATGAATAACTTATTCCTTTCATGAGTCTATGTTTTTTTGCGAAGATACAGATTTATCCGAACAACTCCGCAGGAAAGCCCCGAAAAATCAATTCACATTCAACCAGGCATTCATGTCTTCGGCTACCAAAAGCCAATATAATAACAGAAGAATTGCAATAGCCACTCCAATCGCGACCAAATGTTTTCGTTTCATTGTTTGTTCCTTTCTTTTTTTAGTGTAAATAATTGTCATATCATACGCTAATAGAACAACAATTCAATAAAAATGTTCTATTGAAGAAAAAAAGTAAGTTTTATTTTGATGTTTCAGACATAGTGCTTATATTTGTCCCCCGTCAAAAACAAAAAAAGACAATGAAAACAAGATTCGTAAATACATATTGGTGGTGGCACCCGTTACAACTCCGGCAGTCGTAAGGGAGCAGTGCTCGTATGTATATATGTAATATATTATAAGGAATAAGAAAGAGCCCTGTCGCACCAAGCGACGGGGCTTTTTTCGTTAAATCAACACCTTCAAATATCAGTTATGAGTTATTTAGTTGACAAAGATGGTTATTACGGAGAATTCGGCGGAGCATACATCCCCGAGATACTTCACAAATGTGTAGATGAATTGCAGGACACCTATCTCAAGGTATTGCAAAGTGAAGACTTCAAGCATGAATACGACCAGTTGCTTCGTGACTATGTAGGGCGTCCTTCCCCACTCTATCCGGCACACCGCCTGTCCGAAAAGTACGGCTGCAAAATCTATCTCAAGCGTGAAGACCTGAACCACACCGGTGCCCACAAAATCAATAACAGTATCGGACAGGTACTTCTGGCGCGCCGCATGGGCAAGCGCCGTATCATTGCCGAAACCGGTGCCGGACAGCACGGAGTTGCCACGGCCACCGTCTGTGCACTGATGAACATGGAATGCATTGTTTACATGGGCAAGACCGACGTGGAGCGCCAGCACGTCAATGTGGAGAAGATGAAGATGCTGGGAGCAACCGTAGTCCCGGTCACCAGCGGCAACATGACGCTGAAAGATGCCACCAATGAAGCCATCCGTGACTGGTGCTGCCATCCATCGGACACCTACTACGTCATAGGCTCTACCGTAGGGCCACACCCATACCCCGACATGGTGGCACGCCTCCAATCCGTCATCAGCGAAGAAATCAGGAAACAGCTCCTTGAACACGAAGGACGGGAATGCCCCGACTATCTCATTGCCTGCGTGGGCGGAGGAAGCAATGCGGCCGGCACAATCTATCATTACATAGATGACCCACGCGTGCAGATTGTACTTGCCGAGGCAGGCGGAAAAGGGATAGAAACGGGCATGACCGCCGCCACCATCGCTCTCGGCAAACTGGGCATCATCCACGGTGCACGCACATACGTTATCCAGAATGAGGACGGGCAGATTGAGGAACCTTATTCCATCTCTGCCGGACTGGACTATCCGGGCATAGGGCCCATGCACGCCAACCTTGCGGCACAGAAGCGTGCCCTTGTCCTCTCTGTCAATGACGACGAGGCCATCCGGGCTGCCTATGAACTGACAAAGTTGGAAGGCATCATCCCCGCACTCGAAAGTGCCCATGCACTCGGTGCACTGGAAAAGATGAAATTCAAACCGGAAGATGTGGTGGTCCTGACCGTTTCGGGAAGAGGGGACAAGGATGTAGAGACGTTTTTGAATTTTGAATTATAAATTATTTGAGAAGGCAATGAAACAATATCCATATGCCACAGTCAGCCGCACCGTACTTGGCGACCTGCATACTCCGGTGAGCACGTATCTGAAAGTACGTGATCTCTTTCCACAGAGCGCCCTGATGGAAAGTTCCGATTATCATAGCAGCGAAAACAACCGTTCTTTCATCGGTCTCTGTCCGGTGGCAAGCGTCAGCATTGACCACGGTATCGCCGTTTTCCGTCTGCCCGACGGTACCCGTGAGGAGCATCCCGTAACAGAAGGATACCGTGTGGAAAACGCCCTTAATGATTTTCTGGGCCGCTTCCGCGTGGAAGGCGAGTATAGCCGTTATTGCGGACTCTACGGATACACTTCCTTCAACGCAATACGCTATTTTGAGAATATCCCCGTCAAGGACAGTCGAGAGGCAACCAATGACGCACCGGACATGCTCTACATACTGTACAAATACCTTATCATCTTCAACGATTTCAAAAACGAGATGATGCTTCTTGAAATGCTTGCCCCCGGTGAAGCCAGCGAACTGGATACCGTGCAGAAAGCCATCCACAACCGCAACTACACCGTATACGATTTCCGTGCCGTCGGTGAAACCACCTCTCCGCTCACCGACGAAGAGCATAAAGCGAACATCCGCCAAGGCATAGCCCATTGTCTGCGAGGAGACGTTTTCCAGATGGTCCTGTCCCGCCGTTTTGAACAACGCTTTGTGGGCGATGACTTCAAACTTTACCGTGCCCTGCGCAGCATCAACCCCTCCCCCTACCTGTTCTATTTTGACTTTGGCGGTTTCCGCATCTTCGGTTCCTCACCCGAAACCCACTGCCGCATCGAAGGACGCCATGCCTATATCGACCCCATCGCCGGAACCACCAGACGCACCGGAGATGCCGTTCAGGACGCCATCAACGCCCGTTACCTGCACGATGACCCCAAAGAGAATGCCGAACACGTCATGCTGGTGGATCTTGCCCGCAACGACCTGTCCCGCAACTGCCGGGAAGTAAAGGTGGACTTCTACAAGGAGATGCAATATTACAGCCACGTCATTCACCTCGTCAGCCGTGTCAGCGGCACGCTGAATGAAGATGCCGACCCTATCAAGACTTTCATCGACACCTTTCCTGCCGGCACTCTGAGCGGTGCACCGAAAGTACGTGCCATGGAACTCATCAGCGAACTGGAACCGCACAACCGCGGCGCTTACGGCGGTTGCATCGGGTTCATCGGCCTGAACGGCTCACTGAACCAAGCCATCACCATCCGCACCTTCGTCAGCCGCAATGGCGTACTTTGGTTCCAGGCCGGAGGCGGTATTGTAGCCAAAAGCAATGATGAATATGAACTGCAAGAGGTCAACAACAAGCTCGGTGCACTGAAAAAGGCGATTGAGATGGCAGAAAGTGACAACCTGTAACGAACCCCCAATAATAATCAGCAATGAAAACAGTTATCATAGACAATTACGACTCTTTCACTTACAACCTTGCCCATTTGGTGAAAGAACTCGGCGTAGAAACAGACGTTCTGCGCAACGACCAATTCAATCTTGAAGACCTGGCTCCCTACAGCAAGATCATACTCTCGCCCGGTCCCGGCATTCCCGAAGAAGCCGGACTGCTGCTGGATACCATCCGCACTTATGCCGGACGGAAACCGATACTGGGCGTTTGCCTCGGCGAACAAGCCATCGGCCAGGCATTCGGAGGAAAACTTGTCAACCTGAGCAAGGTATTCCACGGAGTGCAGACGAAGGTGAGAACCGGAAACTGTAAAGAGAAAAAAGGAGAAATCGAAGAGAGAACCCAAGGAAATGTCATGCTCGAAGAAGACTACATCTTCCGCGACTTACCCGAGGAGATTCCCGTAGGACGGTATCATTCCTGGGTAGTGGATACGGAAGGATTCCCCGGAGAGTTGGCAGTAACCGCCCTCAGCCCCGAAGGGCAAATCATGGCACTGAAGCACCGGAAATATGATATTCATGGCATTCAATTCCATCCGGAATCCATACTGACTCCGGACGGGAAAACCATCCTGAAGAACTGGCTTTTCAAATGAACGGCATTTCAAAAAGGAGTAACTTTAACTGTAAATATCAAGATGAAAGCAATATTGTCCCGTCTCTTCAACCATGAAGAACTTACTTCGGAGGAAACCAAGCAAATCCTCCTGAATATTACCAGGGAGATGTACCCGGAAGC
Organism: Bacteroides fluxus YIT 12057; assembly: GCF_000195635.1. Taxonomy (GTDB): domain Bacteria; phylum Bacteroidota; class Bacteroidia; order Bacteroidales; family Bacteroidaceae; genus Bacteroides; species Bacteroides fluxus. The sequence goes on along the minus strand of NZ_GL882692.1, from coordinate 18,543 downwards.
GCAGATAGCCGCCCTGCTCACCGCATTTCAGATGCGCGGAATCACGGTTGACGAACTCACCGGATTCCGTGAAGCACTGATGGAAACACGTATTCCGATAGACTTTGCCCCTTACCGGCCTATAGATATCGTGGGCACGGGAGGAGACGGCAAGAACACGTTCAACATCTCCACCTGCGCCTGTTTCATTGTAGCCGGTGCCGGTTACAAAGTTGCCAAGCACGGTAATTATGGCGCCACTTCCGTCAGCGGTGCCAGCAATGTCATCGAGCAGCACGGAGTGCGCTTCACCAACAATCCCGACATTCTGAAACGCAGTATGGAGGAGTGCAACATTGCCTATCTGCACGCCCAACTGTTCAACCCGGCCATGAAATTGGTAGGGCCTGTCCGCAAGGCATTGGGGGTACGTACTCTATTTAACCTGCTCGGCCCGCTGGTCAATCCCTGCCAGCCCTCCTATCAGTTGCTCGGAGTTGCCGACCTCTCGCAAATGCGGCTTTACACCCACGTGTTCTACAAATTAGGTATCGACTTTGCCGTAGTCAACAGCCTTGACAACTACGACGAAATTTCACTGACTGACGAGTTCAAGGTGATGACCCGCAACTACGAACGCATTTATCGCCCGCAGGCGCTTGGCTTCAGGGACGCCCATCCTGAAGAACTCTCGGGGGGAGCCTGCAAGGAAGATGCCGCCCGCATATTCGACAATATCCTGGCCAACTGTGCCACGGCAGCCCAGACCCAATGCGTGATTGTCAATGCTGCGTTTGCCATCCAGATCATGGAGCCGGAGAAAGAGATTGAAGAGTGCATCGCCATTGCCCGCGAATCCCTGGAAAGCGGGCGGGCATTGCAGGCACTGAAGAAATTCATAGAGATTAACAGCCATATTTGATTAACAATGAAAGATATTTTATCCGAAATAATTGCCCACAAGAAAGTAGAGATCGCATCACAGAAAGACGCCGTTTCTTTGCAGCATCTGCGCGGACAAGCTGCCATCGTCCTACATGAAGGCACTACGCCCTGCCGCAGTATGAAAAGCGCCCTTGCCGCTTCAGCCACAGGCATCATCGCCGAGTTCAAGCGCCGGTCTCCCTCCAAAGGCTGGATTAACGAGAGCGCCCGGTCGGAAGAGATTCCCGTAGCCTACGAAGCCGGCGGCGCTTCTGCCCTCTCCATACTTACAGACGAAAGATTCTTCGGCGGTTCCCTGCGTGACATCCGCACGGCACGCCCGCTGGTCAATATCCCTATCCTGCGCAAGGATTTCATCATTGACGAGTATCAACTTTTGCAAGCCCGTATTGTCGGCGCCGATGCCGTGCTGCTCATTGCAGCCTGCCTCACCCCGGAGCAATGCAATGACCTCACCCTCCTTGCCCATGAGCTCGGCCTGGAGGTGCTACTTGAAATTCACAGCCCTTCAGAACTCTCCTATATAAATAAGGAGATAGATATGGTCGGGGTCAACAACCGTAACCTCGGTTCTTTCACCACCGATGTGGAAAACTCATTCCGAATAGCCGGACAACTCCGCGAAGCTACCAACGGAACGGAATTTCCACTGTTGGTATCCGAAAGCGGCATCTCCAGTCCCGCCACTCTGCACAACCTGCGTGCTGCCGGCTTCCACGGTTTCCTTATCGGTGAAACCTTCATGAAAACAGCAAGTCCGGGCGATGCACTGAAAGAGTTTATAAAGGTCAGTGACAGACTGTAAAAAATAATTATTAATTATTCATAAACCGATAAACAGTAAAACACCATGGCTACCCTTATCAAAGTATGCGGAATGACCGAAGCGGAGAACATCCGCAATGTAGAACAACTGGGCGTGGATATGATTGGCTTTATTTTCTACCCCAAATCTCCCCGTTGCCTGTGCGAAATGCCCGAGTACCTGCCCACACACGCTAAACGTGTAGGTGTCTTCGTCAACGAAAACAAAGAGAATATCCTGATGTATGCCGACCGTTTCAGTCTGGACTACATCCAGCTGCACGGAACGGAATCACCCGAATATTGCCGCTCCCTGCAAAGCCACGGCCTGCGCCTCATCAAGGTATTTTCCATTTCTCACCTGAAAGACCTGCTCGCCACCTCAAGCTACAACGGTCTGTGCGACTACTATCTTTTCGATACGAAAACACCCTGCTACGGCGGCTCGGGCAACCAGTTCGACTGGAACCTGCTGTACCGCTACAGCGGTCCCACCCCTTTTCTGCTCAGCGGCGGCATCAATCCCTACAGCGCAAAATCCATCAAGGAATTCCGTCATTCCCGCTTTGCAGGCATCGACCTCAACAGCCGCTTCGAAACGGCGCCGGGCATAAAAGACACAGAGCGTATCGAAACCTTTCTGAGAGAACTGAAAGAAAGTTCGATTTGACGATGTACCGTTTACGACCAGAATCAGATTCACAGATAAAAATCACAAATAAAACTAACCGTAAACGGTACATCATAAAATCATAGAATTGTAAAATCATAAAATCGTAAACAACAATGGTAAACCGCATCCACCCACTTTTCCAGGACAGCCCCAAGAATCTGCTGTCCATATACTTCTGTGCCGGCTGTCCGAACCTGGAAGGTACAGCCGATGTTATCCGTACCCTTGAAAAGAACGGAGTCAACATGATAGAAATCGGCATCCCGTTCAGCGACCCGATGGCTGACGGCATCGTCATCCAAAACGCCGCCACCCGCGCCCTCCGGAACGGCATGTCCCTCCGCCTCCTTTTCGAACAGCTGCAGGACATTCGCCGTGACGTCCACATCCCGCTCATCCTCATGGGCTACCTCAACCCCATCATGCAATTCGGTTTCGAGAATTTCTGCCGGAAGTGTACCGAATGCGGCATCGACGGTGTCATCATCCCCGACCTCCCCTTCAAGGATTACGAAGAAAGTTACAAGGCCATTGCCCGGAAATGTGACATACGGGTCATCATGCTCATCACTCCCGAAACCGATGAATCCCGTGTCCGCGAAATTGATGCCCATACAGACAGTTTCATCTACATGGTTTCCAGTGCAGCCACCACCGGCGCCCAAAAAGACTTCGACATCCAAAAGCAGGCCTACTTCAAGAAGATACAGGATATGAATCTCCGCAATCCCCTCATGGTGGGTTTCGGAATCAGCAACAAACAGACATTTGACGCTGCCTGCAGCAACTCCTCCGGTGCCATCATCGGCAGCCGTTTCGTCACTTTGCTCAATGAAGCCGGTGGGAACACTGAAAAAGCGATAAAAAAACTGAAGGAAGAAATCGGAAGGTAATCACTTTTTCACTATCTTTGTGCCCCGAAAAGAACGCAAATACAATATTTATGAAAGCCAATTGCCCTTCCGTACTATTGATTTACACAGGTGGAACTATCGGAATGATAGAAAACCCGGAAACCGGTGCCCTTGAAAACTTTAATTTCGACCACTTGCTCAAACATGTTCCGGAATTGAAACGTTTCAACTATCACATCTCCTCACATCCATTCGACCCTCCCATCGATTCTTCGGATATGGAGCCCTCTTTCTGGGCAAAGATTGTCGAAATCATTCACCGCAACTATGACCGCTTTGACGGCTTTGTCATCCTGCACGGCACTGACACAATGGCCTACACTGCCTCTGCCCTCAGCTTCATGCTCGAAAATCTTTCCAAACCCGTCATTCTTACCGGCTCGCAACTTCCCATCGGTACCTTACGCACCGACGGCAAGGAAAACCTCATCACCTCCATCGAAATAGCCGCTGCCAAGAATCCTGACGGTACCCCCGCAGTTCCCGAGGTATGTATCTTTTTTGAAAACGAACTGATGAGGGGCAACCGGACAACCAAAATCAATGCCGAGAATTTCAACGCTTTCCGTTCCTTCAACTATCCCGCCCTGGCAAAAGCAGGCATTCATATCCGCTATAACGAGCATTTGATCCGCCGCCCGGACCCGTCACGTTCCATGAAGCCGCACTACCTTTTCGATACCAACGTCGTGGTGCTCACCCTCTTCCCCGGCATACAGGAAAGTATCATCAACTCCGTACTGCACGTTCCGGGGCTGAAAGCTGTAGTCCTCAAGACTTTCGGTTCCGGGAATGCCCCCCAGAAGGAATGGTTCATCCGCCAATTGAAGGATGCCTCGGAACGTGGAATCGTCATTGTCAACATCACCCAATGCCAAAGCGGTGCTGTAGAAATGGGACGTTACGAAACCGGACTTCATCTGCTTCAGGCAGGTGTGATCAGCGGTTACGACAGCACTCCCGAATGTGCGGTCACCAAACTTATGTTCCTCCTCGGACACGGACTGACACAAGAAGAAATCCGTTACCGCATGAACTCCGACCTCGCAGGCGAAATCACCAAAGACTAAGCCTGCCGGACCATATGAACAGCATATACAACTTTTCCAAAGGTTAAAAAGCCTGTTTTTGGCAAGAAACACTTATTCATAGAATAAAAAAAACAATTATCACAAGCTATATTCCAAAGAATATGCCTAATTTTGTGGCGTGAGGAATCAAAAACTTGATTATTTTAGGCAAACAAAACAATATCGAAAGATAAAAACGCACATCGGATTAGCTTATGAAATCATTAAATTATTTTTCGGCAATGACCGCCATTGCATGCACATTGACATTTACCGGTTGTACAGAGGATGTGTATGATCCCGAGAGAGGGATACAAACAGAGCCCAAGGAAAACCCATTAGGAGAAGATTTTATTGCTCCCGACGGCTTTAACTGGTCAATGATCAACTCCATCAATCTGAATGTTGCGGTCAAGGATGAATTCAACGGGCGATACAATTATCTGATAGAAGTGTTTACAGCCAATCCTTTGAATGACCCGGCAGCCACTCCCATTGCAGCCGGAATGGCAAAAGGCGGCAGCGACTACACAGCCGGCATCAATATATCCAACGCCATAAAGCGCCTGTATATCCGGCAGACAGACCCGAAACAGCGTAAAGAAATTTACGAATACGAAGTCCCGGAACATGGAGGGACATTGCACTGCAAGCCGTACATCGCACAGACCGACACGCGCGCTTACGGCACCGCACATGCAGAAAGTGCCATTGCCGACCCGTCATATACGGAGCCGGCTATCCCGGCAGATGCCAAGGAACTGAAGAATGAGGACTATCCATGGGGATGCAGCTTATGGAATGCCGGAAACTACCTCATAAAGTCCGGTACCACCTTCAGCCAACCAATCACGGCAGGACAGGGAGTCAACATTTACATTCAAGGAACTTTCAGCGGGAAAAGCATCACATTGCAGAATAATGCAACCTTGACCGTCTCAAGCGACGGACAAGCGGATTGCACATCCCTGACAGCCCAATCGGCCAGCCGAATCAAGAATTTCAACGTGCTGACAACAGACCATGCAAAGCTGCAAGAATCAGCCGAGTTCTATAATAAAGGTATATTTACAGGAAAAACAAGAATAGAAATACAAGCCGGAAGCGTGAGATTCTACAACCTCGGTACCACTGTCTCAAGTAAAGAATTCCATGCCGGTACAAGCCAGATACTGAACAAAGGAGAAATCAAAGCTACCGGCCTGCTTTCGTTGGTCTCCGCACAGTTTGACAATCAAGGCAAAATCGGAACCGTTCATCCGGCAGACAAACTGACTATCCAAATGAACGGGAATTCCGACGCTATCCTCAACAACTTCGGGAACGCCACCATTCACGCCACCTCCATCATGAACGGATCTACCGTCAACAATCATGGAACAATCGTTCTGAATACATACGACACTCAAAACAATGGAGCCAGCTCCATATACAACGCCTGTACCTTCATCATATCCGACCTGTTTGTATTCAGCGGCACACTAATACTGGACAATGGCTCCATCACAGGACCACAGGATGGAAAGACGTGGAAACCGGTCAAAAACTTCACCTTTTACAACAGCGCAAAGGCCATACTGAAGAACAGTTCCATTATTCTGGCCGAAAAACTCACCGGCGGGAATACAGGAACATGCACCGGTGAAGGAACCTCCCTCTCCATGATAAAAGCCGCGGAAACTTACTACCCCGGTAAAAACACATTCAATGGCCTGATCCTGGATCTTGGAAAAGAATATGTCCGTAAATACAATTGGCAAGACAACAAGACCGATTATTACCCGTTAGGAAGTGAAGACTGGCAAGTGACAAAGACCCACTGCTCGTCCGTCGGCACCGATGCATCAAAATACACCGTCGAAACGTGTGCGGGCATCATTTATGACGGCAATGAAGGCAGTACGCCAACTAATCCTGAATTTCCGATAGAAACAGGTGAAAGCAATGTCTATACCTTTGCCTTCGAAGATAACTGGCCCGCATACGGAGACTTCGAACTGAATGACCTCGTCCTTGTGATGCCGGTCAAAAAACTCCAGCTAAACGGTGACAACCACGTAACGCGTCTTAGAATGCGGATAGAAGTCCGTGCCGTAGGAGCATCCAAAACCTTGGGAGCCGGCATCCGTTTCCTTCAATTGCCAGCCGGCCTGCAACCGGACAAATTCACGGTCAACGGTACGGCAAGTTCCTTTGAAAAAGGACAGAACGCCCCTACCTACATCCTCTTTGACAACGCCCACCTCACCTTATGGGGAAACGATGACTATAAAGAAAATGGCCCGTTCATCAATACCCTGCCCAACGGGGTCAACTGCAAATACGATACCAAAGGATTCGATATCATTATGGAAATCCCCGCTTCGGCAGGCATCAAGGCAGACGCCTTCAACATCAACCATATAGACGTCTTCGCCATCACATCCCCCGCCACAGTCAAGTCTTTACGCACCGAAGTGCATGTGGTTGGTTTCAAGCCTACCGAACTGGCAAACACCAGATATTTCGACCAAGGAAATGACCGGTCCCTGACCAAAGGCCAATACTATGTCAGCAACGAGAATCTGGCATGGGCCGTTGTCATCCCTACCGAATTCCCATGGCCTATGGAGCACTACAAGATTTCCTCCGTATATCCCTATTTCAAGAAATGGGTGACCACCGGCGGCAAAGAAGACGGAGATGAAAGCGGAAACGGAAAATGGTACAACTATAACAACGGAGAAATATACCCTCTGACCCAGTTGTCTCCTATAAAGGAAGATTAGAGATCCGTACTTTTTACTTCCTCACTCAAAGTGTGAAACAACATCAGACGGTATGACTTCTCACACTTTTGGAGGAAACAGTTAATAATCATTAATGCATTCTTGTTTTTATTACCAATTATATAAAAAGATAATAATAACATGTATTTTTGTTTATAGCAAACAAGGTATATAACATAAACAATGAAAACAATATTATTTGTAGATGACAAACCTGCCATAGGTAAGGTACTTTCTGTCTATTTAGGAAAAGAAAACGATTTAGTATATGTGGAAGATCCCATCAGAGCCATAGAATGGCTGAACGAAGGAAACGAACCCGCACTTATCATCTCAGACATACGGATGCCCCGAATGACCGGCAGTGAATTTTTATGCTATCTGAAAAGCAACGCCCTTTTCAGGCACATCCCTGTTGTCATGCTCTCCAGTGAAGAAAGTACTACAGAACGGATCAACCTGCTCAATGCCGGTGCCGAAGACTATATCCTGAAGCCTTTCAACCCCATGGAACTGAAGGCACGTATCAAGAAATATCTCTAAACTCCCATCATAACAAGGATATGCTATATTATATCTACATAGGGAACGACCATACCATCATAAACCACTTGAGCAAAGTCACAGACGGTATGTTCATGGCTGTCCCGTCCTGCAACAAAGCGACAAAGGTCATCGACGGTATCCGCGAACGGTACAACACCTCCATTCTCTATGAGCAAAACAACGCGGAAGAGGATTGCAGGAACATATCCTTCCTGCACAAACGCTTTCCCCGTGTCTATATCATTCTCATCACGAAACTGCTGCAGGACCGGGACCGCAGGCTCTACCTGCAGGCAGGGGTCAACAATACGCTACCTCCCGAAGCAAATGAGAGTTCGATCCGGCAAATGACCCGGTTTCTCAAAACACGCAAGGAAAGCAAGCTGCAGGAATTCAGTTTGTATCACCGCAAGTCGCTCAACGAATTCCGATTGCCCTTGTGGAAACGGCTGTTTGACATCTTTTTTGCCGCAGGGGTACTCATCGCGTTGTCACCGTTGCTTATAGCCACAGTCATAGCCATCCGCATGGAAAGCAGGGGAAGGATCATTTACAAGTCACAACGTGTCGGGAGTAATTACCGCATATTCAACTTTCTCAAGTTCCGTTCCATGTACGCCAATGCGGACAAGCATCTGAAGGAACTGAACTCTCTGAACCAGTACAAGATGGAAGAAGAGGCAGCTGACGAGAAACCGGATATCCGGTTTGAGGACCTTGTGGGGAGTGAGGAGGAAGAAGCCACCTTACTGATATCGGACGATTTCGTGATTTCGGAAGAAGATTTCCTGAAAAAGAAATCCCAAGAGAAACAAAATGCTTTTGTCAAGATAGAAAATGACCCGCGCGTCACCCGTGTAGGACGCTTCATCCGCAAATACAGCATTGATGAATTGCCCCAGCTCATCAATGTCCTGAATGGAGACATGAGCATCGTAGGAAACCGCCCCCTGCCCCTCTACGAGGCAGAGCTGTTGACCAGCGACGACTACGTGGAACGCTTCATGGCACCTTCCGGGCTGACAGGGCTGTGGCAGGTGGAAAAACGTGGCGGAGCCGGAAAAATGTCCGCTGAAGAACGGAAACAACTGGACATCAAATATGCCAGGAATTTCTCATTCTGGATGGACATGAAGATTCTGCTCAGAACAGCGACGGCGTTTGTACAGAAAGAGAATGTATAATGATTTTCAAAACCTCCTGTTGCTTTATGAAATGTAGAATGAGAAATAAACATAATCTGGCTCACACATATAAAATCATATTTTTTGCTTTGTTGTGCTATTCAGGCAATATTGTAGCTCAACAAGATATGACACGTTCTGAACGCATCAAAACATTACAGTTATTGAAAGAGAGTGACGCTGAATTAGAAAAGGCCGTTCAACCCCAAAGTACAGACAAGATTTCCAAAGAGATCAACAATCTGGAACTGCCTCCCCTTTCGGCTTTTTTGGATGCGGTGACGGAAAACGCCAGCGTGAAACGCGCCCAGTCCCAGGTAGAACAAGTGAAAAACGAATACCGCCTTCAAAAAAGAGACTGGTGGAACTACTTCCGTCTGAACAGCAATTACACCTACGGTTACTACAACATGCTCGACAACAACAGCACTACTACCGAGAATTGGTATCAGACCTCCACATCCAGTTTTCGTCATTCATTCTATGTAGGAGCCAATATCAGTGTCAGCCTCAGTGATCTATTCAATCGTCCCCTAAAATTGAAAAAATACAAGTATGACATTGAGCAGTTGCAATATACACAAGAGGAGGTCATGGAAGACCGCAAGCTGAAAGTTCTTGATGCTTATAACTCCGTGACAGAACAACTTGCAACCATCAAGGCAAAAGCAGAATCAGCCGCACTCTACAACGCCCAAATGAAAATATCAGAAAATAACTTCATCAACGGGACTATCGACATCATCTCCCTTTCCTTAGAAAGGAGCAGACGCTCTACTGCCGTGGTACAATATGAACAGGCACGTGTAAGCCTCCACAACGCCATCATCCTGCTGGAGATGCTGACCAATGTAAAAATCATCAAAGACAAATAATCCCTATGGATGTAATACAGTTCATATCCCTATTTCTTTACCGCATCCGTTACCGAATGTTATGGGGAAGTCTCATTGTAACTGCCTTGGTGATTTATTTCACCCAATTCTTACCGTTCAGCTACACAGTAAACAGCAGTATTTATGCAGGTGTGACCAACGCAAGTGCCGTTACAGAAGAAAGTTTCAATTTTTTCTCAATCAACAGCACATTCGACAATATCATTAACATTGGTAAATCCAAAGGAACTTTGGAAAAAGTCTCCGTCCGCCTGCTCGCCACCTGTCTGGTTCATGGCGACGAAAACAAAGACACCCCCTACCTCCTTGCCAAGCATTACCGGCAACTGATAAAAAACACACCGAAAGAGGTTCTTGCATTGGTTGACCGCGAGTCGGTCAGCAAAACCACCGAAAACCTGTTCAAATACCGCAAGCCCAACCAAGGTAATTTCGTATTCACCCTCTTCAGTCGGCCTACAAGTCCTTTCTTCAGTTATAATGCATTAAGTAAAATCGTCATCAAACGTCTTGGCAACAGCGATTTGATAGACATCACCTATACTTGCGGCGACCCCGGTATCACTCAGAACACTCTTATTCTTCTGGAAGATGAACTGACCAAAGCTTATGAGATATTGCGGTTCAGTTCGACCAGAAATGTAATAGCCTACTTTGAAGAACAAGTAAAAAAAGCGAAAAGCATTCTCACCAAAGAGGAGGATGACTTGATGCGCTACAGCGTACAAGAGGAAGTCATTAACTATGGAGAACAGACCAAAGCCCTCGCCATTACCAAATATGAAGTGGATGACCGCTATGAACTCACCAAAAGAGAATACGCAGGGGCACGAGCCTTACTCGACATGCTGGAAAAGAAAATGGATATACGTGCCCGCCTGATGCGTACTAATACCAACCTATTGCAAGAATTGGACAAGGTCAGCAAGTTGAACGAGAAGATTACGGAACAAGAAATCTTCACTACCGATACAGAACATAGTAAGAATGAAGAGCTTTTGAAAAGCAAACGCGAGTTGAAACAGGCAGAGGACAACATCAGCCGCCTGTCCGACAATATCAATGAATATGCTTTCTCCAAGGAAGGAGTCGGTATCCAGAATATGGTCAATGAATGGTTGCTGGCGGTGATCAATGAAGCCAAGGCCAAGGCGGAGCTTAAAGTTCTGGACGAACGCCGGGAAGATATCCGTGAAGGCTACAAGGCGCTTTCTCCCGTAGGTACTCAAGTAAACCGTAAAGAACGTGCGGTGGGCATTGCGGAAGATACTTACCGCGAAGTCCTCCGTGGATTATCCGAGGCTCGTCTCCGTCTGAAAAATATTGAAATGAGTACCAGCAACCTTCAAATCATTACCCCTCCGGAGTATCCTCTGACTGATAATGGACGCAAACGAGCCTTGTTCATCGCTGCCGCTTTCTTCGGCAGTCTGATATTTATCATAGGACTCTCCTTGCTGGTTGAACTCATAGACAGAACCCTACGGGACGTAGAACGTAGCAAGCGGCTTACCGGACTACCTGTAATCGCTGCATTCAATGGAATCAGCAACCTGAAGTTCCGCGGTTTCCTCAAAGCATGCAACCGCCGTGCAGCCGCATACGCCTGCCAGCAACTTAACCAATATCTCGTACCGGGAAAAACGACTGTCATCAACCTGCTCAGCATGGAAGAACGGGAGGGGAAATCGTTCCTTGCCAAGTACTTTGCCGACTATTGGAGAACAGAAAGCTTGAATGTCCGTATCGTCACCCATCAGTCGGATTTTGAAATAGAAGACAAAAAATATGTACAGGCCCGGCAACTGTCGGACTTCTGGCAAAAGAATGAAGCCGAAAAGATTCCTGACATACTGCTGGTAGAATATCCCGCTCTGTGCCACCATACAGTACCGGAATCCGTGCTAGCCACTGCGGACGTCAACTTACTGATAGCCAATGCAGCGCGTTTATGGAGTGCCAAGGATGACGCACGCTTGCGTTCCTTGCGGAAAACACTGTCCGGGAAACCTTTCTACCTCTACCTCAACAATGCCGACCGTGAAGTAGTGGAATCATTCACCGGTCCGCTTCCACCTTACAACCCTGCGCACAGTTTCCTCAGTAATCTGGCCCAATTGGGACTGACCTCCCACAAGGCAGCGGTAAAATAAAAGCCAAGATGATAGAACAAGGATACATATCACCCAAACTGCTACTTTATGCAGGCCTTATCACAGGATTGGCAGTCATAGCGATCTGCTCCGGCAGCGGAAGCCTGTCCGGAGTCATCGCAGTCATGTTGCTTCCGGTGGCTTTGTATTACCTGATACAGACGCTGCGTTTCCCGGTAGTCGCCTTCTATGGGCTGTTCATACTCAACTACTTCATCAACTATATCATACGCTACGGCCAGTTATCCGGTTTCAGCGTAATCATGGACGTCGGTTTGTTCGGCACACTGTTTATCGCTCTGACCCACTCCATACTAAGCCGGAAACTTCCGTGGGAGAACGGTAGAAACATACTTACAGCAGGCTGCCTCCTATGGAGCCTCTACTGTCTTCTTGAAGTAGCCAATCCCACTGCCACTTTCGAGGCATGGAGCGCTTCACGAGGAATCATATACACCGGGCTTCTGACCGCTTTTTTGGGCAGCGTGCTCATCAACCGGCTAAAGTACGTGAAACAGCTTGTCTTTATCTTATCTATATTGGTGCTGCTGGCAGTGTTGAAAACTCTTATCCAGAAATATATAGGATTCGACTCTTTAGAGAAAGTATGGCTCGCCCAAGGCGGTGCCAAAACACACATCATCGCTACGGGTACCCGCTACTTCTCTTTCTTTACGGATGCAGGCAATCTCGGTTCCAATATGGGTATGGCCGGTGTGCTTTACGGCATCATTGCCTTCTATACTCCCGAAAAGCGGTATAAAATCTATTACGCCATCGTCGCTTCATTGGGAATATATGCCATGTTCCTTTCCGGAACCCGCGGAGCCATAGCCGTCCCGTTGGGCGGAATGCTACTTTTCGCCTTGATAAACAAGCAAGTCAGTATGATGCTGATGACTGGTCTGCTCGGCATCAGCATTTACATATTCTTCGCCCATACCTACATAGGCCAGGACAACCCCATGATACGCCGCATGCGTACGGCTTTCAATCCCACGGAAGACGCTTCGTACAACGTGCGTGCAGAAAACAAGAAGAAATTGGCGGTATATCTCAAAAAACGTCCTTTCGGTGAAGGCCTGGGGCTGGGCGGTGTGGAAGCGCAACGTTTCGCCATGCGCGTCACCACAGTTATCCCCCATGATTCCACCTACGTAAAACTATGGATGGAAACCGGAATAGTCGGCCTTTCACTATATCTGGGAGTACTTATCACAAGTCTTTTGCGGGCATGCTACATAGTGATGTTCCGCATCAAGAACAAAGAGTTCCGGGGAATACTCACAGCCATGCTGTGCGGTGTGTTCGGACTGATGGTCAGCGCCTATGGCAATGCCTTCTTCAATCAGTTCCCCACCCAGATCATCGTATTCACTTTCTTGGCTGCAACATTGAACGGACAACGGATAGACGCTTGCATTCACAGACAAAATATAACAAACTAAATAAACGGAAACATGAATCTTGATATCTTCTCCATATTCAACCCGGGCTGGTGGATGAACGACAACAACAATACACTGCAAATAACAGATTCCATATTGTTCCTTTTCATGGCCATACCGGTACTATACCTGTTTGTCTGTGCCCTCTTCTCATTGGGACGGTACAGAAACCCCTACCCTGCCAGCAGGATAAAGCATCGCTTCCTGGTACTGTTTACCGTATTGCGCGACGGGAAAGAAGTCATAGAATCCGTCAGCCACTTTCTGGAGAACCAAGATTATCCGCGCGAAAAATACGACATAGCCGTAGCTGCCACCCGACTGCCTGAAGAAGACTTGATGACATTATTGCAAATGCCCGTCAACATTGTGGTTCCGGATAATGACCGATGTACCAAAGTCTATGCTATCCAACAAGTCATGGAACGCTATTCTCCCGACGAGTATGACATGATAGTCATCTTCAATTCCGACAACAAAGCGGTCTCCAACGCCTTATGTCTATTCAACAATGCCTATTACTCCGGTTGCGATGCCATGCAGGCACACCGTATGACCGAAAACTTGACCACCGACATTGCCGTGCTCAATGCCACCAGTGAAGAAATAAACAACAACATTTTCCGTAAAGGACATACCCGCATGGGGCTCTCGGCAGCCTTAATAGGATCGGCCATGGCTTTTGACTTCAAGATGTTTCATGAGATAGCCCCCACCTTGAGAGGATCAGACATCAGCAAAACGACGGAAATAGCCCTCTTAAAACAGAATATTTATACAGAATACATGGAAGAAGTGGTGTGCTACAGCAAGAAAGAAGAAAACGCCGACGGCTACGAAGCCCGCCGACTGGGATGGCTTCACTCGCAGTACAGTAGCGGACTGTTTGCCATCAGGCACCTTCCTATGGCGGTTCTGAAAGGCAAATGGGACTATTGCAACAAACTGTTCCAATGGCTGCTCCCCTCACGCTTCCTGCTGATAGCGCTTATCCTTTTTTTCACAGTTGTCACCACCGTCACAGACTGGACGCTTTGCCCCAAGTGGTACCTGCTATCGGCCGCCATGGGCTTCACGTTTATCATGGCGTTGCCCGAAGGAGAGATAGCCCTGCGCTTCAGAAAAGCGATATGGGCGTTCCCCGTCCTTATGTTCAAATCCATTTTCAGTCATGTCCTGCAGTTCAAGAAAAAAAGAAAAGCCCAATAAAGAATCTTATGAAAATAGCCATTGAAGCCCAGCGCATTTTCCGCGCCAACAAACACGGTATGGATTTCGTAGCATTGGAATCTATCCGCGAATTGCAGAAACAGAAGGACGGCAACGAATACTATGTGCTTGTAGCTCCGGGTGAAGACCGTTGCCTGGAAAATTCGTCCAACTTGTCCATTGTAGAGATAAGCTGCCCCGGTGGCTATCCGCTTTGGGAGCAAGTGGCGCTACCGCTTGCCGTCAAGAGTTTAGGAGCGGACCTGCTGCACTGCACCTCCAACACCGCACCACTGTGGTGTCCCGTGCCGTTGGTGCTGACGCTTCACGACATCATCTATCTGGAACCCCGCCAACACCGCAGTCCCTCTCTCTATCAGGAAATGGGCCGGCATTATCGCCGATTGGTAGTACCCCGCATTCTGAAGAAATGCCGGAAAATCATCACCGTTTCCCGCTTTGAGTGCGACCGCATCCGCCAGACGCTCCATATTCCCGCCGAACGTATCACCGCCATCTACAACGGCTACAATACGCACTTCCACCCGTTGCCGGACACCGATCTGCATATTGTGCAGCGATATATCCCCCAAAAGGGCTATCTGTTCTTTCTGGGCAATACCGATCCCAAAAAGAATGCGGCACGTGTGCTGAAGGCGTACAGCCTGTATCTGCAACAGTCCATTATAAAACGTCCTCTGCTCATAGCCGACCTCAAGGAAACCTATATAGACCAACTGCTGCAACAGGAGGGCATCAACGATATCAAACAATACCTGCACTTCCCCGGTTACATTCCAAACAGCGACCTCGCCACACTCTACAACGCAGCTTTTGCATTTCTCTACCCCTCGTTGCGCGAGAGTTTCGGTATTCCCATGCTGGAAGCCATGGCATGCGGCACGCCCGTCATCACAGGAAACACCTCCGCCATGCCCGAAGTGGCGGGAAGCGGCGCGCTGACCGTCAATCCCTTCAAACCGGAAGAAATTGCCGGCAAACTACTGGAACTGGAACAGCAACCGGATTTATACCAGAAGCAAAAAGAGTACGGCCTGCAAAGGGCGCGGCAGTTCTCATGGACAAAAACCGCAGAAGAACTGCTGAAAGTTTATCAATCCATAAATATCTGATGTCATGATTACAGGACGAGACTTCATCATCAGCGGCATGCAACCGTGGGACATCACGATTGGCAGCAACGCCAAAGACATAGCCATGGAAATAGCCAGACACAACCGTGTACTCTATATAAACACGCCGGTGGATAAACTGAATTACCTAAGACATCCTGAGGATGCCAACGTACAACGCATCAAGAACCTCAGAAAGAATAAAGGAAACGGGGTCAGACAGGTTTCATCCAACCTATGGGTGTTGGACTGCCCTTTCACTGTCTATCCGGTGAACAGTCTTCCCGACGGATGTTTATTCGACGCGGTAAACAAACTGAATAACCGGAAAATATACAATCACGTCCTTTCCACGGCCCGTTCAATCGGATTCAAGGATTATATTCTTTTCATAGACAATGACATCTACCGCAGTTTCTATGCCAAAAACTTTTTAAAACCCTCACTGTCCGTCTATTACAGGCGAGACAATATGGTCAGTGCTTTCTGGAAAAAACACGCTCCACGCTTAGAGCCGCTATTGTGCGGCAAAAGTGATTTGATAGTCGCCAACTCACGGCAACTGGCAGAGGCAGTCAGCCCCTATAATACCCATTGCTACGACATAGGTCAAGGCGTAGACTTGAAAAATTACCAAGCAGACGGTAACTATCCGCTTCCTGAAGATATGAAGGACATCAAACGCCCCATCATCGGTTATATGGGATGGATTACTTCCCGCCGCTTAGACGCTGACCTTATGTATGAAACGGCAAAAAAACTTCCTGAATGCTCAATGGTCTTGGTGGGTGGAGAAGACGACTATTTCAAGGCACACAAATTGCACTCACTGAAGAATGTCTTCTTTTTGGGAGCAAAGCAACAAGCAGAGACAGTAGCCTATATGTCGCATTTCGATATATGCATCAATCCGCAGCTAATCAATGAAATCACCGTCGGGAACTATCCCCGCAAAGTGGACGAATATCTGGCGTTAGGCAAACCCGTGGTAGCAACAAGAACCAAAACGATGGAGATTTTCGACAACTATGTTTTGAATTGCCTGGGAGCCTCCGAATATATACAAGCCATCCGCAAGGCATTGCAAGAGCACAATCCGGATGCAACAAAGAGACGCATCGAATTTGCGCATACACACACTTGGGAAAACAGTGTGTCAAAGTTATATGATTATATAATAAGAGCCCAACAATATGTCACTATCCAAACTAAAACAAAAAATCAAGCAGAATAAACAGATTCACGATTTCGCAATCTGGATTATCACCCCCCAGCGAAATCCCAAACCGCGATTATGGGTCAAGTTTTTTTTGAATCCACTGGTTCACAGCAGAGGAAAAGGTAGCATCATACGCCGTCCTTCACGTATGGATGTTTTTCCCTGGAAACAATTCCGCATGGGAAAAGAAACGGTTATTGAGACTTTTGCTACCGTCAACAACGGAGCAGGAGATGTGATATTGGGAGATGGGGTACGCATTGGTATCGGCTCCG
Organism: Bacteroides fluxus YIT 12057; assembly: GCF_000195635.1. GTDB lineage: Bacteria > Bacteroidota > Bacteroidia > Bacteroidales > Bacteroidaceae > Bacteroides > Bacteroides fluxus. The sequence continues at coordinate 1,327 of NZ_GL882692.1, read as the reverse complement.
TAGTGATAGGCCCAGTCACGATACAGTCGGGTGCCGGATTAGGGCAGCATGTCTTTATTTCGGGGTTCAATCACGGATATAAAGACGGAACGCAAAATTCCTCCATACAGCCTCTTGATAAAAAAGAAGTAATTATAGGGAAAGATACACATATAGGCGCCAACTCTGTGATTGTAGCGGGCGTACATATAGGATGCCGTTGCCAGATAGGAGCCGGAAGCGTTGTCACTAAAGACATACCCGACTACTCGGTAGCCGTAGGAAACCCCGCAAAAGTAATCAAGCGATATGATTTTGAAAAGAAAGAATGGATAAAACAATAAACAACCCAATGCAATGGTATCCATCATTACCGTAAACTATAACGGTTTGTCCGACACTTGCGAAATGATTGACTCATTTCTGAAAAACGAGACCTATCCTTACGAAATTATTGTAGTGGATAACGGTTCTCAATCTCCCCAGGCAGAAAAAATCAAGAAACAGTATCCCGACAAACCTCAGATTAAAGTCGTGCAGAATATCAACAACGGCTTTGCAGGAGGAAACAACGCCGGATTGAAAGTGGCAGAAGGCGATTATCTCTTCTTCATCAACAACGACGCTTTCATCACAGGACCGATATTAAAAAAATTAGTACATCGCCTCAAGGACCGACAGAACGGTGGGGTATCACCGATGTTGAAATATGGCAGTAATATGAACGTCATACAATTTGCCGGATTCACTCCCCTCTCCCCCATTACCCTGCGAAACCGGATGATAGGAGAACGAGAACCGGACCACGGGCAATACTCCTCTCCCCGTGAAATTCCCTATCTGCATGGTGCCGCCATGATGGTGCGCCGGGACGTACTGCAACGGGTAGGTCCCATGACCGACATTTTCTTTCTTTTCTATGAAGAGATAGACTGGTCCGTGCGGATACGCCGTGCCGGATACAGACTTTGGTACGAACCCGCCTCCGTGGTCTATCATAAGGAAAGCATGACGGCACAAAGAGGTACGCCACTGAGAGAATTTTATATGTCGCGCGCACGAGTACTATTTGCACGCAGAAATCTGGATGGCATAAGAAAACTGCTGGCATGTTTCTACATTTGCCTGCTGGCATCCCCTAAGAAAGCTATCTGCCATCTGCTTCACGGGCAATTCAAACTTTCGAAAGCCACGTTATGCGGCACATTCAGCGGCATAACGGCCCAATCACATTAAGGATACAGAAATCAAGAAACAAAGACAAGAAAAACGAAAGCAAATCCCCCCTTTCTGAACACGGCTCTTTAAAAAATCAACTTTATTGAGCGAATGCTCTGGGATTGTTATA
>NZ_GL882691.1:35759-192949 GCF_000195635.1 Bacteroides fluxus YIT 12057 | reverse complement strand
AATAGCATCAAACTCCGGAAGATTTTGCATCGGAAAAGAGGAAGAATCAATATCCTTCCAAGAAAAAGTCCTTACCACCCCTTCCTTCTTAGGGGCAACAATATCCAGACCATAAAGGTTATGACGTTCCTTCAGGGCTACAACAAGATTGGAACCCACAAAGCCGTGGATTCCGGTAATTAGTATGTTCATGAAAACACTTACTATTTTTCTTAATTAGTATATAGCTTTTCTATTTCTTCCCAGATGATGGACTCCTTAAAATTATCTGCCACAAACCTTCTCCCATTACTCCCTAAAAGCCTCCGCATGTTTTCATTATTGTAAAAAAAATCAATAACAGAGGCCATTTCCCGTTCATCATGTTCCACGAACAGACCGGTCTTTCCCTCCACTATTGAATCAATGCACCCCGTTTCTCTGGTTGTAACTACCGGAAGCTCCATGGCAGAAGCTTCTAATACAGAAGTTGGAAATCCTTCACGATAGGACGGTAAAACAAATACATCCATTAGGGCATAATAATATTCTATTTCTGCATTCGGCACATACCCCGTATTAATAATCTTGGAATTATTTTTTATCATTTCTATGACGTCGGAAGGCAGCGCATCACGTTCTTCGTACATCCCAACCAACAACATTACTACATCAGAATGCTTTTCTTGAAGAATCCTAAAAGCTCTTACCAATTCGACGATTCCTTTATCCCTTACCAATCGTCCAGTAAATCCAACCACAAAGCAACCGCAAGGAATATCATATTGCTTACGCAAACTACATACTTTTTCAGCATTCAAAGTATCCTTACAAAAACGGCCAACATCAATTCCATTACAAGTCCCCTTTGACAAAACTATTTGTTTTAAAGTACTATTTAACCTATCTTCAATACTTCGTTTATATACGGATGGACTCACACATACCACTTTGGTAGCCATCCAAGCCGCCAACCGATCCATTGCAATAAGAAGTTTCCGCTTCATACCATGAGATGTCTCATAAACCAACCCATGCCTAAAATATATCCGTTTCGGAACGCGTGCTGTATAAGCGGCTAACATAGCAACCAATGCCCCTTTCGGTGTATGTCCCGTGACAATGTCAATCTGTCGAGAATTGATATATGAAAAAGTATTCTTCACCGCTTTCAAATCTTTCCAAATGGAAAATTTACGCAGTATCTCTACCGTACCATATTCAAAGTGGAACTTTTTAGCCATAACTGGCAATTCGTCTGATGATGAACAAATAATATGTTCCTTATATCCTTTGTCTGAAAAAAAAACAAGCTGTTTTCCAAGAAAATATGGAATAACAAACGGAATATTGACAACATGTAATATATTCATAACACTACGAATATTTTATTACCAAGAACTTTAAACCATGCTTTTTAGAACAAATATCAATCATACTTAAATGGATAGTAATCTAATAATTGTTTTTTTATGTATTCAATATTAGGCAACTCCTCATTATCATCTTTCCATTTTTTTATGTTCCTAATAGATAAACTCGGATTTAGTTTACTTTTCGGAGCTACATGCATGCCCGAAGATAATCCTAAAAAGGATTCAAGATTATGGCACATTTTTTCATAATCGTAAATTAAATCCTCAAATTCTATTCTCAACACTCGATTTTTATCATCCTTTTCTACCAATTTATGTTGCCTAGTTGCTTTATACCATTCAACAAACATTTTAGGTTCAGAAGGCGCAATTCCACCTTTCCAAAATTTCTTTTCATTATAGTAAACATCTCTTGGGTCACGGTCTATGCAAATGACTTTAAGATCCTTGAAATATTTTACAAAACGCATGGTGTTTGATACTGGTACCAATTGATCCACCATAAGATACTCATTATTACCCATGTTAACACTACCAAACAAATTTTCAGTGAAACGTTGGGTTGCTTCCAAAAAAACATTTATTGGATATGATATATGATAGTCAATTTTTCCTAGTTCTCGTTCATAAGGCGTCACTCCTTTTAACAACCATGCAGAATCATCATTTGTTGACTCAAATTTGTGAAAAATGTTATAGATTAATCCTCTAATTTTTAATAAAAATATAAACAAATCACTCTTCATGTAAATATCAACATGAGACCCTCCTTTATAGCTCATGGGGGCCAACTCGTTTATATAAGCAATCACGCTCTTATGGAAATTTGGGAAAATAGTTGAATAATTTTCAAATCTAATGTTTTTATTCAATCCATAAATTCCACATAAGCGTAAGAACATATTAATAGCTGTACTAGAGTTATGCCGGTGGTTATTTTCAACTAAATAATATTCAAGATCAGAGAGTCCAAACATATCATACGCTATTCTACACTCAAAATCACTATCCAATGCCTTCACTGTACTATATTCACTTAATAAATCAGTTATAGCAGAAGAACCAGAACCATAATAACTTGCAGTCGTAAAGAGTTTCATATTTTTTCTTATTATATAGGGTGTACAATTTTACGTTCCGATTTTCGATATTGATTTAACATTGTGTTAATTCGTAACATTCTGATATAAAACAAGAAATAGATAATTCTTTATCACAGATTTAACTCTTTAAAAAGGCATCGTAATATCCTTGGCCATTGAATATCATATATTGGATGATTCTCAATACTTTAGAATAATGAACATCTCTTTTTTGAGCTAAAAACTAGAACATTAAGCTGGACACCCTACTTATTATATAACGCACTAACGCTTCTTAATTTTAACATCAACTATGCGATAAATATATTTTATAGAAGAAAACGATATTGCACACAAAAATTGAAAAAAGTTGATTCTGCCTATTTTTAATAAATGATAATAATTATGCCACTCACCTTTCTCCATCTCATATAATTTTGAGGAAAGCCCACTACCACCGTAAATGGGCTTTGAATTCATTTTCGTAAGACAGGAATTAAAAAGCAAACATTTGTAACCACTAAAACATATCTCCAGCCATAGGCGATAGTCTTCTGAGTATTTTTGCAATTCATTAAATAAATATTTTTTTAGCACATTTGCCCTACCAACTGTAGCAGATGTTATAAAATAGTTCTTGAACAGAAGCCTATTAGGTGTAATGAGTTTTACAGAATTATCTAGATTATTAAAAGCGCAATCATTAGCTATCGAATACAAGGACGAGACAATACCAACCTCATTGTCAACAAAAAAAGGAACCATACTACTAAGCTTATCACTTTTCCACTCATCATCAGAATCAAGAAATGCTATCAAATCACCTTTTGAATGTAAGATCCCTTCATTTCTAGCCTTAGAAGGACCAAAATTTTGTTGATGCAACAATAATATCTGCATATCCGTATGCTGAGAAATAAAATGTTCAACTAAGTAGACTGAATTATCGGTTGACCCATCATCGACAATAATTACCTCATAATTTTTATACGTTTGCCTAAATATTGACTCTAAACAATTTTCGATATCATTTTGGGAGTTATATAATGGTACAACGATACTCACCAGCGGATTATAATTCATACAGTTATGAATTTACAAAATTTAAAAAATCATTAATCTTTTTATCCAATGAGTACTTTTGTTCAACAAGATTACGGAGCATTTTCTTCTCCAAGGGATTAGATAGTGCACTTTCCATCGCTTGAAAATATTCCATTTTATCGTCAAAAGTATTTATTATATAACCGTATTTGCCCTCCTCTAATATATCTTTAGCACCCAAAGTAGGAGTGCAAACACAAGTAACACCTAAACTCATTGCCTCAATTAAAACAGTTGGATATGCTTCTGAATAAGATGTAAGAAGCAATAATTTAGCATCATTCAAAAAAGAGTATGGGTTTTCTTGAGCGCCTATAAATAGTACATTGTTTGCACACTTTTTTCTTGAAAGATATTCCTCCAATTCATTTCGTTGATAACCTTCGCCAATCATAAGTAAGAAGTAGTCGCAATGCCTCACCCAAAAAAGCTCAAACGAATCTATTAAAAAATAAAGATTTTTCACTGGAGTCATTCTTCCTATAAATGTGACATAGTTTTCAGGAAGCTGAACATCAGATACTTTTTTAAAAGAATCCTTATCTATTTTCTGAATATCAATAGGATTATTTATCACCTTAACAAATGGTTCTCTCATATTAAAATCGTTTGCCAACATGTCAGCGATACCATTTGATACTGCTATAACCTTATTACACCTAGGGAAAAAATATTTTAAGATATATTTGGTATAAAACAATGTTTCATTATTTTTATAATAAGAATGTTGAGATGTTACTATTCTAAAATCACGCTTAAATGTCAATATTTTAGACAAATATGCAACTAAAGTAGAATCATTACCTGTTATAATAATATTTGGCTTTATCTCTAACAATAATCTCCTTAACTTAAAAACTGAATATCTTAACCTTACGTTACCTAAGTTATGAAATTGCAAATTATCTGGCAAATCAAGTCCCAATTCGCCCTTTTCCCTACAGGAGACGTAATGAACACTATGCCCTTGAGACATCAAACCAGCCGCATAAGAAAGAAAAACTCTTTCTATCCCACCTATATTAACAGAAGCAGTAAAAAACAAAAAAATCATACCCCTTTGAGAGCTTTATATATCTATTCAATATTCCATAAAACTACATCCCTATGAAGTGCCGATAGTTTTTTTTAAAATATTGACGCAAAACAAAATTAACTATTTATCTATAGCAGAAAATTTTATAGAATAGTGAGTTACAAAATAAGCAATGACTAAGCACCAAATAATAGGACGTAAACCTGTTGTCACGTATCCTCTTACAGTAAATACCGATACCGAAAACAACTCAGCATAAATTACCAACGAATAATAATTGTTATTTTTAGCTCCTTCCGTATATTTTTTTACTATTTTTCCTAATAAATACATTAGCACTATAACCCCGGTACATCCAAATGCTATATAAATATCCGCAATAATTGTCGTACCTAAACCTATTAAATCATAGTCGGGATTCATATTAAAAAAGTCGTGTGTTAGCAACTCTCCGCTTCCATTTGTCAATCCCAAAAAATTAGATAAAAATGGAATAACTGTAAATACTCCAACAAAAGAAGTCCCATACGTAAAACCATATTTAGCAACATATTCATATACTGCATAATTGTTTCTTGAAGGAACTGTTAAATCAACAAGCAACAAGATTGGATTCGAGACGGAAGCCTCTCCTCCAGAACGTACTTGACCTATAAGCCACATTATAACTACTGATAATGTAACAAAACCAAAAACTTGTTTTTTATTTAACGGCTTATATATCATACAATAAATGCCTAAGATAGGTAAAGCTATAAAAGATGCACTACTACGGCTTCCACCAGCTAACAAAATAAATAAGACTATTCCTATGGAAATAATGGAAAGTTTGTTTATTTTATAAAAAGCATGATGTTTTTTATTGTAAAACTCCGAAACAATAATGACGGTAGATACAAATGTGATTAATAGTAGAATATAAGGAATAAGAGGTGAAAAAACACCAGCACTGTCAAGATATGCAGATTGACTATAAGCCATCCCCCCCATTGCTATAAACAAAACGGTAAAACAGAGCAATAAGACCGACAATATTTTTGTATGAATCACACATGGCAACATATGAGAATTATCTATAGGCACATTTACCTTACTGCAACCTCCACAATAATAAGAAAGAATACCAATAGTAGATAACAAGTTACCTATATTCACATAATCCGTGTCAAACATATACCCCAAAAACAATGCTCGATATAAAGTCTGTTCTTTCAAGAAAAACGTGGATATGTAACATGTGAAAACATAAATTATAATGAACAACACATCAAAGTCCAAATAATTAGTTTTTCTGTTCACCTTAAAAAAGCACCATGAACCCACAACAAAACAAGCAAGACAATAAAAGAAAAAAGTCATAGATGGTTCTGAATGTAATGGATACACCATATATATCAGTACATTCATAACGGTAACACACTTTAGTATATTGCAATATTTCTTATTGCCTTTCGAAGAAATACTTTGCATTATTTCCAGCACTTATAAAGAGGATAAATCCTTAACATAACTAGCACATACATCAATTTAAATATTTTCTTAACATTACAATCAAAAATCAAGCTATAACATGACTTCATTTCAGACTTCCACAATATAAAAAAATTCTTTTCATATATGTAAGTCAGCAAAGGTATTGTTTTATTATATCTGAGAACCTTTTCTATTTTACGATAACAAATTCCTGTAAAACTATTTTTCAACAAGGGAAGCAACAGTTCTGTATTACCTTTTAGCTGCAAATATTTATTCATACATTGTTCCCGTGTTAGGGTATTCATAATGGAATTTGGATTAAAATAATAATTGTAATAAGCATTTTCCACATATGAAATTTTCTCACAGCTCAAAATTATTTGTATTGTTGTAACCATATCCTCTCCCATTGCATACAGCGGAAAAACTTTTACAGAAGAACAAAGTTCCTTTCGTATAAGCTTATTCCAAACTGCCCATGATATTTTTTGATACAACATATCCAATACGAACTCATCACAACTATCTGAGAAGCAAGCTTTCACCTTTCGTTTATAAGAAATCCCATCTGTATAATTGAAATCACAAACTACGACATCAGCTTCCTCCCGTATAGCCTTTTCGTACATTACACGATACATATCAACATCAATCCAGTCGTCTGAGTCACAATGAATCACAAAATCACCTGTAGCATTTTGTATTCCCCATTTACGAACAGCGGCTTGTCCACTGTTTGTATCCATACGATGGATTACTACCTGTTTCTTACGAAAAGGATATTCAACTAACACTTGCTTTAATATATCTATACTCTTATCAGGAGTAACATCATCAATAAACAAATATTCTATATCATCGAGGGTCTGCTCAAACAGACTTCTCGCACAACGTTCTATATATTTTTCAACTCCATAAATAGGAATTATAACTGACACCTTAGGCATACCTCTTTTATATCTTAAATATTATATTGATAAAAAACAAGACTAAATTTCTCATAAGCCTGTTAGAGTATGGCCTCAATTTACTATTACGGAAAGATTCTTGAATCACTTTATTTTTCTTCAAATACATAAAAGAATCAATGATGCGTAAAGGTCTCTTCCAATTTTTCTTTATCTCAACACTAAAAGAGCCAGTTATGTACATTACTACAGAATTATAAAAACGTATTTTGTACTGATTATACAAGCCATTTTCTATCAAACGCTGATACAAGTATAAGATATAGCCATTTACACAGTCATATTTTGAATATCCATAAGTGGCCGCTGTATTCAAGCCGTTAATAACATGCTGGTAAACTATTCTATTATATATCACAACCTTTTTTGCAACAATAAGAGTATCTATATTGAACAAATTATCTTCAAAAGTAATCTTATTATTATCAACAAATTGAATATGGTTTTCTTCCAGAAACGACCTTTTATATATTTTATCCCAAATCACCCCATGCGAAAAATAAAACTTCCATTGGGAACTATCATTATCTTCACCTATAATTAGTGACAACAATTTCAAACGAATATCACCATCTAATTCTGGATAATAATAGGCTTGATTCAGAGACGAGTCGTCATAAATATATTCTGGAACCCCTAAAACAATATCAGCATTAGTTTCATCAGCTATCTGTACCATATCGCTATACATAAATGGCTTTACAATATCGTCATGATCGCAAAAAGCAATATATTCACCTTTTGCAGCTGAAAGACCCACATTTCTACTCATGCCAATATTTAGATTCTTTTCATTCTTTACAATTTTAATCTGTTTACTATTATGAGCATAATCTTCAATTATCTTCTCACTCCCATCTGTCGGGCAATCCAAAACAAAAATAAATTCAATATTTTCAAGCACTTGAGCCAACAAAGATTTCACACAATTATGTATGCTCCAACCTGGATTATAAACAGGAATTATAACACTTATTTTAGGAATCAAATCCATACTATATTTTTTAACTCAATCAGCCAATTTTCAAATCCGAAAAACAAAGAATACGCTATGTTCTTAACAAGAACCGGATTTATGACGGCAATATAAAATTTTGTTCACAATATCTAAAACAACAATATTATGCATTATAAAGTATTCTACTAAAGCCCAATATATTATCACTACCATAGAAACTAAAATCAAAGATAGATATACATAAGCAGGCTCTATATGAGAAAAAATTGATACAAATACTATTGGTAAACATAAAAATAAACGTTTTAATAAAGCTCTCAAAGGTATCTTATAACCAATGCATTTGGATACAAAATACTGAGCTGACAAAAGGACTGATATTTCTGATACTACTAAAACCACAGAAGCCCCCAAACTATATAGTTTACTGACAAGAAAAAAGTTCAGCAATAAACCAAGGGAAGCCCCAATTGCTGAATTTACTAAAATAGCCACATCCTTTTTCAGGGGAGTTAACACTTGCAATATAATAATCTGCTCATAACCGATTATCAACATAAGAGGCATAATAATTCTCATAGGAAGAATTGCACCTTCATACCCAGTACCTGCCAATATTCCTATTATTTGAGGTGCACATAATTCGGATATAATAATTAAAGGAATAGAGAAAGCAAACAATGCATCTTTTGATTTATTAGTTAGCTCTTTAAAATCCTCCATCTGATTATTAGCAACAAGCGAACTCATTCTTGGCATCATAACACTTGTAAATGCAGTAAATACAGCCATAATGATAGAATATAATTTTGTAGCAGTTGTATAATATCCCACTTCTGTATCATTGGATACAAATCCTAAATACATTACATTAAACGTAGAATAAAGATTTGTCAAGATCAAATATATCCCTAAAATTATGTAAGGCCCTATATATTTTTTTACATCAATACTTTTTATAGAAAACGTAACATAATTTCTACTATAAGCCCAATTTAATGCTGCATTAACCACATAACTCAATACATTCAGAGAAAAATATAAGATGTAGTCATTTTCATCCTTTACTAAAAGAAAGACTAATAAAACATATAATACTCTGACAATAAGCGAACGAACTGTAACATATTTAAAATTCTCCAATCCTGTATATAACCATTCAACCAACAATGCACCTGCTATAATCCTTCCTATTCCCACATACACCAGCTGAGAATATGATTGTAATTTGGGAATATAAAAACAACAGATTATCAATACAACAATTGAAAGAAATGTAAAAACTAAATTTATAGAAACTAATGTACTAAATACCTTTGATAATCCATCCCTATTATCTTTATATTTGGCTACTTCCCTAATACCAATAGTAGTAACACCCATCATAGAAAATATGACGAAGTACTGTATAATACTATCGACAAAATTACAAATACCGATATTATTTACACCCAACACACGTGTTACATAAGGAAAAGTTAAAAAAGAGAACACATAACTTGAGCAAGTAAGGAAACTACTATATATGAAATTTTTTTTAACAGAAGCCACTAATTGTCAACAATTTTACATTACTATCTAAAACAACGTAAACAATCTATTTAAGGCATAGCCTTTAAAAAGACACTTTAGAGTATCCCAAACCGAATATCGTTAATAAAGTTCACCTTCCAACTCTCTCAACTCCTCTACCGTGTCAATTTCATAAATGCCATCAACACCATCCACTTTTATTGAATCGAGCACAGGTATTGAATCTATAACCGCATTATCCCAAAAGAGGTCTTTATAAGACTCATTCTCAATTAGCCTGTCTATTCGGTTAACTATTTTTGCGGCATTGGATTTTGTCCAATATGAAATACCGGACATGATGTAACCTTGGCCGTCGCCAATATGTACATGGTCAAGCACGCCATTTTCGTCAGTCACCAAGCCCCACTCTCTCTTGTACTCCTTTTTCCAGACGGAAAAATAGGTGGAAGAACCAACTTCTTTACGCAAACAATTTTTTTGCATATATACATCACCCTCCAGCACATAGCTGTCGCCAAAACGTTCTTTCACCACATACATCGAATAGATGTTATTGACCGTATCATATTTAGGATTCGGCACAATATCAACAGCATACTTTGCTTTCAGATAGTCAAGGCTTTCTGCTTTATATCCCGAAACAAGCGTAATATCGGTTATTCCCACTTCATGCAGGAACAGAATTTGCCGCTCCACCATCGGTATGCCACAAACTTCCACCATGCACTTGGGGCGTTCATTGGTCAATGGCCTCAATCGAGTGCCGAGACCTGCCGCTAAGATTATCGCATTCATATCAATGATTATTATCGCTATTCATATACGCTTTCGCATCCTTCATAAAACTCCAAACTATCATGACCATCACAAAACCGATGGGGAAAGCCGCCACAATACTGACTGATTGTAGATTGCTCATCGAGCTTTCGGCAAACGCAAGTGCGATGGGAAGCATGATTAGCAAAATGCACCACAACAATTGGATGGACCTATGCGGCATCTCACCATCCTTAAGGCTTCTGTAACTATAGCATGAGGCTGTGAGTGCTATTGAATCAAATGACGTGCAATAGAATGCAATCATAGTGACAAGTACAATGGCTAAAACCATTTGGGCGAAAGGCATGGTATTGATTATATTGGTTATGAGGCTGTACGCATCACCGTTAGCCGTATATTCTGCAAGGAAGTCCGCCTTGCCGGCTGTTTGCAATCCCATTGAATAGTTGCCCAATACAATGAAACTGACTATTGTTGACCCAACACCAAACACATAACCACCAAGAATGGTTTGCCGGATTGTTCTGCCTTTGGATATACCGCCTATGAAAAAGGGAGCCGCCACGCACCACACCATCCAATAAGCCCAATAGTAAATAGTCCAGTTCTGAGGAAAGGAAGCAGTACGTTGCGGGTCTGTATAGGTGGACAACTCGAAGAAGTTTTGAAGCATCCTTCCCAATGAGGACATGCCCGACTCAACAATATACTTGGTTTCGCCACAAAACAAGAATACGTAAGAAAGGAGACCGAAAAACAGAAAAATACATATCTTCGCAAGAATGCTGATTCCCTTGAACCCATGCAACAAAGAATAGGTATAGATAAAGCAAGTAATCAAAAGAATCACAATGGTGACAGCAACTCTATCAAGTCCCATGCCGAACAAGCTATCAATAATACTTGCCATCAACGGGGTCGCCACACTGAATGTCGTAGCCGTACCTGCTATGAGGGCAAATACAGCAAGCAAATCCACCAAACGTCCGGCTACTCCGTCCGTATATTTGCCAAACAACGGACGACATGCTTCTGAATATTTCTGGCGTTCGCATTTGCGGACATGAAGCATAAAGCCAAAAGAAACGGCCAGTACCAAATAAAATCCCCAAGGAATCAAGCTCCAGTGAAATATCGGATACACACCTGCCCAATCCTGCATGTTTCCCATTTCTGCGATGTGGGGGTCAACGGCATACATGAACCACTCCGAGAACGAATAGAACAATATGTCTGCCGCCAAACCGCAAGTAAACATCATGCACCCCCAATTGAAGAAAGAGTATTTAGGCTTTTCATCCTTATCGCCAAGCACTATGTTGCCATATTTTGAACAGGCGATAAATATTGAAAGCAGAAATATGCCTAGGCCAATAATCAAATAGTAGGAGCCAAGCGTGTCGCCGAAGAAAAACCTTATCTTGCTCAACACTTCATTTGAAGCAGTAGGTGCCACAAAAAAGATGCCGCACAACGCTATAACCAATGCCAATGGGATCAACGTTATTATCCAGTCTATCCTTGTGGCTTTCTTAATTTTCGAAATCATCCTGTATTCTATTTTATTGTTAAAAAAATCGACAAGTCAGCCAATTGCTTCTTTGCCCTGCTAAAACGTTCTTGCCCATAGGTACCCAAATCATCCCCCTTGGCCTCTTTTATCACCGTCCATACAGCCCATAGATAGTCAAAAAGTATCTGGTATATTATTATTTTGGTTTTTGCAGTTTCCGGCACATTGCCATCAAAATAGCCCTGAAGCACATAATCCATATTGTCTTCTGTGAATCTCGATTCAAGAAACAACGCACCCAAATCGGCCATGGGGTCATTTATACCGGAATACTCCCAATCAATAAGATACATCTTGCCATTTTCATCTTTGATAAAATTTTCGGCCACAAGGTCGTTATGGCAAGGACATAACTCCACGCCCAAGACATCGTTAAGATAACCTTCAAGCGACATCACACGTTCTCTTACATCTTCCCATCCCGCGTACATCACTCCACCCGCATCTTTCATCAGCCTCTCGTATTTCTCTATCTCATGAAAGATGTTGAACTCGTTATTAAGACGGACGTTTGAATTATGCAGGGTACGGAGGATACGGACTACATTCCTCATGTTCTCCGAGCGTTGCACAGTAGCAGAATTCAATGTTTCTGCATTTTTTATAAAAGCAGCAAGCTTTACTCCCGTTTCACTATTGAAATAGATGATTTCCGGATTCACGCCAATCTTGCACCCCAACAAGGAGTTTATTTCTTCATTTCTACGTTCCACCATGCCGTCCGCTCCAATGCCCGGCACACGCAGTACATAGTCATCGCTTCCAAGCGTTACTCGAAAATTCCTATTGCTCATCCCTCCTATCTGCATGATTTGAGCATCGGTAACGCACCTGTCCGGAAATATCTGTTGAAGATATTCCAGCAGGTTTTCCTTATCAAACGGATTCTCCTTTCTACGGAGCTGGGGAACCACGTCATTTATTAGCTTTTCATAATCAGCACGGTTGTCAACTTCGCCCCATATCAAATTTTTAAAGAATATATATGGCCTGTCAACAGATTCCGTGACATCAAACAATATATATTCATAATTCATCAACGAATTAGTAGATTGTTCCCACAGCAGCATCATCCGACACAAGGTATCTTTGCTTATCTTTAACAGTCCAAGCATCTCGCCATTGAAGCGTACAATACGATGCTTATCCTTACTGATTTTGACAACAAAACCATTTTTGGTTTCGGCAAATGCTTCATCCCCATTACCGGACTCTTCCGTTAAGACTAAACAATTATCGTATCGAGTCTGACTGAGTCGTTCAAGCACAACCCGCTCATAAAACACATCGCCCTCAATAAGCAAGAAATCCTCGTCTATACAAGTCGCAGCCAATGCCAAAGAACCCATGGATGACGTAAAGCGATAATCACGATTGACCACTATACTGACTTTATCCGATTTGAATCTGTCAAACAGTGAAGCTTTATAACCGACAACAAGAATAATCTTGTCATAGCCCAAATCTTCAAGAATGCCCAATGTCCGTTCCAGCAGACACTGCCCATCCATTATCGGCAACAAAGGATAGGGTATGGAACTATCATGCTCCTTGCGAGCTGCAAGGATGACTGCTGTTTTCATCATCTTAAATATGCGGAGAATGTAAAATAAGCTTTTTCTTTATACGGATTAAAGACAAGAGAAGCACTTATCGGCAGTTTATACTTGCCCAAGGGTATTGATGTTGTATATTTTGCCGCTACATTGCATACGCTAAAGCCCTTTTCGTAATCCGTGTAAAAGCCCCTATTTAGTTCAGCACCTACCAAGACCGTCATCACATTGTTCCCTTTGAAGTGGTGATTATAGCCTATCTCCGCATAAGAAGAAAAAGCTTGACTGCCATTAGGTTTCTTGTCCATGCCAAAGACGTAAGACGACAACGTTAAATAAACAGGGAACTTTTGAGGAGCAAGCGTTGCACTTGCCTCCACATAATGACTCGTCTCACGATTTTTGAATACAAAATAGTTGTCTTTTTCGCTTACAGCCGTGGGATAGTAATAATCATTAAATCCAATAGTCAACCACTTATGAGTATAACTTATACCAAAATCCACTTCTTGGTGGCTCCCATTAGCGGCATATCCCCCCATCGCATAAACGTTAAAACCCTTATAGCTGTATGAGAGCATGGGGAGAAAAACAGGCGACGTACCATATTCAATACCACGCCACATATACTTTGTGGTAAATTCTAACGATGCTGAGAAATTAGAAAACTTTAAAATTCGGTTGTCTTCCGACTCTGCATTAGTAACATTTTGTGCCAACGCTCCTATAGGTAGCAACAAACAAATAACTATTACCTTCAAATTCATTGTAATGGAGTAAATTATTGCAAAAGTAAGCATCCAATTCTCCCCAAACTAATCTTAAACATTTGATTTTCTGCCTATTTACTAGTTTGCGTAGAATATAATAATGCAAGATTTAACATTTCAGAACCCTATTTTTAGTGGTTTTGAACCGAATTATCCTCGCCCAAACCCAATTTCGGATCAAATTTTTCTAATTGTTCTCTAACTTCGTTCAAGCATTCCTGCAAATAGCTGCAGAAGTTTCTATAGTGACGTTCCATATAAACATCACGTATTTCTTCTCTTTTTTTCTTCCTCTGCAGCTAAGGTGTTCAATGACGATTTTATATGGATATAAACGTGACCAAATCCCCCCAACTAAAACAATGCCTTTCATAAGTCAAATAAATAAAATATCATGCAGATTGTACGAATCTACCATGATATTTTATTCTTCTACTTCCTCAAACGGATACGGATTATCCTCCACATTCTTCAATTCCTCTATAACCTCCGTTTGTTCTTTTGTCAATTTTTCCTTATTCCAGCCATCAATAATCGCATAAGCATCCTGAAGCAAAGCAGCCTCATAGACCTCTCCATAGCAATAAGCCAACAAGCGTACTTTCAATAAAGAAGCCGGAAGTTGTTCCAGAATTTCAGAGATGCGATCTAAGATAGCTTGCTTCTTTTGCCCTTTATCTCCATTATCATATATGGTGGCGTTGTAACCCATCAAAAGGGCAAGGCACAGATTTGCCTCCTCTTCAACGCCAGAACCTTTTTCAGAAAACAGAGAGTCGGATTTGACAAGTACCTCCTTATTCAGACGGCAAAAATCATCGGAATAGACAGACTCACCATTAGTATCCAAATACATAAGATCATGAGCTGTCTGTTGAAGCTCTAGAGCACGAGAAAGTAAAGAATTCATCTTTGTATTGAGTTTTTTATTTATCAGTCTTTAATTACCTTCAGATAGGATTTGGGGACTTTGATGCTTGCTACCAAAACACCTGTAATACGGATAACGACATAAGTTTTATTGGCTTCTGTGGCAATCTCACCTTCAATACCACTGAATTCCCCTTTTATAACTGTAACTTTCTTTCCAATAGTGAGAGGTTCGTTGTCGAAGCTTACACCGTCGGGATTCAAATCCATGACAAACATGAAATCCTGCATCTGCTTGTCGGGAACTACCAGCATGGAGTGCGTGGAAAGGTCTTTCATATAAAAGACTTGAACACCGTAAATATTGGGAATGTCACAAGCACACTGCTTGGTGGCATGGATAAAAATCAAACCACGGGCTACGGGGACAATACTACGCTTCCTGCGATATTTTAATTGTGTTACCACAGTACGGGTAGGAAGATAACATTCCACGTCCATTTTTTCCTCTAATTTCAGCTTCTCAATACGCTTTTGAACGGCAAACTCCTGTTTGCTTAATGTACGGGCTGCAAACCAATATTTCTGTGTTTCAGACACTTGAGGAAAATAATTAAATAATAGAAGGTTGGTTTTGGGTACGCTTCGCGGTCCGATCGAGACATTTGCTCTTTCAAAACCGCACTGACAAAAGAATGTCTATAAATCCGTGTTAACGAACGAGTTAGGAATAACATTGCGTTCAATAGACGTTCGTTTAATGGACACAAAGGTAATGGCAAGAAATGAAATTACAAAATATTCTTATGAGGAAATTTTTTTTCAACACACCGTTGTTATATGCTTAATTTATAGTTATTTAATCACATCCTTAATTTAAGATTTTAACGTGTGTTATTATAGAAATAGCACGATATACAAAAGGGTAAAAACAGGTGTCCATTAAACGAACGTTTAAAAAACACTTTCCTCCTTCCACAAGTCAAGCATTATGCTAAATAACAATACAGCTTATCATCTGATAACCAAGTATATTATTAAGAAAATGCAAGTTACAAATCCGCATTTTCCTTATTGATTTTGCATCTTTGGATGACGCCAAACTTTGTCCCACGTACCTGTGACGAACAGCCCACATGCGTGTGCCCTACGGTTTACGGCCGTGTGCCGGACGGTTTTCATGTGTGGGACGAAGTTCTGTATAAGGCTTCCGGATATTCTGCACGATTCCTTTTCACATCAGACATAAGCCCGAGCGTGAAAAAGTACCGATATCTAGGAGCCTCAATCCATATATACCAGACTAAAAACAATGAGTGTCATGGCAAAATCTTGAGATTTTTTAAAGACAAAGTGCTGAATTCCTCCATTTTCGGCGTTAATAAACGTTATTTAGACACAATCGAAGAAGGGATATGCAAATCACCATAAATAGCTGACAACAAAATAATTACATAACAGAAACAGTAAAAAGAAGCAAAAAAAACGTGTAGGCAACCGTGTTGCCAGCACACTGCCAACACGGTTGCCTACACGCGCTAACTTAATAACATTCAAATAATTATATACAAAAGTGACGGAGTGCTGGCAATAGTATTAAAAAACTCTATGTAGTACAAAGTCTTATTGCATTACTGCATATTAAATTCTTGTACCGTGTAATCAGATATGGAAGATGCCTATCTCCGGGAATGTAGCTCCTTGTACTGCGAAGCAGATGCCGAAGCAAGCCGCACTTACAATCCAAAGGATGACCAGCGTCCATTTCAGACCGGAATTCATCGGCTGCCATTTAAATACCTGGCTAAAGATAGCCCATACAAGGCTGACCAAAGGAATTCCTACCAACAAGATACCGGCTATATACATTACAATAGCGACAAGCGGTGAAGTCGGAAGCACAATGTCGGCCATGGGGAAAAATGAAAGTAACGCTGCACCACCACCGATGGCTACCGTAATTGCCACAAACAGCAGCACTACAAATGCGATTCCAAAAGCAAACAATACAGGGCTGCATATAATGGCAAATATCACCAGACAAAGCTTCAGGAACCATCCGGCTACCATAACAAAGGCATCACCCATTTTTTGCAGAAACGTACGGGGTCTGTCGGATTTCATATAATCATTTACTCCGTTGGAAACTTTCTCGAAACCGTCAGTCACGGTTTTCCCGATATTTTCTACCGTAACGGCTTCACCGCGCATGCTCAGTTTCTCCGCTGCCGTACGGGCTTCCGGAATTACCAACCAACATACAATATATACAGGTATCAAAGTTCCATAACCACAGATAAGGATAACGAACAGCAACAGGCGAAGTAAAGTTACGTCCCATCCCAAATAAACAGCCAGTCCGCTAATGACACCACCCAGCATCTTATCGTCCGGATTGCGGTAAAGGCGACGGCGCGGTGAATTACTGTCAGTAGCACCACTGTTGTCACTCTCCTCTCCCATCTCCATATCTTCGGGGTTTCCCATACGGGCAATTACCTCTTCTACGTCAGCGATAGTAATCACTTGTGAACCTGCTGAAAGTTTTTCGGCGAACAGTTCGGAGATACGGCGTTCTATATCATCTACAATCTCGTCTGCACTGGCCTCCTTACGGAAATGCATTTTAAGATTACTCAAGTAGTTATCCAAAAGGCGGTAAGCATCATCATCTATATTGAAAACTGTTCCACCCAAGTTTACAGTTAATGTCTTTTTCATTGCTATTCTATTTTTATTTACGATTCGACTATTTACGATTGAAATCACCCTTGTTTATCAGAGGTCAGCTATTGGCTATGTGGTCAACCGTCTCGTTCAGTTCTCTCCACGAAATTTCCAGTTCACCGAGAAAGACTTCTCCTTTCTCCGTCAGCCGATAGTACTTGCGGGGTGGCCCCTGGGTCGATTCAATCCATTCATAACTCAGAAGGTCGTCGTTCTTCAGACGAGTAAGCAACGGATAAAGTGTCCCTTCCACCACAATCAACCGGGCTTCTTTCAACTTTTGGATAATATCCGAAGCATAAGCCGGTTCCTTGTGAAGCAACAGCATGATGCAATACTCAAGCATGCCTTTGCGCATCTGCGACTTTACATTGTTTACATCCATAATGGTTATTTACAAATTAAAAACTATGAATTACAAATAGGCTGTGTCATGACATTCATTGTCCGGCTTCTTTGTATGACACAAATATATGTATTATATAAGTACCTTGCATTGCAAAGTACCTTATATTAGAAACATTTAACACATAGAATTGTCAGCCGGCATATCAGCGGAGGAAAGAAAACAGTCAATAACTTATTTTGTCCAATATTCCAGTCAAATAAGCAAGGGTCACTCCATAGTTTGTCATCGGCACCCCTTGCATACGTGCACTTGCCACACGGCTGAGGACATACTTGCGGTTGAACATGCAGGCACCGCAATGGATGATGAGGTGGTAACCGGAGAGGTCTTGGGGAAAGTCGCTTCCGGATACCATATCTATTTGCAGGTTCTCGCCGATACGCTGCCTCAGCAGACGGGGAATCTTCACCCTCCCGATATCTTCCGTCAAGGGAGCATGGGTACAGGCTTCGGCTATCAGTACGCGCGACTGCTCCGTCAAACGGCCGATGGCCGACGCTCCTTCCACAAAAAAATCGATATCTCCTTTATAAGCGGCAAAAAGGATGGAAAAGGAAGTGAGAAGGCTCTCTGCAGGTTTCTGCCGATAGACGGCGGGAAATACCTGGGAATCCGTAATAATCAGCTTAGGAGGATAAGCAAGAGCTTTCAAGGTCTCTTTCAACTTGTCCGCAATGCAGCTCATCACCAGGCATTTCTTGTCCAGCAGTTCGCGGATAGTCTGTACCTGGGGAAGAATGAGACGTCCCTTGGGTGCCTGTATGTCCTGCGGCATGACCAGGAGAACAACGTCCCCTTCGCTTACCAGGCTCCCGGTAATAGTCTGTGTCCCGAAATCCGGCGGGAGTTTCTCAAGGATGGCGCGGAAAATCTCCCGGATACCCGTACCTTCTTTGGCACTGGCAATGACAGGAGCCAGGCCGTACTCTTTCTCAATCTGTCCGGCAAGACTTTCGACATCCGTGTGAAGGTCAGCCTTATTCAGGACCGGAATAACAGGAATGTCACGGGCAGCCAATATCCGCAGCCACTCTTTCTCCTGCTCACCGCCGTCCTCGCAAAGAAGCAGGGCGATATCCGTTCTTTCCATCATCTTCAAGGTACGTTCCACACGCATTCCACCCAATTCTCCTTCGTCATCGTCAAATCCCGGAGTATCTATGAAAAGACAAGGACCCAGCGGATGCACCTCCATGGCTTTCATTACCGGATCGGTAGTTGTACCGGGAATAGAGGATACAAGGGCCGTGTCCTGTCCTGTCAAGGCATTGACAAGGCTGGACTTGCCGCTGTTCCGCCTTCCGAAAAGGGCAATGTGCAACCGGTTGGCATTAGGGGTCCTAGAACCTGAAATCTCTTTTTCCATTTTCTATCTCCTGCAAATGTTTCAAGGCTATCTCCTTTATTTTCGGATTGGGGATATGTTCCATCTCTTCACGAATCAAGCGTATCCCTTTTTCCCTTGTGCCGGAGGAAGCATAATCTTCCAGATATTCCTTCAATGTCATCAAGGCATTGGGCTGGCAACAGTTGGCTATCTGCCCGCGTTTGACAAGCGACATGAACCGGTCTCCCGTGCGCCCCTCCCGATAGCATGCCGTACAGAAACTGGGGATATGTCCCAAGTCGAGCAGCCAACCGACCACTTCATCCAACGTACGGCGGTCGCTGACATCAAACTGGGAAGAATTCTCCTCCTCCACTTCCGGCACAGCATAGCCTCCCACACTGGTACGCGAACCACCGCTTATCTGCGAAATTCCCAGCTCAAGCACCTTACGGCGTACCGCTTCCGTCTCACGGGTGGAGATGATCATGCCTGTGTAGGGTACGGCAATACGGATAACGGCAACAATGCGGCAGAACATTTCATCGGAGATGGCATCTGGAAAATCGTTTGTCGAGATATCGTCCGCCGGACAGATACGGGGTACGCTGATGGTATGCGGCCCCACTCCGAAAGCAGCTTCCAGATGTTCGGCATGCATCATCAGTCCCACAAAATCATAACGGTACGTATTCAAACCGAACAGCACACCGATGCCTACATCATCTATGCCTCCCTCCATGGCACGGTCCATGGCTTCCGTATGATAGGCATAATTGCTTTTGGGACCGGTGGGATGCAAGGCTTCGTAATTTTCCTTATGATAGGTTTCTTGAAAGAGAATGTAAGTACCGATGCCTGCCTCCTTCAGAAGACGGTAATTCTCCACCGTAGTAGCGGCAATATTCACATTCACCCTACGGATAGCCCCGTTTTTATGGTGTATGTCGTAAATGGTACGGATAGATTCCAATATATATTCGATGGGGTTACGGCGAGGGTCCTCACCGGCTTCCAGTGCCAACCGTTTATGTCCCATGTCCTGCAATGCAATCACCTCCCGGCGTATCTCTTCCTGCGACAACTTCTTGCGGGCAATGGTACGGTTCTTGGCGTGGTACGGGCAATAGACACAGCCGTTTACACAATAATTGGAAAGATACAACGGAGCGAACATGACAATGCGGTTGCCATAAAATTTCCGTTTGATTTCCTGTGCCAGATGAAAGATGCGGCTCGTCAAATCAGGCTGGTCGCACTCCAATAACAATGCCGCTTCCCGATGGGACAATCCCCGGCATGAAGCAGCCTTTTCAATCAGGTTTTCAATCAGCGGACGGTTACCACGATTGGCCTGGGCATATTCCAGCGTATCAAGTATCTCCTGATGGTTGATGAACTCTTCCGCCTGTTTTGATTTTACATTATAACTATATACCATAATTCAAATGATCAACTGCCATAGTCACCCCTGTCTTCAGACAGACAGTAACCGATGGTCTCCAACTGTTTCTCCAATTGCCGCAATCCTTCTGCGGATTCGGCACCCATAGAGGCCTTGTTGTCATAGAGGGAATACTTGCTGCGTTGCCCCTGCGGGGAAAGGTTGGGCATCACCACATTCGCTCCCGCCAGGATACCTCTCTCCCGCCCGTCCGGTGCAAGTGTAGCCAATGCCGTGGTAGAAGGTATCAGGGCAGCAGGATGCATCAAACGGAAGATAGAAAGTAACTTCAGGGTCATTTCCATATCTCCCGGCCCGAAAGAGGCAAACGGGGTATCATGATGCGGGAGAAAAGGCCCTATGCCTATCATCTCCGGACAAAACCGTTCGATATAAAGTATATCTTCCACCAAATGGTCAACTGTCTGATACGGACTCCCCACCATGATGCCTGTTCCCGTCTGGTAACCTGTCTTCTTCAGCCAGTCCAGACATTGCAACCGATGGTTCAGGGACATTTCTTCCGGATGCAGTTTACGGTAATGCTCCTCATTATACGTTTCATGACGAAGCAGATAGCGGTTGGCACCTGCCCGGAAAAAACGCAGATAGGCTTCCCGCGATTTCTCCCCCAACGATAAGGTTATGGCGCAATCCGGAAACTCACGGCGGATGGAAGCAACCGTTTCCACCACCCATTCATCCCTTATGTCGGGCGCTTCACCTCCCTGCAATACAAAAGTACGAAAACCGAGCCGGTATCCGTCACGGCAACACGCCAAAATTTCCTCTTGCGACAATCCATAACGGGGAATATGGCTGTTCCCCTTCCGGATACCGCAATAATAGCAATTATTGCGGCACCGGTTGGTTATCTCAATCAATCCACGGATGAAAATACGATTGCCAAAACGGGCAAGCGCAACCTCCCGCGCCTGTTGTTGCAGATAATTCAAGGTATCCGTGTCCTTGCACAGCAATAAAGCTTTGTATTCTCCGGCATCCAACTTGTGATTCCGACGCAATGCGGAAACCAGAAGTTTGCACAGCCTCACCTCCGACCCCTCTCCGGAGGAGAAGGAAGAGAGGGAGGTGGGGTATTCAGCGTCATTCCGTTCTTTTAAAGTCATAAGCGACGTTTTTCAAAGTCCCGCATTTACATGATTTTAAGTTCTCTCTTTCGGAGAGGGATCGGGTGTGAGGCTCTCAATAAGTCTTTTCCTGCTTAACCAACTCCTGCTGCAACTGGCGTTTTCCGGCAACCACCTCGTTGTGGGAGCAAGGACCGGTAATGCAACCGCCCTCACACGCCATCACCTCAATAAATTGTCCCGGGGCTTTACCGGATTTGGCGTATGCACGCAAAGTACCGATAGCCTTTTTATCAAGATTGGCTACCTGGACAGCGTTGATCTTATCCGCCTCCTCCTTCAGATAAGCCTTGACAGCTCCCATTACGCCGCCTGCCTGTGCAAAGCCATGGGCTTCACGCACGGAAGTAAAACTCATGGAATAAGGGCTCGACATATCCAGATTAATGCCCAGTCCTGCCCATATAGAAGCCACTTCCTCAAACGTCAGGATGAAATCTACCGCTTCGTCCCGTTGGGCTTCCTTGCGCTTTGCTACGCACGGGCCTATAAAGACGACCTTGGCGTCCGGATATTTTTCTTTGGCGATACGGGCGGCATAATACATCGGCGAACCGGTGCCCGACACATAAGGTTTCATATCCGGAATATGCTTGTTGACTAACTCTATGTAGGACGGGCAACAGGAAGTAGTCATAAATTTCTGTCCCTCTTCCAGCTTTTCAATCAGCTCATGCGCCTCATTGCTCACGGTATCCATGGCTCCCTGCGCCACCTCTATCACATCCGTAAAGCCTACCTGTTTCAATGCGCCATATACCTGCCCGATGTTTACCTTGAATTGTCCGAGGATGGACGGGGCAACGATAGCCACCATCTTCTCCCCCTTGCGTATCTTATGCAGTACGTCAAAGACCTGCGATATTTCGAAAATAGCTCCGAACGGACAGGCATTCAAGCACTTCCCGCAATAAATGCACTTGTTTTCATCGATATGTTCTATTCCTTTCGCATCCTTGCTGATGGCCTTCACCGGGCATGCTTCCTCACATGGAACGGGAATATAGACAATAGCGTGATAAGGACAACTTTTATGACAAATGCCGCAACTAATACAGGCATCGTGGTCAATCCATGCCTGTCCGCTCTCTTTGACGTGTACGGCTTTCTTGGGACAATTGGTCTGGCAACTGCGAGCCGTACATCCGCGGCAGAGGTTTGTGATTTCATAATTAATCTGCACGCAAGCCGAGCAAGCTTCATCAATCACGCACATGATGTTATCTTTCGGTGTACCGTTTTCCGCCCTGTCCAGCGCACGGGCCGCATATTCGGACAAGGGGGTCAGCTCATCCGTTTCATCCTCCATGTCCAATCCCAGCAACGGCAATGACTTGTATTTCCACACTGCACGCTCCTTGTGCACACAACAGCGCCCGGCGTGCTTGGATCTTCTCGGACTCAGCTCGATGGGCAAACGGTCTATTTCCTCCAACAACTTGCCGGTATTCCACAGTCTGACCAATTCTTTCAGCAATCTGTGGCGGACAATCATAATGTTGCTCGTAAATGCCATAATATTTAATGTTCTGAATTAGTTAGTTTCGGTAACGGGGCGCAAAGATAGGCTTTTTTTCCCAGAAACTCCACCTGCTGTTATCTTTACTATCTCAGGAGTACGGATTCCCGGTTTCAGTTCTCCGGCTATATTGAAGAAAGTACCGTTTTCTCCTGCCAACACCGCACCGGCACGGGCTGTTCCCGGAAATTGCATGACCTCCGTCCAACAGTCCCCGGACGTATTATACACCAGTATCCTATCATTGAAACGATAAGCTTCCGGCAACATGGACATATACTCCTTGGCCGCCAGTTTCAGACTATCGGCTACCGGACGGTTCCCCTCCGCCAACGCCTGTTTCATCTTCTCTTCCCGCTTCAGCGCATCCAGGAAAATATCCTTGTTCACTCCGCCCGTACAGAGTATGAGACTATCTCCAAAGGCTATGCCGGTACCTCCTCCCAAGGAAATCCCAACAGAATCCTCCCCCGCAGGAATGGCCACGGGAGTCCATGTCCTTGCCGCCAGGCTATAGCAATAACCATCTACCGAAAGAGTAGCCGGACGTCCTTCACCCGCACCGGAAAACCCTCCCCATAAGAACAGGAGGCTGTCCGCGCCTTTTCGTTGCGCCACACATACCGGCTGCGTACGGGGAGCGCCGGGAAAACCAGGCATCTGTATCCAGCCTGCATCCGTATGATCCAGGTCCAGGCAATACAGCGTATTGGAAGGTACACCGTTGACATTCCCTCCGGCAATAAAGAGATAATGGTCCAATACGGCTCCTCCCATATTATCTATCGTACACGGAAGTGACGGTAAGGAATCAACGGTCACTCCGGCACCGTTTCCATCCAATGATATACGGATAACGGAAGCCAACGCACCATTCTGATTGGTCCCCCCCGCACAAATTATCCCTTGGGAAGTAGAGACAGACACACCGTATGCAGCCTCAACAGGCAGTTCTCCGGCTTTTTTCCAGACGAATACCGAATCGGCCGAAGCATCCGCCACATAAATGCCCCGGTAAAACCGCTTCTTCCCTCCTTCCGAAGCCGGTACCTCCGGAAAATTACAGCCGCCCGCCATCATTAGCATTCCATTGTGGACACCGGCATAGCAGGCCGAAACACCCTGTCCAATCCCTGCCTCTTCTGCAGGAGCACCCTGCATCTGTCTCACAGTCCAGACAGATTCGTTTTTCACTTCGGGAGCAGCGCATCCCGCCAGTATCAGGCATAATATCGCAAACTTCTTCATAGGTTTCATGTATTTATCAAACAAAAAAATCTTTCCACTCAGATCAGAGTACCGGAGCAGAAAGATTTTTTCTTTTAAAAGGGCATGCAGGTTTATTTCACCAGATCCTTCAGTTTTACCGTCTGGAAGGTCATGTGTGCTACACTACTCTCATATAGGATTCCAACAGTTTCCTTATCTACCATGCTCAGGCAGGAATATCCCCATCCATAGCCTTCGTCCACCAATACCTGATGTTCGGGCGACCAGGTCTTTCCGCCGTCGAGGCTCACCTTGATAGTCATGTTATTGCGGTTTTTGGTTGAATTGGGATTGGAGAATATAAGAATATCCTTTTTCAATACATTGTCCTTGGCTTTCACGCTGATGAGACTTGCCATACATACAGGCTCTATCAAAGCCGTGCGTGAAGATTCATGTTCTTTCCATGTCTCGCCCAAGTCAGTCGTTGTATATACGGCACGGCTACCGCCACGGTTGTCACGCATGTTCAGCATCAATACGCCCGGTTCCACTTCTGCTACCTGTGCTTCGGTGGTATTGGTACGTGCATGGTTGTGTATTTTCCAGGTCTTGCCACTGTCCTTGCTGTACATGATACCTGCATTGGGAATACGGTCCGAACCGATGTACTGGATAGGGAATACCAATGTACCGTCACTCATGGTGATACCACGTCCCGGTCCCTGCAACAGGAAGTACCAGGAAGGATCCTTTACCTGTTCCGTCACATTGATAGGTTCAGACCACGTCTTTCCGTCGTCCGTACTCTTGCTCATCACCAACTGTGCCGTATGGTTCACATCCATTCCCGGATGTGAGCTCCACCATGCACGCTGGTTGCCCATTCCGTGCGTCCATGCGGCCACCACCCATACAGTGTTCGTCTTGGTGTCAACCAGAATGGAAGGATCACCCACACCATTCTGTGCAGCAGGCAGTCCGCCCGTCTCGCCGAAAGCCAAAGGCAGACGCATTTTTTCCCAAGTCTTGCCACCGTCTGTACTGCGGCTGAGTCCTACATCTACATGCTCCTGCAAATCAACGCTGCTGTTGTAGCGCACATCATATACTCCAAGCAAAGTACCCTTGTTGGTCGTTACCAGGCCGGGGATACGGAACGCCGCGGAATTATCATCTCCGGCATGGCGCACTCCCACACCCATACGGTGTTCGATGCCCTCGGGAGAGAACATTTTCAAAGGCACTTTCTTGCCGTCCAAAGTAACGGAAGTCAGTTTCGCCGTCACCTTTGTATCCAACCGGGTTCCGGGATTCATTTGCAAACTGATCCAGAAGAAATTCACACCGGGGAAAAGTTTCTGGCCACTGTTCAACAGAACCTCACTTCCCGGATTATTCACTTCGGAATTCTTGATTGAATAAGAAGGATTCGCAGCCAAAGTACCTCCCGGCTTGTGGCTGGAAATATATTCTACAGGAGCAAAACGTTTTTTGTCTCTGTCCTGCAAGGCTTCCGTACCTCCATAATAAAGCTTCACTGCCTGGATATCAGAAAGTTTCACTTCCTTGCCGAAACTCAAAGCCACATTGTCCAAGGTCTGGTTTTCTCCGGCATTCAACCGGATATAAAACAATGCATTATCCTGTCTTTCGATCAAAATCGGGATACGCGTTTCACGAACAAATATAGAATCGGCAGCATGGATCACTTGAGTTGCAGTGCTCCACAAAAAGAAAAAAAGAAATAGGTTCAATACTTTTTTCATGATATTAATGGATTAAAATGATAAAAATCGATGGTTATAATCGAGGCAATGTAACAGGAAACAATTTATTGTCAGTATGTTCGCGCAAAATGATATCCACCATCTGTTGCAGTATGTCGGGATGCTGCGCCGCAACATTCACGTCCTCATGTATATCTTCCGCCAAATTATACAGATATTTTTCTCCTTTCTTTACCACCAGTTTCCAGTCGCCCATACGGACACCTATCTGGTCTGTTTCGTGAAACTCCCAATAAAGGAATTCATGCTTCTGCTGGCGCGCATCATCCCCCAACAGGGTAGGCGCAAAAGAAATACCGTCGAAGCAATCCCCGTCTATCTTCTTGTTCAAGTATTTTTTGGGGAATCTCTTGTCGCCCGCCAACTCGCAGAAAGTAGGCATTACATCGTAAAAAGCCAATTGATGGTCGTTCACCGTACCGGCAGGTACATGTCCCGGCCAACGGACAATAAACGGAATACGGATCCCACCTTCATAACATTGGCGCTTCAGCCCACGCAATTTCCCGTCACGTCCGAAAAAGGACGGATCGGCTCCGCCCTCTTCGTGAGGCCCGTTATCGCTACTGAAGATGACGATGGTATTTTCATCCAGCCCTTTCTCTTTCAACTTCGCAAAGATTTCGCCTACAAATGCATCCAGACGGGTAATCATTCCGGCAAACTGCGCATGGGTATGTTCAGCCGGATTGTATCGCGAGCCTTCACTTCCTCCCCAGGTCTTATCTGTAAAGAATTGCTTCTTGTAATGTTTCAGAATGGAATCATTGGGCTGCGCCAATTCCGCATGAGGCAAGGTATAAGTGAAAAATCCATAGAAAGGCTGTTTCCCGTCCTGGGCATCCAACCATTGCAAGGCTTCCCCGTGAATGAGGTCGGCAGAATACTGTGTACGTTTCTTATAGTCATCACCGAACATCGGGTAACGGATATTATCCTCCATCGTCAGGCGAATGGTGGCCGTGTCTCCTTTTGACTTGCTGTATCTGTTCAGAAAATTCGGATAATACAGATGGGCCTGGAACTGGCAGATAAAACCGTAATATTCATCCACGCCACGCTTGTCGGGAGTGGAACAGGAACCTTCGTAACCACCTGCCCATTTTCCGAACATGCCGGTCGTATATCCATTGTTTTTCATTATTTCCGGCAAAATGACATGATTCGCATCGTACGGTTCCTGCCCCACAATGCTCCAGTCCTTATTTTCACCGTATTTCATCACAGGAGACTGAGGCCAGTATTCTTTATTACCACGTACATGTCCGTGACCGGAATGCTGGCCGGTCATCAATGCAGCACGTGAAGGGGCACTTACCGGACTACCGGCATAAGCTTGTGTGAAGCGCATGCCTTCCTGAGCCATCCGGTCAAGGTTGGGTGTCTGTATATATTTCTGACCATAACACCCCAAATCTCCATATCCCATGTCGTCACACAAAATAAAGATTATATTAGGCTTCAAAGGCTTTTCAGCCGAATACATCTTCAACGTGGCAGGGAGGAGAGCTACACTTATCAGCAAGAAGCGGGATTTCTTCATAATATTCTGATTTTATCAAAGTTTTTTCCTATGGCAAATCCATGACTTTAAGCAAATCATTAAGATTTACGTTTGCAAATATAAGCAATATTTAAAATTATAGCGATACATTAATAAAAATAATTAGAATTATCCCCACATTAAATAAATTATAGCATTTATCTAATACAAGGATAATTCTACCTATTATTTGCTCTCCAGCTTCAGCACCGCTTTTTGCAGGCCTTTACCCGTAGCTTCAAGCAGAATCTCTCCGGGTTTATCGGTAGCGGCGACAATGGCAGTCATCATACCGTTGAACACTTTCATTCTCGGAACCTGAAAACTTTCCAATGAAGCGGGATTACCGTTGGCACCCGCCCGATAGAAACCGGCTCCTTTCACCTTGAAACGGATTTCATTATCGGCAAGCGGGCAAAGATTACCGTCTTTATCCACTACTTTTACGGTAACGAACGACAAGTCCTCACCACCGGCATCAATCGTTGTACGGTCGGCGACCAGTTCAATATGATGCGGTGCACCGGCAGTATGCATTTCTTTTTCGGCAACCGCTTTTCCGTCCTTGTCGTATGCAACCACTTTTATGCTGCCCGGTTCGTATCTTGTATCCATCCACATCAGGCGGTAACGTTGCTGGCGCTTGAATTCGGCTGTAGAGATAGAATCCTTGCTGTTTTCCACTGTCACGGACAGATCCTTGCTGCGTTTGCCCTGGCTTTTTCCATTAATGAAAAGTTCGGCAGAGGGATAGTTGGTATAGACAAAAACCGGTGTCACTTCTCCTTCGCGGCCTTCCCAATTCCAGTGCGGAAGAATGTGCAGCGTCTCTTTCCCGGGATTCCAATGACTGCGATAGAGATAGAAACGGTCCTTAGGCAGTCCGGCAAGGTCAACGATACCGAAGAGCGAGGAGTGGCTGGGCCAGTCCGTATAATAAGGAGTAGGTTCACCCAGGTAGTCGAAACCCGTCCATACGAATTCTCCGATACACCAGGTGTTGTCTTCATGCCAGATCCAGTCATCTTCCGGCAAATTGCTCCAGCCACAGTGTTCCACATCGTATGAGGAAGACTGATGATCGGGATATTTCTGCATGGAACGGCGTTCTACAGGGAATTTATATACTCCGCGGGAGCTGACCGTAGAGGCTGTCTCACTACCCAGAACAATGCATTGGGGAAGTTTCTTGTAGTTTTCCAGGTATTTATGAGGACGATAGTTGAAACCTGCCACGTCCATCACAGCTGCCATGTTATTATTCACTACAGCATCCGGAGCATCCATACCCTGGGTTACAGGACGCGTAGGATCCTCACGGTGACAGATGTCCTGAAGCATGCGGGAAAGTTTCGGGCCACGGTTTCCGTTCCACTGGTCGGGAACCTCATTGCCTATACACCACATCACGATACTCGGATTGTTGCGGTAATGACGGATCAGATTCACCAAATCCTTCTCTACCCATTCATCAAATATCTTGTGATATCCGTTCTGCACCTTGGCACCTTTCCATTCATCGAAAGATTCTGCCATCACCATCATACCCATCTCATCACAGGCACGGATCAGTTCGGGAGCAGGCATGTTATGAGAAGTACGGATGGCATTGCAACCCATATCTTTCAGAATCCGGATCTGGCGGCGGATACCTGCCTCATTGGCTATACCACCCAAAGGCCCCAGGTCGTGGTGGTTGCACACTCCTCTGAATTTCGTCATCTTCCCGTTCAGGAAGAATCCTTTGTCCGGAATAATCTCCAGCGTACGGATACCGAAACGGGTCGTATATTCATCTTTCAGCACATCCCCCTCATATATCTTGGTCTCCGCCGTATAGAGTACAGGAGAGTCGGGCGACCACAACGAAGGGTTATAAATCACAAAATTCTGGTTGAAGAAGGTAGCATCCAGTTTGTTTCCCGGCCTGTCATCCGAAGCCAGCATCTTGCCGTCCGCTCTTTTAACCTGAGTCACGATGCGATAGTCCGATACCTTTTTTCCTTCAGGCATTACCAGTTCCGTTTTCACGTTGACTCTGGCAAATCCCTCTTCCACCACCGGAGTAGTCACTACAGTGCCCCACACAGGAATGTGTACATCTTCATTAATGACCAGATGTACGTTACGGTAAAGTCCCGCCCCCGGATACCAACGGGAAGATTCCGATTCGTTCTCCAGACGCACGGCAAGCGTGTTCACTTCATTCGCTTTCAGATAAGGGGTAGCATCTACAAAGAAGGAGTTATAGCCATAGGGCCAATAGCCCGCTTCCTGCCCATTGATATAGACACGGGCATGGCTCATGGCGCCGTCGAACACCAGGGTAGCCTTTTTCCCTGCCATGGAAGCAGGAGCCTCGAAATTCAGGCGATACCATCCCACACCGACAAAAGGCAGGCCTCCGGTACGTCCGGCATGTTCCATCGCCTCTTTCTGCCCATCTTGGGCAATGGCCACGTTCTGCTTGTCGTTGTTGACGCTGAAAGGACCGTAGATAGCCCAATCATGCGGCACTGTCACCGATTGCCATTTGGCATCATTATAATCCTGCCGGCTGAAATCCTTACTGTCCTCACGGGTAAACTTCCATCCTTTCTTGAAGGTCTGTTCCGTACGTACCTGCGCTTGAAGCAACATAGGTATAGCCAGCAGCGAAATAACTGCAAGTTTCAATTTTCCTTTCATATCATCACTTTTTATCGTTTTCTTTCATTTCAAATACCAGTTCTCCGGCACGCGTCAGTTCTTCATGCGTGATGCGGAAACCGGCATGCTTCTTCTCACCCAGCTTCACTTCCCTGATATAGTCCGAATCCGGAGATGACTTGCGGATGATTAATGCCTCTTTCCCATAATAACGTGGATCCAGACGAAGGGTTACCTTGTCGAAAACAGGCGTCGTCAGTGTATAATCGGGAGTACCGGGACAATCCGGATAAAAGCCCATCATGCTGAAAATAGCCCATGCAGACATGGTTCCCGTATCATCATTGCCCGGAATACCATTCGGCTTGTCGGTAAAGTAACGTGCCAACAGCTCTTTGACCAGCTTCTGGGTACGCCACTCCTCTCCACCGAAATAACTGAAAAGATATGGATAAGCAATATCCGGTTCATTGGCCGGATCATACAATCCTTCATCAAACACTTTCTGAAGTTTATCCACAAAATTCTTTCTGCCGCCCATCAGTTTGGCAAGCCCGAAAACATCGTGGGGAACATAGAATGTATAGTTCCAGGAGTTCCCTTCGTGGAAGCCCGGACTCGGGGCAAAATCGGCGCCCTCCATCGGATCGAAAGGAGAATAGAACTTTCCATCCGGCAGAATGGGCCGGAGCGTACCGTACTGTCGGCAATAATAGTGCTTATAGCCCATGGAGCGGTTATGGAAAAGCTCGGCATCTTCTTTCTTGCCCAACGCCTTTGCAAAACGGGAAAGGGCA
Organism: Bacteroides fluxus YIT 12057; assembly: GCF_000195635.1. Taxonomy (GTDB): domain Bacteria; phylum Bacteroidota; class Bacteroidia; order Bacteroidales; family Bacteroidaceae; genus Bacteroides; species Bacteroides fluxus. Next base: position 161,320 of record NZ_GL882691.1, on the reverse strand, counting down.
TAATCGGCAATGTAATATTCCAATGCATGGGAAACCGAATTGTCATACTGCTCACGCAACGGAATATACCCCAACGAGTAGTAGTCATCGACATCCGGACGCATCAAGTTGTCCCTTCCGGGCAAGGTGGCCGACTTGTACATCGCCTTGTATGCCGTCTCCACGTCGAAATCGCGCAAACCTTTCATCCAGGTATCCACGATGACGGGGATGGAGGGATCACCTTCCATCGTGAGTGTTTCGCGGCCATAAAGTTCCCATTTGGGTAACCAGCCATGCTCGCGATACATATCTATCATTGTCCGTACCATATCGAGCTGGCGGTCCGGAAAAAGCAAGGTCATCAGCTGGTGTACATTCCGGTAAGTATCCCACAAGGAAAAAACCGTGTAGCGGTTTCCTTTCGCCGTACGTATCTCATTGCCTTCCATGGCAGGGTATTGCCCGTTGACATCCTGCAAGAGGTTGGGATGTATCAGGAAGTGGTACAAGGCTGTATAGAACACACGGCGTTGTTCTTCCGTTCCGCCTTCCACTAAAATGCGGCCCAAGTCATCATTCCATGCCTGGCGGGCAGCCGTATGCAGCTGTTCGAAACTTCTTCCTTTCTGCTCCGCTTCCAGATTTTGGCGTGCATTGGCAATGCTTACGAAAGACACGCCCATACTTACCTCCACCTCTTCGTTTCCGGCAGTATCAAAAGTAAACCAGACTCCTACATCGTCGCCGCTCATCTCCTTGGTATAGTGCGGATAGATTTTTCGGGTACCCGACGTGCTGTCCCACTGAGCCTCTACTCCCATCTTGCGCATCTGTTTCCAATAGCCGCGGGTTTTCGGAGCCTTGTTTATCTTCATCACGAAATAAACAGGGAATACCGCATCGGGATTATAGCAGAAAGTTCCCAGCAATTTACTACCCTCTATCTCGGTATCACTCACAAAACGGACGGTAGCCCCACTCTCGTTGGTCAATCCTTCCCCTAAATTCAACAAGATGTTGCCTTGTCCGGTAGGGAAAGTGAAACGGGCACGGCCGGTACGGGGCGTAGCGGTCACTTCGGTCTTTATGCCGTACTTGGTCAGATAGTTGGAGTAATAGCCCGGACTTGCCTGTTCATCTCTATAGGAACTTCCATACTGCATGTAATCCACGTTCAGTTCACCTGCAGTAGGCATCAGCAGCAAGGAACCCATTTCGGGACAACCTACCCCGCTGAGGTTGACATGCGCATAGCCTGTAAAGTAAGTATTCTTATTCTCGTATGGAGTGGACCACCAGCGGCTGTCCTTGTCGATGTTTCCGTTCACCGCCCCCATTACGTTGAAAGGAACTACAGACATCATGCCCTGCGGACACACCGCACCGGGATTCGTAGTGCCGTAATTGGTCGTTCCCACAAAAGGATTCACATAATCCACCGGTTGCCGGGTACCTCCATCCACCACAATCTCGTCCGTAAATATCCACCCGCCTATATTCTTGTCCGCACGTGCCTGATAGCGGATGTAACGGGCACGGGCTTCACCTTTCCAGCCGTAGTTTCTGAAACAAATGGCAGAGTCTTTGGACACTACATTCTCCAGATGCGCCAGTTCGGCAAACTCCACTCCGTCAAGAGAAGCGGAAACAATGACTTCGGCAGGCAAAAAGACTTCCGGTCCTGCCACCTGCATGAAATCGGCACCGACGGAACGAATCTCTTCCTCCCGTTCCAGGTCAATGGTCACATCCAGACGGTCACGCGAGATAAAACCCTGCCAGGCACCGTCGGAATAAGTCCACCCCCCACGGATGCCATCGGTCAGCGACTGATCTCCCTGAGCCTTGTAATGCCCGTTGTAGGGAGCGTTATACTTCACCGGTTTGCCCAATGCCAGATGTTTGACGGGATGTGCCGCTTCGGGACGGTTGCCGATTTCATTCTTCAACGGGAAAGGATGATAGCCTTTGGACGACAGCCAATCCACTTCACGCAGGGCACTGCGGTGAAACTCGCTGTATGACTTACGTTCCGGCATACTCCACGCCACTTCGGCAAGAGCCAGGATACGAGGATAAATCATGTATTCATAATGCTCGTCAGTAGGTATGTATTCCGCCCACAGATTGCCTTGCACGCCATACAGCAATCCGGCTTCCTCCGTTGTAAACGAATCCGGGACAGGGTTGTATGAATAGACTTTGGACAAAGGCAGATAACCGCCTATGGCTTCCGGCTGGGAATAAGGGGCATCTTGATAACCGTCGAAGTAACAATAGCTTCCCGGGGTCATAATGGCACGATGACCAGCCTGCACCGCCTTCAATCCGCCTTCTTCACCCCGCCAGGACATCACTGTGGCATTGGGTGCCAGCCCTCCTTCCATAATCTCGTCCCAGCCCAGCAGCTTGCGTCCGTGCTTGTTCAAAAACACCTCCATACGGTGAATGAGGTAGCTTTGCAATTCGTCCAGATCCTTCAGCCCCTCGTCCTTCATACGCTGCAAGCACTTAGGGCAAGTTTTCCAGGACTGCTTACCTGCCTCGTCGCCTCCTACATGAATGTACTCGGACGGAAAAAGATCCATAACCTCGGTCAGCACATCTTCCAGAAAAGCAAACGTCTTTTCATTGCCTACACAAAAATCCGCACTCGTATAGGGCTTTCCCTGGCATGAAAGTTCCGGATAGGCCGCCAGGACCTCTTCCGAATGGGCAGGCATCTCTATTTCGGGAATAAGGGTGATATGACGGTCAGCGGCATAGCGCACCAGTTCGCGTATGTCATCCTGCGTATAATATCCGCCATAAGCGGCGGGGTCTGTCCCTTCACAGTACTTGCGCCCGTCAGGGGCGTTCCACCACTTCTTCCAGACCGTTTCCGGACGCCATGCGGCAAACTCCGTAAGCCTGGGATATTTTTTGATTTCAATTCTCCATCCGGCAGCGTCCGTCAGATGCAGATGCAGACGGTTGATTTTATAACGCACCAGAGCGTCCATCTGCTTCATCAGAAATTCCTTGGTACGGAAATGCCGTGAAACGTCGATCATCAGACCGCGATAGTCAAAGCGGGGAGCATCTTCTATCTTGACGGCAGCCACTTGCCACAGATTCTCTCCGGCAGGTTCCGCCAGCTGAAGCAAGGTCTGCAAACCATAGAACAGCCCGGTGTCCGTAGCGGAAGAGACGGTAACTCCCCCGGCAGTCACTTCCAGGACATATCCCTCGGAAGAGGAAGCGGCAATTACCGGAAGCTTCTGAAGAAAGATAGCATTCCCTGCTGCAGAGTTCCTCGCATATACTTTTCTATTCAGAAAAGAAGGCTGGGAAGAGAGGTAGGCAATCAGCCTCCCCCTTTCCGCGCCTTTCAGATTGGTATAAAGTTTAGTGTCTCCGGTGATGCGGAATGTCCCGCTTTCCTGTTGCACCTGTTGCGGCACAGGAATCACTCTCTGGGCCGGCAAGTTTCCGCACCAAAGAAAAGCCACAAACATGAAGACACCTGTTATTTTTTTCTTATGCATATAAGGCGGTGTTTAAAGTATTTCGGTATCACTACGTTATTCCGTCCCCCACTCTGTCGGTTTATCCGTCATCACTACTTGCAGCATGCCCCCTTCCATCAGTTGCTGATGGGTGAAGTAAGGCACTGACAGAGGCTTCCCGTTCAGCGTGGCACTCTCAATATATTTGTTGGCAGCTGAATTGTTCTTTGCCACGATGCGGAATTCCTTCCCTTGCGGCAGACGAATAGTTACAGCATCGAACAACGGACGGCCGATAGAATATTCCGGCTTACCCGGACAAAGCTGATAGAACCCCATTGAATTCAGTATATACCACGCAGACATCTGGCCGCAGTCCTCATTACCGGAAAGGCCGTCAGGATCATTGAAGTATTGGCTGTGAAGCACACTATCTACCAAAGCCTGCGTTTTCCAAGGCTGGCCTACCTTATTATACAGATGCAGGATATGGTGGCTCGGTTCGTTTCCATGCGCATACTGTCCTATCAGTCCCGAGATATCGGCAGAAGTCTGGTCACCCTCCAATGCGGAATCGGCGGTAAACAAGGAGTCCAACTTATTGATAAAGCCCTCACGGCCTCCCATCAGCTGTACCAATCCTTCCACATCCTGCGGGACGAACCATGTCCATTGCCAGGCGGTACCTTCGCAATAATCGTCTTCACGGTGGCTGCTGGAACGGGGATTGAATGGTGTACGCCAGTTTCCATCCATATCCTTACCGCGCATGAAACGAACGACCGGATCAAAATAATGGCGGTACGAACGGCCGAATTCGGCATAACGGCGTTGGGTAGCGGTATCTCCCAAAGCTCCTGCCAGCCGGCTGATACACCAGTCGTCATAAGCATATTCCAATCCCTTCGCCACTGCCTCATGTTCTTTGTCACAAGGTACATAGCCCAGCGTGTTCTTGTAATATTTGGAGATGGGCATCAATGCGGCATGTTTCAGATAGTCAGTCGTGGCGATGGGAGCCAATGTGTCATACTCGGCACTGCGCAGACAAGCTTCCAGAGCCAAGCGGGCATCGAAACCACGGTCACCCTTCATATAGGCATCCACAATCACCGGCACGGCGTTGTAACCAATCATGGTACCGGTATAATTTCCGGCAAGCTCCCACATCGGCAAGATTCCCCCATCCCGGTACTGCTTCAGCAAAGCGTTGATAAAACGGGTATTAAGTTCCGGTTCGATGATGGTAAGCAACGGATGCAAGGCACGGAAGGTGTCCCATAAAGAGAAAATGGTGTACATGGGCTTGTCTGCCTCGGCCGTATGTATCTCACGGTCAAGGCCACGATAACGTCCGTCCACATCGGTAAACAGGCTCGGAGAAATGCCCGTATGGTAAAGGGCCGTATAGAATACGGTCTTCTGCTCCGCATTATCCGTCTCAATATCTATCTTGCCCAGATAATTATTCCAGTCACGGCGGGCATCAGCCTTTACCTGCTCAAAATTCCATCCGGGAATCTCTGCCAGATTCTTTACCGCTCCTTCCGCATCTACCGAAGAAAGGGCCACCTTGACCAGTACCTGCTCATCCTTGGCTGTCGCAAAATGCAGCAACGCCTTCTTCACCGGCAGGGAGCGCTGTCCTTTAGGCCGGAGGATGGAATCGGTCAGGATTTCACAAGTAAACGGTTTGGAGAACACCGCCCTGAAATAGACATCATGCCTCCATGCCCAGCTGTTGGTGTTTTTATATCCGCAGATTGTAGAATCATTCACCACTTCCAAAGAAAGGGCACGGTTGTGCTGCCCCTGCAAAGAGTAGTCCAGATCAAGGATAAAGCCGGCCTCACTGCTTTCGGGAAAAGTGTAGCGATGCAATGCCGCTCGTGAAGTGGCGGTCAGTTCCGCCTTTACGCCATAGGTGTCGAGGAATACGGAATAATAACCGGGAGCCGCCTCCTCATTTCGGTGTGAGAAACGGGAAGCGTATGGTAACGTCTGAGCCGGTGAACCGCCCGTCGCGGCAAATGAAGCATCAGAAGAGACTGCTGCGGCAGAAAGTTCCGTATGCTGTTTTCCCACAGTAGGCATCAATAGAATCTCGCCATAATCACCACAACCGGTTCCGCTCAGATGAAGATGTGAAAAGCCGTTGATGACAGTATCCGCATCATAATAGCCCGAACACGCATCCCAGCCATAAATACGTGTATCAGGCCCCGGCTGTATCATACCGTTAGGAACAACAGCACCGGGGAACGTGTGTCCATGTCCTCCGGTACCGATAAACGGATTGACGTAATCCGCATAATCTTTCTGCACGGCATTTGTGCCGCAACTTGCAAGGAGCGCCCCGAAAGCCGCTCCCCACAAGTACCTGTTCACTGATTTCATTCTTCTGCTGTCGTTGATTCTTCTTTTAGTCTATTACAATCTCATCTACAAACAGAAAACCGGGATTTCCCTTTCCGCCATGCCAAGCAGGAATAGAGTGTTCCGACGGGGCAAGGATGTGCACGTAACGTGCCTTGACGGGCTCGAATGTCTGCTTATGCTCATACAAACCGTTGCGGTCGGTTTCCTTCATAGCCGGATATTCTTCCGAAAAGACTTTGGTAAATGTCTTGTTGTCATCAGACACCTCGACAGTGATACCACGTACGTCGAATACCCAGTCGCCCTTCTCCACGCAAGTAGTGAAAGCCACACTGGAGATTTCGGTAGGTTCCTGCAAGTCAATGGTCACATCCATGTCGTTGCGGTAGAAAGCAATCCATCGGCCGGTCTTATAGTTACCGTTGCCTTTCAGCCCGTCAACCAAGGTAGATACCCCCTTGAACTCATATTGCTTGTTCACAGGCTGGTTAGCCACAATAGGTTTGCAGGTGGATTTGCTGAAAGCGATTTTCTCGGAAAGAATACGGCTGTTGCCCTCGGGACGTACAGCTACGGCACGGAACGTGCAATTCTCCTTGATGGCAAGCACACTGTCTGCCACGGGTGAGACTGCGGTGGGTTCCGTACCATCCAGTGTATAATGGATGGGAGCATTGTCTATGGTTTTCATGCTGACCTCCACAACACCGGTCTGCGCATTGGCCCGGAAATCAGCGGTCACATCAAACACATGTTTGGCATAATTGTAACCTTCGGCCTGGTACAACTTGATGAGTTGCGGCAGACGGCTCAAGAAATCCTGGTAGTTTTTCTCTTCCGGACTGCTCCATTGAACTTCACAGAGAGCTGCCCAACGCGGCAATGCCATATACTGCAAATGCGAAAGTGTAGGAATATACTCAGTCCAATGGTTGGCCTGGACGCCTATGATATACTTCTGCTCCTCAGGAGTAAGTGAACGGGGCATCGGCTCGTAGCCATAAACCCGCTCCAACGGCAGGTAACCGCCAATGCCGAGAGGCTCGTTTTCCGTATCCTTAGTCTGATAATAGTCAAAATAGAGATAAGTGTTCGGAGTCATGATCACATCATGGTGTTGCTTGGCAGCTTCAATGCCTCCGCCTTCGCCACGCCAGGACATCACGGTGGCATTCGGTGCCAGACCACCTTCCAGAGTCTCGTCCCAACCTATCATCTGGCGGCCATGTGCATTCAGGAATTTCTCGCCATGATTGATGATGAAGCTCTGCAAATACTCTTCCTTGCTATGCTTGGCATCGGACTTGATGCCTAAGGCCTTGATGCGTGCCTGGCACTTAGGACAAGTCTGCCATTTCACCTTCGGACATTCGTCACCTCCGATGTGTATATATTCCGAAGGGAAGATATCCATTATTTCCGCCAGTACGTCATCAATGAAAGTCAGCACACTGTCATTGCCCGCACAAAGCACATTGTCGGAGACTCCCCATATCGTCCATACATCATACGGGCCACCTGTACATCCTAAATGCGGATAAGCCGCCAAGGCAGCCTGCATGTGTCCGGGAAGGTCTATTTCGGGAATTACGGTGATATAGCGTTCAGCGGCATAAGCCACGATTTCCTTAGCCTGCTCCTGAGTATAGAAACCGCCATAAGGTTTGCCGTCATATTCTCCGGAATTACGGCCGATAACGGTTTCCTTGCGCTGGGAGCCAATCTCGGTGAGCAACGGATACTTCTTGATTTCGATACGCCAGCCCTGGTCATCGGTGATATGCCAGTGCAGACGGTTCATATTATGCAGTGTCATCATATCGATGAAACTCTTCACCTCATCCACCGTGAAGAAGTGGCGGCTCACGTCAAAATGGGCACCACGGTAATCGAAACGGGGAGCGTCATTGATTTCAACTCCGGCCAGCACGGGAGTGCTGCCTGCCACGACGGGAATGGACTTGCGTAAAGTCTGGATTCCATAAAATACACCGGCCTCGCTTGCACCGGAAATCACGACACCTTCACCATTTACCTTCAACTGATAAGCCTCCGGTTTTTCAGCATCCGGAAGTACTTGAAGCAGGATATTCCCCTTGCCTTCAGTACCGGCTTCCACCCGGTAATCCATTCCGGTGGCTTTCTTCAAATAGTCGGCCAGATACCGGGCGTTGCGCTGCATCGCCTCATTTCCTTCCGGATAGATAATCTTAACACCGCTACTCAATGTAAACTCACTGCCGGCAGCCATCACAATTTCTTGAGGGATAGGAATCACCCGGTAATTTGCTTCAGTTTTTTCACCGGAGCAGGAACATAACCATCCGGTCATGGCAATCGCTGCTGCCGTCTTCAATAGGTTTCTCATATTTATATGTTTAAAAAAAATTAATAAGTTTCACGTATATGCTTAATGGATATCTCAGGAACCACACCTTTCCTTATTTCCGGAGAGGTAATTACAATCTTGCGTGTTTCTCCCGGCAAAAGGTCAAAGAAATTATCCGTAAAGCGTGCCCCCTGATAAGGTATCTGCACAAAAACATCCTTTGCCAGCTTTGAGGAAGAGAGTGTAACCTCGCAACGGCCATCCGACACCTTCAGCTTACTTTTCACAACAGCCCGGGGCAAATTCAAGTCCTTGGTAGGCACGAAATAATGGATGTCACGCGCAATCTCACGCCCTTGCCGGTCTTTAAGGGAAAGCAGCAAATAACACTCCTTGCGTTGTCCTTCATCCGCCCACTCGTCCAAAGGTTTGCCAAACACCTTGACAGAACTGTTGGCGGGAGCCTCCACTTTGACCGACTCCTGTTGCAGTTTCCTGCCGTTAAAGTCCATCAACCGCATTTCCAAAGTCATGCCTGCCGAATCTTCCAGTTTGTCAGAAAGCAGATAGACATTCAGATTCCCGTTTTCATGGATAGGGTTAACGATCAACGGAGCAAACGCACGTTTCGCCTGATAATGCAAAGCTTTCCAGTTACCATAATAATCGATGCCCGACCACGACACGACCGGCCAGCTGTCGTTCAGTTGCCAATAAAGCGTTCCCATACAGTATGGACGGTTGCGGCGGTGCGCTTCAAAGCAATAGCGCATCCCCTGTCCCTGCAGTACAAGACCGACATAGACAAAATCCTCAAATTTCTCGGGAACGATGAAATCACGTTCCATATAGGTACGTATCAAGTCATTGCCCAAAGAGCTCTTCTGATGGGCAGTCATTACTTCAGACTCGATCTCATAATCTTCGGGAGAGGCAAAAGTGGCGATGGTCTTCATTTCGGGAAACGATTCGAAACCGAACTCGCTCTGGAACCGTCCGATTTCCGTGTCGGACGATTCAAAAGTTTTCTTGCCGTACCAGATACCCCAGTTGTGGCTGTCACCGATATTCCAGGAATCGGGACGTCCCCAATTGGAGAAATAAGGAGAAGTATGGATATAAGAGCGCCCCTCGTCCCACTCCTTCACTTTGGAAGGAAGCAATTCGCGGAACAGCTTGTCATAATTGCGGTAAAACTCCTCATACACTTCGGGAGTATAACGGGATTGCCATCCCCAATACTTCAACCCTTCCAGAATCTCGTTGTTACCGCACCACATGGCAAGGCAAGCATGGTTACGCAAACGCTTGATATTATAATCGACCTCCTCGGAAACGCGTTTCAAGAATACCGGATCAGCCGGATAGATGGTACATCCGAACATAAAATCCTGCCATATCAAGATACCGTTTTCATCTGCAAGGTCATAGAAGCGGTTATCCTCGTAAGTGCCTCCTCCCCATACACGGATGACATTCATATTGGCTTCCCTGATGTCCCGGAACAAGGTGGCATATCGCTCGTCGGTCATGGAAGGAAGCAAAATGTCATTGGGAATAAAGTTCGCCCCTTTGGCGAACATGGGGATACCGTTCACTTCAAAGTAATAGGATTCACCGTGTTCATCCTTTTCATTCACCAGACGGACCGTACGAAGTCCGATACGGTGATGTTCGGAAGCTACCGTCTTTCCCCGGCAGACCACTTGCGCCGTAAAGTCATACAGCACAGGTTCTCCCCAGCCATTGGGCATCCAGCGCACCGGGTCCTTTATCTCTACAGGGATTTTCACATGGTTGATGCCGGGATTCAGCACTACCGGCCGTCTGACGATAAGGGGCTGTCCGTCCTTCAAAGAACAGGACACGATGATTTCGGCTTCCTCTTTTCCCGATGATATACTGTTTATCTCCAGCTCATTGGAAATCTCCGCCTGCCGGTCGGTCAGCGAAAGCTGTTTCACATGATAGTCGCCAATGGCAGCCACATCATAGAAACGCAACGTGACAGGACGCCAGATGCCGCTGGTCACCATACGGATTCCCCAGTCCCAGCCGTAGCTGTAAGGAGCCTTTCGGGTAAATACACTGAGTTTCTTGTCTGAATGGTCATTGTCCGCCGGATAGTCAAATCCGTTCGACGCCCATTGCGGCAATGTCTCCTTGACAGGTGAACGGAAAAAGACATGCAGTTTGTTTTCTCCTTGGCGGAGCACCTCTTTCACCGAGACGGAATAACCGACAAACATATTGTCCGACTTCAGCAACAATGCACCGTTAAGATAAACGTCCGCATACGTGTCAAGCCCTTCAAAAGTCATCATGGCGGCTCCCCGCGAAAGTTGTTCTCCGGTCACGGTGAATGTGGTCTTGTATTCCCAATCCTCATTCTCTACCCATTGGATTTTTTTCTCATTGGTTCCGAAGAAAGGATCAGGGAGCAGTTCATGGTTCAACAGATCCTGATGTACAGTACCCGGCACGGTGGCAGGCAGCCATTTATCGGTTCCCGACTGCGCGAACATCCATCCCCGGTTCAAGATTATAGTTTCGGAAGTGTCATTAGCCCGGACATACAGCAGACTAAAGCAAGTAATAAAAACGTACAGAAGTTTACTTTTCATGTTCTTAGATAAAGGATTTTCTGCAAATATACAATATATATATGTAATATGCATTTTTAATTAATATATTTTTTTAGTTTATACGGTGTATATAATTAAATATTCTCATTTTATCTATTACTTTTTGCTAACTTTGCACCATAATAACAAACTCAAACAAAGATACCATGAAAAAAATCATTCTTTATTCATTGCTCATGCTGCTTGCTTTGCATGCTTCGGCTCAGAAGCGTACGAAGGTGGCATGCGTAGGAAACAGCATCACTTATGGTTACACGTTACCCGAACGTGAGACACAAGCCTATCCGGCACGATTGCAACAAATGCTGGGCGACGCATACCAGGTGGGAAATTTCGGCAAATCAGGAGCCACCCTGCTGAACAGGGGACACCGCCCCTACATGCAACAGGAAGAGTATCGGAAAGCGATGGCATTTGCCGGTGACATCGTAGTGATCCACTTAGGGATCAATGATACCGACCCACGCGACTGGCCAAACTACAGGGACGAGTTTATCCGGGACTATCTGGCATTGATTGACAGCTTCCGGACAGCGAAACCGGACTGCAGGATCATCATTGCCAAACTGACTCCCATCGCCGACCGCCATCCGCGTTTCGAATCGGGCACACGCGACTGGCGCGGAGAAATACAACAAGCCATAGAGACCGTGGCACACGTAGCCAATGTACAACTGACCGATTTCGAGCAGCCCCTGTATCCTTACCCTTTCATGCTACCGGACGCCGTTCATCCCAATCCGGAAGGTGCCGGAATATTGGCACAAACGGTTTATTCTGCCATTACCGGTGATTACGGAGGTTTACAGATGCCTATGACTTATACGGACCGAATGGTACTTCAGCGTGACCGTCCTTTGCAAATCAAAGGAATGGCCAATGCCGACGCCAAAGTGAAAGTCAGCATAGCCGGACAGAAAAAGACCGCACGGGCAGGCAGTGACGGGCACTGGCAGGTGACATTGGCTCCTCTGTCCGCAGGCGGCCCATACACCTTGACTGTTACAGACGGGAAAACCACCTTATTATATAAGGACGTATTGGCAGGCGAAGTATGGCTCTGCTCGGGACAATCCAACATGGAATTCATGCTGAAAGCCGCCACTACCGCCTCAAAAGACATACCTGCCGCCAAAGACAGCCAACTGCGGTTGTTTGACATGAAAGGCCGATGGCTTACCCACGCCGTGGAATGGCCGGTATCTGTGCTCGATTCCCTGAACCACCTTCAATACTACAAAGGCACCCAATGGGAAGCTGCCACTCCCGAGACGGCACGCAACTTCTCTGCCATAGCCTACTACTTCGGCAAAATGCTACGTGACAGTCTGCAAGTACCTGTCGGACTGATTTGTAATGCCATAGGAGGCTCTCCTACGGAAGCATGGATAGACCGGAGTACATTGGAATACCGATTTCCTGCCATACTGAAACAATGGACCGGCAATGATTTTATCCAGGACTGGGTACGTGGCCGTGCTGCATTGAACATCAAAAAATCCAGTTACAAAGAGCAACGTCATCCCTACGAACCTTGTTACCTCTATGAGGCAGGCATCCGTCCCTTGGAGAGTTTCCCCATAAAAGGCATCATCTGGTACCAGGGAGAATCAAACGCACATAATCTCACCACACACGAAAAGCTGTTCCATCTACTTGTAGATAGCTGGCGCAGGAACTGGAATGACGAGCAGCTACCTTTCTACTATGTGCAGCTTTCCAGCATAGACCGCCCTTCATGGCCATGGTTCCGTGACAGCCAACGGAAAATGATGGAGGATATCCGGGCGACAGGCATGGCGGTTTCCAGTGACCATGGAGATTCTCTGGACGTGCATCCCCGCAATAAGAAACCAATCGGCGAACGGTTGGGACATTGGGCACTGAACCGCACCTACGGACACAAGCAAGTGGTACCGTCAGGTCCTCTGTACCGCAACGTGGAGTTCCGTAATGGTGCAGCATATCTGACATTCGACTATGGTGAAGGATTGCACAGCGCCGACGGTCAGCCTCTGCGCACTTTTGAGGTGGCGGAAATTGACGGATTGTTTGAACCCGCCGTTGCCGAGGTAGAAGGAAACCGCCTGAAGGTCTATAACAAAAGCATCAAGAATCCACGCTACGTGCGCTACGGCTGGCAACCGTTTACTCGCGCCAACTTAGTGAACAAGACGGGATTACCTGCTTCCACTTTCCGGACAGAATAGCATATTCATCCTTTCCCATATCAACAGAAAAAAAGGGCTACACCCTTTACACTTTAAGGCTACACCCTTTGCCTGTCAGGGCTACACCCTCCGGGCAAAAGGGTGTAGCCCTTCAGAATAGATTTATTTTGCACTGTCTGTAGCTGTCGGATAATTCACGGTTTGCTCCAATTCAGGGTCATTACTCATCAAAGAACGTTCAATGGGCCACAATACACGATAGCTTTCAGTAGCTTTATCCAGAATAGCACCGGTTTCGTCACCTTGCAAGTAAGCTGCTTCTACAGAAAAGACCAACGGTCCTTTATTGGCATCATGCATACGAAGCAAGTCGAACCAACGTTTACCTTCTCCAACAAACTCTTTGTCACGCTCCTTCAAAATCGCCAATTCATTCTCGGCATAAGTACCGTTGGCATAAGTAACCGCAGCATCATAATTGGCGCCATAGGCACGCTGGCGAATATCGTTAATATACTTAGCGCAATCACCACCCAGTCCGTTTTCAATCTCAGCCATCATCAATATCGCATCAGCATAACGATAGAGAATAATATCCGGATCAAAATAATGGGTACCATCTACATTTTGGCCAAAGTATTTCAACATGGCACATCCATGTTTACCACCGGGATTATCAGGAGTACCGTCACCCTTGGAATAATATTCATAGAAGGTAGCTGCACGACGCAAGTCTTTCTTATCAAAGGATGTCACAAAACTTTCACTCCATTCATTGTATAGCAGACCTTCACCCTTCAAGTCCAGCGGGTCAGTAATATCATTACCGTCAGCATCTACCTGATTGTTTCCTGCGAAGTTCATGTGATAGAAGAAAGTACGGAAATGGTTACGGTTGACATACTCGTCCTTATCCAGATAAAGCGCCAGAATAACTTCATTGTTATTGCCTTTGCCTTCTTCCTTGAACAGTTTGGAAAAATCACTTTCCAATGAATACTTACCTATCACCTCACTCAATGCACTCTTAGCTATATTCAGATCAGCAACACCACCAGGAGTATGGGGAGTTTCAGGATCATCCGTCTTTACCTTGGCAGACCACAAATAAATTTCCGCCTTCAACATCAAAGAAGCCGATTTACTCCAAAAATAATAACTGGGAGTCGTTTTATTCGTCTGTCCAAAAGCGGTAAGCGAAGCTTCCACATCATCTTTGATTTGTTGCAGCGTGGCTTCCGCTGTAGCACGCTTCAGATAAAGATCAGGAGCACTGATGCTACCATTTGTCACTTTCACGGTCAATTCCAAAGGTACACCTCCATAAGTACGGTAAAGCCAGAAATAATAATAAGAACGGAGTCCATAAGCTATCCCTTTATAATAGTTACGGCTGTTATCATCCAGGAATGTACAAGCTCCTTCCAGTTGTTCAATCATGTGGTTCACTTGTAACAATTTACCGTAAAATCCATTCCAATTTGACGTTTGAGGGTTGCTTTCAGAAATTTCATTGGCAATCAAGTTACTGTAACTGGAAGAAGAGCCACAGCTGTTCGTTCCTTTTTTCAAGGTTTCGCCACGGGTTTCGCCCAATTTAAAGGCATCTGCCACAAATTGCGAACGGAGATGATTATGCAATCCCAGCATAAAGCTGTTTACCTGGGCCTCGTTCTGCCAGAAATTTTCAGAACCGGAATAATCAATGGGCGACAAATCAAGATTATCGCATGCCTGGAAGAACAGCGGAGCTGCCATCAAGCATAGTGTATATAAAATCTTCTTCATTTTATTATTAATCATTTAAAGGTTAGAAACTAACATTCAGACCGAATACGATAGAACGAGGCAGGGAGTAACCACCCCAAGAATTAGCACCGTATTCCGGTGAAAACATAGTTTTTGCCGCGGTCAGATAGCCTAAATTCTGAACTGTCATAGAAAGTTCGCAAGTCTTCACACCGGCTTTGGCAATGAAATTTTCAGGCACTTTGTAGCTTAAAGTAACTTCACGGAATGCCAAATAGTCGCCTTTGTAAATAAACAAACTGTTATTGTCACGACAATAATTACGCTTACCGAACTGGTCGGCCCATACATATGTAGGATATTTTGCGTTTGGATTCTCCGGAGTCCAAGTATCCTTGCTCAAGTCAATGGTATTATAGGAACCTTGTGCAGCACCCATAATCCACGGAGTCTTTGTATCGATTACAGTATGTCCCAAAGCATAGTCCATGCGACTACTCAAAGTCAGATCTTTCCATGAAAGGTTCAACGTGATACCACCTGTTACTTTCGGCAGTTTATTGCCTAATTTCACTTTATCAAAGTCATCGATAATACCGTCTCCATTCACGTCTTTCCATTTCACATCACCCGGCTGAATAGGCAGATAACCACCGGCACCTGTGTTTTTCTTTTCCTCATCGGTCAGTTTATTCCATTCATCAGGACCCAGCAAAGTAATCTGACGACCACTGTTATTAGGACTTGAGATATCTTTTTTGATACCGGAATTCTTGACGTCATCCCAGTCACGGTAAATACCTTCAGCTTTAAAGCCATAGACATCACCCCAGCATCCGCCTTCCTGATATCCTCCTACCCATGCTTTTTCCCATGAGCCGTCCGGCAATTTCTTTCCCGTATAGACTTCGAACGCTTCCTGTCTGTTTCTGTCCAGTCCATTGTTAGGCAATGAAATAATTTTATTCTTATTCCAAGCCATATTGGCATTTACATTGAATTTCCAGTCTTTCTGGTCAATAATGCGTGCTGTCAAGTCCAATTCGATACCTTGGTTCTGTATTTCACCGTTATTGGTCTTAAACTTTTCGATACCTGAGTGTGAAGGCAAGACAATATCGGCAAACTTATCTTTTGTACGACGGTTGTAGAACGTGGCGTTCAACATATACTTATTGTTCAGGAAGCCCAAATCTACACCTACTTCAAAAGTATGTGACTTTTCCCAACGCAAGTTAGGATTAGGAATTTTACCCAGCAAGTTACCTACTTGTCCGGCATATTTATAAGTCTCATATCCACCCTGCAGATCGTAGGCACCGATACCCGAAACATTACCGTTCAAACCATAGCTGGAACGCAATTTAGCAAATGAAACAACCTGTTGAAGAGACTCCATAAACTTTTCCTTGCTGAAGACCCAACCGGCAGACACACCGGGGAACACCCCCCAACGATTATCGCCCAACAATTTGGAATAGCCATCACGACGCATCACAAATGAAACCAAATACTTGCTCATATAGTCATAATTTAAACGGCCGAAGAAAGACATGATGCGCTGACGCTGATGCCAAGAGTCAATCTTGCGGCTTTCCGGTTTTGTCAAGGCCAAGTCACCAAACTCATCGGTAGGAGCACCGTTACCGTACGCACTGAAACCGGTACGATACTGGTCGTAATATTCAGCTCCCAACATAGCAGATACATAATGCTCTTCGGTCAGCTGCTTATTATAGTTCAATACAGCGTTATACGTCTGTTCCGTATAAAGGTCTTTCATGGCGAAAGCTTCGCGCAGAGTATTCACCGTGCCCATACGTGGATACAAGTCCTTATTGAAAGAATCATAAGATTTTTCGTAGCGATATAAAGTACCACTCACCTTCAGTTCCAGCCCGTCTGTGATATCAAACACAAACGCTTGATTCAGATTCAGTTTGTTACTGACATTGTCACGTTCGTACTGGTTCAGGTTATTGTCGGAAATGGTATCGCTATAGTCCCAACGCAGACCATACAAATATTCACCGTTCTCATTTGTGCCACGGAAAGTGGGAGGCAAACTCAAGGCACGGCTGAAATAATTGGCAAAATCCATTTTAAGCATTTCGTTGTCGGTATAATCGTCCATCATCTGTTTGCCATCGTAGAGGTCGAACCATGTAGATCTTGTATAAGATACTGACGATTTGGAAGTCAACCATTTACGAATCTTATAATCCGTATTCAACGTAGCGGAGAAACGCTTGTACCAGTTACCCTTGGCATTACCCTTCGTATCATTGTAACCTAAGTTCATGTAGTAATTGCCCTTTTCATTTCCACCGGTCAGGCTAAGGTTGTAGTCCTGATTCAAAGCGTTGTCCTCGATATTAGTATCAGACATGCTGAAGTCCTTATAAATCAACTTATCGCCATAAACAGGATCAATCATGGTCTTCCAACCCTTTTGCAACAAAAAAGCCAAATCATCTGAATACTTCATAGTACTCCAAACAGCATTGCCATTCAAGTTACCGTCTGCCACAGTACCGTCATTGTTAAAGTAAACATTACCTGTACCATAAGGTTGGGCGGCACTTAAAGAACTCATATCAGTAGATCCATAATATTTGCCGTCCACATTTACGAACTGTGCGGAATTCTGTACCGCCTTGCGGAACCAATAAAGATAATCACCGGCATTAAGATATTTATAGTTACTGCGGAACTGGTTAATACCAATTTTCGTTTTGAAACGGATTTCACTAAAACCTTCCTTACCACGCTTGGTAGTAATCAAAACGACACCATTATTGGCACGGGCACCATAGATAGCTGTGGCGCCGGCATCTTTCATCACCTCCATAGACTCAATGTCTTCGGAGTTGATGTCACCTAAATTATTACGTACCTGTCCGTCCACAATAATTAGCGGAGAGCCTGTACCGTCAAGATTTGTACCACCACGGAGCACCATAGTAGGCACTTCACCCGGATTACCTGAAGTCTGCTGCACACGCAAACCGGAAACAGCACCGGACAAGGCCTGTGCCGCATTGGTATGCGAACCACTGGTCAGCACATCTTCCTTTACTTTAGAAATAGAGTTAGTCACCTTAGAACGAAGTTGCTTACCACCGTATGCCGTAATCACTACTTCATCCAACACTTCAGAATCTTCCTCCAAAGTAACAGTAAGCGGTTTTCCATTCCATACCTGTTCTACCGTTTTGTAACCCACAAATGAAATTTGGATAATGTCACCTTCCTTTACATCGGACAAAGAGAAGTTACCGTCAATGTCGGTAATAACACCATTGGTAGTTCCTTTTACTACCACAGAGGCACCGATAACAGGCCCAAGAGCATCGTTGACTGTACCTTTACAAACACCACTCTGTTGCGTGGCATAAACCCCTGCTACGTCAGGGCTTGCAGCACATACAACTCCTGTAAAACCTCCCAACAAGAGCAAGAACATGCTGACTGTTCGAAATTGTTTAAATATAATAATGTAATTTAAGGTTTATAATAAAACACCTAATTTTTCTTATTCATTTTATTACCAAAGGATTTTAGCATCAAAGCAATAAGTTCTCTTAGAACTATATACACAAAGAGGCTTTGATATCCGCGACAAAAATAGTAATAATTTTATTAATAACGCACATTTAATAAAATTATTTTTTAATTACCCCGTTTTTTTATTTTTCTAAATATCATATCCCCGTATTTTTCTAATAAAAGCAGGGAAATAGGAAACCAAAAATCTTTTTATTTAAATTATCGGATGGTAGAATACCTTTATCAAAATGGATAAAATGGCTTCACATCGCCTCAATCACCAATAATTATTAGGGTAGAACAACAGATTCTTTTATACCTTATATATAATAAACGATTGTTGCTGAAGTAACGCAACCATCATTTTCACTCCTTTTCTTCTTGAAATGCGCTGATAAAGTTAGTTCTAAGAGTACTTATGAGACGTATATAGTTAACCTTATTATTATAATGATAAATACAGCTATGCCAAAAAGACCTCAACCTGCCCAAATGCAACTTTTCCTAAGGGACAGCCCTACAATAGCAGTTCATGCAATGACCAATCTCCGTATTGCCAACCCGGAGAAAGACCAATATAGTCAAGATTTTACTCACAAAAAACAAGAACGGTAGAACAAACAGAGTAATACAACCAACTAAAACCACAAGGAACCCTTTATAAAAAATAATATGATGAAGAAAGCAATGTTAGTATTTGCAGCACTGTTCTTGATGATGGGAGCAAGTGCACAAGACAAGACCTATGAGCAAACATGGGAATCGTTGGACAGCCGTCCTACTCCATCATGGTTTAAAGATGCCAAATTCGGTATTTTTATCCATTGGGGAATCTACTCTGTGCCTATGTGGTCACCTAAGGGAACCTATCAGGAATGGTACAAATATTGGTTGGACAACAAGAAACTATTTGGTAACGGTGACTTCACCGGAACCGAAATCTATGACTACCATACCAAGATGTATGGCGAAGATTTTAATTATAATGAATTTGCGCGGAAGTTCAAAGCACTTGACTATGACGCGGATGCCTGGGCCAAGCTCTTTGAAAAAGCAGGAGCCAAGTATATCGTTCTCACGACCAAGCATCACGACGGTTACGCATTGTGGCCCAGCAAGGAAGCTTCCAGAGATTACGGAAGACCTTGGAATAGTGTAGAAGTGGGTCCGAAACGTGACCTCGTAAAGGAATATACCGATGCACTCCGCAAGACGGATATAAAGGTAGGGTTCTACATCTCATGCAGAGAGTGGGAAAGCCCGCTATATAAACCGGAATTGCTGGATCTTTATGTATCCCGCCATTTCATTCCTCAAGTAAAGGACCTTGTGAACAGCTATCATCCCGACTTGCTCTGGTCTGACGGCCCTGACAACTACAGTGATTCAATCTGGCAGACAAAGAAACTTTTCCAATGGATCTATTCAGAATCTCCTGTAAAAAACACCATTGTATTGAACGACCGTTGGGCACGTTTTACAGACGGGAAGAAGCACGGCGACTATTACACACGTGAATACAGCACCCATGCTATGCCCGGTGACAAACCGTGGGAAGAATGCCGCGGCATGGGATTTTCTTTCTCATACAATTTAAATGAGGATGTGGAAGATTATTCCAGCCCGCAAGGATTGATCCTTACTTTGGTGAATATCGTGAGCAAAGGTGGTAACCTGCTGTTGGGCATCGGCCCTAACGGAAGCGGAAAAATCCCCCCTATTATGCAGGAACGTTTATTGCAAATGGGAGAATGGCTGAAGGTGAACGGTGAGGCCATTTACGGCACGCATGCCTGGAAGCAGACCGAACAGTGGTCCAAGGGCGACAGGAACTGGAAAGACAAGAGCAAGCACTATGTGGGCGGGAACTCTATCTTGAAACAGACCGTAGATCCGGATCCCGGATATGCCGTAAAGGAAATTTTCTTTACAGCCAAAGAAAATAGCGTATATGCCATTTTACCTAAATTGCCGGAGGGAAAAGTCATATTGAAGGATGTCCAATCTACCAGAAAGACTAAAGTTACCATGTTAGGATATGACAAAAAATTGCAATGGAAACAGAACGGTAAGAATCTTGTGATAGAGGTGCCTGTCATCTCTTATAATGAGGTTCCATGCCATTATGCCTGGACATTGAAATTGGAAAATGTGGAATGATTTCACGATTTTTATAACCTTTTATTTTAATCTTTACTTATGGTATTTTTATTAATTATTAATTGTTAATTTAATCTATGTCTATGAAGAGAAAAATTTTTTTCTTATTAGGTGTGTTGATGTCATTGAACTTAATGGCACAGACAAAGACAATCACAGGTACGGTAGTCGATCCTATGGGACCGGTTATCGGAGCCAGTGTATTGCAGGTGGGAACAACCAACGGAACCATTACGGACATTGACGGTAAGTTTACGCTGACTGTACCCGAAAATGCAAGCATCCGTATTAGTTTTATTGGTTATAAAGAGCAGGTTATCAAAGTAGGTGCTCAAAATGTGTTCAACATTGTCATGAAAGAGGATTCTGAAATGTTGGACGAAGTGGTGGTAACCGGTTATGGCGGCTCACAGAAACGCGCGACCTTGACTACCGCCATTTCCAAGATGGACGATGCGGTGCTTGAAAATGCAGCTTTCAGTAATGCGGCTCAGGCTTTGCAAGGTTCGGTTACCGGTTTGCGCGTAATCAACGTCAGCGGACAACCGGGTGCAGAACCCCAAATCACGCTGCGTGGCGGTGCTACCATTACAGGTAGCAATAACAATGCGTTGATTATTGTAGATGGCGTGATACGCGACAGTATGAACGATCTTAACCCGGGTGACATCGAATCCATCCAGGTATTGAAAGATGCTGCTTCTACCGCTATCTACGGTGCACGTGCCAACGGTGGTGTTATTTTGGTTGAAACCAAAAAAGGAAAGGAAGGAAAAGCTACTGTGAACTATAAGTTCAAGATGGGTGTGAACTTATCCCGTAAGGGCTATGAATTCTTGAATGCAGGCGATTACATCTGGTACAACCGTACGGGATACAAGAAAGTGAATCCTACCAACGAAGACGGCTTGGAGTCACAGCAAGGTTACGGAACCAAGAACAATCTGTACGACATCCGCTTCCTGACACCGGAAACTGCCCATTTGCAGAATGAAGGCTGGTTGGTTATGGATGACCCCGTAAAAGAAGGTCGACAAATTTTGTATAAAGACTACGGCGGTCAACTGGACAAGGCCGTGTTTGATGAAAGCGCTTTCCTGCAAGAGCATAATGTAAATATTATGGGCGGGAACGACAAGGGTACTTTCGCTGCCAACTTGGGCTACTATCACGAAGACGGTATGGTCATCGGTACCGGTTACAAACGTTTTAACGGATCAGTGAACGGTTCATACAAGATTTTCCCGTTCTTGAACGTGAAAGCCGGAGCATCTTACAACTGGTCAACCAAACCTTCCTTATGGATCGGTGAAGACCAGATGTTCTACCGTACCCGTTCGCAACGTCCTACTTGGAATCCATGGGATGAAGAGGGCAATCCGACTTCCGGTGGAGGTACTTCGGACGGTAACCCTGCTTATTACAGAGATAAACTGACACAAAAAGACGGAAGACGTCGTCAGACTTATAACATCGGATTCGACCTTGACATCCTTCCCAAAGAATTGGTATGGACCGGTAACGCTTCATTGCTTCACTATGATTATCAGAGAGAGAAGTTCAACAAGAGTTATCATACACAAACTTCTTCTACTCCGAACAATACACGCCATGCAGAAGCTTATATGCAAAGATATACGCAGCTGCAGCTCAACACTACACTGAATTACACAAAGACTTTCGCCGAAAAGCATAATGTGGACGTGATGTTGGGTGGCGAGTACTACACTTATGACAAATTCACTTTTGAAGCCAAGACCGACAACTCTCCGAATGATGATATCCCAACTCTAAATGTAGGAGCTACCCGTACTTATACTTCTACTGACAAGACCGGTTATCGCATCCTTTCCGGATTTGGCCGCGCCAACTACAACTACAACATGAAATATCTGTTCTCGTTCGTAGCCCGCTATGACGGTATCTCCCGTTTGAAGGACAATCGTTGGGGTTTCTTCCCCGGTGTATCTTTCGGTTGGAACATCATGGAAGAGAACTTCTGGAAAGAATCTAAATTGGCAGATGTAATCTCTAATTTGAAGCCCCGTATCAGTTATGGTGTGAACGGTAACGTAAACGGTATCGGCGACTTTGATGTTTACGGAGCTTATAATCTTGTAGGTTATGATAAAAACGACGGTAAAAGCTATGGTGGTTCTTCCGCTTACTATAACTCGGCACTTGTAAATACAGGTTTGCGTTGGGAACAGAGTAAGACACTTGAAGTAGGTTTGGATATCGGTTTTCTGAATAACAGACTGGGCTTTATTTTAGACTTCTTCAGCAGAGATACCAACGACTTGCTCACCAAGCAGGCACTTCCCGGTTATACAGGATTTTCCGAACTTATGACCAACATGGGTACATTGCGTAATACCGGTTTCGAAATGGAAGTAAAAGCCAATATCCTGAATAATCCTAAAGGATTTACATGGGATGTATCAGCCAATGTTTCTTCTGTAGCAAATAAAATTATCTCATTGCCTTATAATGGTGTGGATAAAAACCGTGTAGGCGGTTATGAAGTAGCCGTACCGGGTAGCAAAGACAAAACCCGATGGATCGGTGGACGCCAGGAAGGCGGCAAACTGGGTGAAATGATTGGTTACAGACAGGTACGTATCCTCAGAGACTGGGATGATGTGAAAGCCAATGCCAATATGTTTATTGATGAGGTAGCCAACTTATACGGTCCCGGACTTGCCAGCAAATATGAAGGCCAAAAAGGATGGAGACCCATCGAACCGGGTGACGTCCTTTGGAAAGACATCAATGGCGACAACAAAATCAACGGTCTTGACCGCGAAGTGGTAGGTAATATGCTTCCCAAAGTAACCGGTGGTTTTACAACTACATTCGGTTATAAGGGCTTGTCTTTATCCGCACGTTTTGACTACGCTTTGGGACATACTTTGTACAATGACCTTGCAGCCCGTTCTTTAGGACAATATCAAGGTGCCTTCAATATCATTACCGAAGTGAAAGATATGTGGAGAGAAGACAATAGAGACACTGACCTCCCCGCCTTCTACTATGCCGACCAGTTGGCTAAGAAGAACATTACCCGTTCCAACAATGCCGGTATCAGCAGAGACAATAACAGCTCGCGCTTCTATGAAAAAGCTGACTACTTGGCATTGCGTGAACTGACCTTGAACTACAACCTACCGAAGGCATGGATAAAGAAAGCATCCATACAAGACGCTTCTTTGTATGTAACCGGACAGAACTTGTTGTATATCACCGGTTATAGCGGTACTTCTCCGGAAGCTTCGGTTGCTGGAAACTGGTGGGACGGCGTTGATTTGGGACGTTATCCTACTCCGAGAACCATCTTATTTGGTTTATCTGTAACATTCTAATTCTAAACCTACTTAATATTGAAAATATGAATAAAAAATTAACATACTTGTTGGCAGGAATTTCCATGCTGTTGTTTACGAGATGTGATTCCTTAGATCTTGAGCCAACCAGCTCCATTGGAGGAACATCATATTGGAAGACCCCCGACCACTTCAGCGCTTTTAACGTAGGTATGCATGCCATGTTGCGCGAAAAGAGTCTAAACTTTTATCTTTTAGGTGAACCGCGTGCCGATATATTCGGAGATGACCCTATCGGCGGTGAAGCTTCACAAGGTATGGAGCGTTTACCCTTTAATACTATCAATAAAGAAAATGTGGGCATCAGCAACTACGCTGACATGTACAAAAACATCAACCAGCTGAACCTGATGATTGCCAAAACAAAGGAAACGACTGTTTTGACGGAAGATCTCAAGAATTATTATTTGGGTGAAGCTCACGCCATGCGTGCTTATCATTATTTTCATTTGCTGCGCTCCTGGGGAGACGTTATTCTCTACCTGGATTACACAGAGGGACAGAATATTGATTTAAGCAATATCACCAAACCTGTTTCACCGGCCACTGCTGTAATGGAACAGATTAAAAAGGACATTGAAGATTCTGAAAAAGCATTTGGCGACAATTACTCTTTCAAATTAGGACGCCATTACTGGTCCATGGCTGCTACCCAGATGCTGAAAGGTGAAGTTTACTTGTGGAGCGGAAGCCAGATGGGCGGTGGAGAAACCGATTACCGTATTGCCAAACAGGCTTTTGAAAATGTGAAGAAAGCCGATGTTGCCTTGGTAGGCAACTTCAAGGATGTCTTCTCTTACACCAACAAGAAGAACAAGGAAATGATCTTTACCATTCATAACGGCAAAGATGAATATAGCTTGTGGGGTGGCGGATATGGTGGTAACCTAATGCCGGCGCAGGATAAAATGACGAAAGTATATTGTGATGAAAACGGTAACTCATTTGTAGGAACACCCGATGCACAATTGAACGGTCTGACCCGCCTGCAAGTACAGAAAGCATTCTACTGGAAAGGTTTCCGTGATGACGACACACGCTGGGCAACTTCATTGAAGGCAATGTACACGAAAAAGGACGATAAAGTAACTTATTTCGGTCCTATTGCTTACAAGTATCAAGGCACCATGCTGGAAGGCGGTTCTCAACGCAGTTATCTGGATGATTTCCCCATCTACCGTTATGCCGACTGTTTGTTGCAGCTTGCCATGGCGAAAGCTTTGTTGGGTGAAGATCCTACTGCCGAAATCAATGCCGTACGTGAACGCGCCTACGGAAAGGCATACTTCGAAGCAAATAAGGATAAAGTGGCATATCCCAATGATAACGACACAGAATTCTATGCAGACAACAAGTGGATGAAACCGGACAACGCAGGCGCAATAGAAGCCGTTCTGAAAGAACGTCTCCGCGAGTTCCTTTTCGAAGGAAAGCGTTGGTATGACATCCGTATGCTGGGATGGAAGTATGTGCATCAATATTCACTGGCAGAAGAGAACAGACTGTTATGGCCGATTGATGCCAACACATTGACGAATAATGATGACTTGGAACAAACTCCGGGTTACGAATAATTTCACTATCTTTGGGCCGTGTTATAAAATAGACATTGAGCTTTAAAAGATTGACAAGATAAAACAATAAGTTGGAGCTCTTCTGAATTTTATTACCAGAAGAGCTCTTCTTTTATGAAAGCCATGTGAAATGTTCTGAGATATTCGATAGAATAAAGCAGGGCTGAATTCAGAAAGGAATCAAACATTATATTAATATAAACGATGCACAGAATAATATATATAATTTTATGGGGGCTGTTGTTGAGCGCATCTGTCGTTCAAGCTTCAGAAATAAATTTGCTGCCTAAGCCGCAACATGTGAACTATACCGGAAAGTGGTATAAACTGGGCGATGTACGTCTTGTTACCCCGGTACATGCCGATGATTATACGGCATTTGTCGAGGAGGCGGGCGGACAAGTCAAAGAAAAGGCATCCCGTACCATAGAAGTCTGCCTGGTGGATAAATTGCCGGGAGTTACTCTAAATGCCGGTGAAGCCTATAAACTGACAGTAACCGCCAACCGGATAAAAGTGGAAGCCGTTACGGAGCAGGGAGCGTATTGGGCATTGCAAACCCTGCGTCAACTACAAGTCCGGAAGGGAAAAAGCAGCCTGATAAAAGGTTGCGAGATTACCGACTGGCCCGCTTTCCGTGTACGCGGTTTCATGCAGGACGTAGGGCGGAGCTATATCTCCGTTGAAGAACTGAAAAAGGAGATTGAGATATTGTCCCGATTCAAAATCAATGTGTTCCACTTTCACCTGACGGAAAACCAGTCCTGGCGGCTGGAGAGTAAAATATTTCCGATGCTGAACGACAGCGTGAACACCACCCGTATGCCGGGCAAATACTATACCCTTGAGGAAGCCCGTGAACTGGTGGATTTCAGCAAGAGACATGGAATGACGCTGATTCCGGAAATTGACATGCCCGGACATAGTGCAGCATTTATACGTGCCTTCAGACACGACATGCAAAGCCCTGAAGGCATGAAAATCCTGAAATTACTGGTAGAAGAGGTCTGTGAGACCTTTGATGTGCCTTATCTACACATAGGTACCGATGAAGTGAAGTTCACCAACATGAGCTTCGTGCCCGAGATGATAGAATTTGTCCGCTCCAAAGGCAAAAAGGTAATTTCCTGGAATCCGGGATGGAACTACAAGCCGGGCGAAATAGACATGACCCATCTATGGAGTTTCAGGGGAAAGGCACAGCCGGGTATCCCTGCCATTGACTCCCGCTTCCATTATCTGAACCACTTCGATACATTCGGTGATATCATAGGCCTGTATAACAGCAAGATTTATAATGTGGAACAAGGCAGTGACGACATAGCCGGAACCATACTTGCCATCTGGAACGACCGTCTGGTAGAACCGGAACGGAACATCATCCTGGAAAACCACTTCTACCCCAACATGCTTGCCATTGCAGAACGCGCATGGCTGGGAGGCGGAACGGAATATTTCGACAAGAACGGTACCATTCTGCCGGGCGAAGACTCGGAGGAGTTCAAGGCTTTCGCGGACTTTGAAAAGCGCATGCTTTGGCACAAGAGATATACTTTCAAAGGATATCCTTTTGCATACGTGAAGCAGACCAACGTGAAGTGGAACATTACGGACGCATTTCCCAACGGAGGCGACTTGGCCAAGGTGTTCCCTCCCGAAGAGGAACTAAAAGACACTTACTTTTACGAAGGCAAGGAATACAAAACCCGCGAAGCCATCGGCGCAGGTATCTACCTGCGTCATGTATGGGGAAAGTTAGTTCCGACTTTCTACAAAGCCCCCCAGGAAAATCATACCGCATACGCCTATACGTGGGTTTACTCTCCGAAAGAGCAGGAAATAGGCTTGTGGGCGGAATTCCAGAACTACGGACGTTCTGAAATGGATCTTCCTCCCTTGCAGGGAAAATGGGACTACAAAGGAAGCCGAATCTGGATTAACGGTAAAGAGGTAATGCCTCCGGTATGGACCGCCACTCATCGGAAAAGAAGCAATGAGATAGCTCTGGGCAATGAAAACTGCGTGGCACGTCCCCCTATCAAAGTCCATCTCAACAAGGGCTGGAACAAGGTGTTCTTGAAACTGCCTATTGGCAAGTTCTCCAATCCGGAAGTCAGACTGACCAAATGGATGTTTACCACCGTCTTTGTCACTCTCGACGGAGAAAATGCGGTAGAAGGACTGATATACTCACCACAGAAGAAACTTCTGAAATAAGGAGGAAAGACAAGGAGGTGTGTCAAAACTGATAAAAGAACGCAAATTACACAAATTACGCAAAAAAGCGAATCTGATAATCGTTGATTATCAGTAGTCATTAAAAAGCAGGGGTTGCGTAAGTTGTGTTCTAAATCTTTATTTTGACACACCTCCTTGCTTTATGATACCGGCAATAAGGGAAACCTAAATATCAAGAAAACTCAGCCTGCTCAATAAAAAAGCAGGCTGTTCTACTTAAAAAAAAGAGAACAGCCTGCCTACTACAACCCAAACCGTTAAAGCTTCACTTTTGCAATCAGCTTACGTATCTTGCCTTCACCGATAACCGGTGCATGAGGATCTTCGGGATAAACAATCATAAATTGACCGGGGAGTAGATCGACGAAAGTAGTCGGAGTGTCAGAATAAAGGGCACAATCCCCTTCTTTTTCATAAGGCTTCACTTCATCGGTAAGGTCTTCGATGGCTTTCCACCCTATTCTTTCGGCACCCTCCAACAATATATGTACGTCAATATAGTCACGGTGCAGTTCCAGCACCTGCTTCTCGGCAACCACACATTCGGGATTCACATTGTTGATAAAAAGTTCATCACCCTTTATCTCGATACGTCCTAAATCTGCGTGCAGCAAGTCATGAGACTTTACATAATCAAAAAGTGTCTTGAACAACGGGTGAAGTCCCTCCACCCGTTGACTGTTTTGTAAATTGGATACAATCATCATTGTTTTTCTATTATTCCAGATTATCCGTTTTCGGGCGCAGGAAATAAAGTTGAAGCGCCAATGCCACCAGCACAACGCCACTCAGCATGGCAAATCCCATACCCAGATTACCACCGTCGGTCCACCGTCCCAACAAGTGGGTAACGGCAGCACCGGCAAAAACTCCGGTCATATTCATGATACCGTATGCCGTGCCACGGTGTTTGGCCGAAACAAACTGACAGAGGATAGGCATATTGTTGGCATCAAAAATACCATAACCTATACCAAACAACAGTCCGGCACCCACTACGCTGACAAAACTATGTCCCATACCAAGCAACAACAGCGAAGGAATAGTCATTCCCAAACCAATGGCTCCCGTATATACACGTCCGCGAATGTTTTTCTGTACCCAGCGGTCGGACATCACACCACCGACAAGTACCCCTATAAAGGAAGAAATGGCAATGGTAATAGTAGATATTGGCCCGGCTTCCGCCATTGGGATATTTAAACTTTCAGCGAAAAGAGTAGGCAACCAGTTTTTTGTGGCCCATCCCGGAAGGCTGGGCGCGGCAAAATAGAACAATATTACCCAGAAAGCCCAGTTTGACAGCACAACAGATAAACCGCCAAGCATTGAGGACTTCTTTTCACCGGCAGCAGGCTGTAACTTGGCAATTTTCATACGCTCAGGATTCTCGTGCAAGAACAACAGCAACACGATGGAATAAATGATTCCAATAATACCGAACCAATGAAAAGCCGTATGCCATGAGAAAGCTGCCGCCACCGTAGCGCCAAAGCCACCGATAGCTTGTCCTACGTAAAGACCTGTCATGTGAATGCCAATGGCTAAGGAACGAGATTTATCCTGATGCCAGTCGGCAATCAAAGACAAAGCAGAAGGTATATAGAGCGCTTCACTGATACCCATAAAGGCGCGAAGCCAGTATAGCTCCTGGAAAGAATCAGCATACCCCATCAAATAGGTAACCGCAGACCAGACAAACAAACTGCCGACTATCAGCCACTTACGACTGACGCGGTCTGCCACAACTCCTGCAACCGGGCTCATGAATCCGTAAATCCATAAGAATACCGCCATCAGTGCCCCGAAAGCTTCCGCTTTGCCCAGTTCTACAATATCCACTTTCATAGCCTCCTGCATGGTGGAGAGCATCTGCCTGTCCATATAGTTGAGCAGAGCCACCACCCACAAGAGAGCGACTACTATCCAAGGATAGATTTTTGTATTTTTCATATTTTATTTAAACTAAGGTCTTATTCTTCCGAAATTAATTCACGACATAGCATATAACCCTTCACCATCATGCGGGGGATATGGAAAGGACCCTTGAATATATTACCTTTAGCAGGCTGTGCCACAGTCCCGTCACGATGAAGGTAGCCATACCACTCACCATATTCCTTATCGGGGAAGTGGGCATACGTCCAGTCGCTGATCTGCTTATGCATCTCCAGATACTTCTTGTCTCCGGTAGCCTGATATGCATAAAGAGTGGCAATGATTGCCTCGGTTTGCGGCCACCAGAACTTCATGTCCTGCGAATAGTCCTGGCAAGGCAAGTTACGGCAATCACGGAAATTGATAATCCCGCCGAACTCCTTGTCCCAACCCCACTCCCACGACCAGTCGAGAATGGTAAGGGCAAGTTTCACCAGCCCTGCGTCCCAATTACGGTATTTGGCTTCTTCAAGGATGAACCAGGAGGTCTCGATGCAATGTCCGGGATTGATGACACGACCGTTGCAGGTATCGATAAACTCTCCGTTGGGACCCACCATTTCAAGCAAAGCCTTAAATTCCGGATGAATGAAATATTTGCTCAAAGTAGCGATGGAATCATCTATCTGCCGGATTAAATCTTTATCGTCAATAACGGCACGAATGCGCGAAGCGGTATTGATAAGAATCATCGTGACAGAATGCCCTTGCGCCTCTAATGTGTCCAAATACTTAGGTTCCAGAATACCCGGAGTAGCAATAAAATGCTGTATGCGCTTAAATAACGCAAGTGCCTTTTCCGCATAGCTGTGGTCACCGGATGCCAAAGCATATTCTGACATGGCAATGGCAGCAAAGGATTCTGAAAAGACATAACGGCGCTTACGCAGCGGGGTGCCGTCTTCCTTTACCTCAAAAAACATACGGCCGTCCTTATCGAAACAATGTTTCTCGATAAAGTCAATACAACTCTTGGAAGCCGCCAGCCATTCAGGATTCTTTTCTATATTATTATAGGCAAAAGCCGCAATGAAACCAAAACGTCCCTGAAACCAGACAGACTTGGTAGTATCCATCAATGAACCATCCCGGTTGACACACGTATAAACTCCACCATGTTTGCCATCTAACCCATACTTCAACCAAAAAGGCATGATATTCCCTACCAGATCTTGCCGATAGGAATCAGCCCACATTTGCAAATAGTGTGTTGTCGAGTCCATAACTATCAGAATTTATTGCAACGTTCAAAGAAATGAATAGCTTCCAGTTCAGCTTTCATGCGTACCTCTTCCTCGTCTGTCATATTCTGGAACGGGGTGCGGTTTTTACCTAAATCCAAACCTATCAGTTTCATGATGCGCTTGCCTCCCACAATATTACCGCGGAAATGGCAAATCACATTAATCACCTCCTGAGAAAAGTTCTGCAATTCGCGCGCCTTTTCCAAGTCACCGGCTTTCCATGCATCAATGATGCCTACCAGATTTACGCCATTATAGTTGGTAGTGCCACCGATACCGCCTTGTGCTCCACCCATGGCAAGGCAAGGAAGAATGGTTTCATCCTGTCCGTGCAGCATATCGTACTTGCCATTCTTATACAAACGGCATTGGTTGTATTCGTACATGCTCTCAAAAGTGTATTTAATTCCGGCAAAATTAGGAATACGACCATCTACCGCTTCCAAAAATGCCACCATGGACAGGAAAGCACCGTTGAATGCCGGGATATGATAATAATAGAAAGGAAGTTCGGGAGCACCGCAAGCTATCTCTTCACAATACTTTACCAGCTCTTCCACACGACCTACTTTCGGGAAAGGAGGTGCCATAGCGCCAATTCCCCACGCACCGATTTTCTGTGCATGTTCGGCAAGTTTACGACTGGACTTCACGCAACAGCTACCTACATGCACAATCACCTTAAAGCCTTCAGGTGCCACTTCCA
The DNA here is from genome assembly GCF_000195635.1 of Bacteroides fluxus YIT 12057. Taxonomy (GTDB): domain Bacteria; phylum Bacteroidota; class Bacteroidia; order Bacteroidales; family Bacteroidaceae; genus Bacteroides; species Bacteroides fluxus. The sequence goes on along the minus strand of NZ_GL882691.1, from coordinate 129,785 downwards.
CCCAACGTTCGGCCAACTTCATACGTTCCTCATCCGTCAGCATATAGCCTTCACCGGAAGAACCATTGATAAACACGCCTTTCAGGCCATTTTTTACCAACATTTGAGCATAAGCTTCAATAGGCTCATAATTCACTTCCCCATTTTCATAAAACGGAGTGAAAGGTGCATTGATTAATCCAATAATCTTTTCCATTTCCAATATTCTATTTAAGATTAATATTCTGATGCAAAGATAATCATTTTTATTAAAAACGATACATTTACTAAAATATTTTATAAACAAAGTCTGTATTTTACACGATTCAGATATAAGAAGTGTACTATAAGGGTAAAAAAAGTGGCATCAACACATCTATAACATAAATTCACAAGCCAAAAGAAGGGTTTATCAAAGACATTCCCTATTTTTGTAACAAATTAGTTGTTAATAATATATCTAAGTCAATATGAAGCCAAATTTGCTAGAAGAAATAAAGATAGGTACCAAAAATGCTTTAGTCAAAAAAAAGATTATTACTTATTATATATATAATGGACCGTCAACCATTACCAGTTTATCCAAGGAACTGGACTTGAGCGTTCCTACCGTTACCAAGTTCATCAATGAGATGTGCGAAGAGGGATATATCCACGAATACGGCAAACAAGGCACGAACAGCGGACGCCGTCCCAGCCTGTATGGGCTGGATGCCGAATCCGGCTATTTCATTGGTGTGGATATCAAACGTTTTGCCATCAATATAGGACTGATGAACTTCAAGGGAGACATGGTGGACTTAAAAATGGATATCCCCTATCATTGCAGAAACACTCCTGCAGGTCTGGATGATTTATGTAAACTGATAGCCAAATTCATTAAAAGAGTCGATATCGAAAAAGAGAAGATACTCAACGTAAACATCAACATCTCCGGAAGGGTAAACCCCGAATCGGGCTACAGCCACAGTTGGTTCAACTTTGAAGAACGTCCCCTTGCCGAAGTCATAGCCGAAAAGATAGGATGTACCGTCACCATTGACAATGACACACGTGCCATGACCTATGGAGAATTTCTGCAGGGAAACATACATGGAGAAAAAAACATACTTTTCGTCAACATGAGCTGGGGACTGGGTATAGGCATCATCATCAACAGCGAGATATATACCGGAAAGTCCGGTTTTTCCGGCGAGCTGGGACACATGCCGGCATTCAACAATGAAATAATGTGCCATTGCGGAAAGAAAGGTTGCCTGGAAACAGAAGCGTCAGGTTCCGCATTGCACCGCATCCTGCTGGAACGTATAGCCAACGGAGAAGAGTCTATACTTTCGCATAGAGCCAAAGACACAGAAAATATTCTTACATTGGATGAAATTATAGATGCCATCAATAAAGAAGATCTTCTGTGCATTGAAATCATCGAGGAAATAGGCCAGAAATTAGGAAAGCAAATAGCCGGGCTGATAAACCTCTTCAACCCGGAATTGGTCATTATTGGCGGAACCATCTCACAGACGGGCGATTACATACTGCAACCCATAAAGAGTGCTGTCCGCAAATACTCGCTCAATCTAGTAAGTCAAGACTCCACCATTGCCCTCTCCAAACTAAAGAGCAAGGCCGGAGTCATCGGTGCCTGCATGTTGGCACGCAGCAGAACCTTTGAATGCTGACAGGCAGAAAACGGCCCATTCTCCACGATTGCCGGCTGATATTACTTCAGCCGCAATCTTTTTGCCTATTTTATTGATACCAACGTGCCCCCAATGCAGATTATCCTTGTCAAAAGGACTGTCCTTGGCATCTATAACAGAGACATTCGGAATGAAATTTTCATCTTCCGGGTTAACGACCGCATCTTGCGCGTCACGCACTCCCTGCCCATACTGTACTGAAGCCGCAGGGTTAGTCAAACTCTCCCCCGGCTTTACTATATGGCCAATATAAATATGCGCATCCGGAAATCCAAGCCGGGTACGACATTTATTGATAAGCGCTTTCAGCAAAGGCAGATAATGCTCTTTAGAATCTGCGCCGTTGCCTTCTCCCTGCATCCACCAAATACCGGCCAGACGAGGCTTCTTGCCCTTACTCAGCAAATCGTTGATGGCGGGCTTATAAAGGTTCTCATAGAAATAATCCCAGTTATGGCTGTCGGAAGAAGATGCCCAAGTTTCAATTTGAGATCCCGAACATCCCAATTTAATAATGTAAAGCTCCTTGCCGGGAAAAGCTTGCTGGAAATGCATGCCGAACTCACCTTCCATACCCCGACGGCCGGCCGCACCGGCACTCCACGTCCCGTATCCGTGAATCATGTTCATCATGGTCCTTCCATTCAGATTGTCGTTTTTATAATACAGATTGAGCCATCCGGGAGCTACATCCTCGGTAGTACCATCGAAAACCCAACGTGCACCATCAGACTGGTTGACAATATAACAGCTACGGTACCATATCTTCATCAATCCGGGATTGGAATCAGGATTATCATACCAGGCACTCAATCTACGGTCTTCCCCGGCATCGGCAAAAGCCGAACCGTCTGCATTCGACTGTCCGATTGTAATAAAGACAGGAACTTCATCATCCGTAAGGACAACAGGATTTGCAGTGCGATTGCACCGTTGAGCCATACAAAGAGGCGAAAGCGACAATATCACAATAGCGGCTGCCAGTTTCTTAAGTTTCTTCATAACCAAAGGCTTTATTTATCTTATATTTTAATATATGCCGCAAAAATACAAAAAAAAGCGAACTCTGATTTGTTTTTCTTCTTAAATGCACACTATTATTTCTTAGCACAATACGTTGGCGAAATAGTACAATATATTAACTTTGTACAAACAATATATAAATACAACCGATATGTTTACTATCAGAAAAGCAACAACCGCTGATTGCGGATTAATACAAAAACTGGCACAACAGATATTCCCTGTAACTTACCGGGATATTCTTGCTCCAGAACAAATTGACTACATGATGGAATGGATGTATTCTTTAGACAACATCCGCAAACAAATGGAAGAAGAAGGACACGTTTACCTTCTTGCCTATGAAGAATGTGAAGCTGCGGGATATGTATCCGTACAACCACAAGAGGAAAATGTATTCCATCTGCAAAAAATCTATGTACTCCCCTACTATCAAGGGGCACATTGCGGCAGTTTCCTGTTTCGGGAGGCAATCAAGTATATCAAGGAGATACATCCCGGCCCATGCCTGATGGAACTAAACGTGAACCGACACAACAAAGCATTACAGTTCTATGAACACATGGGGATGAAGAAGTTGAGAGAAGGAGATTTCCCGATTGGAAACGGATATTATATGAATGATTATATAATGGGGATAGAAATATAAGCACTGAAAAAATGAAAGCCGTGCGTTCAATTGCACGGCTTTCATTTTTTTATATTCTTCAAGTTAAAGACTTATGCCACTTTTTCCAGACGCTTCATCACGGAGAAGATGAAGAGAGCGGATAACAGACAGAGAGCGACCAATACTCCCCATACCACGTAAAGCGGCAGGTCGCCCCACAAAGCAGAAGCCACAGATGTGAGATAGTTGCCAATGGCGGTAGCCACAAACCATCCTCCCATCATCATACCCTTATACTTGGGAGGAGCTACTTTCGATACGAAAGAAATACCCATAGGAGAAAGCAGAAGTTCGCCAAACGTCAGGACAAGATAAGTGGAAACCAACCAATCAGGTGACACAAACGAGGCCGTACCGGCTTCAAGGGCTACTTTCTGTTCATTAGGAGAAAGCAATCCTAAAGAAGCTACAATCATTACAATGTAACCACAAGCCGCTACCAACATGCCAAGCCCGATTTTACGGGGTGCACTTGGTTCCTTGCCTTTAGAAGCCAGCCAACCGAAGATACCCATAGAGACAGGAGTGAGAGCCACTACATAAAATGGATTGAACTGCTGGAAGATGGGAGCATCTACTGCGGTAGATTCCGGTAGTATCGTATATCTGTAAACCAAGAAAGCTACAGCAGCCAGAATCACCAGACCCGAGATAAGTTTCGTGCGTCCGTTCTTGCTTTGGAACAATGAAAACAAAGCATATACAATAAAGATAACTGCCACCAGATTCCACACGGTAAACATCATGCTCTCTACACCCGAAGAACTTTTTGCTGTAAATTCATCAGCAAAGAAAGTAAGGGTCAGACCATTCTGATGGAAAGCCATCCAGAAGAAAATAACCACGGCAAATACCAGACAAAGAGCCACGATACGATCTTTGGTCTCAGCAGGAGAAAGTTCTTCCGCAACCGATGCCTTGTTCTCGGCAACCTGTTTTGTACCACCTTCCACGTGCTTAAAAGTACTGCGGAAAGAATAATAAATAATCATGGAAACGATAAGCGAAACACATGCCACACCGAAAGCAAAATGATAAGAGTCATTGACACTCACTCCCAGGCTTTTTTGAGCATAGTCCATAATGCCTACTGCACATGACGGCGCAAACAAAGCACCGATATTGATAGCCATGTAGAAGATACTGAAAGCAGAGTCACGCCTTGAGGCATATTCGGGGGAGTCATAAAGATTACCTACCATCACCTGCAAATTACCCTTGAAAAGTCCTGTACCGGTACTGATAACCAGCAAGGCACCTACCATGCAAATCATGCCTATCGTGCCTGTGCCTGCCGGAACAGCAAGCAATACATACCCCATAAACATGGCGACGATACCGATAGTCACCATTTTGCCATAGCCAAACTTATCGGCAAGAATACCACCGATAAATGGCAAGAAATAGACCATAGCCAAAAATGCACCATAGATATTTCCTGCTACAGTCGGTGACAAACCGAAATTTGCTTTTAAAAACAGCACAAACACTGCCAACATTGTGTAATAACCAAAACGCTCTCCTGTATTGGCAAGCGCCAAGGCATAAAGTCCCTTAGGTTGTCCTTCGAACATAATTTTTGATATTAGATATTAGTAATTAGATTGATTTCTTTATATTTTTTGCAAATATATACTTTTCAAGGCACATTCCTTTAAAAAAGCGCACAAACTTCCGCACGTACCTCTTTTATCAGATCTTTTGGATCTAATTTAAGCTGGAGCCCGCGTTGACCCGCACTGATATAAATAAACGGGAATTGGAGGCACGTTTCATGAATATACGTAGGGAAAGGCTTTTTCATACCGACAGGAGAACAGCCTCCCCGGATATATCCAGTCAAAGGAAGCAGTTCCTTCATAGGGATAAGGTCACATTTTTTATTTCCGGACACTTTGGCTGCCATCTTCAAATCCACTTCATGCTCACCGGGAATCACACAGACAAAATATCCGTTTTTGTCCCCGTGAAGTATCAAAGTCTTGAAAACACAATTTATATCCTCATTCAAACTGGCGGCTACATGTACCGCACTCAAATCACTCTCATCAAACTCATAAGGAATGAGTTCATAGGCAATCTTAGCTTTATCCAAAAGCCTCGCTGCATTCGTTTTATTGATTTTCATCAGTTCTATTTTATATTCAATTCCTCACGCAGGAATTTCGGCGTATAACCTTTTTTACTCTTGGCAACTTGTTCGGGCGTTCCGCAAGAAAGAAGCTCTCCCCCTCCCTTGCCTCCTTCAGGCCCCATATCGATGATATAATCCGCCATCTTGATGACATCAAGATTATGTTCGATGACAATAACGGTGTTCCCCTTGTCCACCAGTTTGTTCAACACATTCATCAACACACGGATATCTTCAAAATGCAGGCCTGTGGTGGGCTCATCAAGTATATAGAGCGTTTTCCCCGTATCACGTTTGGAAAGTTCCGTGGCAAGTTTCACACGCTGGCTTTCACCGCCGGAAAGCGTGGTGGAAGATTGTCCCAATTTAATATATCCCAGGCCGACTTCCTGAATGACCTTAATCTTATTCAGAATCTGAGGAACATTCTCGAAGAATTCCACCGCACGGTTGATGGTCATATCCAGTACATCGGCAATGGATTTTCCCTTGAAGCGCACTTCCAATGTTTCCCGGTTGTAACGTTTGCCGTGACAGACCTCACAAGGCACATATACATCGGGAAGAAAATTCATCTCAATGGTCTTGTAACCATTCCCCTGACAGGCTTCACAACGTCCGCCACTGACATTAAATGAGAAACGCCCCGGCTTATATCCGCGTATTTTGGCTTCGGGCAGACCGACAAACAAATTACGGATATCAGAGAACACTCCCGTATAAGTAGCCGGATTGGAACGTGGCGTACGGCCTAAAGGAGACTGGTCCACATTCACTACCTTATCTATATATTCCAGTCCTTCGATGCTGTCATACTCCAACGGATCCTGCAAAGAGCGATAGAACTTCTGCGATAGTATAGGCTGCAATGTTTCGTTGATAAGAGTGGACTTGCCGCTACCGGAGACCCCTGTCACACAAATCAGTTTCCCTAAAGGAAACTCCACATCTACATTCTTAAGATTATTGCCTTTCGCCCCACGCAACCACAAGCTATGGCCATTGCCTTCGCGGCGCTTGGCGGGAACTTCAATGGCCCGTTCGCCATTAAGGTACCGGGAGGTCAACGTGTGTGTACGGAGCATTTCCTGGGGAGTACCCGCAAACACGACTTCTCCTCCCAGGCGTCCGGCCTTGGGGCCCATGTCTATGACATAATCGGCGGCGAGCATCATATCCTTGTCATGCTCCACCACAATGACCGAGTTACCGATATCACGCAACTCTTTCAATGAATGGATGAGCCGCTGGTTATCACGCTGATGCAAACCGATGCTCGGCTCATCCAGAATATAAAGCACATTTACCAATTGCGACCCGATTTGTGTAGCCAGACGGATACGCTGGCTCTCGCCACCGGAAAGGCTGACGGCACTGCGGTTCAATGAAAGGTAATCCAACCCCACATCCAACAAGAACTTAAGACGGGTACGTATTTCCTTCAGGATTTCAGCAGCAATCTGCTCCTGCTTACCGGAAAGATACTGATCTACATTTACCAGCCAATCATACAATTCGCTGATATCCATAGAAGCCAATTCATAAATGTTCTTGTCATGGACGCGGAACGAAAGAGCCTCCCTGTTCAGTTTGGCACCGTGGCATTCGGGGCAGACGGCAGTCTTTGCAAACTGCTCCGCCCACTTTTGCGCAGTAGCGGAAGCATCCTTCTCCTGTAACATCTGAATATATTTCACCACCCCCTCAAACGTGACGAAGTAGTCGGAAGAAGTACCGATCAAAGAACTTTTAATCTTGATGCGTTCGTCAGAACCATAGAGAATCTCCTCAATGGCATCATCCGGCAACTCTTTTATGGGAGTTTTTAACGTTGCTTCATATTTTTCCAGCAAAGCGGCTATTTGCCAGAATATCATACTGTTCTTGTATTTTCCTAACGGGACGACAGCTCCCTCGGCAATGGAAAGGTCACGGTCGGGAATCACCTTTTCAATGTCAATCTGATTGACCATCCCCAGACCTTTACATTTGGGACACGCACCCTGCGGAGAATTAAAGGAGAAATTATGAGGCGCCGGTTCACGATAAGAGAGTCCCGTAACAGGACACATCAGCCGCTTGCTATAATGACGTACACTGTCTGTCTGCGCATCCAATATCATCAACAGCCCGTCACCCTGTCTCATGGCCGTGGCTACACTGTTTTTCAAACGCACATCATCCTTATCGGTCACTACCAGTTTGTCTATCACCACTTCCACATCGTGATTCTTATAACGGTCGAGTTTCATGCCCGGCAACGCTTCACGTACATCACCGTCCACACGGACATAGAGGTATCCCTTTTTACGGACTTGTTCAAAAAGCTCTTTATAATGACCTTTACGGCTGCGTACCAATGGAGCCAGGATATAAATACGCTTTCCCTGATAATCCTTCAATATGAGATCCAAAATCTGTTCTTCGGTGTATTTCACCATCTTTTCGCCTGAAAGATAGGAATAAGCCTCACCGGCACGGGCATATAACAAACGCAAGTAGTCGTACACCTCCGTGGTTGTCCCCACCGTAGAACGCGGATTTTTATTGGTCGTTTTCTGTTCTATGGATATTACCGGACTCAATCCCGTAATCTTATCGACATCAGGACGCTCCAAGTTGCCCAGGAAATTACGGGCGTATGCCGAAAATGTTTCAATATAGCGCCGCTGGCCTTCAGCAAAAATCGTATCGAATGCCAAAGAAGACTTACCGCTTCCGCTAAGTCCGGTAATGACCGTAAGACTGTTGCGGGGAATTTCCGCATCGATATTTTTCAGATTGTGCACGCGCGCACCATAGACATTGATATATTCTGTTTCTTCTTGCATATCTAATTTTCTATCCTTTTTCCTCTAATCTCATGATGTTTCTACAAAACGTAATTGCAAAAATAACGGTTTCCCCCCGAATATCAGCCGAAAAGAGTTATTTTTCGGTTTTAAAATGCACAATATTATTTCTTAACGCAATACGTTGGCTAAAATGACACAATATTCTTAACTTTGCAGCTACTTTGGGAAATTGTAAACATAAACCAACGATTATTGAATGAAAAAGATTAACCGTATCATCTGCTCCTTGTTGCTTGCCGGGGCATGCAGCTATGGTGCAGCACAAGAAAATCAATCTTATTTTCTGCATACTATTGAGAAAGGACAAAGCCTCTATTCCATCGCGAGCATGTATGGCATCAACCAATCGGATATCATAAAGCTGAATCCCGGAAGCGACGAGAAAATATATATCGGCCGAACACTCCGCATTCCGCGCGGAGCCGCCAATACGGAAAAAGAAACGTTCCATACCATTGAAGCCGGTGAAACCCTCTACCGTCTGACCGTGAAATACAACGTATCCGCCAAAGCCATCTGTGACGCCAATCCCGGGCTGAGTGCCGAGAATTTCCGTATCGGGCAAGTTATCCGGATTCCTTCTTCCACTGAAGCCGTTGCAACCACCGAAGCGTCCAACAACAAATCCGTGGCGAACAACAGCAACATACCCGCCCCTGTACAATCCCGCTGCCGTGACATGCACAAAGTGAAACGGAAAGAAACCGTATTCAGCATCAGCCGTGAATATGGTATCAGCGAAGCTGAACTGATTGCCGCCAATCCGGAACTGAAGGGCGAGAATAAAATAAAAAAGGGAAGCTTCCTGTGTATTCCCTACCCTTCGGCACAACCCCAACCAAGCACACAGCCGCAAGACATACCAACGGACAGCGAGCTGTTCCGCGAAAACAAAAAGAAGGCGGAACGTTTCAGTACCATAAAGGCAGCTATCATCCTCCCCTTCCTGGACGGTGTTCCCAAAGGAGAATCAGCACGTATGGTAGAATATTACGAAGGTTTCCTCATGGCAGTAGATAGTCTGAAGCGCACGGGCACCTCCATCGATCTATATACCTATAATTCCGGTCCGGAAACTGCCTCTTTGAACGGCATACTCGGCAAGAGCGAGATGAAGGATATGGATATCATCTTTGGCCCCCTGTACCAACAACACATCAAGCCACTGTCCGATTTCGCAAAGAAGAATGACATCCGCCTGGTAATTCCATTTACATCCAAGGACAATACGGTATTCCGTAATCCTTCCGTTTACCAGATCAATACGCCCCAGTCATACTTGTATTCAGAGGTGTATGACCATTTTGTACGCCAGTTCCCCAACGCCAATGTTATCTTTATCGAGGCAAGCCAGGAAACCAAAGACAAAGTTGAATTCATCAAAGGATTGAAAGATGAATTGCGCAACCGTTCCATTCCAATGAAGAGTCTGAAAGAAGATGCCACGGTAGAATCCTTGAAGGCTGTATTGAGTGCTGACCGCGAGAATATCTTCATACCGACCTCCGACAGTAACCTGACCTTGATCAAGATCCTTCCACAGCTCACACTGTTGGTCCGCGACCAGCCGGAAAGCCGCGTTCACCTGTTCGGCTATCCGAAATGGCAAACCTATACCAAGGACCATATAGAGGCATTCTTCGAACTGGACACTTATTTCTATTCCTCTTTCTATACCAACAATCTGCTGCCGGCTGCCATCAACTTTACCAAAAACTACCGCAGGTGGTATGGCAAGGATATGGATGAGCGTTATCCCAAATATGGCATGCTCGGTTTCGACACCGGCTATTTCTTCTTGAAAGGCTTGTCACGTTATGGCTCCGAGTTTGAAAAGAACATGCAAGGACTGAACCTGACCCCTATCCAGACCGGCTTCAAGTTCCAACGGGTAAACAACTGGGGAGGCTTTATCAACAAGAAGGTATTCTTCGTACGCTTCACCAAAAATTACGAGCTGGTCAAACTGGATTTTGACTAACACGAAACAAAGATCCGTACATCCGTAATTCATAATCTGTAATTCAACCAAGAAAGATGAAACTGAAAACAATTATAGGAACAGCTTTACTGGCAAGTGCATGCACGCTGCCTGCATATGCGCAGGTGGGCGAACAACGCCATAACTTTGCAGTCGGCATCAATGGCGGCATCAACCTGAACAGCGTCAGCTTTTCCCCTTCCGTAAAACAAAAGAACCTGATGGGTATCAATGGCGGAGTCACGGCACGCTATATCTCAGAAAAGTATTTCAGCATGATTTGCGGTGCACAGATCGAGGTAAACTTCTCACAACATGGCTGGGACGAGTATTATCAAGACTATCCCACCATCAGCTATACCCGCACCATGAATTATATAGATATCCCCTTCCTGGCACATTTGGCATTCGGCAAGGATCGCGGACTGCAATTCTTCATCCATGCCGGACCGCAAATAGGCTTTTTGTTAAGTGACAGCGAAAAAATAGACGGCAACTGGGAAGAAGTGATTGCAAACGGTGCGAATATTGTTACAGAACAGCACGGAAAGCCTATCGACAATAAATTTGATTACGGTATCACTGGAGGCGCAGGCATAGAACTACGTACCAAAGCGGGAAACTTCCTCGTAGAGGGAAGATATTATTACGCCTTGTCCGACTTTTACAACAGTACCAAGAAAGATTATTTTTCCCGTTCCGCCCATGGGATAATTACAGCAAAAATCACTTATCTTTTCGATTTAAAGAAATAAAAAATGGTGTTTACCGTTGCCGGTAAGCACCATTTTTCATCATAAACCAGATTTGCTGAGATAAGAATCAGTTGGAACCTCCTGTGTGATCTTTGCTGTAACCTTGAACCTGTATGCTTGCGGCACCATATTTCTTGGCGGTAACTGTCACCGTTTTAACTCCCGACAACGTAACCACCTTAAAGTTCCAAGTATAACCGGTCACAGTCTGCGAGGCAGATACGACACGAATGCCTTGACCTACCAGCAAGTCCATACCAGTTTTATAAGTTTTCTCTTCGGTACTGACCGTGGTTGCGCCCATACGATTGGCCACAATGTTCTTAATCATGCGGAAACTTATATCCGACAGACCTTGTGCGGTACACGCCGCTTTGATGTCACTGACCTCCACTCCTTGCTTTATGGAATAAGGAATCTCCACTTTCGTCAGAGTTTTCGATCCGGTCGTGTTATCAACCCCTTCGACAGACAGTTTTTCAGTGGCATCTGTTATTTTCGGAGTAATACCCGGAAGTTTTACCGAGTATGCGGAGAAGTGAGTGACCTCAGTCTTGTAACCGTTCTCTGTCAGTTTTACCTCTGCCGTTTCCTTTTCCCACAGGTTGGTTTTCGGGTTGAGATAATAGAGTGAGGCACCTTCAAAACTTTCGTCCCCCATCGGATTGGCAACCGTCAATTCAATGGGAGTGGCAAAGTGAAGACCGTCGGGACCGCAAACCACAGTTGCCACGGCGGGAGCCGCTGCCGGCGAGGTAGCCGTATTATCTTCTGCTGAAGCCACATTCGCCACCGGCGCTATACTGATCGCCAGATTCTTGGGGGCTTCCACCACTTTACCCGCATCATCCTTGACGTACATCACAGTCTGAGCAGGAATGGCCACCTCCACCTTTACGGCAGCTTCCGCATCTTCCGTTGCCACTTCGGTGGTAGCTTCCACCTTCACTTCTTCCTTGGTCTGGACTATCTGTTCTTTAGTCACGTTCGCCAAGTCGGCTTTGGCGTCTTCGGTGGCATTTTCCTGTTGCGTGGCCTCATCGGCAGCCTTTTGGGCATCCTCGTCAGTGGTGTGCTCCACTTTCACCTCCTCGGTCACCTCTTGCTCCACAGGTTTTTTGTCCATCACCACGGTAATGCTTTCATTGTGCGATTTCTTGTCGTCGGCAATCACTACCTCCGCAGTAGCATCAATTCGTCCATCAGCCGTAAAAACAAAGGCATAGGTACCGGCTGTCGCCAAGTCCTCGAGCGCAAACTTGCCTTGCGCATCGGTAGTCGCTTCCAAAGTTTTCCCGTCAATAGCCACCACTAACTTGGCACCTCCAATGGCTGCCTCCGCGGGTGTCAGCACCATGCCGCTGATGCTGTGAACCACGGTTTCCACAACAGGCGGCTCCACCCTCTCCTGATCCTTATCACTGCAGGATAAGCATCCCAAAGTTGTTGCTGCCGCAACAAAAGTCAAAAGACTCCACTTCTTAAAAACTGAATTCATTTTCATGTTTTCTTCTTTTTAATAAATTAATAATTGAATTTGATGAAATAGACTTGCCGTCCATCATTTTTATTTTTCAGAACAGATTCATTTGAAGGCAAACGCCCCCGGAGAAATACTTGCCGTTCTGCAAGGAAGCCTGCAACAATAAATGTTTCCATAACAGGCAGTCGGCTCCGATATTGACCTCGTTGCCGGTATATTCGGCAATGGCACGCAGGCTTTTCAGGAAGGACGGCCGGAAGGTGATGCCTCCCACGGGACCGTTCCATTTGCGGTTGCAACTGCGCTTCCATTTGCGGTAAGCCAGATGGAAACCAATGCAGTGTCCTTCTATGTCAAGATGTTTGGTGGCGGCAACATAAACATTTCCGAATATCTGATTCTTGTTTTTTTCCGGCAGACCGGTTTCATGAGCATTATTGTCTGTCGTGACGGGATCATTGCTTCCTACAGCAATGCCCGGCCACCATTTATCTTCTTTAACGGGTCTGATTTTCACGGAAAAATAACGGTCTTTATGATAAAAACCGATATCATCCTTATTGCCGTTCTTCAATCCTTTTTGCAAGGTGCAAGTATATCCTAACTCAATCCACGAAAAGGGAGTGATGCTTAAATAATGGTTTGTAGTATGATATTTTCCTCTGCCCAAAGGATTGAAACCCGCATCCGGCAAGAACTCCTTATTCAGGAAATGCGCCCCTACACGAATTTCACCGGCATCATCCATATCCGCACTGGGCACATGAATCAGCCCGCTCATGCCTGTATATTGCTGTGCAGGAGCAGAAAAGGTTCCAGTAAGCAGAAATCCCCAAAGAAACAACCACCTAAAAATTCCTATTCCCCGTTCTTCCTTTCTCATTCCCCTCCACCTCCTTCCTTAACGCTAAAGTCCGGTGACATCCGGTTGGCTCCCCATTGCAGGCAACTACGGTCAAAGTGGCCCTCCCTTTCGTTCTCTTCCGGATCGGTAGTGTACATCTTCATATCATATACCAGAGCCATGATGTCATACGTCAGGCGGAAATTGGAAGCCGGACGTACCTGCACCTTTCTTGCCTTCCGCTTGTAAGGCGGAATCATCATCACCACTTTGAATCCCCCATTTTCCTTGCCCTTGTCACTATACTGTGCATATACTCCTACCGTGCAATGTCTGAAGTGGCGCATAACTTCAGCCATCACGCCATAATCTTCATAAATATACCGTCCACCATGCAAACGGAACTCCGTATTCACCTTTTCCAGATAAACGTTCATACCCGCTTGTCCGGTCACCCGTTCCATCTTGCTACATTCCCAATCAACAGCCATGGAACAGAATCCCGTTATTCCCGCCTGCGCGTCTATTGCCAGCCAACGGTTCACAGGATACATCCATTTAAGATCCAGCCCATAACGCTCCCTTCCGAACAGCCCCCCACTTATTTTCAAGAACTGGCTTCCGTTCCAGTCCCATTCTTTAGAAAGCACCGCCATATTCAGACGAACCTTTTTGTAACGGCCACCATAATCGTTATAGACCGGTACAATGGCTTGTCCCGCCAATTTCCACTGCCGGCCCATATTCCACTTCACGCCGGGAGTCAAGTTCACCAGCACTTCATAAATCTTACCATAAAAAAGATCTTGGTAATGCAGTTCAGCTCCGGCAAAGATTTCCACTTTCGGCTTCACCATTTCCTGTGAACGCAATGCCGGCATACCGACAAGCATTCCAGCCGCCAACAGAATTATTTTTTTATTCCACTCCATATCCAGCCTTATATCCTATGCAGCAATGCATTTACTATACGTGCGCAAGCCTGTCCGTCCCCGTATGGATTCACCGCTTCGCTCATTTTTTCGTATACACCTTCATCATCCAGCAACACGGAAACCCCATCCACTATCTTGTCATAGTCCGTGCCTACCAGTTTCACTGTTCCGGCCTCCAGTGCCTCCGGACGCTCGGTCGTATCACGCATCACCAATACCGGTTTTCCCAATCCAGGTGCTTCCTCCTGAATGCCGCCGCTATCTGTCAGTACCATGCAGCTTTTCTCCATCAGACAGACAAAGCTCAAGTATTCCAACGGCTCAATAAAAAACAGATTTCGAAGACCGGATAAATCCTCTCCGAAAACTTCATGAATCGGTTTACGTACATTCGGATTCAGGTGCATCGGATAGACAAAGTCCACCTCCGGGTATTTTCCTGCCAACGCCTTGATGGCACGGCACATACAGATAAATCCATCCCCGAAATTCTCTCTGCGGTGCCCGGTTATCAATACCAATCTCCTGCCGGTGTCCAAACGGCTACTATCATATCCTGCCTCCTTCAGTTCCTTGTCCAGACGCACACCCAACTCTTTTTCTTCCTTCATTTTCCTTACCACCCAATATAAGGCATCAATCACCGTATTACCGGTCACCATTATTCGACTGGAATCCACCGCTTCCCTCATCAGGTTAGTCCTGCTTAACGGTGTTGGAGAAAAATGGTAAGTCGCCAACCGTCCTGTCAGCAGACGGTTCATTTCTTCCGGCCACGGACTATAGATGTCATGCGTGCGCAGTCCGGCTTCCACATGTGCCACCGGAATTTGCAGGTAAAAAGCCGATAGTGCGGCAGCGGTTGAAGTCGTGGTGTCTCCATGTACCAGCACCACATCCGGCCTTTCTTCTTTCAGCACGTCACGCATTCCTGTCAACACCCTTGCCGTCACGTCATACAGGTCTTGCCCCTGCTTCATGATATTCAAGTCATAGTCCGGCTTGATGCCGAATATCTCCAGCACTTGATCCAGCATTTCCCGGTGCTGTCCGGTTACGCATACCACCGTTTCCACCCGTTCTTTCTGCTTTTGGAATTCTTTCACCAACGGAGCCATTTTGATAGCTTCGGGACGTGTACCAAAAACAAGCATTACTTTTTTCATTTGCCATTATAATTTTTTACAAATCAACCACCAGACGTATTTTACCAGATGAATCTGCCGTTTTATTCTTTTCGGTTCTTTTATCAGCCGGTAGGCAAATTCCAGATTATGTTCCACCCACCATGCCGGAGCACGTTGTACATGTCCCGTATATACATCAAAACTGCCGCCTAATCCTTGGAAGATGGCATTATGCCGTTGCCGTATCTCTTCCATAAGCAGTTCCTGCTTGGGCGACCCCATAGCTACGAACACCACATCCGGACACTTCTCCACAATATCGTCTATTAAATTTTGCTTTTCTTCTTCTGTCTTGATATAGCCGTCCCGATAGCCTACAATGCGGATAGCTTTATACTCCCGGCAGAGTTTTTCTACAGCCTCCTCTATTACTTGCGGTTTACTGCCTACTAAATAGAAGGTCTTTTCTCGATAGAAACGTGCTACTATTTTCAGCCAAAGTTCGCAGCCCGGCACTTTACAAGCGCATTTATATCCCTTTTGTTTGAGTGCTATTTGTGCACCCGCCCCGTCGCAGTAAGCTATATTGCGGTTTATGATGGCACGTGTCTGCTCCGTAGCGTGTAGTATCTTTTCCGCATTGATGGCTACAAGGATGCCTTTATGCATATCCATATAGTGCAATAATTGTTCTTCGGAGATGAAAGGGAAAACATCAACTCCGTTTAATGAGACTTTATTCATGATTATTTAGTCAGTTTGTTTTTACGACTTGTTTCTGGGTGAGCTATTTTATGCAAATATTATTTCTTTGTATTTCTTTATCATTCTCTCTTCCGTAAACACTTTTTCGTATTTTAATCTGGCATTTAAAGATAACTTTCTGTATTCTTCACTATACGGCATTGGCAAATTATTCAATCCTTGAATAAGCGAACCGAAATCAGGAAATACAAAACCTGTTTCCCCGGCTTCGTTTACATCAAGTACGGCAGAAAGATTGTTTGTAATCAGAGGTTTTCCAAACATACAGCCTTCTATAAGAGACAAGCCCAATCCTTCTTTCTGCGAAAATAAACATACATAATCATATCGGTTCAAATTCTCCTCTATATCGACAAACCCGATATAGTGATACTGTGATTCATTTTCTATCTCTTTTTTCAGAACTTCTAAATCACTTCCTGTTCCGGCAAAGAATATATGTATATGTGCTGCAAGTTTTCCTCTTGTCTGCCTTACAATTTCCACCTGCTGTTTTACTGTGCATATTCTTCCTGACAACAATATATGGATTTCGCTTTTATCAGCCTTTACATTCCTGTCATTACGAAAATCCTTTATCCCGTTAAATACAACTATAATGTGCGAAGCCGGTACATGGAAATAATTTATTAAATTTTCTTTCACTCCATTAGATACTGCTACAACTGTTTTGGGAAAGAAACTAAAAAAACGCAGATTATTAAATGTATTATGTGCTACATGAACAATGTGTAATTTCTTTCGTAATAAAAAGCTAAAAAGCAATAGTAATGATGTGCTTTTACGATGATGGGAAAGAAAAACGGTATTATCATTTGCCAATTCGCGGACTGCTTTCCATCCAAATGAAACAAACTTGGCCCTATTCCAATAATCAGGTACAATCTCTGCAAAATGAGTTTCAGTTAAGACCACTGGCATTACTTCTTCATTCAGTTTTTCTGCCAATTGCAAAGCTACATCCTGTGCCCCGCCTTTATTTAAAAAATTGGGATATACAGATATTATCTTTATTGTATTATTCATTGTAATATTGCTTTACGATTTGAAAAGCATATAGAAACCAAGCCTGAAATTCAATATAAGGAATTCTATTTTTACCGTAAACAAATATTTCAGGTACCATATACCCCTTTTTCTTAGTATAGAATTTATCGTAAGTATATCTCAGAAGTTTTTGCACCATTTCCTTGTCAGGCACATATTTAGTAAAGAATACCAATGCCTCCGCTACATCCCGTCCGTCTACTTTCACAAATAGCCAAGTGTTGTATGGTGTATAACGTTTATCGTAGCGGACGGGACGGATATAGCCTTTACCCTCAATAAAAAGAGTTTTATAATAAATAATTCCTTTATTTATAACTACACTTGCATCAAAAGGAAGATATTGCTTTACCGAACAGATAGCTTGCAGAATATAAGACTGATGAAAACAATCAATGGTAGCACGTGAAGGTTTTCCTGCATAAAACCAGCTTCCGTCCTCGTTCTGTTTATGGCAGACATATTGTATTCCTCTTTGTCCTAATTTCACAAAAGTATTATTTCCGTATTTTACCCCCAACTTTATCAAAAATGCACTAATGATGGCACTGGCATTATAAACTTCTTTCTTCAATGTGGGGCCATAATAGAAATAGACACCTTGCTCCTTATGATCTATGTACCCTAATTCTTCAATAAGATAAGTTGCGATGGAATAAAGCAACTCTTTTTTCTCCGTCTCCGGTATTTCTCCGGAATGTTCTTCCAGTAAAAATTGCCCGAACCAAACGGTGTTCAATGGTGTCGGATCATCGGCAGAATTCTCATAAAGACTGATTGCTATTGTGATACCTTGTTTCAATGCAAAGTTCTTTGTTTTATGTGAACGCAATAATAACATTCGTCTATAAAGTTTTCCTATGATTTCCTTATTATTCGATATCGCATAAGCTTTCAATAGAGCGACATTACTTTGTGGAGTTATCGGATATAATCCATTTGGAGGACGTTTCATATTTCTTAGATTATAGGGACATAATCTAAAGAATGTCCGCAATAATACATTCATTTTGCGATTATTGCCTAATAAATGTTCGGGTACGTGATTACATTCTATATAGTTATAATCTTGTGATTTCAACCACGTTTCCAGTCCATACAGCATTTCATTTACTTGAGGGAACATAAGATAAAAAGTAAATCAAGTGGTTATTTTACTAATCAATGGTAAAAATTTGCCATTTGATTGAATAATAAGTTTGTTAACATATTTAAGCTCTACTCTGGCATCCTCTCCTAATGCACTTTCAAAATGGCTTTTGAGGAACCGAGTATCAGTATCTGTATATTTGGTATTAGGAATAATCAACACAATTAATTCTCCTTTTTTCTCTTGGATATATTGCAAGCCATCAATATGCTCGTATATTTCAGAGTGTAAATTCAGTGCTGTTAGTGAAGTATATCCACCATCTTTTCTATATATAACAGATTTGTCCCAATGTCCCCAAATGCCACTTAGCAACCTATACTCTTCTTTATGTATTGGGCAGTGATGGTCAACATAAGAAGAAATATCTCCTGTTCGATAGCGTATTAACGGAAAATATTTATTGATAAAAGTAGTACCAACTAATTCTCCTTGCTTGTTCTTTTCACTAATAATCTTACCATTATCATCAAGCAACTCACAATAACCATAGCATGGCTCAATATGATAATATTCAGAGCCGGGACAGCTACCTGCCATAATCAGCTTCTCACTATGACCATATGAAGCATAAATAGGGATATATAATTCTTTTTCTATAAAATGGCGCTGTTCATCCGTCACGCCTTCCGAGGTTAAGATACATAACTTTATGAAAGAAGTGTCCAAATTCTGATTGGTACAGTATTTTAGAAATTGATAGACTGCTGAAGGGTAGGCATGTATATATCTAATATGATGTTTCCGCATTATTTGCCATACTCTTTTTGCGTAGTCAGCATCCATCCTGAAAGCATCAAAAATAAACTCCTTCAGGATAGGATTTACCATATAATCGCGCCCTTTTTCTAATTTGTGATTGCGAATGACTACCCGGGTATCATAGTTCCATCCATACCATTTCAATTCTTTATGCCAAAAGGCTAACGAATGTATATAGCGGTTTTTAGGAATTACTAATTTCATAGGCTTACCGCTTGTGCCTCCAGTTGTTCCTGTTACACATTTGCTCCAGTCAATGTTATCGACAACAAACTCCTCCCAATGTTCCATTACTTCTTTCTTGTCAATAAACCTGATTTTTTCCTTAAACTCTGCGAGCGTATTCACACGTAAGCCACCATAGCGTTTGCGATAATATTGCACATGTTCAATAGCATAGTTCACCATTTCCAGCAATTGCTTTTCCCAATCTGCCTCATCGATATGCTTTATGACTTTTACATATCCTGTCCCATAAGCATATTTTCCAAAGATATTGCAATGGAGTAATAAGAGGTTAAGCCAATTAGGCCATTTGGATATTCCTGTTTTTAAATAATCAGCTAAATTCATTTTATGATAATGCAAGAAAAATAGTATTCTTAATCTTGATAATTTCATTTTACTATAATTATGAATTAAAATGTCCGTTTAACATCTTGTGTTATGATATCAAGTAAATCATTGTCTATTACGTTCTTAGTGTCATATTTCAGAACTACTTTCTGACAATTTTCTGACATATTTTCATTATCATACTTCCCTGATATTACATCTTTCATCGCTTTGTATAGCTTTTCCGGTGAATGAGTTGGCACGACAATGCCAGTTACACCGTCATTAATAAATTCGGGATTTAAGTTCCAATCTGATCCTATGATAGGAACCCCGGCCTTGTAAGCGTCAATCACCACACCAGGGAAACCTTCACCGAACCAGTAAGTAGGGAACAACATATAATGGTAGTGAGCTAATATCTTGTAATTATTGTTATCCTGGAGTTTGAGACTACCATAGTAACTCACATTGACGGCACTATCTACTTCCTTTTCAAACTCCAACCGATATTCTTCAGCCATATTTCCGTAGAAATCCACGACATATTTATCTGAAAGTCCCGACTTGTTTAAACGGTTAACACATTGCAAAATATAGCGACATCCCTTGTCAGGAACAATACGTGAGAGAAAAATAAAATAAATCCTCCCATCATTGTTTTTTTGTATTTTCGGTAAAACACCAACTGACTTAAAATTAGGTTTATAGCATATATTATTGAAGCCCAATTCTATCATTCTTTTCTTCATTTTCATACCCTCCACAATAAAAAGGTGTATCAACTTCATGTACTTGGATGAATAGACACCTTCAGATATTCGTTCTGCAAAAGTTCCTCCTATCACCCAATATACAATATGTAGCTTGACAGGTAACCGGTACAAAATCTTGAATAGCGGATAAATATTACCAAATGAAGTAGAAAAGATGAATGTCGCTTTCGGGTACCATAGTACACAGCCAAAGAAACGTAGCAGTATTTTGGCAAGTTTCATTTTATTGCTTCTTGCCCTGAACGAATCAATTACAGTAACATTGCACCCTAATTCATCCAATCGAGCAATCATTTCCTTATTCTTTGTGAGTTCACCACCAAATGCAGTGGGTGATCCTACACCACCAAAGAATATTATTTTCTTATGTCTCATTTTATTTAAAAATGTTTTTTACTGTTTTTCGTCTAACTCATCTTTATAAATCTTAATATAATTTTTCACCATACCCTCCACAGAATATTGCTCATGAATATGCTTGTATGCTATGGGTATAAGTTTTGAAACATCATTGTAATTTTTATATATATACTCTATTTTATCTGCACAATCCTCAACATTTTCCATCTTGAAGGCAGTTCCAAATTCCCCATAATTAATAATTTCAAAAGGACCGCCTTCATTAGACACCAATACGGGTAACATTGCCGCCATACCCTCAGCAACGGTCAATCCGAATCCTTCGTAACGGGAAGGGTGGCACATTAAGTCATAATCTTTTAGATGACTGTAGATGTAATCTCTGTCACGAAGTCCCAAGAAATGTATCTTATCGGTTACACCTTTTTCTTCAGACAATTGTTTCAGGCTCATTTCCGACTCTCCAGTCCCTATAAAATCTACGTCTATATTATTAACTCCACGGTTTTGTAAAACAGCAACAGCATTAATCAAGATGTCTTGTCCTTTTTTTGAAGCTTCCAAGCGTCCCACTTGTATTATTCTCATTTTCCCGTCTTGAATAGCAGGAGGCATATCTTTCTTGGCTATGGCATCAACATTTATACCATTCGGTATAGTAATGATGTCATAATTGCCTCTGCTTAAAACATCTTCTTTTACAGCTTCTGAGATTGCTATCAGTTTTAGCCCACGCCTTACACATCTCAATGAGATGTGTAAGGCGTGGACTGTCAAAAACAGTCCACGACTTGCAAAAGAAAAAATTATTTGGGGCAACATGGCATTGTGCATGTGTACCACATCCGGCAGCAATTTCATCAAAGTCCAATTCAGTTTGATTATAGGCCATAAGGAACGGCTGCCGGGATTTCTATGAATAAAGATAACTTTTACTTTCGGCGAAAGTTTATCTATTAAATATTTCTGATAAGAATCGTTGACTATAATAATGGTTACGTTCTGTGTCTTCGCCTGTTCGTTGGCTATATCGACGAGCATAGTTTCCGCACCTCCGGTGTGGAAACTCCAAATGCAATGTACTATCTTCATTTAATTATGCTACTTTTTATATGATTGTAGCTTCATTATCTTGATTTATCTTTCTGATGACTCGTGCAGGATTGCCTGCAGCAATGCAATCAGATGGAATACTCTTCGTCACTACACTGCCAGCCCCTATTACCGAGCGAGCGCCGATATGAACGCCTTTCAGGATGATGCTGTTAGCTCCTATCAGCACATCATCATCTATTACGATTTCTTTATCAACTCGGTTTGCCATATCGATAGCCCCTATACGCCTGTCCAGATAGTTCAAAGAATGGGAGTCTGTGTCTAATAATATCACCCCTCCTCCTAAATTAACATTGTTTCCAATTATTATACATTTTCTGACTCGAATAATGGGGGATGACATGCCACAATCATTACCTATTTTCAAGGTCGCTCCTTCCGGTACAGCGATACATGATTTATGTGTACTAAGTGGAAAACTATTGGAAGAAACCAGTCGGAAGTTGTTACCTATAGAAACATGTGAATGCATGCCTACTATAATCTTGCAGTGCCCTATCAGCCTGCAGTTTGAGCCATGTTCTATCCCATAGGCGCACAGCTTCATCCGATTGATATAAGGTAATACCTTGAATGATTTCCAAGATACAACCCAATTAATTCCTCGAAAGAAAAAGTTTAAGATTTTATTCATATTAAGCGATTTTTTTTTCAACCTGTATTGGGAACGGTGCGTATCCATCTATTATTTAATTAGGTGTAGTTTTATCTGCCTATTTCAACCAGATTCCGGTAGCTTTCTGATTGATGATTTTCCCTAATTGGATTTTTCCTAATAGTCCCTGCACAAAATACACGGTGCAAGGAATCGCTATGATTCCTACCAGTCCAAACATTCGGGCAGATACCGTAAACAATGGCCAAGCCAATAGTGCAAATAGAATGTAAGTAATCATTTGTATCCTGATGGTTCCCAGCCCGTTTATCATATGCATAAAAATGCTGCCTAAAGACTGGCATACTACAAGGAAAAACATCGCTATTGAAATAGCAGCAGGCATCTCTACGCTGTCGCCAATCCAGATTCTATAAAACAATGGAGACAGTAGTAGCAGTAGCAATCCCATTCCGGCTGAAATCATCCAACATTTTTGCATCCGCAAAGCCATGGACTTCATCCATGAGAAATCCTTTCTGGCATAAGCGTCTGTAAACGACGACCACAACGGTACTACTATCATGTTAAGCAGCATAAGCATGATGCCAAAGTACCGGTTGGTTATATTATACTGCGTCACTCCCACAGCCCCAATCTCTCTTGAAATTACTACATTAATCACTTGAAAAATGGCGATGAGGCATATATAGATAATGAAAAAATGAGAGCCTAACTTTAAGATGTCCTGTATCAACCGAAACTTTATCAAATAAAAACTCGGGCGATACTTCTTATAATATGATTTGTACATAACCACAGATGCAGCAATCATGACCAAGCAAGGTATTCCCGAATAAAACAAGGCTAAATTCATTAAACTGCCTTCTGACACATGAGTTAATATAAAGATCACCAATAGAGACAAGTATTGCCCTATGGCCGAGATTACAGCGGCATAACCGGTCTTTTGATCGGCAGCGAGCAACGAACTGAATATATTGGCCACCATGTTCATGCAGGTAAAGGTCAGTACTATTGCGAAAATCTTCTGCAGTTCTTCTTGATAACCGGTTGGCACTTTCAAAATTCCCGCCCAATCGATGTAGACATTTGCCAATAATGCCAAGGCGCAGACGGGAACTACAATCATGCCTATGGCAAAGTAAGTAGTACTCACCAACTGGCGGGCTAGCAAAATATCCCCTTTGGCTTTTGCTTCTGCAAACCGATTGCGAAAGCCGTTGCCCAGTCCTAAATCAAAAAAATAGATCCAGGTAATGATGGATGATAAAGTGAGCCAGATGCCATATTGGGTAGGGTTCACATAGTTGATAGTCATCGGGACCAATAAGAACGAAGCAAAAACCGTAGCGCATTTCATGGCAAGCGAAAGTCCCACATTCTTTATCAATTCCCGGGTTCTTTCACTGGAGTTTTCAAATTTGTTTCTGGCCAGAACTGGTAAAAAATTGAATAGTTTTTTTTTGATATAATCCATCTTTTAAAATTTAAAATCTTCTCTCAGCAATGGTAAGTAGTATTTGTTCCTATTTCTTGTTTGGGAGTGATGGTTATTTTACCTGGATTAGTGATAAAAAATGCCCCCCACCAGCCAAACGAACTAATGGTAATAATAGCATGTTTGCAATGTCCCATCAACTGCATATCACGATAACTTTCCTGTCCGGTGTTCCAATCAACGAACAGTACCTTATCCTTGGCATAATTAAGTCCAAAAATTCTTCCATTCTCCTTGCACCACTCTACACTTCCGGGGTTAGTAAAGAACACAAATACCGGATTTTCAACCTTACGTTTGATATGTTTCACAGCCCGGCGAAAATAACCGTACTTATAACAATATCCATTGCATCCCAACATATCCCCCCGACGAGCATGAATGGCCACCGATTGGCAATCGTCCAGCAGGCGAGCCATTTCAATATTCCCGGGATCGGTAAATTCCGGAAACTTAAACACTTGCCTAACTTCATCTTCTATCTGTTCCATACCATTGCCTACAGACTTCAGAGCTCCCCACTGTCCTGTAAATATGTTATCAGTGCCTTCATAAAATATCTCTTTACGATGATTCCGGAGGGATAACATGAAGTCTTTACGAAAAGAATAATAGGTACGCTTTATGAACTCACCCAACAAAGTGTCGTTGAAGTGTTTCTTATAAAACAATATCCCTTTTTGCTTCAGACTGATATTTTGGCTTTTTGTGTTGCTCTCAAAATCACCGCGAATATTGCGTATATCCAAACCGGCATTACACAAAGCCTGCGTGATATATACCGGATAATTCCAATTCTTTTCCCAAAATTTTGAAGCACGTATTTCCTCCATTATTCCTTGCCACTGTTCCGCTGTGAATAGTTGGCGTATATTAGGAGCCTTTATGCCGAAGATACGTTCCAGTTCGTATCCGTTCCACTGACTGATAACCTCATTACACTCGGGAATATCATAAACAACATTTTCAATGTAAATATCTTCGCTGGGATGTATTTTCTTCAACGCCAAATACTCACAATAGCTTAGCATCTGATTTCCCAACCCAGACTCTATATGTACTACTTTCATCTATCCTTCATTTTTTGTATTACTCAATATAAATTTTCATCTTTTTCTTTATCACATGTTTCTTCACCGTCCGAATGATAACAGACACAAAGTAGCATAACCATAAAAAACCAAAATCCGCCTTGGCTAACAGTTGTTCCGCAAAATGCTATCAAGAAACTGACCACCAAATATACCCATCCTCCCAAGCCTAAGGCAGAAGGGCACCTTTGAAACAACAGAGTCATTTTTCCCCAAAAAATTAAAAACAAGCAAGTACCGAGGATGCCTAAACGCAAAATGAATAATGCCCAAGCTATGTCACCTGTATCCAATTGGGTAGTGCGGTATCCATTGTACAACCCTATCTTAAAAGTAGTAGGAAAATCATTCTCTTTCACGCTACCTATCCCGAATAAAGACCTGTCCCATCTCTTGGAAACATAATTGAAACGTTCTTCCAAAAGATCCAAACGGAAGGTCATATTACCCTTCTCTTTTTTAACAGAAGAAGATGACAAGGACAATGTATTCACTTCGTTAATCCCATTCAAGATTCGTTCCTTCAGCCCGGAATCCGACAAAACGACTCCCCCAAAAAGGAATAATCCGATTAAGACTTGACCTAAGCTCGACAAACGAAGCTTACCGGAAGCATGCAAAACTATAACAATCCCCAACACTACGGAAAAAAGCATGCTACGTATCATGGAGGTAAGTATTGAAAGTAAAAGAATCCCTACGAACAAGTAACTCCAACTTTTCCTGATGTCTTTAAAATATCCGGTAAGCAGCAAAAGGATATAGAATACGCAGTAAGTAGTGGGGATAGCTCCACGCTGAAATATGAGTCCTCTGTTAGAAATAAAGATACCTCCTCCATGGTCTAACAGGCGGGTCCCGGCATAATGGTCAAGCAAAATAAGAACCGTAGCGAATAGAGAAACATACAGCATATATCTGATTGTCTTTTCAAATGCACCCACCGGATAGTATCTCAGTAATGGTACGGCAAGTAATAGCAGCAACCAATGCCGAGTACTTTGAATAATAGAAATAGCATCCATACCTCCGGCATAATCGTATAAAACAGCAATCGTCAAAAAAACACTAAAGCAGAATATGGACCAAAACAATTGCTTTAATACAGGATATGAATAAATTACCTTCCGCGAATAACCATAAAACAGCATATACAACATGAGTAGCAGTCCTGTATCACTGACGTTGTGAGGCACTATGAAATCAGAGAGATTCGACCCCATTTGATAATAGCTTGTCAACAAACCAATAAATATAGTGAATGACCAAGCTTGCTTGTTTTTATGCAAACAGATGATCCCTAATAACAAGAATACAAAATCCATAAATTACATGATTTCCAATACTATTTACATTACTTAGATGCAATATAGATTGGTATATTTTTCAGCCCCTGTGCTGATTGTGAATTTATGCTTAAAATCTTCATAAGACTTTTCTCCAAGACTTTTCCGTTTATCAGAATCGGATATTAAGTCATTAATCATAGTAGCGAGGGTTTTGCTATCACCAACTTCAAAGAGCTGTGATGTCAACTCCGGCAATCCACCTACATTGGCTGCTATCACAGGAATGCCGAGTGACATTGCTTCACATGCAGATAACGATAAAGCTTCTGTACGTGAGGGTTGTACATAGATATCTGCTATGGATAAATAGCGATATACCCGGTCTGTAACTCCTGTCCAACGGAGATGATGTGCTATACCCAGAGAATCTGATAATATATGCATCTTTTTAGTAAAGGGAAGTTGTTCATCCATGCCGATAATTACTACTGTTATATGATCGCTTTTAATAAAAGGGATCGCATTAATAAGTACATCAGTCCCCTTTATCCATAGAGCAAAAAGTGTAGTTGCTATTACTATTTGTCCATCCGCAATTTTTAATTCTCTACGTATTTTTTCTTTTTCTGAAAATGATAGAATGGGGCAAGGCTCTATACCTAAATAGATCTGTTTTAGGTGCGGCGAATTACCATAAATATTAATGAACTGTTTACGGGTATATTCTGAGACAAAAACGTGATAATCAAAAATACGATAAAGTAAACCATTTAAAGTACATATTCTATAACGAATAGAGAATTGTTTTTTAGATGTAATTTGTTTTGAATTATTAGTAGTCAAGCAACTATGCATTGTTTTTATTATTCGTTTGACTCCTATTAATCTGGCTATTGGAGCGTAAAGTAAATAACTAAACTCAAAATGGAAGTGTATTACCTGGGGCTTTAGTTTAAAACAAAGTATAGTGAATTGGAATAGATTTTTTATAATATTAATTCCCGTCGTGTTAAGTACTATAATCCGTCCACCATTACTTCTTACTTTATTGGTAAATTCGAGGGATTGAGGTAAACTATTATATGCAAAAACAAACTTGTCACTGGGATTTTTTTTCATTAATTCTAATAAAAAACGTTCTAAGCCACCAAATTTGGTGGAATGCATTCCCATAATATGAAGGATAGTCATTATTGTTTATATTTTAGTTGATAATTACAAAAGTCCAGCATCACCTTGTCCTCCCTCCACGGCAGTTCCCTGAACGGACTGTGCGCCGTCAAGAACACCACCACATCCGCCTGTTCGTAGGCCTCCCTGTAATCCGTTAGCTTAAACACTTTGTGTTCCTTCACATTCGGTTCCACCACGAGGATATCAGCATTATCGCAACTTTGCATCACCTTCGTGACAATGTATTTGGCAGGGCTCTCCCTTAAATCATCAATATCCGGCTTGAAGGCCAGCCCCATCATGGCAACCGTAGGTTTACGATGATGCTTCAATTCAAATTCCAAAATGGCATTCTTCACTTTCTCCGCACACCAAAACGATTTGTAGTTGTTTATCTCGCGGGCATCGGCAATCAGCCTCGATTCAGCCGGAAAGTCGGCTGTAATGAAGTATGGGTCAACGGCGATGCAATGACCACCCACACCGCATCCCGGTTGCAGGATGTTGACGCGCGGGTGCTTGTTGGCAAGAGCGATAAGTTCCCATACATTGATACCGGCTTTGTCACAAATCAACGAAAGCTCGTTGGCAAAGGCTATCTGAATATCACGCGAGGAATTTTCCGTCAGCTTGCACATCTCGGCGGTGCGGCAATTTGTCTTATGCAAAGTGCCCTGTACAAAACACGAGTAAAACTCAATAGCCTTTTCGGTAGATTCGGGATTGATACCACCGATAACACGGTCATTGTGCACCAACTCGTAAATGACATTACCGGGCAATACACGCTCGGGACAATAGGCAATATAGATTTTATCTTTCAGTTCGGGACGTTCGGTAAAAATGATATGGGTCATGGCCTCGGTCGTCCCCACGGGCGAGGTCGATTCAATGACATACAAGTCACCCGCTTTCAGCAGTGGAAGGACGCTGCGGGTGGCAGCTTCCACGTAGCTCACGTCCGGCTCGTGGTTTCCCTTGAACGGGGTAGGAACCACCATAAAGTAGGCGTCACTCGTTTCGGGCGTAGCGGAGGCTTTCAGCGTTCCGGCCTTCACCGCTTCCCGAAGCATCTCCTCCAGGCCCGGTTCGATGATGTGGAGCCTTCCGGCATTGGTCATTTCCACCACTTGGGGGTTGATGTCAACTCCCGTCACTTCGATGCCGTGCATGGCGGCAACAATGGCTGTGGGAAGGCCGATATAGCCCAGTCCCATAAAACATGCTCTCATTTTCCTGTATTTCTGTTTGTATTCTGTTCGTCGGACATGGATGTCCCTGTCACCTCCGCTGCCTCACGTTGTCCACCTTGATGCCTACCACGCCGGCAAGGTCGTGGGCGGTGGCGCAGTCGCCAAGCAGGCGCACGTACTCGCGCACTTTCTTCACGTCGGGCACATAGGTGAAAAGCTGGCATTCGGTATCACTCAGGCTCTCAAAGTCCCCGGAATCGTCCGGATTCCCGGAAGGGCCGAAGCCTACCGGAACTTCGGAGGCGTCAGACAAACCGGAAGCGTCAAAACCTTCGGCATGCAAGGCGACCTCAGCAAACCGGTCGCCATAAAAGTTCTGAACAGCGGTAGTAGCCACGGGGGCTATCATATTCGTAC
The DNA here is from genome assembly GCF_000195635.1 of Bacteroides fluxus YIT 12057. Taxonomy (GTDB): domain Bacteria; phylum Bacteroidota; class Bacteroidia; order Bacteroidales; family Bacteroidaceae; genus Bacteroides; species Bacteroides fluxus. The sequence continues at coordinate 100,488 of NZ_GL882691.1, read as the reverse complement.
CGCCGTATATTTTTATCTCTATCTCTGGTTTGTGGTTCATATTCTTATTTTCTCTTTCCATTTATCAACTGTCTTTCAAGAATTTTTTCTGTATTCATGTGGGGCATCTTGGTCTCTGGGAACTTTATACAACCATATGCTGTTTTGTTCAGCGTCCCGCTCACGGGCAACCATCAGCGCTATTATCATTTTTGATTTTTCGTCAGGGGTCATATCTGAATATGGGTCTTCAAAAGGTTTAGGAGTCTCCTCCCGTTCCTTCAATTCTTTTCAAACCTTCGTAGCTTAAATTTTTCTGACTGATATGAACGCCATTGCTCATGCGGATATCCACCAGGATTCGAAGTTCAGTATGACAAGAAAGCCGAGGAGCCGATTCGGACTTTTGTTCCGGGAGCGGCGAAGGACTTTCCGGCATTTCTGCTTCCGCTGAGGGAGCACCCAAAACCTGAACAGGAATTATCTTCTTCCGGGTATCCTTGTACCATTTGGAAAATAGGTTATAAGGAACTTGGTTGGACATACAAAATTTCTCAATAGGGCCCTTCAACCGCTGCTCCATCGGCATCTGCTATGAAGGCGGACTGGACGCGGACGGGCATCCTGCCGACACACGCACTCCGGAACAGCGGCAACAGCTGGAGGCGCTCATCCTGAAGCTGCTGAAGCTTTTTCCGCAGGCGCAGGTCAGGGGGCATCGGGACATGCCCGGAAGTGTACCCAAAGCCTGTCCCTGCTTCGACTGTCAATCCTCGCCCGGAGCAATGCGGTGAAAACGGAAGCGGCGTGCAAGTCGCTTCCTGTCAGGTCGTACATCCCTGCCTTCAGCAGGGATGCGGCCTTTTTCTGCACTGCTCTGCCATACATGCCCGCCAAAGAGGGAAGGTTCAGCTGGAAGGCGATGCCTGCTTCCTTCAGCGCCCGGTAGTCCGGCCCATCCATATACTGGTAGCGTTCGGGGTGCGCCAGCAGCGGATAATAGCCTTTCGACAGGATGCGCTTCAACAGGGAAAGCAGCCCCATAGGCGGATTGAAACAAGAGGTTTCCACCAACAGGCAGTCGCCCTTCTCTCCGATAGGAAGCAGGTCATCCGCTTCCAGCCGTTCCTCAAACAGTGTATCCAGCATATTCTCGGCAGCCAGATGCAGTTTCACCGTCCCCTGATAGACCGTACGCAGCTCGGCGAAACGCTCCCGCAGACGCGCCGTCGTATTGGGGATGTCTTCCATGACGTGCGGCGTGAGCCACACGGATTCCACTCCGCATTCTTCGTACAGGCGCAGAGCCTCCAGCGATTCGTCCATCGTCCGCACACCGTCGTCCACCCCCGGCAGAATATGGCAGTGCCAGTCGGTGAATCCGCGGAAAATGCCGCTCTCCTCCAGCGTACTATGTCTTCTGAACGGCCACACAGGGAAATATCTTTTTAATTTGAACCATAGTGATATCCGTAACCGTAATGATACCCATACCGGTAGCCATAGCTGTAACCGTAGCGGCCTCCCCCTCCGATGGTGGCGTTCAGGATCATCGACATGTTCTTGTATTTCTTCTCGCTGTAGATATTCTCCAGCTCAGCCAGCATACTCCGCTCCAGCAGTCCGGCACGCACCACAAAGACGGTTCGGTCCGCCAACTGTTCGATGATCTGCGTGTCGGCCACCAATTCTACGGGCGGACAGTCAATCAGCACATAGTCATATTGCGTCCTCACGGTGTCTATCACCTGCCTCAGGCGTTCGTCAAACAGCAGTTCGGTAGGGTTCGGAGGAATGGTGCCCACAGGCAGCACGTCCGGAAGCTTCCGTTCCGGGTCTTTCACAATGATGTTGTCCAGATGCGCCACCCGTCCGTTCAGATAATCGCTCAGCCCCACTTTGGGGGAGCCGATGTAGGCGGAAGCGGAAGCGTGCCGCAAGTCACCGTCCACCACCAGCACCTTCTTTCCCTTGATGGCAAGGCTGACGGATATGTTCATGGCCAGGAAGGACTTGCCGCTTCCCGGATTGAACGAGGTGAAGACAATGACGTTGGACCGGCCGCCCTTATCCGTCATGAACTCCAGGTTGGTGCGCAGCACACGGAACGCCTCGTTGATGATGTCCCGGCTGCCCTCCTTCACGACAATCGTGTTCGTTTCGGGCGCTTTCCCGAACCATTTCTTTTGCCTGCGGACAAAAAGCGGTATCTCGCCGATGAACGGCACGGTCACCCCTTCCAAATCCTTGCGCCCGCGCACCTTGGTGTTCATGTTCTCCTTCATGAAGATAAGCACCGCCGGAAGCAGCAGGCCGACGGCGAACGCCGCCAGCAGGATGTTGAACTTGCGGGGGGCGGTGGGCAGCAGGCTGCCGCGCGGAGCGGTGATGATGCGGGTATTGTAGGCGGTGAACGCCTGCGAAAGTTCGTTCTCCTCCCGCTTCTGCAACAGGTAGAGGTAGAGTTGCTCTTTCACCTTCTGCTGCCGCTCCACGGAGAGCAGGTAGCGGGCCTGGTCGGGATTGGACGCCAGCTGCCCCGTAGTGGCGGCTTCCCGGCGGCGGACGCTCTGTAACTGCGTGTCCAGCGAGACAATCAGATTGTCCACCGACTGCACGACGGTGTGGTGCAGGTTGCGCAAGGAAGCGGTGAGATCCACTACCAGAGGATTCTTCTCGCTGCTGTTCGCCGCCAGGCGGTTGCGCTCCAGCACCTGGGCGTTATACTCCCCTATCAAGCTCTCGATATGGCTGTTGCCGATGTCCGAATTGGCGGGCAACAGTTGGGTCAGACCCTTGCCGTTCAGCTCGCCGCGGATGTAACGGGCGGTGGAGAGCTGGTTGTTCAGCGCCAGCAGTTCTTTCTTGTTCTCGGCCGACTGCATCAGGTAGAGGCTGGAAGCCGCCTGCACGTCGGGCAGCAGATGCTCGCTCTTGTAGCCTGCGATGTTCGCGTCCACGTGTCCCAGTTCGTTCTCTATCACGCCCAGACGGTCGCCGATGAACTGCGAGGTGCTGACGGCAATCTGGTTCTTGTCCCTGATCCAATATTCATTATATACCTCTATCAAGGTATTCAGGATATCCTCCGCCTTCCAGACGGAGGAGTCATCTATGCTGAGGTTGATGATGGTGGCGTCCTCGTTGCCCAGTTCGGCGCGCAAGGCTCCGGTGTAATAATCGGTGACCGCCTGCACGCTCTGCTTGCCGTAGTGTATGGACGTGCCCATAAAGTCGTCCGTGGCGTAGGGCGTGGCGTCGATGAGCAACGTGCCCACCGAGGTGCGCAGGGTGTCGCCCGTTTTGCCCGAAAAGGTCTCGCCCGTCTCCTCGCCTTCCACTTTAAAACCGGACAGCAGGAAATCGTTCCTTGAAGTCAGTTCAAGATCGAAGGCAACGGGACGTTCTGCCTTGCCGCAAAAGCGGACTGCCACCGGAGCGGAACGGTACAATTCCACCCTCCTCAGTCCGCGGCGCACGGTATAGGTCTCGTCCAGCCCCAGCCGCTTCACCACCTCGGTCATCAGCGTGGGCGAGGCAAGCGTCAGCAGTTCGTTGTTGATGTTGGTGTTGGACTTGAACAATCCGAAGTCCGCGAACTCGCCCATGCTTCCGGAAGTGGCTCCTCCCTTGGAGTCGTCCTTCACCAGGATGGCAGCATGGCGGGTATAAATGGCGGGAGTTCTGAGCAAGTAGAGCGCCGCCGCGGACAAGGCGACGGCCAAGGAGAGGGCAAACCAGCGCCACCGGGGCACGAACATGCTCCCAAGGTCTTGTATGCGTATGAAGTCGTCGGCAGGCTTGCCCACGGCATTTTTATTTTCGATCATAGTAACAGTTGAAGAAATAGTAACAGTTGAAGAATAAGAGGGTAAATAATCTAAAGGTGTGCGGACGCTCTACTTGAACAGCAGTACGCCCAGCGACGAGATGAACGATCCGATGCTGATCCACAAAGAAACGGACTTCACGCTGTTTTCGTTGATAGTGGACTGGCCGGCACGCACCTTGTTGGGCTGCACATACACCACGTCGTTCTGCTTGAGGTTATAGACGGGCGAACGGAAAAACTCGCGCGAGCGGATGTCCACCCGGTACGTGACACGCTCCCCGTTCTCCTCGCGGATCACGTAGATGGCGTCCCGCTTGCCATAGATGGTGAGGTCTCCCGCCATGCTGAGGGCTTCAAGCAGGGAAATACGGTCTTTGGTGATGTCGTACTTGCCCGGTGACTTCACTTCGCCCAGCACGGAAAAGTAAAGGTTCATGAACTCCACCGTAACCACGGGATCGTTCACCAGATGTTCCTCCGTCAGCCGCCGCTTTATCATCCCGGCTATCCCGCTTCTGGTCATGCCCGCCACGACAAGCCTCCCCAGTACGGGGAAGTCGATGGCGCCCTGCTCGTCCAGCGTGTAGCCGGACACCTCGCCGCTGTAACTGCCGCTCAACAGCGCACCGGCACCCGCCCTGTACTGCACGCGGGGCAAGTTGAACAGTGCCGCCAGCTGCGGATCCTTGCTGGACACCAGGATGGAAATCTGATCCTTGGGCTGCACGCTGATGTCCCGCACGGCTTCCATGGATTCGGGACGGTTGACCTCCACGTCCTGGAAATAAACTATCTTCTTCGAGGTGCCGCACGAAGCGAGCAGCATGCCAAAGAAGAACAGGCATAGAAAAAGCTTCTTCATATTCAGTCTTTAATGTGATTTTTACGGTTGTTTTTCAGTATCTTGCCGGTAATGCAGAAGTGCATCACCGTCCATGCCGCCACGTTCAGCAGAAACAGCACGGTGACGGAAAGGTAATGGATGGCGCATACGTTGAGCACCGTAAAGCCTACGGCAATGCCCACAATGCAAAGCATGGCACGGTGTTGCGGCATGCCCAGCGCCATGAACTTATGGTGGATGTGGTTCTTGTCGGGTGAGAACAGCGGCTTGCGTTTGCGCATGCGGTGAAGCACCACCCGCACCACGTCCAGCATGGGCACCATGAGGAAGGAGAACGCTACCACAATGCTGCCGGGAAGCAACCGTTCCTTGACGGGATCGAACATGCTAAGCCGGATAGCCATCACCGCCAGCAGCATGCCGATGGTCAACGAGCCGGTGTCGCCCATAAACAGCTTGCGCCCGCGGCGCGTCTGCCCGAACACGTTGTAGTAGAAGAACGGCACCAGCACTCCCAAAGAGGCAAACGCCAGCAACGCGTACATCCACCGGTGCAGGTACACGAACAGGCAGCCGAATGCCAGGAACGCTATCATGCCCAGTCCCGACGCCAGCCCGTCGATGCCGTCTATCAGGTTCACCGCGTTCAGGATATAGACGATGATGAGCACCGTGAACGGTATTCCCACATAGCCAGGAATCTCATGGATGCCGAACAGTCCGTAAAGGTTGTTGAAGTAGCATCCGGCAAAGGCCATCAGAAGCCCGCAAAGCGTCTGCACCACGAACTTGGAACGGTAGCGCACGCCTACCAGATCGTCCATCACCCCCATCAGATAGAGGATGAAAAGAGCGCTGCACAGGGCGAGGAAACGGATGGTCAGTTCCCCGCCGAACAAGTCGTCGTCCAGGCAAAGGCTGTGGAAGACGATGGTGAGCGATACCGCCACGATGATGCAAGGAAAGAAAGCGACTCCGCCCAGACGGGGAATGCACTCCGTATGTATTTTCCGTGAGTTCATCGGGTCAAACAGTCGCAGTTTGAACGCCACCAGCGATATCCGGGGAATCACCATGGCACTGAACAGGCATCCTGCAAGGAATGCCACTCCCAGTTCAAGATTGTATATCATGTTATCGGGTATGTTTTTTTTAGTCTGTTTCGATATTCCGGAGAAAACATTGGGGAATGTAGGCAGTGGCTACGGCGCATACGCCTTCTATCGCCACAATCAGCCGGCGGTTGCCCTTAATGCGGTGTATGTAACCCTCCGCTCCCTTGAACGGCCCGTCGATAACACTGACGTGCTGACCTATGCGATAGTCCCTGGGACTGTCGCACAAGTACTCAAGCCCCTGCTCACCGGAAGTGGCTACCAGCATGAACAGGTTCATCTCCCGTTCGGGAATGGCGAACGGCAGTTTCTGCCAGCCCACAAGCCGGGTGTACAGAATGACGCGTTCGAGCAGACATTGCTGTTGGTGCAGTGCTTGCTGTTCGGTAGAACGGAAAAACAAAAGGGAGGCGATTACCGGCTTGCATATGCTTTTCTTCACTTCCCCACGCTCCACGATAACCGTTTCGCAGGGAATGAAGGTCTCTATACCGTCTTTCTTCAACAGCTCCTCTATCTCGAAGACTTTGTTATAGAAAACCTTAAAAGCATACCAATGCAAAGTTGGTACGTTATAATCCATGAAGTTGATGCTTGCCCAAAGGGCATACCTCTCATTCCTGCACATGCGAATCTTTTCCGGATTCACTGTACAGCATGCAAGGTTAATTCGTCTGTTTGTTTGCTTATTTACGAAATGTAGAGTTTTTCCTGACCCCAAGAAAAAACATCTATAACCCCTATATCTGTATCGCACCTACTTAGGAGGCAATACAAATACGGCACAAAGATACACCAAATAACGAAAATAATACAATTTAATACTATTTATTTACCTAATTAAGTAAATGTAAAAATGCAAAACATTGGTTATAGGGAGAATACAATGCAAGAAATCGTGGACTACCTATATATAAAAATCAGGCCATGCGTCTTGAACGGACGCATGGCCTGATTTTTTATGTCTGAATATCATTATCTCAATCTATCCGCCGCTTTCACCATTAATTCATCCCGGTAAATGGCACGGAAAGCCAAGTAATTCAGGATAATTGACACAGCCGGCAAGCAAAGGGCCCACCCCAGCTTGAAAGTCATAGCTTCGAAATCACTTTTCAGCACGAACATGAACGCAGCAAAGGCGATATAATAGCCTATCAGCAAAATGCTGCTGAAAATTGTCATGCGTACCTGCAACATACGGTTACGGAACAAGAAAATAGTACAGAATGCAATAATCGCACTCAGCAGCAATATGCCGAATAGTCCCCATGTTGACTGGAAACTTCCGTCAGCCATGGATACCCCCAACGGCTTAAAAACATTTTCCGTGATTCCGTCCGCTCCGATGAACAACCCCACAGGCATGCACATAGCAACAACCAGCAGAACAGTCACCACCAATAAATAAACGGATTGAATACGTTGTATCATTACTGCAATTTCTCTTTTTCCTTAGCCGGGTTACGATAGTAAATCTTACCCTCAATATACTCCTGAGTGGCAATCAAAGTAGGTTTCGGCAATTTTTCATAATAGCGGGAAATCTCTATTTGCTCCCGGTTCTCGAACACTTCTTCCAAGTTGTCATTGTAAGAGGCAAACTCGGCCAGTTTCTTGGAAAGGTCATTCTTTATCTCAACGCTGATCTGGTTGGCACGCTTTCCAATGATAGCCACGCTTTCATACACATTACCGGTATCCTCACACAACTCCATCATATCACGGGTCACCGTAGTGGCAGGAGCATTTGTCTTTCTGTAATCCATAAATTTTCTATCTAAATTTAATTCTCTATATCGATATAAATTCTCTTTAAAACTTTAGTCTTTCAGAATCTTCTGCGATTCCTTAAAAATACGTTCGGCTTCTTTGCTATACTTGCTTTCAGGGAATTCGTTCTTGAAAGCGTAGTATTCATCTACAGCTTCACGGTAGCGTTCCGGCTTCTTTTCTTCCACACTATATACGGCCAATTCATATTTGGCACGCAAAACCAAGATGGAAAGGTCTTCACGCAAATTGGTATAAGGGTAGTCTTTCAGAGCATTCTGGGCTGTAATGACACAAGCCTGATAGTTGTTGCCCAAGTAATTTCCTAAATTATAATACAATTTGGCTGAAAGATATTCCTTCATCACCAGCTTGTCCTGCAATGCAAAAATCATGTTCTGGGCTTCCTCTTTCTTGGCGCTCTGCGGGAAGTACTCCATAAACATCTGCAACTGCTGGATAGCACTATAAGTGCCCGACTGGTCAAGACGTGGTTCCGGAGTATCCAGATACAAAGCTTTTCCGGCATGGAAACGTGCCAGTTCGGTAAACGTGCCACGGGGATAAACATTGTAATATTGGATAAATGTCTGCGCTGCAGTTTGATAGTCTTTCTGGTTGTAGTAACTCATACCCAGCATATAGAGGGACTCTTCAGCCTTATCAGTACCTTTGAGAATGGCAATCAGTTCATTAAGCAAAGTTGCAGCACGATTGTACTGTCCTTTTGCAAAGTACGTCTTGGCCGCTTCATACTTGTATTCGTAATCCGTGCTTTTCAGCAACTTGTTATATTCTCCACACGAGGAGAGCAGCATTGCCGCAAGCAGAGTTATTAAGATGTTTTTCTTCATTACTTTTGTTCAAATAATGCGCAAAGATAGAGGTTCGTATCGAATAAAGCAACGATACGAACCTTAATTTTTCAAAAAGCAGACGAACTGAGGCTTATTATCGACAAACCGGTCAAAGTTTGTACAAATCACTTGCAGCCAGCAAATCCACTTTCTTTTCCGTCAATACACGGATGCAATTTTCCATATCATTGGGACGGATAATGACATTGGCCGTCTCGCCGTTGGCAAAAGAATACATATATTCAATAAACACCCCCTCATCCGAAAGGAAACGGAGCACCTTTGCCAATGAACCGGGAATATTGGGACAGCTGATTCCCACCACATCGGTCACATTTACGGCAAAATGATTATCTTTCAAGGCCTTATAAGCTTTATCAGGTTCAGAAACAATACCACGGAGAATACCGAAATCAGCATTCTCGGCAATACAGAGAGCAGAAAGGTTGACCCCTTCTTTCGCAAGCACTTCGGTCACTTCCGTGAGGCGGCCCGACTTGTTCTCTAAAAAAATGGAAAGTTGTTTTGCTACCATAGTTATATGAATTCTAAATTATTAAATCTTCCGGTTATCGATTACACGTTTAGCCTTACCTACGCTTCGCTCAATGCTGCGCGGCTCCACAAGCCGGACATCTACACCCAGGCCGAGCACGCTCTGCAAACGGGCTACAAGCTTCTTCTTCAAAGCCAGCATCTTGTTGATTTCATCGGAATAGTATTCCGGACGGACTTCAACCTGCAGTTCCATCGTATCGGTATTGTTCTTGCGGTCAACGATGAGGAGATAGTGGGGTTCAAATTCCGGCATTTCAAGAATGACAGACTCTATCTGGGTCGGGAATACATTCACCCCACGGATGATAAGCATGTCGTCGCTACGGCCCAAGATACGGTCCATGCGGACCAGCGTACGTCCACAGGGACATTTATCATAATGCAAGGCGGTAAGGTCCTTGGTACGGTAACGCAGCAAGGGCATGCCTTCTTTCGTCAAGTGGGTAAAGACAAGCTCTCCCGTTTCACCGGGAGCTACAGGCTCCAATGTTTTCGGATCCACAATTTCAGGGAAATAATGGTCTTCATTGAGGTGCGTACCATGCTGGCATTCACACTCATATCCCACACCGGGACCGGCAATCTCACTCAACCCGTAAATATCGTATGCCTTGATACCCAACTTGGTCTCGATATCCCGGCGCATATTTTCCGTCCACGGCTCGGCACCGAAAGCACCGGCTTTCAACCTGAACTCCTCACGGGGATAACCGGAATCCTTAATCGCATCTGCCAGATAGAGAGCGTACGAAGGCGTGCAACAAAGTACCGTAGAGCCAAAATCATGCATCAATGTTATCTGTTTCTCCGTGTTGCCGCTGGACATCGGAATTACGGAAGCGCCTATATTCTCGGCTCCCGCATGGGCTCCCAAGCCACCGGTAAAAAGCCCGTAGCCGTATGATATCTGGAAAATGTCCGAACGTCCGGCACCGTATGCGGTAAAAGCACGCGACAAGCACTCTGCCCAAACAGAAAGATCCTTACGTGTGTAACCCACGACAGTCGGTTTTCCCGTAGTACCCGAAGATGCATGAATACGCACTATCTGGCTCATGGGAACGGCACAAAGCCCGAAAGGGTAGTTATCCCGGAGATCATATTTTGTCGTAAAGGGAAGTTTTACAATGTCGTCTATACTGTTGATATCATCGGGCGTAATACCCAGTTCCTGCATTTTTTTACGGTAGAAAGGGGTATCGTGATATACACGCTCCACAGTCTTTTTAAGACGAATGCCCTGAATTTTACGAAGGCTTTCGCGATCCATGCATTCGATGCTTTCATTCCAAATCATGTTCTTCGTTGTATTATTTATTAATGGTTATTACCTATCTTTACAAAAAGCGAAGATAAGCTGCACCTCGGCATAAAAAAGGAACAAGTTCATTTTATTCTGCTCTCGGTTTGCATTATCTTTGCTGCAAAGTAAAGAAATAATTTTGTTTATCTCAAAGATTTTACCGAATATTGCCAACCGTAAGAAGAGAAAATGAACAAATTTGAATTAACATCCGCCTATAAGCCTACGGGCGACCAACCGGAGGCTATCGCACAGCTCACAGAAGGCGTTCGTGAAGGACTTCCCGCACAGACCCTGCTCGGTGTCACCGGTTCCGGAAAAACCTTTACCATCGCCAATGTCATTGCCAACATCAACAAACCTACCCTGATATTGAGCCATAACAAAACATTGGCCGCCCAGCTATACAGTGAGTTCAAAGGTTTCTTTCCCAACAATGCCGTAGAATACTATGTATCCTATTATGATTATTACCAGCCCGAAGCCTACCTGCCGTCTTCGGATACCTATATAGAGAAAGATCTCGCCATCAATGACGAAATAGACAAACTGCGCCTGGCAGCCACCTCCTCCCTACTCTCCGGCAGGAAAGACGTCGTGGTGGTTTCCTCCGTATCGTGCATCTATGGCATGGGCAATCCGTCGGACTTCTACAACAATGTCATCGAAGTGCAGCAGGGAAAGAACTTCAGCCGTAACGTTTTCCTGCGCCGGCTGGTAGATAGCCTTTACGTCCGCAACGACATCGACCTCAACCGCGGGAATTTCCGCGTCAAAGGCGATACGGTCGATATCTACCTGGCGTATGCAGACAACCTGCTCCGCATTGTTTTCTGGGGAGACGAGATAGACAGCATAGAGGAAGTGGATCCGGTCAGCGGTGTAACCATTGCCAAGTTCGACAGCTACAAGATTTACCCTGCCAATCTTTTCATGACTACCAAGGAAGCTACCCTGCGTGCCATCCATGAAATAGAAGACGACTTGCACAAACAGGTACAATGGTTTGAAAATGAAGGCCGTCCACTGGAGGCCAAGCGCTTGCAGGAACGGGTGACCTACGACATGGAAATGATACGCGAATTAGGCCACTGCTCCGGCATTGAGAACTATTCGCGCTATTTTGACGGTCGTGCAGCCGGTACCCGTCCTTATTGCCTGCTGGATTTCTTCCCTGATGATTTTCTGATTGTAATTGACGAAAGCCATGTCAGTGTCCCGCAGATACGTGCCATGTATGGCGGTGACCGTGCCCGTAAGGTCAACCTTGTGGAATATGGTTTCCGTCTGCCTGCCGCTATGGACAACCGTCCGTTGAAGTTCGAGGAGTTCGAGGAAATGGCCAAACAAGTGATTTATGTCAGCGCCACTCCGGCAGATTATGAATTAATACAGTCCGAAGGAATCGTCGTCGAACAGGTCATCCGGCCTACCGGGCTGCTCGACCCCATCATCGAAGTCCGTCCAAGCCACAACCAGATAGACGATTTAATGGAAGAAATCCAGGTACGTATTGAAAAGAACGAACGTACTCTTGTCACTACCCTTACCAAACGTATGGCAGAGGAGCTTACGGAATACCTGTTGAACAATAATGTAAAATGTAACTATATCCACAGCGACGTCGATACTCTGGAACGTGTCAAGATCATGAGTGATCTCCGCGAAGGCGAGTACGACGTGCTTGTCGGGGTCAACCTGTTGCGTGAAGGACTCGATCTGCCGGAAGTTTCTCTTGTCGCCATTCTTGATGCGGACAAAGAGGGATTCCTCCGTTCCCACCGTTCACTGACACAGACTGCCGGACGTGCCGCCCGTAATGTAAACGGCATGGTCATCATGTATGCCGACAGAATCACGGAAAGCATGCAGCTTACCATTGACGAGACCAATCGCCGGCGCGAGAAGCAGCTTAAGTATAACGAGGAGCACGGCATCACCCCCCAACAAATCAAGAAAGCGAAGAATCTCAATGTATTTGCCACCGGGGATGCATCTGCCGACGCCATGGGCAGCAAAGACAAAGCCTCAATCGCACCACGTCCTTACATCGAGCAAGAAACGGCATCCTCCGTTGCCGCCGACCCGATTGTACAGTACATGAGCCGTGCACAATTAGAAAAGAGTATCGAGCGTACCCGAAAATTGATGCAGGAAGCAGCCAAGAAACTCGATTTTATTGAGGCCGCCCAATATCGTGACGAAGTTCTGAAAATGGAAGAGTTACTGAAAGAAAAAAGCCGCTGACGGATTTCTCCGAAAGCGGCTTACATGCTACATTCAATGATTGCTGTATGGGGTTATCTTGTAATGTAGCGGTTTGGTCAAAGGTTCATTGCTTGTCCGCTAATCACCCCAACCACGGCACTTGCCACAGCAATCACAATTTTCAAAATCAAATTCCACGTTTTCTTCATAAAGCAATAATAAAGTTTTTAGATGTTACATAATGGCGTGACCTCCGTCCCCACTCTTTCGAAAAGGGATTAGGGGTCAGGCTTTATCCCAACGGATTCTCGTTTTCATCCCCGTCAGAACCACCACCGGAATTGTCGCCGGATCCTTCATCTGTAGTTGTCTTTCCTTTCAGATAGTCATCCAGACTTATCAAATCCAGTTTTTCACCGGCACGGGTAGCGGTCTTCGTTATCTTCAGTTCCTTATTGGCCTGAAAACAGATACGTACGCTTTCCACACTCTTGGCGGTAATATCTTTGGCCAAGTCCGCCCCTTTCGACTTAGCGGCCAGCATAAAGACACCCAGTCCGGAAATGTTTACGGTCTTTCCTTCCAACAGCTGTTCCTTCAGCTTCTCCACAAAGTTCTGCATGGTGCTCTTGATATCACCAATAGACAGAGAAGACGTATCCTGCATCTTTTGCGCGATAAATGCCAGATTCACACTTTGTCCCAATGTTACGATTTGAGGAAAGAATTTCTTCGGAGAGTTTTCTACCCGAGGGTCCGACGGCCTCTCTACCGTTCTGAAAATTACACTCATATTTTTTTTCTTTAGAGATTTAAATTCGTTTTTTAATTCACACGTTTCGTTGATCAACGATGCAAAGATGCGGACTTAAATCTGTATCACCAAAGAAAAAGAGAGGTTGAAAACTGTTTTTCTGAGAAAAGTTATAAACAAATACAAATCAACACATTAACGTAAACAGAATACTCTTTTACAGTATTGCTTTAGATATATATCGCATCTTTCAATGTATTTTGTTTAAAGATGTACTCTTAAAGCATTTCAGCATATCAATTATTTCTGTTGTACTTTTTACTTCACACTTTATTAGAATATCTTGATTTTGAAATATCCTAATAATCACATCTATCTATTTGCCATCCAAGCAAAAACAGATTCACAAAAGATAAGAGCCGTTAACGAATTTCTTCAAAAACGGCTCTTCAAATATCATTTTGTCCTATGAATATAATAAGGAATAAACAACCATTTTATAATCATACACAATCGTTTTTTCAGCGTATGATACTCCATATTGTCAAGAAGATGATTTTGAAGTATTCTTTTACCGACCGATGATTAATATACTTCATGTTATACCGTATCTTATCCGGCAAAATCTGTTCTATATACGCTTTATCTGCATCATCGGCCTGTCCAAGTATAGTATCCTCATCGACATACTCTATTGAAGCATAGTCTGTTATGCCGGGACGCACTGAAAGTACCTTACGCTGCTCATCCGTATATAAATCCACATACTTCCGTACTTCAGGACGAGGTCCCACCAAACTCATATCCCCTTTCAATACATTAAAAAGTTGGGGAAGCTCATCCAGTTTATATTTCCGGATAAAATAACCTATACGCGTTATGCGAGGGTCACGGCCTCCGATGGTAATCAACCCCTGCTTATCTGCACCGATTCGCATCGAACGGAACTTATAAACATAAAAATCCCTATCATTGAGACCTACCCGTAATTGTTTATAGAATCCACCGCCTTTACTTTCCAACCGGATAGCGAAATATAGAATGAAAAATGCAGGAGAAAGCAGGATTATGCCCAAAAGAGAAAAGATAAAATCAAAAAAACGAATCATCATTGGATATTTACTACTATTTTATATGCAGACTTTACAGCGTTGATAATGAAGTTCAATTTTTCTTCATCAAGCTGAGGATAAATAGGCAATGAAATTTCCCCTTTAAAATTCTTATATGCTTGAGGATAATTCTTCATATCATACCCCAAAGATTTGAAAAAAGAAAGCATCGGCATCGGAATGAAATGTACATTTACGGCAACTTCAAACTTTGCTATTTCATCAATCATACGATCACGCTGTTCTTCCGTAAAATCTTTAATCCTTAATGCATAAATATGATAAGAACTTTCCTTTTCACCATCTACTGATGGGGGGACAATGGCCCAATCACAATCAGCAAAAGCTTCAGAATAAGTATTGAATACCCTTTTACGTTCTTTAAGCAATTCCGGATATTCCCTTATCTGCGCCAACCCGATAGCGGCATTCACATCCGCCATATTGATCTTCATGCCTAAACCGACAATATCATAGCGCCAACCGCCAGCCTTCGATTTAGAAAAAGCATCTTTAGTCTGACAATTCAAGCTCATCATACGCAATTCTTTATACAACTCTGCATTGTCAAACGGAGCAGGCAGATTCAAGCAGATAGCTCCACCCTCTGCAGTCGTTACATTCTTGACTGCGTGAAGTGAAAAAATAGCAATATCCGTTTCACAACCAGTTCTTTGCTTCTTGTTGTAATATGCCCCCAATGAATGTGCGGCATCATTCATCACTAAAACACGCCCTAACCTCTCCTGCACCGGTGATGTTGCTTGAAACTGATTACGGATATCCGGTTCATTCACCAAGTCCATGATACACTCATAATCACAAGGGAATCCAGCTATATCAACAGGTATTATAGCTTTTGTCCTATAAGTAATAGCTTTACGAATGGCTTCTACAGAGATATTGAAATCTTTTCCCGAATCCACCATAACCGGTTTTGCACCGGCATGAAGCACCGCCAGAGCTGTAGCACTGTATGTATAAGCCGGCACTATCACTTCATCCTCAGGCTGAACACCCAGCCAACGGAGCATCATAATAGCTCCGGATGTCCATGAATTCACACACAGAACTTCCTTTGCATTGGAAAAAAGCTTTATTTCTTCTTCCAAGGCTTTTACTTTCGGACCGGAAGTAATCCAGCCGGAACGCAATGAATCAACCACCTCATTGATGACAGTGTCGTCAATGTAAGGAGGTGAAAATGGTATTTTCATGATTAATATATATTTAAAAGAAAAAAATTCTATTGAAGGGCGTTGTATAAAATCTCTATAGGATGATAAGCCTGCTTTCCTGTACCATCCTTTATTTGTTGCCTGCAACTTGTTCCGGGAGCAGATATACAGACCTCCTCTCCAGCTTCCCTAATTGCAGGAAACAATACCTGCTCCCCTATTTGCATAGATAAAGCATAATGTTCCTTTTCATAACCAAAAGCCCCGGCCATGCCACAGCAACCGGACGGAATAACATCTACTTGATAATTTTTCGGTAAAGAAAGCATCTCTTTTGAAGGCTCGATAGAAGCCAATGACTTCTGATGGCAATGTCCGTGCAATTTTATATGTAGAGGCAGTTCTGTAAATTGCTCCTGTGAAATATTTCCTTTATGGATTTCCCTGACAATAAACTCGTCATACAACAAGCAGTTAGCTGCCATTTTACGGGCATCTCCCTGGATATTTTCATTTACCAGATCCGGATATTCATCCCTGAAAGACAATATACATGAAGGCTCTATACCTACCAATGGAGTTTCCTCTGATATAATTTCTTTAAGCAGCGCTACATTTTTCTCAGCTATCACCTTAGCTTTCTTCAGAAACCCTTTAGATAGTTCCGTACGTCCACTTTCTATATGCTCAGGAATAACAACCTCATATCCCAGAGCACGTAATAGCTTTATGAATTTTATGCCAATCTCCACATCCATATAATTGGTAAATTCATCGGCAAACAGATATACCTTACCTCTATCATGGATATTATTATCAGGATGCTTTATCATCCAACTTCGTAAAGTCATTTTATACAGCCTCGGAATAGAACGTTGAGGAGCAAACTTCAATATCCGTTTAATGAATGAAGACGTAAATACATTTGAGATTACCGCATTATAGAGCCATGGTACTGCCATACCCATCTTCTGCATACTTGTCAAGTTGGCAACCAAACGCGAACGCAGTGGTATATGGGCACTATCATAATGATGTTGCAGGTATTCTGCTTTAAAACGTGCCATATCCACATTCGAGGGACATTCCGATTTACATGCCTTACAAGAGACACATGTATCCAAGACAATCAATATCTCTTCCTGATTAAAAATATCTTTCTGCAACGGATGTATCAGAAGTTCACGCAAAGTATTGGCACGAGCACGAGTCGTATTTTTTTCATCTCTTGTTGCACGATAGGTGGGACACATTGTACCGCCAAACAAGTCCGATTTACGACAATCCCCAGAACCATTGCATTGTTCAATGGCACACAACCACCCTTTTTGACGAGAATAATCAAAATAAGTATTGACACCTAAATCCTGTTGTTCATAACGCAAATCAGCATCCATCGGAGGAGTATCCACAATTTTACCCATATTAAAAATATGCGGAGAGTCCCATATTTCTTTTACCTCTTTCAAAAGGCTATACACTTTTTGACCTAATAATAAAGGAATAAATTCGCCACGCAAGCGCCCGTCTCCATGCTCACCACTCAAAGAGCCTCTATGCTTCCTTACTAATTCAGCTGTTTTGGTAGCTACAGTACGGAATAATTTCCGGTCTTTTTTTTCTTTCAAATTCAACACAGGACGAAGGTGCAATTCTCCGGTACTGATATGAGCATGATATACACAGCTCAGCCCATAACCGTCAAGCATCTCCTTCATATCGGCAATATATGCCGGAAGACGATGTGGAGCCACAGCCGTATCTTCTATGACAGATACAGGTTTAGCACTCCCCGGCATTCCGGAAAGTAGCCCCAATCCGGCTTTTCTCAGACTCCAGACACGACTGATATCTTTTCCATAGACACGTGGATAATGAGTTCCGTAATGATGTGCCTTTAAATCAGCCTCTATTTCATCAGCCTTTTTATCTACCTCTATACGAGTGTTTTCCGCTAACTCTATAATAAGTATGGCAGCCGGATCTCCCTGAACAAAGAATCTGTTCTTGTTTTGTGATATGTTCCGTTTACTTAATTCCAAAATTGTGCTATCCATTAACTCAATGGCTACAGGATTATGCTTCAATACCACAAGATTGGCAACAAATGCTTCCTCCAAAGTTGAACAATGCACACATACCACAGCTTTTTCTGTTGGTGGCAGAGGTACTAAACGCAATTTTAGTTCAGTAACAAAAGCCAATGTACCTTCTGAACCAGCCAGCAATTTACACAAATTGAACGGTTCCTGACTATTAGAGTCAAAATAATCTGAATGCAATAATTCATCGATGGCATATCCGGAGTTCCTTCTGCGTAAAGAGGCATCAGGATAGTTCTCTACGATTTCTTTCTGATTTTCCTTGTTTGACAACAACGTTATCATCCGGTCATAAATAGAACTTTCCAATGAAGCTCCTGCACGTATGCTATCAACTTCCTTAGGGGACATCCCTTTCAAAAGAGCCTCAGAGCCATCACTTAATATGACTTTTGCCTCCAACAGATGATCACGTGTACTGCCATATACCAATGAATGAGAACCACATGAATTATTACCGACCATTCCTCCCAAACAACAACGATTGGATGTGGAGGTTTCAGGACCGAAAAACAGTCCGTATGGTTTACAATAAAGATTTAACTCATCCAATACCACTCCGGGTTGTACCCTAACCCAACGTTCCTCCGGGTTTATTTCCAAAATATGATTCATATATTTGGTAATATCCACTACCAGTCCTTTCCCGACTACCTGCCCCGCAAGAGATGTACCTCCTGCACGGGGAATCAAATTAATATGATTTCTGGAAGCGTAACGTACAATCTCCTGTACATCTGTTTCATCTTTAGGAAATGCTACGGCAAGAGGTGTCTCCCTATATGCAGAAGCATCGGTAGAATAAAGGATGCGATGAAGTAAATCAGTCTTTACTTCACAGCCTATAATATCTGTAAAATCCAAAGTTTTAAGAATTGATTAATCCAACAACTGAGCCAAATTGTAATACAGTAAATAAGTTTCCTGCGTATCATCAGCAGCCATTGCCTTGTCTAAAAACAAGAAGTTATTTTTCAAATAGAAAGGGAGAGCAGATTTCAATGCATCCACGGTAACAAAGGAACAGCCTGTTCGATTATTAGTAATAAACATGTCTTTGATAAAATCCAGAATGTCTGTGCCTATTTGGGTATGTTGATATTTCAAAGAAACAGCAAAACGCCCTATTTTTACAGCAGGATAATCACTTCTGTGTTTTCGATGAGGAAATAAAGCCTTTATTTTTCTCCAAGTCGCCTTATCGCTATCCGGAATAGCTATTTTATCATTAGAAACCGAAAAATAGGCGACAATATCTTCCTCCGTTTCCAATATATACGTCACAGAAAGTAAACGTTTATCATATTCTTTCGCATCTTGAAGTAGAAAATCATTCAAATCCGGATTTCCGCAATCAAAGGTTTTAAATGTATAATCTTGCGATAACCTAATGACACGAGTACCTTCTTTCATATCTCTTTAGAAGCTGAAAGTCAACATTTCTCTAATACGTTTGGCACCTTCTTTCACACGTTTCTTCTCCTCAGCAGGTGCTTTTTTATCTTTTTCCAACTCTGCAATAAAATCTAATGCAGCTTTACCCTTTAATGGAGGTGTTGGCGCTATGGGCTTTGACATAACTATAAATTATTAAGTTCAATACAAAGTTACTATTTTTTTCCGAGTAATAGTGTATGCCAAGACTTTTTTTATTTTATGACTACATCTGCAATGTTTCCAATACCTTGTTTCCGGCATCTCCATTTCCATAAAGTCTATTTTCAAACCCCGTTTTAGGAGCATCCACAAATAGAGCATACGTATCTTCTATCATTGTTTGATTGCTTCTGAGCAATTAGTTAAAGAAGCAAGCATAGTTATCGTTTTTAACACTAAAACAATTAACGCAATTTTCTATAGATTATAGAAAGAAGTCTGGTAGGCATCATCTTTGCTATTGCATATAAAATGGCATAAAGATTCTCTTTCAGGCCAAACTCCAACATCTTATTTACACGCATTCTAAGAACTAATATAGACTTTGCATGTTTCCATCCTCTTCTTCGTTGAAAAAAATTTCTATCTAATCTGAATTTCAACAAACATTCTGGTAAATTTGCAAAACGACATCCTGCTTTGAATCCCATAGCCCACATCATGGTATCTTCTCCAAAATATGTATCTTCTGGATAAAAAGGAACTTTTTCAAAATATGTATAACGAAATATAACCGATGGGTGTATCACACAATCACGCCTCCTAAAAAGCGCTAAACATTGATCATGATTTTGAGGCATTCGTTTTAAAAAAAAATCACTTCCATCTTCCTGTATTTCAACAGCCCAACAACCAGCACAATCTATATCTACATTAGATTCCATAAACGCTATTTGCTTCTCAAAACGATTTGGTAAGGCAATATCATCTGCATCCATTCTGAAAAAATACTTATACCCTCTATCACGAATTATACGCAACAATGAATTCATCGCAAAAGCCAATCCAGAGTTAAAGGAAGACACAAGAATGTTTATCCTACTATCATCTAAACTATTTACATAATCATAGACAGGCTTATCAACAACTCCATCAATATAAATATACAAATCAAAATCTACATATGTTTGTTCCAAAATAGACTGAATAGATTGAATCACAAATTTCAATCTATCCCCTTTATATAAAGACATTAAAACAGCTACCTCATTACTTTTCATATTACAGTATTATATATATTATTTTTCTTATAATTATACAATATCCATATAACAATTAATGGAATATAAAAAATAATACTTAACGTAGCTTCTATCATGATACTTATAAATAATAACGAGGCAAGCATTGCTAAAAGTCCACGCATATTCTTATTTCTCACTATAACTACAACCATTGGATAAAAAATAGACAATAAAAATCCAATCCCAATAATCCCAAAATGCATCAAAAATGTAATATATGTATTATGAGCTGTTAACTTTAAGCGTAATTCTCTATATATAATATCTTCCGGCCAATCAAAGCCATTCCCTAAAAGAGGAGATTTAACAAAGGCATTAAGCCCAGCCATCCAATCTTCTATTCTTTGACTATTACTACCATCATCATAAGAATTTTCAAAAAGTCTTTCATAAAGAAAATCCGGTAATAAAGGAGTAAGTAACACGAATAAACCCGCCAAAAATAATCCTTGAAGAATCATCTTACGATTCATTAATAGAATACCGACTCCTACTAAAAAACCCAGCATTGCTCCTCTACTTCCTGTCAACAAAACGGCAATTATCATTATAGTTGTGGCAATTTTATATAAAATTACGCCACAACTATTTTTTTTTACCCAGCCCTTATAAAAACTCAACAATGCTGGTATAGCTATATATCCACCTAAAAAATTCACATCATAAAAATCAGACTCCGAATAAAAAACAGTAAAACGAAGTAAATCTAAGCGAGCCAGTCGCATTTGAGATAACAACAAAATTGCTAAAACCAACCCTGAAAGAATAAATGAATACATAATCCATTTTACATCAATTTCATTCAACTTAGATAACGTCATTACATAAAACATTCCTAATAGCAATATATAGGAAAAAACGACATCTGATTTATATTCCTTTTGAAATACAAAAACTGATGTTAAAACATATAATATAGTTAGTGGAATCTTAAAATCACCAATAAATATTTTCCAACTATTTCTGCCATAGCTTGATAACAAGTTATAACTACCAACCAGAAGTACCATAACAGGAAAGTAGAAATAATTTCCAATACTAAAATATCGTTCATTTACAGAATAAACAAACAGCATTGTCATGCAGAAGCAAATAGTTAAAAATTTTGGTTTTTCTATTTTCAACAAATTCATGCAAGATTAATTTTCAACAAAAAAGAATGAAAAACGGAATAAATATTCAAAACAGTTAATTTATTATGTTTTACGCACCATAAAAAAAATTTCTTGTAAAAAGGTAAAATTGAAATATATTGATTTTTATACCACAAAGGGAATTTATTCTGAAATTGTGCAATTATATTTTCTATATCTTTTTTACTAAAATTACTACGCAACGAAACAAAAACAGCTGAGTATAATACATTCTTTATACCAAGAAATTCACACTCATTCATGTATTGTTTTCCTATAGTATCTTCTATTATATTATTAGCTTTTATTAAAGACAATACGATTTTATCCCCATTGGAATTAGATAATGATTTTGGAGTATAACAATAGTTATATAAATATTGATTCAAATATTTTATTTTATCTGCACGAGAAAACAATAGTGGAATAACAGCAAGATCTTCACCATTATAAATAGCAGGTATCGAAATTTGCACAAAAAGTTTCCTTCTAAATACACATCTGCATAAGCTATCTGGAGAATTTGCAATATACCATTCTTTAGATTCCAACATACCTGAAGAGCATCCTCCTGCTTTTTTTTTCTTTCCACTAACAGTAGCATGATAAAAATTAAAAAATAATACATCTACATCATTATCCTTTAATTCCTTGTCTATGATATTAAAAAAATCTGATTCATACCAATCATCACTATCCATAAAAACCAAATATTCTCCATTTGCATTATTTATACCTATATTACGAGCAATGCCGGGTCCTCCATTTTGTTTTATTGATAATAGTGTAGAACTAACAGGTAACATTACTTGATTTTTTTTTATACATCCAATAGTATCGTCTGAAGAGCAGTCATCAACAAAAATAACTTCAAAATTTGTATTATTTTGTATGCACAAAGATTTTATGCAACGGCCAATCGTTTTACATGCATTATAACATGGAATAATACATGAATATTTTACTTGGTATTCACTCATTCAATCTAAATATTAACATTTTTAGCAAATAAGCCCAAAAAGGGAAGCAATATTTTTTTTAAGCGCGAGATAATTGTTATTTTTTTACATTCATTGAGTGAAAAACACAAGCTGTCATTTTTAATTTTTCCTCTACGTACTACATCAAAATATGTTGCCAGAAGAACAGTATCCCAACTATACAATTCCAACAGATGATTTTTTTTAAAGTTCAATAGTTCATTTATTATTTTAAGTTTATGTAGTTGTTTCATATAATGCAACTCTGCAGAAGACATTATAGACCCTGGTCTCTGCCTATAATAGTAATAAGCAATAGGAACATACATGACTTTTTTTGCATAAAAAATACAATAATATGAAAATAAAAAATCTTCATGATATATTCCTTCTTTAAATAACAAATTATATTTTCTCAAAAATGACAAATTATATAACTGGAAACATGCTTCAACACTTATTTGATCTTTATTTAAAGCATTCTCCCAATACTCCAGTCCATTATAAACTTGATATGCTTTCATGTGATTCATAGAGTATCTTTTAGAAGTCAATAATATACATGATTTTTCATCACAATAAATATAATCTCCAAAAATTATATCCAATTGCATTTCCTTTGCATTAGTCAATACAGATACTATTTTATCAGAATCAATAAAATCATCACTATCAATAAAAGCAATGTAACTTCCTTGAGCTTCTTTTAAACCAGCATTTCTTGCAGATGACAAGCCACCGTTTTCTTTATTTATAACAATCGTTTTTTGAGGAAATAAAGAGCAATAGTGTTGTATTATCGCACTAGAACTATCAGTAGAACCATCATTAACTATAATAACTTCAAAATTAATATTTCTAATAGCATAAATAGAATCTAAACATTTTACTAGATATCTCTCTACATTATATACGGGTATAATAATACTCAAATCAATTATTCCTTCCATAAGCAACCTCAGTAAAAAGCTTTTCTAGTTTTTTTGTTAAATAATAATAGTCAAACTGTTTCAAGTTATCAACATCGCCATGATAACTAACCTTGCCGTTTTTCTGCTTTTCCTCATAAGCAGAAAGAATAAAATTTTTTAATCGCAATAAATCAGATTCATAATTAACATACTCACATGATATTCCAACTTTTAACTCATCTATTAATGAAGTTAATTCCGCCTTGGGAGAATCTCCTGTAATCATTGCAATAATAGGTCTTTGCATAGGCAAATATTCCAAAAATTTCCCTGTTAATATACCTTGCTCATTTTTCAGATTCCACGAACATACTAAAAGAATATCAGCCGTTTCTTGTAACAAAAAAGAATCATTTCTCGATATAAGCCCATGTCCAAACACGATTCTTTGTAAATTATATTTTACAGCCAAACTTTTCAATCTTTCTTCATCCGCACCAGCATAATGTATTTGAATTTTGTTTATATCAATTTTATCTTCTATAAACAAATCCCATATTGCTTTAAACAATATACTCATATCACTTTTATGAGCATACAATGTACCTGTATATATCAAACGCAAAGTATTATCTCCGAAATTATGATTTCTAAATATTCTTGTAAAACCATTATATATAACCACTATATTATCATCTATATATTTATATCTGAAGAATGATTTCAATATGTTCTTCTGCCCTTGAGAAACAACTGTTATTTTACTCGCATGTTTTTGCATCGAATATAGATAATATTTAAAAAGAGGATAATAAATTATAGGGGTCAAATAATTGATCATTAAATCTCTCATATCAGAAACCCAAAAATCCGCAATGTTTTTCTTATATATATATTGCCCAATATAAAAAGAAGATAAAGGACCATATGAAGAAAAGACTATATCATAATGCTTTCCTTGCATTCTCTCACCAATACAATGTTTTACCTTCTTAAACCATAGAAAATCGAGTAAATTTCCTACAGTAAACCGACGAAAATCAATATATAATTTCTTTATTTTACACTGTTCTTTATTCTCAAAAACATTACTTTGAGTTTTATTGACACGTTTCTGCTTAATATTTGTTGCCAATTTATAACCTTCTACTTCAATTACTTCAAAAGAATAATTTATGTAAGCATTATTATCAGCTACTTTCTCCGTAATAACAGTAACTTCATGTCCGAACTGTGACAGATACTTTGCAAACATCGTAGGTCTTACAGCACCAATCGTATTTTGTGGTGCAAAATATCTGCTGCATATTAATATCTTCATTTGAATAAATTGCCTACTTTTAATATATTGATAAATATTATAGGATATGCTTTGCCGATGATAAACACTCCACAAATAGCAATAATAACTTTATACCCTATTTGCACCCACCAATTTGATAAATAGATATTTCCACCTATACACATTAGCACAACCAATATGATAAAAACAACTATTGATTTAGTTAACTTATAAGGTATAAAATAAAGCTTTTGAGACTTATAAAACATATAAACAGGAATAACTGCTTGCGAAATACAAGTAGCAATAGCAGACCCAACTTTCCCATATATTGGAACTAATATAACATTCAGACATATCAACAAACAGGCAGAGATAAGCATAATCATACCATAAGCTTTATTATTCTTTGCAATACCTGCACCCAAACTCGCTATATAAGATAATCCTATAAAAAAATAGTTATACGCCAATATAGCAATAACCCAAGATGCAGAATAATAGTTACTATTTGTAAATATCTGTAAAATATCAAAAGCAAAGACCCCTAAAAGCATACAAATAAATCCTATTCCTACAATATAAAGATTAGCTACTTGAGAAAATATCCTACCTGAATCTTCTTTTTTATATATAGAATATGCAAATGGTCCCCATGCTGATTGAAAAGCTCCAGTTATCAAAGCTACAGCAGAAGCAAAAGATGTCCCAATTTGATATAAACCAACTTCTGATTTATCACAATATTTATTTAGAAAAAAAAGACCCGATAAATTTATAGTCCAATAAGCTATACTGGCAGGGAAAAGAGGCAAACTAAATTTCAACATTTCTTTTAGTCTTTGCAAAGACATTTTAAAAGGAGAAATCAACCACTTTCTTAACAAATATATTGAGATAAAAAAAGTTATCAAAAATGTAACTAATTGAGATAAATATATGCCTTGTAACCCCTCTCTAAGATATAAAACCAAATAACAATTTAGAGCTATCATTAATAAGCTCTGGAATAAACTAAAGGCCATCACCCTTTTGGGCTTTCTTTCAAATCGAAAAAGTTTCATTAAAACAGTACTGCATGTAGAAAGAGGAATAGTTACAGCTACTATCTTAACTAAAAATCCAATATTTACATCATCTAACAAAATACAAGCTATATCATCAGAAAAGAACAAAAGTATAATACTTATTCCTAATGCCGCACCCAAATAAAACCATAGCCAAGTACTTATTGTAAACTTTCTGTCATAAACATCATCCGTATCATAAAACCAACGAGCAGCTGAATTATCTAAATTTAAATTGACAACTAATAATAATAGGCTGTATCCACTCGTAATTAATCCCATAATACCATAGTCGGAAGGTAACAAAACTGCTGTATATAACGGAACTAAAAATATTGATAACATCCTAGATAATGCATCGGATATACCATATATGAGGCTATCAGATAATAATGATTTAATACCAGAAAAAGAGCTCATTAATAAAAAACATTTATCACATTTTTTTGCATGTTATTTTCTGCTGCACGCAATAGCAGTCTTTTATAATCTACATTAGATGAAATCAAACTAATTTGTTTTTTTAATAAATAATCAAACCATATATTAAAAGCATCAAATGAGTAGTATTTCTCCCAAAAATAATAAGATTGTTCCATTATAGATTGGCGTACCTCCTTATGCTCTATTATATATTGCAATTTATTTGCTAATGATTTTGCATCCGCTATAAATTGTATAACAGGTGAATCCATAGGTGCCCCATCTTCATAACTTATATTATTTCCACCTAATACAACGCACCCAGCTGCCAATGCTTCTCCTCCAAGATGCCCAATCCAATCCGATGGTTGATCTATTACAATATCTGTTCGTTGTAAAATTTCCAAAACATAAGAATTAGATTTTCCTTCTATCAACTCAAATTCAAATAACTGGGGACAACGTTTGTTTAAAATATCAATAGCTCCTTTTACAATATCCGAACGTTTAAAAATACTATTAGTTGGAGCATGAACGATTTTAACAACATCATTTGTTCTGCGTGGAGCATTTATTAAGCGACATATGGGAAAACGAGCAAAATGATAGTTACGACCAAAAGTTGCTTGATTACGTTGAGATAACACTATAGCTCCAGACCATTCTGAAACTTTTTGATAAAAAAAAGTATCTCTAAAACAGGCTCCTTCATCAAAGTATTTTTTTCTCTTCTCCAGTGATATATTATGCAAAATATCATTCTGCCCCAATTGTTTTCCAACTTGATATTGTATAGGTCGAAATCTCACATCACTTCCACAATGCAAAACAACAACTTTTTTCCCCAACAATCTTAATATAAACAAATCCAAATGCAAAGGCAAATAAGAAGTTTTCCAAACATAAACAAAAACATGATACCTAAACAGAAAAGAAAAAAAGAATGCTGACGATTGGATATAATACCATATTTTTTTTACGGCTCCTCTCACATATTTGATACGAGAAATCCACTTAGGTATGTCCTCCTGTATTTTATAAGAATATTGATTGCCAATATAATATTTATTTGAGCCACAAACAATAGTACCAACTTCATAGCCCGCAGTTCTTAATGCAATTGCATAATCATTAATAAAGTTGGCTATTTCAGTTATTCCTATTATAATCTTCTTTCCCATTTTATTCACATACGGTTAACCTTATCTGCCATAGAGGGGGTAATAAACAACTCATCTAAACCACGAGAAATATACCCTTCTTTATATGGGAAATTAGGAGTAATATGTTCTCCTAAAATATATTTACGTATCAATACATCCGGCTCATTATAGCCAACCATTGCACGCAAGGAGGTTGTCCCTGAAAATCTTGGATTAATTTCAAAAATATAACATTTATCATCAACCAAACGACATTGTATATTAATTGCACTAGTACTCCCTAATTTTTGAGCCACAAGTTCACACTGTTGTGTGACAATAGGGAATTTGCCAATTTCCCCTTGAGATATACCATTACTAATTACCAAAAGCTCATCATTAAATTTACTTTTGACTTTCAACCGATTGCTTAAACCTCCAAGAATATTCTTTTTCACAGCAATAGAATTTATCAAATTACCCTCCATATCGCTTAAGACCCCCACAGTATATTCTCCATTTGCATTACCTACATATTCTTGAATAATAAATTGAGAGTAAATATGCAATAAATAAGATGCAAATAAATCTAATTCTTTTCTATCCTGAGCAATAAAAGTATTAGTAGAGCCACCACCACCGACAGATGGTTTCAACACTACCGGAAAGAAATCCACCAACTCCAAATCATCAAAACAGTTTACCGTTATGGTTTTAGGAAAAGAAAAGCCATTATCCTTAAACCAATTCATAGTCTGAAACTTATCCAAACATATATCAATGACAGATTCCGGATTTATAAATAGTTTAACTCCAATATTTTCAAATAGACATCGATTTTTGCTTACTATTTTCAACTCCGGTTCACTACCTGTAAAAAGAGCTTGTATATTCTCTTTTGTACATATATTTAACAAAACATCCAGATAATCAGAAGATAAGGCAGGAGGTAATATATATGCTTTATCAACCATATACAATCCTTTTGAATAGGGAGTAATATCTCCTCCTACAATGTAATAATTCAACAATGATAAGCGTAGAGCTTTTAAAATCTGCTCTCCACCTCCGCCACCTCCAACACCTGTTACAAATATTCTAACATCATTCATTTTATTTTCTTTTTAAGCATTCAATAACCGACGAATGTATCCTTGTTTTATCAAAACAACATTCGTCTATATCTATACAAACACGTTTAATATAGCATTCTTTTGTTTGGGTGTTCAACAAAGAATAGCTAGGCATATTGCCGATATCCCTTGGTAACCCACATGACCCCACATTTACAAGTGTTCCACAAGATTGTTGCATTATATATGGATGATGGGTATGTCCCATAAAAACATAATCGAAATCATGAGAAACATAATTTAGAATTGATTGGCTATCCTTATAACCGTATCCTAAAAGAGGATTCCATGGAGTTCCATGAACACATAGAATCTTAATATTATCAGTAAAAAGTGTGTAAAATGGTAGCCATGTAGAAATTATCGATATCTCATCTGATGTAAACAAGTTACGTTGTTTTTTTATCTGATATATCTCTTCCTTTTTTTCATCTATTAGCAATCTGTCCAACAGCATTGCTTCATGATTGCCACATAAGCAGTGAACATGTTTATTCATTAAAAAATCAAACACCTGTTTGGGTTGATCAAAATAGCCTACAATATCACCTAGACAGATTATCTTATCTGGTCTTTCCTTTTGGATGAAAAACATACATTTCCTTAAATAATCAATATTTGAATGTATATCAGATATTACTACTATCTTCATTTATTCCTTTAGCTAAATCAAAAATACCTTCATCCAAAGTTACTACAGGAGACCATCCTAAAGCAAGCCTTGCTTTCTCATTAGAGAAAAATCCTCTATAATCCTCTTGCAAATCCTGCAGAGAGGAATATTTTATATCAATAGATTGATTCAATAAAAGAGTGACTTTATGAGCTAAATCAATCATAGATATAGGAGCCCCTGAAACAATATTATAAACTCCACTAACTTGTTTTTCTATAGCAAGTTTGACTGCCCGAGCAATATCATATACATGAATAAAGTCTTGCATACGGTTTCCTTCTCCATAAACCAAAAGATTATTGCCGGTTATTGCATTCCGAACAAATATCTTCATCACAGTATTGTGCTTTTGCAATCTTCCATATGGAGAAGAAATCCTCAAACATACATTGACATCGTCCCGTGATAAAACAGCTTTTTCTGTTGCTATTTTATTTCTGGCATAATCTGTTAAAACAGAAGATACATCTTCTTCATGACAAGTTTGCCCTGTTATATATCCATAAACACTAATACTAGATATATATATGACCCGAATTTTCTTCTTTAAAGCCCAATTAAGTACATTATCATCTATCAATCTATTATGAACTCCAACTTCAGAATCGCTCTTCCCTGAAGCTGGAATCTCAGCAGCACAATGAACGATAACATCCGGAGCAAAATCCCCTAATAGTTCATCCAATGTTTGTTTCAGCAAATCACCTAAAATGTAAGTACAATCAGCATCTATCGCTCCCATTTTTCGAACAAGAGCTGTAATTTTATAACCGTTTTTTTTTAGTAAATTTACAATTTCAGCACCTATTAATCCACCAGCTCCTGTTACTAATATTTGCATAACACCTTTTTTATTGTACTTGAAATATACTTGATATCTGCATCATTTAAATGCATTCCCAAAGGTAATGCCAATCCTTGTACTCTAGCTCTAAATGCATTAGGACAATCCGAATATTTATAACTATATTTATTTGAATAATACTTTAAAGCATTTAAAGCCTGCGCACCAAAATTAACTTCTATTTCATGTTCTTTTAAAGTAGCTATCAACAAATCTCGATTTATATCATCAGACAATAATATGTGATAAGTTTGAAAAACCATCTTGCGATTATCAAAAACAACCGGCGTTTTTATATTAGAAGTACACCCTAAAAAATCATTATAAAAATTAGCCTGCTTTATCCGACATTCAATTAATTCAGTAAGCATTTCTAATTGTGGAATGCACAATGCCGCCTGAAAGTCAGTCAATCTATAATTAAGACCAGCTACTTCAAAGTCTAATTTTGAATCCTTATATACAATACCATGATTCCTATACATAGCAACTTTTTCAGCAATGTCATCTTTATTAGTAACTAATATTCCACCTTCACCTGACGTAATTGCTTTTCTTGGATGCAAACTAAAGCACCCTAACTCTCCAAAAGTACCCACTTTTTTTGAACCAAATTCTGCTCCTAAAGCACACGCTGCATCTTCTACGATATTCAAATTGTACTTCTGAGCCAACTGAATGATATCATCCATTTTAGCAGCCTGCCCAAACTCATGAACAGGCATTATTGCCTTTGTTTTAGGGGTAATAGCCTGCTCTATCTTAGATGTATCAATACAAAAATCATCTAAATTGATGTCAACTAAAACTGTTGTAGCACCTACTAACTCCACAACATTAGCCGTAGCAGGAAATGTAAAAGCCGGGACAATGACTTCATCTCCCGGGCCAATACCCAATGCTATCAACGCTAAATGTAAAGCGGCCGTGCCACTCGAAACTGCAAAAGCGTGTTTCACTCCTAAATATGATTTTACATCATTCTCAAGTTGGTTTACAAATTGCCCTTGTACTAAATTGCCTGAGCGTAATACTTCAACAACGTTACTAATGCATTGATCGGTAATATAGGGTTTAGATAGCTTTATCATTACAAATTATTTTTTATCCATTCTGCTGTTTTTAGAATACCTTCCTCAACATTAACCTGAGCTTTAAATCCCAATTTTTCAAAAGCTTTCTCAACAGAAGGTATTCTTAATTCAATATCGGCTGACAATGCCGGTTTAAAGATTATTTTACTTGAAGAGCCAAGTACTCTACATACTGTTTGAGCTAACCCATAAGTTGTCAGCACTGCTCTTGAATTTCCAATATTAAAAGATTCTCCTATGGCTTTGGAATCTTCAATACATTTCTGAAGACAGGCAACAAAATCATCAACGAAACACCAAGCACGAATTTGGTTTCCATCTCCATAAATATAGATATCTTCATTTTTCAACGCCCTCTTAATAAAAATCTGAATAGCTCCTTCTCCTGTTTGTCCTGGACCATATACATTAAAAGGACGTACAGAACATACCGGCAAATTAAACTCTTTATAATAAGCCATTGCTAAATGTTCACCAGCTAATTTACTTACAGCGTAAGTCCAACGAGCTTCCCCCGCACTACCTGCTACAGTTTCTGTGTCCTCCGTTGATTTAAAAGCATGGCTCCCAAAAACTTCCGAAGTTGAAAAGTCAATTACCCGATCGGATACATTATTTACTCTGGCAGCTTCCAAAACATTAGCTGTACCAATCATATTAACACGCATTGTATTTGTCGGACTCTTTATGACAGTATCTATCCCAGCAATAGCAGCCGCATGCACTACAATATTTGCTCCTGCCATACTTTTTTCCAATAACGCATAATCCAACACATCTCCTTTTACTACCGATAGATTAGGATGATTAGCATATTCAGTATAGCTTAAAGTATCTCTATGAAAATTATCATATACAACAATTTTATTATTGTCAACCAGTAATGAAATTAAACGGTTTGCTATAAAACCAGCACCACCTGTAATAAAAATTTTCTTATTTGTTATCATAAATTCTTTTTTATAGACTCCAATATTTCAAACTATGAATTTTATCTCTATACATTCCTTTGATATCTACAAGCACCGCATGATCATACGTCATACCTTTGAAGTATTTATCATCCAAGTTTTTGTATTCATCATGGGCCACAGCCACAACCACAGCATCATAATTATCTCGCGGCTTTTCCACCAAGTGGAAACCGTATTCTTTTTGCACTTCGTCGCTATCCGCATACGGGTCAACCACATCTACATCGCAACCAAAGTCCTTCAGTTCATTAATAATATCAACAACTTTTGAATTACGGATATCTGCTACATTCTCTTTAAATGTAACCCCCATCACAAGAACACGGGCACCAAGCACGCCTTTGCCCAATGATATCAAACGCTTTACAAGTTTCTTAGCAATATATCCGCCCATACTATCGTTAATATAACGACCTGCACTGATAATCTGGCAATGATATTTCAACTCGCTGGCTTTCTGAACCAAATAATAAGGGTCAACACCGATACAGTGTCCTCCAACCAGACCCGGATAGAACTTCAAGAAATTCCATTTAGTTCCGGCAGCTTCCAACACATCGTACGTATTGATACCTATACGACTGAAAATAATGGAAAGCTCATTCATCAAAGCAATATTGACATCACGCTGGGTATTCTCAATAATCTTCGCTGCTTCAGCGACTTTTACATTCGGCGCACGATGAACACCCGGCTTTACAACAAGTTCATATACTTTAGCAACAACATCCAAAGCTTCAGGATCACAACCGGAAACGATCTTGATTGTATTGGGTAATGTATGCACCTTTTCTCCCGGATTGATACGCTCCGGAGAATAACCGTATTTAAAGTCTATACCGGCTTTTAAGCCACTTACCTCCTCCAAAATAGGGAGGCAATCGTCTTCCGTACATCCTGGATAGACTGTAGATTCATAGACAACATAATCACCCGGCTTCAACGCCTTAGCCACTGAACGGGAAGCACCTAACAACGGAGTCAAATCTGGTTTATTGTATTTATCAATAGGAGTAGGAACCGCTACTATGAAAAAAGAAGCTTCTTTCAGCTTTTCGATAGAAGACGTGAACTCTATATCCACATTTTCAAAGGCTGAACCATCCAGTTCCCCACAAGGATCAATCCCCTCGCGCATCTTTGCCAAACGTGACTCATTGATATCAAAACCAATTACCGAAATCTTCTTTGCAAATTCCAGAGCGATGGGCAAACCGACATAACCTAAACCGACCAATGCCAGTTTAGCCTCTTTATTTACTAACTTATTATACATAACTTTCAGAATAGAATTAAAATTAAAGAATTAGAAATTAAAGTTTAACCAATTTACTTTCTTTCAACTGATAACGTTCCTTACTCTCCGGACAGACTGCAACCCCCTCTTTATCAAAGTCCAGCCTATGCCCGTATTCACTCATCCAACCAATCTGACGTGCAGGATTTCCAACCAATAAAGCATAAGCAGGAACAGTTTTAGTAACTACCGCACCGGCACCGATAAATGCATATCTGCCAATATCGTGTCCACAAACTATGGTAGCATTGGCACCAATAGTGGCACCTTTGCCAACATGGGTTTTGGCATACTCGGACTTACGATTGATAGCACTGCGAGGATTGGTAACATTGGTAAAGACACAAGAAGGGCCTAAGAAAACATCATCTTCACACGTTACACCGGTATATACCGACACGTTATTTTGAACCTTTACATTATTTCCCAATACCACATCCGGAGAAATTACCACATTCTGGCCGATATTGCATCTTTCTCCAAGCACACATCCGGACATGATATGACTATAGTGCCATATCTTTGTACCCGCACCAATCCGGCAACCATCATCAATGGTTGCTGTTTCATGAGCAAAAAAATCTTGCATAGATATTTATTTAAAGAAATCTTTTATGCTATTAATGACCAAATCCTGCTGCTCAGCAGTCAGTTCGGTATGAACAGGAAGGGAAAGAACTGAATATGCCAACTTTTCGGCATTATCCAAAGACTCCGCAGCGCGTGTTATTCCCTGAAAAGCTTCCTGCTGCTGTAAAGGCAACGGATAATAAATCATACTGGGAATGCCGGAATCTGCCAAATGTTGCTTCAAAGCGTCACGCTTGCCATTCAATACTTTTAAAGTATATTGATGATAGACATGAGTGCTCTGAGGCAATTCATCCGGTGTGATAATACCTTGCACATCCTTCAAATGAGAAGTGTAATACCGGGCCGCTTCATAACGGGCATGGCAATACTCATCCAGATGTTCCAATTTAGCATTCAAGACAGCTGCCTGAACAGTATCCAGACGTGAATTGCATCCGATAACCGCATGATGATATTTTATCCGCTGGCCATGATTGGCTATCATACGAAGTTGTTCGGCCAATGCATCATCATTGGTAAATATGGCTCCCCCGTCACCGTAGCAGCCTAAGTTCTTTGAAGGAAAGAAAGAAGTACATCCTACATGACCGATAGTACCGGTATGCTTCTTGGTTCCATCAGAAAAAGTATATACGGCACCAATAGCTTGTGCATTGTCTTCCACAACATACAAGTGGTGTTTTTCTGCAAATTGCATGATAGGCTCCATATCGCAAGACTGGCCAAAAAGATGCACCGGAATAACAGCCTTTGTTTTTGGACTGACCGCCTTTTCCAAATTGGCAACAGTTACATTAAAAGTAGCATAATCCACATCCACCATAACAGGAGTCAAGCCCAAAAGCCCAATCACCTCCGCAGAGGCAACATACGTGAATGCAGGTACTATAACCTCATCACCCGGCTTTAAACCTAAAGCCATCAATGCTATTTGAAGAGCATCCGTACCATTGCCGCAAGTTATTACATGTTTACAGCCAGAGTATGTTGCCAGATTGGAAGCAAACTCCTTCACTTGAGGACCATTGATAAAAGCAGAAGCTTCAATGACTTGCCGAATACCTGCATCCACTTCTTCTTTTATCTTTAAATATTGGCCATGAAGGTCAACCATTTGAAGTTTCATATCCATAATCATTTAATTCTACAGCAAGAATCATTTACCACCCAAATGGATGTTTTGCTAAAGGCAGTTTTGCCAAAGGATGGTAGTCACCTTTCAAACCGATGGGGTCTGCATGACGAATATCATACACGATATTGATTGCATTACGCGCATCCTCAATACCAAAACCTTTACCGGCAAGAATATCCTTATAGCTTTCAGTGTGCAATTCCGTAAAACCTTTGCTGAATTCAAATTCTTCACCATCAATATTGATTGTGCGATAAGTAAGCTTCTCTCCTTGTACTGCATTTTCAGGAAGATTATCAGAGTTAATGCTCAAAAAATAACGGACACGCGCTCTTTCCAACTCCAGATAGCCTGCTGCACGGTCGTGTGTATATACATGTACTATATTCTTATTTACAGGACCAAATACCCATGAAAGCATATCATAAAAATGCACGCCGATATTGGTCGCGATTCCCCCACTCTTATGTACATCTCCTTTCCAGCTTGTATAGTACCAGTTACCACGTGAAGTTATATACGTCAAGTCCACATCATAAATTTTGTCCTTAGGGCCATTCTCTATCTTCTTCTTCAAATCAATAATAGACTGGTGCAGACGAAGTTGAAGTATTGTATAAATATGGTGTCCGGTTTCTTTCTCCACTTCTTCCAAGGCATCCACATTCCAAGGATTCAAGACCAAAGGCTTTTCACAAATCACATCAGCCCCCAAACGCAACCCATAGCGCATGTGTGCATCATGAAGATAATTAGGGGTACAAATAGATACATAATCAACTTGTTTGTCAGTACCTTTCAATTTTGTACAATGACGATCAAATAATTCATGTTCTACAAAAAAAGAAGCTTCCGGAAAAAAGCTATCCATAATACCGACACTGTCAAATGTGTCATAAGCCGCAACCAAGCGGTTTCCGGTGTCCTTAATGGCACGCAAATGACGGGGAGCAATGTAACCCGCTGCTCCGATTAATACAAAATTTTTCATTGATTATAATTGTAAATATTAAAACTCTACGTAATGATATATATTACTAAACTTCCTCAAACGGATAAGGATTCTCTTCTATATTCTTCAGTTCTCCAATAATCTCCATCTGATCGAAAGTCAGTGTATTCTTATCCCAACTATCAATAATAGAATGCGCTTCCTGAAGCATGGATTCTTCATAAACCTCCCCATAACAATAAGTCAACAGACGGACTTTAAGAAGAGAAGCCGGAAGTTGTTCCAATACCTCACAAATACGTTCTATAACTGCTTGTTTCTTTTGCTCCTTGTCCCCATTATCATAAATAGTGGCGTTATAACCCATCAAAAGGGCAAGACAAAGATGGGCTTCTTCATCGATATCAGAACCTTTGAAAGAATAGAGAGAATCGGATTTCAGAAGCAGTTCCTTGTTCAGTCGGCTAAAATCATCTGAGTAAATGGGGGTACCGTCTGTACCAAGATGCATAAGCTTATGAGCTGCTTCTTGAAGTTCCAAAGCACGTAATAATAAGGAATTCATTGTATATTAAGTTTTTTAAATTACAGAAAGGAAGAAGATCCTGCAACAAGCTCAGGATAACAGAGTATTATGGATAAAATTAACCTGCTTAATTCACTGGTATTAAAGTGACAGATACTATTTAATTATCTTCAGATAGGATTTGGGCACTTTGACACTGGCGGACAAAATGCCTTTAATACGAATGACCACATAAGTTTTGTTGGCTTCTGTAGCAACTTCACCCTCAATTCCACAGAAATCACCTTTAACAACCTTGACCTTATGACCGACAACAAGAGGCTCGTTGTCGAAACTCACCCCGTCAGGATTCAAGTCCATGACAAACATGAAATCCTCCATCTGCTTATTGGGGACAACAAGCATGGAATGGGAAAAAAGGTCTTTCATGTAGAAAAGCTGCACACCATAGACATTGGAAAGGTCACAGGCTGTCTGTTTCGTGGCACGGACAAAAATCAAGTTGCGAATGACAGGCACTTCACTCCGCTTCCGGCGATACTTCAACTGGGTTATTACGCTCCGGGTAGGAAGATAGCAGTCAATATCCAGATTTTCTTCCACTTTTAGCTTTTCAAGAGAATTTCGGATTGCAAATTCTTGCTTGTCACGGGTACGGGCTGCAAACCAATATTTCTGTGTATCAATCACTTGTTATGAATAAAATCAAGGATATTACTTTAGTTCCGGGTGCGCTTCGCGGTTTGAACGAGACATTTCTCCCTTTCAAACCGATTGTATCATTCGAGCATGTATAACGTACTATGAACAAGAAGATTAGATAAATAAAAGCGTTCAATAGACGTACGTTTAATGGACGCAAAGATAAAGGCGTTTTTTGTATTGACAAAATATTTGATGATAAATATTTCAAAGCATATCCAGATTTACCTATATTATTTTGATTCACAACAAAATAGCATACACCTATAATCAGTTAATAAGTTTTTATTTTTAGCCTCATAGGGCAATCTTCCAATGCCATAAAATAGGCGTCCATTAAACGTACGTTTAAAAAACGTCATAATCCATTACCCTACAGCCACTTACAAAACTATTTCTCTTTTTATCCTCTAACAATTTCTGTTTTCCACTCCATTTTTATAATATTTAAATCTTTTAACCAATAAATATTTATTAAATTCATAAACTATTTAGACAATGGAGTCCATTAGAAAAAGACAAAAGTCAACAAGAACCAACTGAGAAGAAAGTCCTATCAATCTGATAAACAGAGCAGAAGAAAAAGAAATACGGTAGCGCACACCTCCATAGTAAGGGAAAAGCTGCTGGCGGGATAGGCAGAGACACGGAAAGGTACTGATTTTGCCACCGTCAGCAAACGGACGAAAGGGCTACACCCTTCCGCCCGGATGGTGTAGCCCTAAGCATAAAAGGGTGTAGCCATCCGGGGCAAATGGTGTAGCCCTTTTTACATATCTGATAATCAAATAATTACAAACCATTAAAAGCCCAAAAATGGAGAAACAAAAAAGAGCCAAAATAAACGATTAACTCCTTTTTTATGCCTTTACCTTCCAACTTTACATAATCTTTTCTATCTTTGTGACATTAATCATCATATAATTCTTTACCCCATGAAAGAGCTGAACATCCGGATTACCCTCAAGATATACGAGTATGAAGAACTGAACCGTGAAGATCGAGAGCTGGTGAATGCCGCCTGCGAAGCAACCCAACGGAGCTATGCCCCCTACTCCCACTTTTCGGTAGGTGCAGCCGCCCGCCTAGCAGACAAGACCATTGTCACTGGAAGCAACCAGGAAAATGCCGCATACCCGTCCGGACTTTGCGCAGAACGCACTACCCTGTTCTATGCCAATTCCCGCTATCCCGACCAGGCTGTAGATACACTTGCCATAGCCGCCCGTAACGAACGGGGAGAATACCTAGAAGACCCCATTCCTCCTTGCGGTGCCTGCCGCCAGGTTATGATGGAAACAGAGAACCGTTTCAAACATCCTATGCGCATCTTATTATTCGGCCAAAAGGGTATCTATGAATTAAAAAATGTGGGAGCATTGCTACCACTTTCTTTCAATGCATCTGCCATGGAATAAAAAAGGAATGCTGTCTTTGCACCCGCTAACTTAATAAGTGTCACCGATGAGAATATCCAAGTAAAGACAAACATTCCAGATGAGCATCATTATCAAAGACCTTAGCCATACCTATCCGGATAAGGAAATCTTGGCGTGATAACCTCACCATACTGAAACAACTTATCTGTAAAATTGGTAAAAATATCTGTAATTCATATACAAGAACTCAGATTCAAACTCTGTATTTTTGCAACAGGAAAACGGCTAGTGCCGATAACACAACATAATTCAGTAAGAAACCTAACAAATAAAGACGTATTATGGCTAAAAAAGTATTGATTCTCTCCTCCAGTCCCCGCCGGAACGGAAACTCCGACACTCTGTGCGATGAATTTATGCACGGTGCACAAGAAGCAGGAAATCAGGTTGAAAAGATATTCCTGAAAGACAAGCACATCAATTACTGCACCGGATGTAGCGTTTGCAGCATGTACAATAAACCTTGCCCACAGAAGGATGACGCCAACGAAGTAGTGGAAAAGATGATTACCTCAGATGTCATTGTCATGGCAACCCCCGTATATTTCTACACCATGAGTGCCCAGATGAAAACACTGATTGACCGTTGCTGTGCCCGTTATCTTGAAATAAAGAACAAAGAGTTTTATTTCATCGTTGCGGCTGCCGAAGAGAGTGTCCCCATGATGGAACGTACCATCGATGGTTTCCGTGGGTTCCTCGATTGCCTGGAAACCCCCAAAGAATGCGGCGTTATCTATGGCGTAGGTGCATGGAAAGCAGGCGAAATCAACGACAAACCTGCCATGAAAGAGGCATACGAAATGGGTAAGGGAATATAGGACATAAAACTCAAACTGTACTTATTATGCTACGTACTATCAGACTGACATTGGCCATCGTTTTCTTTGTACTCATCACGTTGCTGTTCTTGGATTTTACGGGAGCATTGCATACTTGGTTCGGCTGGATGGCAAAGATACAATTCCTGCCGGCTGTGCTGGGACTAAATATAGGTATCATCCTCTTGCTGGTAATCTTGACCCTGGTATGCGGACGCGTCTATTGTTCCGTAATTTGCCCGCTCGGTGTATTTCAAGACATTATTTCCTGGCTGTCGGGGAAACGGAAGAAGAACCGTTTCCGCTACTCACCTGCACTGACATGGTTGCGTTACTGTATGCTTGGCATATTCCTGCTTGCCATCATCGGCGGATTAGGTTCTTTTGTTGCCTTGCTGGCGCCTTACAGCGCATATGGACGTATAGCTTCAGGATTTTTCGCACCGGTTTACCAATGGGCAAACAATGGTCTGGCCTATCTGGCGGAACGCGCCGGCAGTTATGCATTCTATGAAACAGAGATATGGATAAAGAGTCTTCCTACTCTCGCCATTGCCGGGATGACAGCTGTTATCCTCATAATACTTGCCGCACGTGGAGGACGTACCTATTGTAACACCATCTGTCCGGTGGGTACCGTCCTTGGTTTTCTGTCCAAATATTCCCTCTTCAAACCAGTGATAGACACTGCGAAGTGCAACGGTTGCGGACTTTGTGCCCGCAACTGCAAAGCTTCATGCATCGACTCCAAAGCACACGAAATAGACTATAGCCGTTGCGTGGCCTGCATGGATTGTATTAATAAATGCAGACAGGGTGCCATCACTTATACACGGCGCAGACCGAATCCGGAACCAACTACTGCAAAAGGTACATCCGTCACTGCAGAGCAAATCAATGATACCCGCCGCGCTTTCCTTTCCACCACAGCCCTGCTGGCAGCCACGGCAGCCGTAAAGGCACAGGAAAAGAAGGTGGACGGAGGACTCGCCGTTATCGAGGAAAAAAAAATTCCCGAACGTGCCGTACAGATCACTCCTCCGGGCTCATTAAGTGCACGCAATTTCGCACAGCACTGTACGGCATGCCAGCTTTGTGTATCGGTATGCCCCAACCAAGTGCTTCGCCCTTCGGGGAATCTGATGAAACTCATGCAACCTGAAATGTCCTATGAACGTGGATATTGCCGCCCCGAATGTACCAAATGTTCAGAAGTTTGTCCGGCAGGCGCCATACATCCTATCACGAAAGCAGACAAATCGGCTATCCAGATAGGGCATGCGGTCTGGATTAAAGAGAACTGCATCTGTGTGACCGATCATGTGGATTGCGGAAACTGCGCACGGCATTGTCCCGCCGGTGCCATACAAATGGTACCTTCCAATCCAAAGAACGAGCAGTCCATCAAAATTCCCGTAGTGAATACCGAACGCTGCATAGGTTGCGGAGCATGCGAAAATCTTTGCCCGTCAAGACCATTCAGTGCAATTTATGTGGAAGGACACAAGATGCACAGGACAGTATGACATATCCCAAAACAGCATCATAAAAGTAGATAAGATAACCATGGAAAAGAATCATAAGGATAAGATAAACCGCCGGGATTTCTTAAAAATTGCCGGTGCCGGTACGTTTGCTTCTGCCGCTGCATTATATGGCTGTTCCAGCAGGAAACCGAACTCCGGCAGTGAAGCGGCTGCACTCGGTGAAATACCTACTGACAAGATGGTATATCGCACCAATCCTACGACGGGTGACAAAGTCTCCCTGCTGGGATACGGATGTATGCGCTGGCCCACCCGCACCAAATCCGACGGTAGCGGAGACGAGATAGACCAAGAAGCAGTAAACGAACTGATAGACTATGCCATTGCACACGGAGTGAACTATTTTGATACTTCCCCGGCATACGTACAAGGTCTGTCGGAACGTGCCACAGGAATTGCACTG
This sequence comes from Bacteroides fluxus YIT 12057, assembly GCF_000195635.1. Lineage (GTDB taxonomy): Bacteria > Bacteroidota > Bacteroidia > Bacteroidales > Bacteroidaceae > Bacteroides > Bacteroides fluxus. The sequence goes on along the minus strand of NZ_GL882691.1, from coordinate 59,117 downwards.
AAACGCCACCCGCGTGAAAAATTCTTTCTGGCAACCAAATTGTCCAATTTCAGCCCCAGTACCCATAGCCAGGAAGAATCGCTTGCCATGTATCACCGTTCTTTCCGTGACCTACAGGTAGATTACCTGGACTACCTGCTACTGCACGGTATCGGCATGGGCGGCATGGAAGCCCTCCACAGCCGCTATCTGGACAACGGCATGCTGGATTTTCTTCTGAAAGAACGCGAAGCCGGGCGCATCCGCAACCTTGGTTTCTCATACCACGGTGACATCGAAGTTTTTGATTACCTACTCTCCCGGCACGACGAACTGAAATGGGATTTTGTGCAAATCCAACTCAATTACGTGGATTGGAAGCATGCCAAGGAAGTAAATACCCGCAACACGGATGCCGAATACCTGTACGGCGAACTGGTAAAACGCGGCATCCCCGCCGTCATCATGGAGCCGTTGCTTGGCGGACGGCTCTCCAAACTGAATGACCATCTGATGGCGCGCCTGAAGCAGCGCCGTCCGCAAGACAGTGTGGCGTCCTGGGCTTTCCGCTTTGCCGGGACATTCCCCAATGTACTGACAGTACTGAGCGGAATGACGTACATGGAGCATCTGCAAGATAATCTCCGCACTTTTTCTCCGCTCGAACCCTGTACGGAAGAAGAACTTGCCTTACTGGAAGATACCGCACAAAAGATGCTCAGATACCCCACTGTTCCGTGTAACGACTGCAAATATTGTATGCCTTGTCCTTATGGGCTGGATATTCCCGCCATTCTGCTGCACTACAACCGTTGCATCAACGAAGGCAATGTCCCCCAAAGCAGCCAGGACGAAAACTACCGGGAAGCACGGCGTGCATTCCTCATCGGCTATGACCGCAGTGTACCCCGGCTACGCCAGGCAAGCCATTGCACAGGGTGCAACCAATGCACTCCACACTGCCCGCAAGGTATAGATATTCCTAAAAAGTTACAGGAAATAGACCGGTTTGTAGAAGACTTGAAACAAGAGCGACTCTAAAGAAACATCAATAATGCCGGGAGGGAGTGTAATCGACCCTATAGACACGGTCGAAGAAAGGTGCCCATTCATTCTCAGCCATGCCCAGTTGCAAGCCGTAGAAATGTGTATCTGCCTCCCGGTATTCCTGTATCTTACCTGTTAAGGCCGGAGACAGTAACGGTATCTTAAAGTCACTAATCCACAGGACATCGGCATTCATATAGTCTTTGGAAGACCGGAGCAGCCGGAGAGTTGTTTTCAGCATACAGGTAGCATCCGTATCCCCGCAAGCCGTCTTTGAAAAAAACTCGAGCAAACGTGCGCGGTCCTTTCTGATATCAATGGGATTGACAGAGACGGAAAAGGCTATGAGGAAACAGTTGCGCTGCTGCCTGTCGGCAATCTCCAAGAGTTTTATCAATAAGGAATGCGCTATCTTTTCCGGCTTTCCCGCCATGCTGCCGGAGGTGTCCAGACAGACAATCATCGGCCCTTTGCGCCGGGCAAGCTTGGTTTCCAGACACCGGGCAGGGTGCATGATCTCTGATTTGTAACGGAAAGTCTGAAGCTTACGGGTCAGATACTTATAGACAAACAAATCTTCCAGATCATCATCGGCACAGTGCGCCAGTTCCATAGGCAGCAATGCATTCAAATCATTTCCTACGGTAATCCCCATTATATCACATCTGGACGAATGTTCCAATTGATAAGTATCCCCCTCCTTGACATGTATCCGGTCTTTTCCCTCGTCATCGGCAATGCGCCCCATCTTATGCGCCACTTTCACAATCTCCGGATAATTTCTCTGGATACGGACAATCTTGCGTATCCGTTCAAAGTCTATCGTATTCCACATCCCGCTCATCATCCCCCATGCCTGCATGAATTCATCCTTCTCTATATGATTCCGCCGGAGGTACTCCGGAATTTCTTTCAGATTAGCCTGAAGTCTGCGTTCCAAAGCATCTTTACGCAACTCTATTTCATTCTCTTTCTGCTCTTCCTGTTTTCTGCGGAAAGCCTCTTCCCAATCATCCACCATCTTTTCCCAGACATCGTCGTCGGCATACTTCCCTTCACAGCCAAACTGCCCCCGGTAAAAACGCTGTTCAAAGCCATAACCTGCATATTTGTCGGCAATCTTCTGCAACAAAGCCTGCCAACCATCTTTACGCTTCTGTACCGACCATTCCAACACCAGTCTCATCTCATTCCGTTCCGACTGGCTTTTCTGCAGATTATATTTTTCCTTTTCCAAATTCAACTGAATAAACTGGACCATGGTATCATAAAAGATCCGGGCACAGATTTCATCATTCAATACCTGGAGCCTGACCATCGGTTCGTTCATCACGGAAAGCAGATAGGCATACAACGGTTCACTATCCGTTTCCGCACATTCGCCGGTTTCGACATACCTGTCCAACACCTGCACGTAGAATCCCGAATCATACCTGCCGCTACTCATCGCCATATCTTAACTTTCGTACATCAACACGTGCCCAGGCTATCTCCTTGCGGAGGGTAGCAGCATATTCACTCACACTTTTCTTGTCATCCTCAGAAACAAAGATATTGTCTGACAGATCCTTCACCAGCTTGTCTATCCGGGCAGAAACTGTTTCCAATTCCGTTTCATAGTCCCTGTCTGTAACAGAAAGATTTCCAAAGCATAGCTGTTGTTCCTCTCCCCTCTTCAGACGTCTCATCGGAAAACGTACTCCGTTTATATAAAGATGCCTGTCGTCCCGGTAAAGCGTGACACGTTCCATTTTCTGCTCTTTCATCCGGCCGGTGTCGGAGAAGGCACGGATAATCGTCCGCTTCGGATTCAAGGGGTCAAGGTACATCACGCCTATGGTAGGCGTATCTTTGGGATGGTATTCTTTCATATTCTTATAATCTACAATGAAGATGTAGGTGTTGCCTGTACCATGATTCTCCACCTGATAATAAAAATGATCCGTTATCAGAAGGTCATCGTCACGGCGGTCTCCGTTCAATCGCGCCTTGTCCAACGCCTCCCGTACCCGGCTGACCTTCAAATCGGATTTCAAAGAGGTAGTTATGGAAGCTATTTCTTTTACATAAAGAACGAACAAGGCCCGGATAACAATCTGACGGACTTCGGCACATTCATCCGGCTCGCTCCACAAACAATGGTAGATAGGAAGCAAATCTATGATACACACTTCCTTACGCCCATGTATAAAAGCGGAAGCTTTCAACAGCCGGACAATATTCTTCCATCGTCGGTCACTGACATATATGTTCCTACGTATTTCGGTGTCTTGCATCTCCACACTCGTCAAGGCTTTACGGATGGCCGTGATGCACGGCAAGACTTCCGGTGATACCGTGACTTTGCCTATTTCTTTTTGCCATCCGGCATATTCCTCGTCAGAAATCTGCCCTTCAAGACTTCTTCTTTCCCGTTCATTGTCATCATCCAAAAGCATCTTATAAAACTCTTCTTCTTCCTTGACACACGTACAGATGACACGAATCAGGAAACGGTCCCACAAAGCCTCCAAGCCTTCTCCCTGGGCAGGCAGTTCATTACTTGCCGCCACCAACAGTTTCAAAGGCAGTTTCAATTCTTTATCCCCATTGCGGAAAAGTTTCTCATTGATCACCGTCAGTAACGTATTCTGTATAGCCGGTCCTGCTTTCCATATTTCATCCAGAAAAACGACATCTGCCGTGGGCAAGTATCCCTCCGTCACCCGTTCGTATTTATCGGACTCTTTAAGGCGGCTGATACTTACCGGACCAAATATTTCATCGGGAGTAGAAAAGCGGGACATCAGATATTCAAAAGCCTCAGCATTGACAAAAGCTTCTTTCAACCGACGTGCCACCATGGATTTAGCTACTCCCGGAGGACCCAGGAGCAGGATGCTCTCGCCTGCCAGAGCGGCCAGTAAGGACAAACTTATCTCGGTCTCTTTCTCATAGACTCCACGATTCATTTCGGATAACAGCAGCCGGATACGCTGCGTGATTTCAGTTCCTTTAGTATTCACTGTTAGATTGTATTTATTGAGAAAGTGCAAAGATAGAAAATAGAAATTGAGTTGGTTGGATAACGGTTTGCTTTTATTTTAGTTTCTTTTGTAGAAATTTTAGAGCAACAAATATAAACATGAAACGCAGAGCCATGCGACTGGGGACAAATTCCCTCTGCCGCAACTCTGCGATTTCAGCCCGAAAACCTTTTCCTTTTCACGTCTGTACAATGGAGGCCGATGGCAGCGAAAACAAGCGACTGACCTTAGATTTGTAGCCGAAAATAAATTTAACTTTGTGATGAATTAAAAACTTTGAAAGAAAGGAGTGCAAAGAGTGAACCAGGAGCGACCGAGAATACGGAAAAGTCGGTACAATAAAAAAAAGAAAACAGCATACAGCCAGTAGATTGCTACCGGTCCGTATGCTGTCCTGATATTCTATGGGAGGGATATGTATTTTTTCTTGTCACAAACACCCCTGCGCCATTCGTTGATACAGACCGGCTGATAACCGCCCTTTTCGGTTGTCTTGCTGAACCATCTTCGGGCAAAGGCATCCTCACGCCCTCTAAAGAAATTACGGAACAACTCAATTTTATCATGTAGAGAGAAATTGACAGGAGGGAACATGACGGAAGAGAACACAGACGTCTCATCTGAAATCTTCTTGTCGGAATATGCAATACCATGTTGCAGAAGAATTGATTTCAACTCTTCGTTTTCGGCAAGCAAGGTATCATACTTCTTGACAAGCGTGTCGTATTTTTCTTTAAGGTTTTCCATTTCATTTTGCCGCCAACAGTCCGCAGAGAAGTGCTATGCCGAAACTTAGGAATGTCCCGGCAAGGACATACTCCGTTTTTGCGGTGTCCGTGTCTTTGAATCTTAGTATGGACTTTGCCGCTATAATAAAACCGACCGCTTCGTATTGGCCTATTATTACAAATATGATTGTGAGGGCACGTTCCAGATTCCCAATCAACACTTGAAAGGAAGGTTAATGTCAGTCATGTTGTAATCCACGTCGTTTTCAGTTTCGGCATAGAGGGCGTAGGCAAGGCCATTACTTTTGGTTTGTTTGCTCAAATCCACATTACCATCGGCAGGATACCGGGCACGCACCTTGCTTGTCTGTTTATCTTTCCAATAGATGGGACCATCGGTGGATGGGGATACGGTTATCTCCTTATTGTCCGAAACCTGAATTTCATATATCCGGCTGTCATTATCCGCATACCCCTTGATGCCGACACGTATCCGGTCACCATCCTGCCATACGCTGCTGTTCCGATCCTTGCTTTCCGACACTCGTGTCTGCGGGGCATCGGCACTCCACAGCTGTTCGCTCACTTCCGCGCCGAGAGTGATGCCGCTTATCTGCAAGGGGTACTTGCCTTCAGGCAGGATGTCGCCACCCGGTTCATCGTCCTGCGTACAGGAGGTAAGCACCAAGTGCCGCCCCAAAAATCATATTTGATACAATCTTGTTCATATCCTTGTCTTTTTTATATTATTTTTGTTATCAAATTCCTACCCTCCAATCTGCACCGTGGGCACTCCCGGACTTATTGTTGTCAAAATCTCAATTATTGTCCGTTAATATAGCATATCTCTCTCAATGTATGCGGAGAGTCCGACAGGAACTTTCCCGGTTGCGGGGGTGAGATGAACCGGCTTTCTACCCGCGTACCGATGTAAAGCAGGATTGGAACTTGGTACTGCTTTTTCAGCATGATCCGCTCTGTAGAAACAATTCTCCAGACATTGGTACCCAGTTCTTTTTTCTCGTACTTTTCCGGCAGCCCGAAAGCCACTTTGTCACCGCTGGTTCGCAGGCTGAGTTTTTCTCCGCGCATGTCATTTTCATCCTTAAATATGCACAGATATTCCCAATAATATGCAGGTGAAGAAAACCGGAGGGTGAACTTCGGGCAACAGATTTCCTGCAGCTCCTTGATTTCTTGCTTTACGGCTTCCAACCGCTTCCCGGTTTCTTTCCCGTCGCCTTCCTTTTCCAGTTGTTCCATCTTCGTATGGAGTCTTTGCAGTCTCTCCGGTGCCGACTTTACCGGTTCCAGTTTCATGTGGCAGAACTCGTTTTTCAGTCTTTGTTCCTTCGTTTCCTTTTTCCAGACATAATCGGCATTCACTTCCACCACACCGTTTTCTATGCTGAAAAGGTAAAGGCTTCCCGGCTCATACCCCTTGCTCTCTATCTGTTGCAGGAAATAGGGATCTTTCACTCTCATGGATACCTCCAGCACATCATCATCCATAAAGCCCGGCGCATCATCGGGCATCGCCCATTGCCATTCGTTCGTGCCGGTGGGCACGAACATCACTCCCCGTTGTCTCATCAGCTTTCGGGTATCGGATGTCGGCTCCAGAATCACATTGCGGTTCATAAACGAATCGTAGTAAGTGTGTTCGATGCGTATGATGGCTATAGGTATATATCGACTCATCTGTTTTCTCCTTTCTATTTTAATATATTGACTGACGGTTCCCGGGCAATGCCTCCACTGCCGGAGGCTTCATTTGCATCCACTACAAGCCGGCGCAATTTGCACATCACCGATGGATAATATTGTCCGCTCAGTGTGGTCCAAATGTTGTTGGTATCTTGGGCTGACAGCATTACGAGTTCCACTGTATATCGCTGTCCGTCCAGCTCGAAGAAGGGATGTGACTGGGCAAAAAGCAGTGTTTCATTCAGTACGGACAGCGATTGGGCGTACTGCCTGTCATCATAAACGGCTGCAAGCATCAGGTCAAGGCTCAGCAGCGGCGGATAAGTCTGCACATAGCCCGTACCGCTCCGGCTGATGCCGGATGAGATGCCTCCCGATGTTTCGCGTTCGATGTTGACCAGCGAGACAATCAGTTTGCAGAGTCTTTCGTCCGCACTGTTGCCGATGAATCCGACTTCCGCCAAGCCTTCGGGCTGGTGGTGCAGCCGGGAGAGATATTCGTCCAGCCGCTCGGCGTAGTATGTCAGGATGCGTCTTATCATTTTCTTTGTTTATTTTCCTTTTTTAATACGTTATACCCACCCTTAGCTGTCAGTTTGCCGTCACCCCGTATGGTGATGGTTGTTCCGGTAACATTGTACAATGCGCTCTTCTCTGAGGAGACCATCGTATTTTCTCCTTTGAGAGGCAAGGACGAACAGACCGAGGCAATACAGAAAAATGTTTTGTTTCATATAGCTTATAATTTTTATTGTTTACTGCCTAAAACTACTATTTTTTGCCGAAACGGAGAAAAAGAAAAAGCTCTGAAATCCTTGAATTTCAGAGCTTTGCCTTTATTTGCTATTTGCTTTCGCGGTGCGTACGGTACTTTAACCTACGATTTTACAAAATATCATAAACTCGTAACTATTTACTAATAAACAGCTTATTACAATTGATATATATCGTAAAATATCACTCAAAATCTTTTGCTATCTCAATAATTGGGTGTATATTTGGGTGCTAATTTAATTACACCCGAATATGAATATCAAGAGAAACATCATCTTTTCTTTGGAGAGCCGTAAGAAGAACGGCGTACCAATCGTAGAGAATGTGCCTATCCGTATGCGTGTGATATTTGCCAGCCAGCGCATCGAGTTTACAACGGGCTACCGCATCGATGCAGCCAAATGGGACGCCGACAAGCAGCGTGTAAAGCCGGGCTGCACCAACAAACTGAAACAAAGCGCATCCGAAATCAACACCGACCTGCTGCGCTACTACACAGAGATACAGAACATCTTCAAGGAGTTCGAAGTTCAGGGAACCATGCCGACCACCGCACAAGTGAAGGAGGCTTTCAACAACCTGCACAGCGAAAAAAGGGAAGAGGAACAACGGAAGCCCCTGACGTTCGCACCTATGGAGGTATTCAGGGAGTTCATCAGGGAGTGCGGCACACAGAACGGCTGGTCTGACGCCACCTATGAGAAGTTCGCCGCAGTAAAGAAACACCTTGAGAAGTTCGACAAGGAACTGACTTTCGAGGCACTGGACGAACCTAAGCTGACAAGCTACGTGAATTTCCTCAAGGACGTGGAAGGCTTGCGCAACACGTCCACCATGAAGCAGATAGCCTATCTGAAATGGTTCCTGCGGTGGTGCACCAAGAAAGGGTACTGCATGAACAACGCCTACGAGAGCTTCAACCCGAAGCTGAAAAGCGTCCAAAAGAAGGTGATATTCCTCACATGGGAAGAACTGAACAAGCTGAAAGACTACAAGATACCCCCGACCAAGCAATATCTCGAACGGGTAAGGGACGTCTTTCTGTTCTGCTGTTTCAGCGGGCTGCGCTATTCTGACGTGTACAACCTCAAACGGAGCGACATTCGGGACGGGTATATAGAAATCACCACCGTAAAGACTGCTGACCGCCTTGTCATCGAACTGAACAACCACAGCAGGGCGATACTTGACAAATACAAGGACGTGGAGTTTGAAGGGCACAAGGCGCTCCCGGTCATCAGCAACCAAAAGATGAACAACTACCTGAAAGAACTGGGGGAACTTGCGGAAATCAGCGAACCGGTAAGCGAAACCTACTATAAAGGCAGCGAGCGTATAGACACCATTACGCCCAAATACGCGCTGCTGGGTACCCATGCCGGAAGACGGACATTCATCTGCAACGCGCTTGCGCTCGGTATTCCCGCACAAGTGGTGATGAAATGGACGGGGCACAGCGACTACAAGGCGATGAAGCCCTACATAGACATAGCCGATGACGTGAAGGCGAACGCAATGAGCAAATTCAACCAACTGTAACTATCACACTATGGACGAAAGAATAACATCAATGATACCCCGCTACGGCAAACTCAACAAGATATACACCGAAATAATGTCCGGTGGCAGTTTCTCTTTTGAGAAACAACAGTTCATTTCCGATTTTTACAGAGAGTACGGAGACACGCAGACCTTTGAGGCGGCACTTATCAGCCTCATGCTTGAAATGGACGCCACACACTATTCCGTACTCCTGAACAGTCTGAAACGTGAGATTGAGAGCAACATCTCGACTTACAATGCCTGCAAGGAGTTTTTTGACCGTCTCGATACCGAATATGTCTGCCGACAGCATGAAAGCCGTTTTGACTGGGGTATTGACAGACAGATGAAAGTCACAAACGGATATTACCGGGAACTCATGAAAGCGAATGGTTCTTTGGAGGCGGTAGGTTTCAGGAAACACGACCGTCAGGAAGAGGAACTGCTGGAAAGAAGGTACGAACGGTGCAAACGGGAACACGACAAGGAGAAAGCCAAGCTGGATGAACTGTACAGGCAGAAGGAGCAGGCAAGGCGGGAAGCCCTGCAATGCCTGCAAAACCGCTGCGGGGACATTTGCAGGCTGGGAGGCTCACTATTGGCAATCCTTGAAAAATACCTGACCGACCAAAAGAAAAAGGAAGGGGAAGAAAAGGAAATGTTCGCATCCGGTACCACTCCGGCAAGCCCGCCCACCTATTTCCCCATGCGACTGCTGTCAGCCATTTATGAGAAATGCAACGGTGAACAGTTCGAAGCCGTTTCCGAACTGGACTTCTACGCCAACATGAACCTGCAACCATACGAAGGCAGACTGAAAATAAGACCGAGGGAGAAGGCACGTGTATGCTATCTCATTTTTCTTATGGGTGAAACGCTACCCAAACCGGACAGAGAAAAATGGAAAGAGGACATCATGAACCTGCTGGGAATAGACGATACATACTACAAGTCAAAATACAAAGAGCCCGTTTCCGATTTTCCCAGTGACAGCAATAAGGAATTTGCTAAGGAAATGCGGTCAATATTCCGATAGCCGGTGATATGTCCCGACATTCCACGACACGACCACTTTTACCACTCAAAATAAATTCTACCACTTTTTATTACTTTCTGATATTTAACAAGATAGCGTGATACCCCAATCACGCTATCCACATCCTTACCACCCATACCCGGAACTAACTTTGCACTGTTCGAACGAGGTAAAAAGCCCATGCGCAGGCTTGCAGTACAAACGTTAATTTCATTCTGATATGGAAATTAGAGACCTTTTATCAAAGCCCGTATGGCAGATGACGGGCGAAGAGTTCATATTCCTGAACCGCCATGCCTTGCAGGGAAGCGAAACGAAGCCAGCCCAGCCAGCAGCCGACAAGGACAAGAAATACGTGTACGGGATAGGCGGCATAGCCCGGCTGTTCGGGTGCAGCATACCCACTGCAAACCGCATCAAGAAAAGCGGGAGGATAGACAGAGCCATTACGCAGATAGGGCGCAAAATCATCGTCGATGCGGACATGGCACTGGAACTGGCAGGACGTAAAAGCGGGGGACGCAGATAGGGAGGTGCCATATGGAAAACAAGGAAAGAAACATCACGCCCGAAGAGGCGATAATCCTATGGCATGCCTCGCGGCTTGACCTTTCGGAAGACTATGAGCAGGCACCTGAAATCCTGAAAGTGCAGGGCTCCGTCATCGGCACGCTGGGAAACTTCAGCGCGTCAATCGGAAAAGCCAAAAGCAAGAAAACATTCAACGTCTCCGCAATCGTGGCGGCTGCGCTGAAAAACGGGACGGTACTGAACTATACGGCGGAACTGCCCGAAAACAAGCGGAAAATACTCTATGTGGACACCGAACAGAGCTCCTACCACTGTGCGAAAGTGGCAAGGCGCAGCCTGCGCATGGCGGGACTGCCGACAGGCAGCAACCATGAGAACCTCGAGTTCCTCGTCCTGCGGAAATACACGCCTGAAGAGCGCATAGCAATCGTGAAGGAGGCAATCTACCGGACTGAAAACGTCGGGCTGGTAATCATCGACGGAATACGGGACATGGTGTACGACATCAACAGCCCCGGCGAATCCACGAAGGTAATCTCCCTGCTGATGACATGGACGGGGGAAAGGAACATCCACATCCATACCATACTGCACCAGAACAAGGGGGACGAGAACGCAAGGGGGCACATCGGAACCGAGCTAAGCAACAAGGCGGAAACGGTGCTGCAAGTGGAGAAGGACAGCAAGAATCCCGACATAAGTACGGTCAAAACCGCACATATCAGGGCGGTGGACTTCGAACCGTTCGCATTCCGCATCAATGAGGAAGCATTGCCCGAACTGCTGGAAGACTACCAGTTCAAGGACAAGGATGAGACAAAAGGAAACAGGGAGAAGTTCGACCCGTACAAGGACATCACCGAGCGGCAGCACCGCATCGCACTGGAAGCGGCGTTCACCCTGAAAGACGAATACGGCTATCAGGAACTTGCGGAAGCCTTGCAGGAAGCATACGCCTCTGTCGGTGTCACGCTTGGAGACAACAAGGTGGTAAAACTCATCACCGTACTCAAAAGCAAGCGGATGATAGTGCAGGAGAACGGCAGGAAATACACTTTCAACCCCGACTTCCACTATTAGCGGCACAGACCGGAAACCACTTTACTTTAGTCAGGGTATATATATATGTCAGAGTAAAGTGAAGTGTTCCGGTTGCTGATAAAAGCACTTTACTTTATTCCCGTACCATATATATACGGAAGTAAAGTAAAGTGGATACAGCCCGTAATATACGGAAAGGTACGGGCGAAAAGAAAAAACAATATCCACTTAAACAGAAACCTACATGAATACGAATGAAGCGAAGCAGATACGCATAGAGGAATATCTGCACAGTTTGGGCTACAACCCGGTAAGACGGCAGGGAAACAGCCTATGGTACAAGTCACCGTTCAGGGACGAACAAGAACCGTCCTTCAAGGTGAACACCGAACGCAACCTATGGTATGATTTTGGCGCGGGCAAGGGTGGCAACATCATCGCACTGGCGCGGGAGCTCTACGCGTCCGACAGCCTGCCCTACCTTTTGGAACGGATAGCAGAACAGGCACCCGGCGTGCGCCCGGTCTCCTTTTCTTTTGGCAAGCAGGCACTCTCAAAACCGAGCTTCCAACAGTTGGAGGTGGTGCCGCTTTCTTCCCCCGCCCTATTGTCCTATCTGCGGCAGAGGGGAATAAATACGGAACTGGCAAAAAGAGAATGCAGGGAGGTGCGCTATCTGACCGACGGCAAACCCTACTTTGCCGTCGGCTTCCCCAACCGTTCGGGAGGCTACGAGATACGCAACAAGTTCTTCAAGGGGTGCATCGCACCGAAGGACATCACCCACATACGGCAGGAACAGCCGAAGGAGACCTGCTACCTCTTCGAGGGCTTCATGGACTACCTCTCCTTCCTTACCCTGCGGCTGGAAAGGTGTCCCGAACGCCCCGACCTTAACGGGCAGGACTACATCGTGCTGAACTCGACTTCCAACCTATCCAAAGCAATCCGACCTTTGGGCGATTACGGACGCATCCATTGTTTTCTTGACAACGACAAGGCGGGAATGGAAGCCGTTCAGGAACTGCGGGAGGAATACGGGCTGCGCATACGGGACGCATCGCACATATACGGAGGCTACAACGACCTGAACGACTTCCTGCGGGGTAAGCAAAGCGGACAATCCGAACATCAGCAGCAGAAACCGGAGCCGGAGAAAGGACAACGGCAGGAAGAGCAACCGAAAAAGAAAAACAAAGGTATCAGGATGTAACCGTACAGCCAACGGAAGGCTTTGAAAAAGCCATAGCTTATTAGGGCTTTTTCTTCACGCAATGCACGCATCGCTAAAAAAGCCCCAATGAGCAAAAGGGACGCTGCCCCTTTTGAAACCCCGGAGCCATGCGGCATGGGAGCAAGGCAGGGGAAGTATTAACCGAAAAAATGTATTACAGTTATGGGATATGCAGTTTTGCATTTGGAAAAGGCAAAGGGTGCGGACGGCGCAATGTCCACACACATAGAGCGCACCGTCCACCCGAAGAACGCGGACAGAATGCGCACGCACCTGAACCGGGAACTGGTGCAGTTTCCCGAAGGAGTGAAGAACCGCACGCAGGCGATAGCGCACCGGATAGAAACGGCAGGTATCAGACGCAAGGTGGGCACCAACCAGGTGAAGGCAATCCGGGTGCTGCTCACCGGAAGCAACAAGGACATGAAACAAATGGAAGCGGACGGACGACTTGACGGCTGGTGCAACGACAACCTGAAATGGCTGTGGGAAACATACGGGGAGCAGAACCTCGTATCGGCAGTCCTGCACATGGACGAGAAGACACCGCACATACACGCCACTATCGTACCGATAGTGACGGGAGAACGCAGGAAAGCCAAACAAGATGAGCAGAACGGGAAGAAAAAATACAGAAAGAAGAGCCCACAGGATGTACGGCTGTGTGCTGATGACGTCATGGCAAGGCACAAGCTGAAACACTATCAGGACACCTATGCACAAGCCATGAGCAAATATGGCTTGCAAAGAGGAATAGACGGTTCACTGGCAAAACACATCTCCACCATGCAATACTACAAGGAACTGGTAGAGCAACAGGACAGCCTGCAGGAGAACATAGAAACCCTGCTGGGGCTGGAAGAGGAAGCGCAGAAGAAACTGAAAAAGCTCAAGGGAGAAATCAACGTGCAGAAGATGAAGGGGGCGGCGGTGAACGCAACCACAGCCATAGCGGACGGGGTAAGTTCTCTTTTGGGCGGCAGCAAGGTCAAGAGGCTGGAAGCGGAGAATGAGGGCTTGAAGCAAGACATAGCCAATCTGCAAAGACAAGTACAAGCCGAACAGAGGGAGCAAACAAAAATGGAGAACCGCCACAACAGCGAAATAATCAGGATAGAGCGAAGTTACCAGCAGAAAATTGCAGGGTACGACAATAGGCTGAAACAGATAGACACCTATTTCCCTATCGTAACGGAACTGCTGCCCATAGCCGAACAATGCCGGGAAGTGGGGTTCACCGAGGAACTGACAAGGCGAATCGTCAGCCTGCAGCCCGTAGGGTTCAAAGGCAGGCTCTATTCGAAGGAGCACAACGAGAAGTTCAGGACGGAGCACTCAACAGCAACCGTAGAGAGGAACCCGCAGGAGAAAGGAAAGTTCCGGCTGTGTATTGACGGTATGCCGATACTCGAATGGTTTAAAATGAAATTTCAGGAACTCAAAGAAAAGCTGGGTGTAAGCCACACCCAAAAAGAGGAGAATACACCGAAAAGAGGGTTAAGAATGTAATTCTTTGGCAGAATAGAATGGAAACAAGTATATAGCATTAAAGAGTTAAATATTTCTCTTTATTTGCTATATACCATTACTTTACATAATTTTATGGCAGTTAAACAAATTCTAATTAGTCATGAATCCTAAATTAATTCTGCTTGCACTGATTTGGTTAGGCATATGTAGCTGTAATAGTAGCCAAGTTTTAACGGAACGGTCTTCCATTAAAACAGTAAAGGAGTACATTGAAAGTAACGAGTTTATTGATATAATACCAAATGAATACTACTCATTACGTGAGAAAGGCAAAATGTCCGAAGAAGAAATTAAGGCTGCTGATTATCAAATGAAAGCTGCTGCATATCGTTTTTATAAACATTGTACAATGGATGATAAAGGCTTTATTACTTGTAATGCTACTTGTGGTAAAGAGTTGAATATTTCGGAAGAAGTTTTTGAATTTAGATTGAAAGATATGAAAGGTTGGAACGATATGATAGAGAAAAATATTCGTGAAGGTGCAAAGTATAAGGTTATTCGTCTTGATGAGAGGTATTTTAATGGTTTGTTAAACTATAAATAAAGAAACTCAAAGAAAAAAAACGAGTGTGAATGACACCTTCAAAAGAGGAGAATAAGTCCCAAAGGTATTGAGAATGTAATTCTTTCTTTAAAAGAAAATGAAAACGAATCGCTAATATATAATAGCTTTAAAGAGTTAAATATTTCTCTTTATTCGCTAATACCATTGCTTTATATAATTTTATGGCAGTTAAACAAATTCTAATTAACCATGAAACTTAAATCAATTCTGCTTTCACTGATTTGGTTGGGAATATGTAGCTGTAATAGTAGCCAAGTTGTAACAAATCAGTCTTCCATTAAAACAGTAAAAGAGTATGTTGAAAGCAACGAGTTTATTGATGTTATTCCTGAAGAAATGACACAAGCAACCTTTTATTCTAAACAAGATGAAAAAGCGCATCTTTACAAAATGATGGCTGTGATGTATCGTTTTTACAAACATTGTTCCATGGACGAAGCTGGTATTATAACTTGTAATATTTCAAGTGGAAAGGAAATAAATGTGTCAGAAGAAGCCTTTGATATGAGAGTAAAAGAAATGAACTCTTGGAATAATCGAATTAGAGAAAAGGTACGGAATGGCGTAAAATATAAAGTCGTTCGTATTGACGACAAATATTTCGAAAACCTTTTAAATTTCAGGTGATATGAAAATAAAGATATTAACCTGTGTTTTATTTTGTTCTTTTACAGGATGTGTAAACAAAGCACAAAAGTCAAATATTGAATGTGTTTCGGATTCTGTAACAAATACAGAATTGAAAGAGGATGTATCTACTTTTGCAAAAAACACTTCTGATAAAGGAACTGTTGACCAAACTGTCGGATGGCAAATCATTGAATCATTAAGCAAAGTGTATGGAGATATGCCAAATATTATAGGAAATTTTATCGGTAGTTCTCGTTGTCCTTCTTTTTTGGAAGGTATGTTCTTTGATGGTTCTACACTGGTATTCCAAGTGAAAGGCGATACCGTACAAGCGAGACAGATATTGGAGGTAGCGGCAAAAAGCAAGGCTTTCCGACTTGAACAGATAACCGAAAACAATTACTCACAAAAACAACTCAAAAGTATTTTAGATGAGTTAAATCATCGATATGAAGTTCTAACAGACGAGAATCTGAAAGAGAATATGGTTGGCTGGGGTATGAGACTGCAATACGTTAATGTCCGCTTCATCCTAAATACTCCTGAAGCCAGGCAAGCTTTTCGGAAAAAACTCATGGACTCTCCCGCCATTCGCTTTGAAGGACCGGAACAACCAATAATAAACGAGCGCATTGGCATAACTGACACACTCGGAGTTTCCCTACATCCGGAATATTCCGTTTACTCCACCAATTCATCTACAGCTTCTTTCATTCTGTTGAACCAAGGAGATGAAGAAATAATGTGTGGCGAGCACTATTTTATTACTTATGAAGACAAAAATGGCACTTGGCGTGAACTGCCCATCAATGATGCAGCTGTAGATATAGGTTACACGGTATTTCCTGGTGAGCACCGTTTATTTACAGCAAATCTTTATCCCAATATTCATCCTAACAAATCGGGACGTTATCGTTTCTTCTATGAAGTAATGTTCTATGCCGGCACAATATCACGCCGTGATGTTCTAATGATGACCGAATTTCGTCTAACCGACAACCAACAAGAAGCGAAAAAAGCAGTTAGATATACGATTCCAACCGTTCTTAAACTTGACAATCAATGAAATATTTATTACTTCTATTATTAATATTAATTTCTTTTACCGTTTTAAAAGGGCAAGAGAATAAAATAGATAGCGCTTCTTATTATAAAAATCAAGAAGCCTATTTAGACAGCCTATGGCGTAAAGAGAACATTTGGAACCTCGGTATAGCTAAAATAACGGGAGAGCCTATTAAAGATTTATCAATCATAGAAGCTCCCAAATGGGCAAAATGGAATTATGATTTGGAAGGATACTTTGTTTCTCAAATGAAATACCCTGCACATTTATTGAGCAAGAACCAAGCCGGATATTCTGTAGCCATGTTCTCTCTTGACACATTAGGTTTGCCGCGCGCAATTAATATTTTAGCGACAGTCCATAAAGACTTTGACAAGGAAGTTATTAGGCTTATCCGAGAACTTCCCCACTGTTTACCATGCCGGGATAAAAACGGCAAGCGAATAGAATGTCTTTATACGGTGTATGTCCCATTCTTGCCACAGCGGTATAGAGATAGAGTAATGACTGACAGCATAGCGGAAGAAAAGTTAAAGCATTGTTTCGTGGAATGGGAAGAACAAGCGAGTTTTCAAGACGGAAAACTATGGTCGGCTCAAAATTATATTTACCAAAATCTTACGTATGATGCCAGTTTATTAGGTAAACAGCAAAAAGCCAAAGGAGTGTACAAATTACATATTGATTCATACGGAGAAATAAAAGAAGCAAAAACTATAAAAGGATGTGGAGTACAAGAGTTGGATGAAGAAGTGATACGAATAATCAGGAATATGCCAAGATGGATACCAACAATACATCATCGTGAAAAAGGCGAATATAAAGATACTATTTGGACTATTCCGATAATATTCGAAAATTGCAATTCCTCTCGCAGTGTGACAGAGTAAGTAAGGTATCTTAAATAAAACAAAATACCCAATTTTACATTATCGGGTGTAAAACTGGGTGCTAAATTTGTAAATTGTTGATTATCAATATTTATTGCGGTGCGTACGGGACTCGAACCCGTGACCCCATGCGTGACAGGCATGTATTCTAACCAACTGAACTAACGCACCATTATTTCATTTTATCATTGCTATCTCTCTCGATTGCGGTTGCAAAGGTAGGCATTTTTTTTATATCTGCAACAGTTAAGAAGAAAAAAAATCATCTTTTTTTTAACATAGGTTGATTATAAGAGATTTATATTACCTTTGCATAAGAATTTTAAAAGCAAGAAACATGAAAAATACCCCAATTGAACGTAAATTAATCGATGAAACCATTGAAAAATTCAATATAGCAGACTTTTCCAAAGCTACTATCCGCGAAGTTAAAGCCATTGCAGCCAATGCAGAAGCAGCCTCAGGTGTAGAATTTATCAAAATGGAAATGGGCGTACCCGGACTTCCACCTTCTGCAGTAGGTGTGGAAGCAGAGGTCAAAGCTCTGCAGAACGGTATTGCCAGCCTCTACCCCGACATCAATGGATTGCCTGCATTAAAAGAAGAAGCCTCCCGTTTTATCAAAGCTTTTATCAATGTGGAAATTGCTCCCGAAGGTTGCGTACCCGTTACTGGATCCATGCAAGGCACCTTCGCTTCTTTCCTTACTTGCAGCCAATGCGACGGGGAAAAAGATACAATTCTCTTTATTGATCCCGGTTTTCCTGTGCAAAAGCAACAGTTGGCAGTTATGGGACAGAAGTATGAAACATTTGATGTTTATGATTACCGCGGTGAGAAATTGAAGGAAAAGTTGGAAAGCTATCTCAAAAAAGGAAATATCTCGGCCATTGTTTACTCAAATCCCAATAATCCCAGCTGGATTTGCCTGAAAGAGGAAGAACTGCGCATTATCGGCGAACTCGCCACTCAATATGACGTTATCGTATTGGAAGATCTTGCTTATTTCGCCATGGACTTCCGTCAAGATTTGAGTAAACCGTTCGAAGCACCTTACCAACCTTCCGTGGCACACTATACAGACCTCTATGTACTACTTATTTCCGGTTCCAAAGCTTTCAGCTATGCCGGACAGCGCATTGGCGTGAGTTGCATCTCCGACAAGCTTTACCACCGTGCCTACCCGGGACTGACAAAACGGTATGGAGGCGGTACATTCGGAACCGTATTCATTCACCGCATACTTTATGCACTTTCTTCCGGTACAAGCCACTCTGCGCAATATGCACTTGCCGCCATGCTGAAAGCTGCCAATGAAGGAAAATATAATTTTCTTGACGAAGTGAAAGTCTATGGTGAACGTGCCCGCCGCCTGAAAGAAATCTTCCTGCGTCATGGTTTCCATCTGGTATATGATAACGATCTGGGCGAACCTGTGGCAGACGGTTTCTATTTTACCATCGGCTATCCGGGCATGACGAGTGGAGAGCTTGCCAAAGAATTGATGTATTATGGGGTAAGCGCCATTTCATTGGTAACCACCGGCAGCCATCAGGAAGGTTTGCGTGCCTGCACCTCCTTCATCCAAGACCATCAATATGCGCAACTGGACGAGCGCATGGCCGTTTTTGCAGAAAATCATCCCACAAAATAAAAGAGACAGAATCTCACTTGCCCATACCGGTATCCCGCCACAATTGGGATACCGGTATTTTTATTGAGGTCGTCACAGCCCATAGCCGTAAGCTGCAGATTCAGGTCCTATCTCCCCCAATAGTTAAGAAAGAGCCTTTTTAGGTGAAAAACAAGAGATATAATTTGTCTTTCACTAAATCTTTTGTATATTAGTGGCATGTATAGCAATACGGACATATTCAAAATAGAAACTAATCATATAGTTCCTGCTCAAGGGAAAATCTTAATTTCCGAGCCGTTTCTGTGTGATCACATATTTGGACGTTCCGTAATCCTGCTTGTAGATCATACCAAAGAAGGAACAATGGGATTAGTGCTGAACAAGCCCCTACCCTTATTCTTGAATGATATATTACAGGATTTCAACTACCAAGAGAACATACCTATATATAAAGGCGGGCCGCTAAGTACAGACACCTTATTTTACCTGCACACGCTGGAGGGTATAACCGACTCTCTCCCCATCTCCAACGGGCTCTATCTGAATGGTGATTTCAACGCTATAAAAGAGTACATATTACAGGGAAATCCCATAAAAGGTAAAATACGCTTCTTCCTAGGCTATTCCGGTTGGGAATATGAACAACTACACCGAGAACTTGAAGAAAACACTTGGCTGGTAAGCACAGAAAGCAAGGATACCATTATGAATGAAAATGCCGGTACAGAACTTTGGAAGAATTCACTCGGAAGATTGGGAAGCAAATACGAACTGTGGTCACGCTTCCCCCAAATACCGGCATTGAACTGATTATTCGCGAAGCCGCTGCAGTAAGACCACATCCTTGAACTTTCCACCTACACACCACCACTCTTTCAGCAGACCACACTCGCTGAAGCCACAGGATTTGAACAGTTGCACACTCACTTCATTGTCTGTGGCAACATGTGCAGTAAGCTGCCGCAAAAAAAGAAAGCCGAATGCGTAGTCACACAAAAGTTTCAATGCCTCCTTGGCATAACCATTACCCTGGTATTCCTTCCGGACTGCGATACCTACTTCTCCCCGTGAATGCAAAGGAGCAAAATCCGTTATATCTATCGTCCCTACTACAGCAGCATCTTCCCGGCGCTCAATCATCATACGGAGCTGGCGGTCAGCAAACATGTCACACTGCGAATTCTCTATATATTGTCTGAGCACAAATTTAGAATAAGGCACATTGAAATTGGTTACGTCCCAAGTCCGGGGATCGTTCTCCATGGCATACATTATCTCAAGATCTTCCGGCTCCATTGCACGGAGGTGCAGACACTCACCCATAAAATATGGTGTATTCATATTTACAATCAGTTCAGTACAAGTATTTTTTATTCTTATTTATTGATATGCAGCTCCTTACGCAAACGTTCCTCACTAGGAAAACAGAACAGGGAGGCTGTCAGGGCAATCAATGCGCAGAGCACTCCCTTATTGCTCAACATCATATAATAGGTAAAGAAGCCTGCCAACACCGGCACAGCCAGCAATGCCAACCGTACACCACTCCAAAAGGCATAAAGTCTGAGAGCCTGTGAAATGCTCACAACGTCTATTTTTTTTGTAAGGACCCATGAAAAGAGTTTCAAGGAAACGGGCACACAAGAGGCCGTCAACAGAATAGTCAGCGTTTCGGCAAAATAAGTAGCACGTACATCATCAGCATAGACACCCACCCATGCACCTCCGGTCTCCCCCAATATGACAAGAAGAATAGGTAACACCCAGAAATAGGCGAAAGAAGTCCGCGTCCGCTTTGCGGCTTGTTTTATTTGTTGTTCCATCTTATTTAAATGAGATTTGTCCAATTGATATTTGAGGCTACCGCCTCTCACTACGTCACTCCCGTAAAAGGAGTACGGTTAACAATACTTCGTCCGAGGGTAATTTCATCGGCATATTCCAATTCATCGCCGACAGAAATGCCACGGGCTATAACAGAAAGCTTCACACCCAACTTTTCCAGTTTCCGATAAATATAGAAGTTAGTGGTATCTCCTTCCATAGTAGTGCTCAAAGCAAGTATCACCTCTTTTATATCTCCGGAAGAAACCCGCTGCACAAGACTTTCTATCTGCAAATCGCCGGGGCCTATCCCATCCATCGGAGATATAACGCCTCCCAACACATGGTATAACCCACGAAACTGCTGGGTGGCCTCCACGGCCATGACATCACGTATATTCTCTACCACACAGACCACGGAAGAATCACGTTGCGGATTGGAACAGATGCGGCATGTCTCCGTATCCGAGATGTTATGGCATACTTTACAGTACTTCACCTCATGCTTCAATGTAACGATGGCATTACCGAAAGCCTCTACCACCGCCGTATCTTGACGCAACAGATGAAGTACCAGCCTCATGGCAGTCTTACGTCCTATACCGGGCAATTTGGCAAACTCACTCACCGCCTTCTCCAATAATATCGAGGGATATTGTCCATTCATATCTAAAAACTTCCTATTGGTGGACAAAGATAAACAGAATTCCGCATTATGGATGAAGTTTTTGAAATAAGTATTACCTTTGCGCAGGCAATAAAATGCTATTTGCTTTATTTACAACGTAAAACAAACTATTTAATTGACATAACAGATGGAAATATCAAACGCTGAATTCGTCATCAGCAACACAGACGTAGAGAAATGTCCCGCAGGTACGTTTCCAGAATATGCCTTCATCGGACGCTCAAACGTAGGAAAATCCAGCCTCATCAATATGCTGACAGGGCGTAAAGGACTCGCCATGACTTCTTCCACACCGGGAAAGACCATGCTCATCAACCATTTCCTTATCAACAAGAACTGGTATCTTGTCGATCTGCCCGGCTATGGATATGCCAAACGAGGACAAAAAGGCCAGGAACAGATTCAACGCATCATTGAGAGCTACATACTCCGGCGCAAACAAATGACCAATCTCTTTGTTCTGATTGACAGCCGCCTGGACCCACAGGCTATTGACCTTGACTTTATAGAGTGGCTGGGCGAAAACGGCATTCCTTTTTCCATAGTATTCACCAAAGCCGACAAGTTGAAAGGCGGCAGACTGAATACCCATATCAACCTGTACCTCAAGAAGCTGCATGAACAATGGGAGGAGCTCCCCCCCTACTTCGTCACCTCTTCCGAAAACCGTATGGGACGTAAGGAGTTATTAGACTATATTGAAAAAATAAATAAAGAACTGAACAGTAAGTAAAACCAATTAAACAATGAAGAGATTTATTTTCTGGCAGTTGTTCGTCGCTGCCGTGTTTATGACCACCAATAGTCAGGCACAATCCCTTAAAGATTTGTTCAACAAAGGGAACATTGAGAAAGCCGTCAATGCCGTAACGGGAAAAAACACCGCCGATATGACAGGCACATGGTCCTTTACAGGTTCCGCCATTGAGTTTGAATCAGACAACCTTCTACAGAAAGCAGGAGGCGCCGTCGCCGCCACCACCGCAGAGAAGAAACTGGACGAACAACTGGCAAAAGTGGGAATCAGAGCCGGACAGATGACGTTTACTTTCAATGCCGACAGCACTTTCTGTGCAAAGCTGGGACAAAAAAACATGAAAGGAAGCTATTCCTACAACGCATCTACCCATAAGGTGAACCTGAAATTCGCAAAGCTGATAGGGATGAACGCCAAAATGAACTGTACTTCCGACAATATGGATTTATTATTCGAATCGGACAAGCTATTGAAACTGATAACTTTTCTTTCCAGCAAAAGCAGCAATGCTACCTTAAAGTCCATAGGCTCGCTGGCCGACAGCTACGACGGCATGATGCTTGGATTTTCCTTACGGAAATAATAACCGACGAAACACAAAAAGCCCCGCAGGTGATTCACCTGCGGGGCTTTTTGCCTCAAATAAAAAATAAGAGAAAGAGCGGAAAACGAGACTCGAACTCGCGACCCTAACCTTGGCAAGGTTATGCTCTACCAACTGAGCTATTTCCGCAAATGATGGCACTCTTTTTACAAAGAGAAAGTGCCCAGAACAGGACTCGAACCTGCATGCCTCTCGACACACGCACCTGAAACGTGCGCGTCTACCAATTCCGCCACCTGGGCATTACTGCCATCGTATTATAGATTCCAAAAGAGCGGAAAACGAGACTCGAACTCGCGACCCTAACCTTGGCAAGGTTATGCTCTACCAACTGAGCTATTTCCGCATTCTATCATTATGTGAAGAGAAGGAGACTCGAACTCCCACGACATAATTGTCACTACCCCCTCAAAGTAGCGCGTCTACCAATTCCGCCACCTCTCCATCATATATACTCAAAAAATCAAAGAACCGACTGTTTTACCTGTGCCCAGAACAGGACTCGAACCTGCATGCCTCT
>NZ_GL882691.1:0-35711 GCF_000195635.1 Bacteroides fluxus YIT 12057 | reverse complement strand
AAACGTGCGCGTCTACCAATTCCGCCACCTGGGCTTCCGGTATCACAATCTATGTTGAGCGGAAAACGAGACTCGAACTCGCGACCCTAACCTTGGCAAGGTTATGCTCTACCAACTGAGCTATTTCCGCGTTTGCGGTTGCAAAGGTAGACATTTTCCTTAAACCAGCAAACATTCCAAAGTTTTTTTTCAGTAAAAAAATGTATGTTTTTGATGAAAAAACAAGCAGACTTTTGATTATCAACTCATTCGGTCACGATAATCTTCGTAAGAAAACTGCTTGTAAATTTCCGCATTCCCCTTTTTTGTCCACATAGCAATGGCAGGGTGATGAATTCCATTGAACATATTCGTCTTTACCATCGTATAATGAATCATGTCTTCGAACACGATCCTTTCACCAATCCGCAATTCGTGGTCAAAACTCCAGAGTCCCATATAATCGCCGCTCAGACAAGAATTCCCTCCCAAGCGATAGACATACGGCCCTTCATTTCCCATCCGGGCACCTCGTACCGATGGCTGATAGGGCATTTCCAGGCAATCGGGCATGTGGCAGGTGAAACTGACATTCAAAATAGCGGTTCGGATTCCGCGATTCTCCACAACATCTACAACTTCAGAAGTCAGCACACCCGTCTGCCAGGTAAAGGCAGATCCCGGTTCCAAAATAATGCGCAAATGCGGGTAGCGTGCTTTCAAACCTTGCAGCAGACGAATAAGGTGCTCCACGTCGTAATCCTTGCGTGTCATCAGATGTCCTCCTCCCAGATTCAACCATTTTATCTGGGAAAACCATTTGGAGAATTTTGCTTCGACATGCGCCAATGTACGTTCCAACTCATAAGAAGAAGACTCGCAATGACAATGACAATGGAAACCTTCAATACCTTGCGGAAGTACTTCGGGTAGCTGATCGGCCATCAGTCCGAAACGAGTACCGGGAGCACACGGATTATACAGTTCGGTTTCAACCTCGGAATATTCCGGATTGATGCGGACTCCGCAGGATATTCCGCTTCCTGCAGCAACGGTCACCGGATAGAAGCGATTGAACTGCGCCAATGAATTAAAAGTTATATGGCTGCTGCAACGCATTATTTCCGGAAAATCAGCTTCGGTATAGGCAGGAGAATAGGTATGTGCCTTACTTCCAAACTCCTCCATCGCCAGACGGGCTTCATACACAGAGCTTGCTGTGGAATGCTCCACATACTCTCTGAAAACAGGAAACGAGCGCCACATGGCAAAAGACTTGAAAGCAAGGATAATTTCAACATCCGCACGGTGGGCTACACTCTTTATCAAAGCAAGGTTTCTCCTCAAAAGTTCTTCTTCCATGATATAGCAGGGAGAAGGGAAAAGGTCAAAATCTTTATCTGTCATTTTTTATATGTTTTTTCACTGTTTATAATCTGTCTCGGAAACCAGCCCTACAAAAGGTTCTAAAGCCGGAAACGATTTCTATACGGCATTCTCTTTTTTTAAATATATTCCGTCATCCTATTACCTTAAAACGCGCAAAGCGCAATAATAGTTGTTTGTCTCCGGCATTCTTGAAACGAATGGTCGCTTTGGCATTATCGCCCTCTCCCTCTACTTTCAGCACTTCACCCAGTCCAAAACGCTCGTGTTCTATAAGCTGTCCGGGCTGTACAATGCCTGGAACGGCCTTACTGGAAGAAGAGACCGAAGAGGAGGAAAGGGACGAAGAGGAAGAACTTCCGGCAGAAGGCGTCACTCTCTTCAGATTGCGCGGAACCGTCGGAGAAATAATCTGCTGCCTGGGACGGAAAGCCCCTGCTTCTGCATCTATGCGGCGGCTGACAACCGCATCCTGCGGCAAATGCAGAAAGCGCGCGTCAATGTCTTTCAGAAAGCGGCTGGGACTTCCGAATTCCATTTTACCATAACGGAAACGCGTCTTTGCAAACGAGAGGAAGCAGTGCTCCTCCGCACGGGTTATAGCCACATAAAACAGGCGGCGCTCCTCCTCCAATGCACGAGCCGAATTGCCTGCCATACCGCTCGGGAAGAGATTTTCCTCCATCCCTACTACAAACACGTTTTTAAACTCCAAGCCTTTGGCCGAGTGTACAGTCATCAAAGTGATTTTCTCATCATCCCCATCCTTGTCAGAATCCTGATCAGTAAGCAAAGAAACCTCCGACAGGAAGTCCCCTAACAGGATATTCGGATTGCCTTCTTCCTGCCGTCGGGCACAGAAGTCGCTCATGCCGTTTACCAGCTCCTCTATATTTTCTTTCCGGCTGAGATTCTCCGGAGAATTGTCCTGACAAACGTCATTGATGATGCCGGACTGGCGGATGATTTCAGTTCCTGTTTCGTATGCACTCTTCTCCGTTACACCCGCTATAAAACCGGATATCAAGTCACGGAATCCCTGCAACTTTCCGACAGTCCCTTTATTCAGGTTCAATCCGTAGGTCAGCGGTTCGCAAAGGACCGTCCACAAGCTGACATTGTTCTCCGTAGCAGCGGCAATGATTTTCCCCACCGTAGTATCTCCTATACCGCGTGCCGGATAATTGATGATACGCTTGAAAGCCTCTTCGTCATTGGGGTTTACCACCAAACGGAAATAGGCTATCACGTCTTTGATTTCCTTACGCTGATAGAAGGACAGACCGCCATAAATACGATAAGGCATCCCCCGCTTGCGCATAGCCTCTTCGAACACACGGCTCTGGGCATTGGTACGATAGAGCACGGCAAAATCAGCATAGGCATAATGCTCCCGGCGGCGCAATTCCGCAATCTTATTGACAACGATATCACCCTCCTCCACATCACTGTACGCCTGATAAACACCGATAGACTCCCCTTTCTCCTTTTCCGAAAAGACCTCTTTATGTATCTGCCGCTGATTCTTTTCTATCAGGCTGTTGGCGGCACGGACTATGGTCTGCGTAGAGCGGTAGTTCTGCTCCAGCTTGAAAACCTTGGTACCGGGATAGACTTTCGTAAAATACAGGATATTGTCAATGTCGGCACCACGGAAAGAATAAATGCTCTGGGCATCATCCCCCACCACACATACGTGCTGATGATTCTTTGCCAACTGCAATACAATGCTGTGCTGAGCAAAATTCGTATCCTGATATTCATCTACCAATATATACCGGAACAGTTCCTGGTAGTGCGCCAGTACCTCCGGATGGTCACGGAACAACAGGAAAGTATAGAACAGCAGATCATCAAAATCCATCGCATCCGCTTGCCGGCAACGCTCCCAATATCTCCGGTAGATGTCACGGACCGCAGGCATCTTAGCTGCACAGTCACCCTCGTATGCCTCTTTATTATTGGCATATCCTGCCGGAGAGACCAAATGATTCTTGGCATTGGAAATGCGCGCCTGCACCGTTCCCGGCTTGTAGGTCTTCTCGTCCAGCCCCATCTCCTTGATGATGGAACGCAACAGGCTCTTGCTGTCCGCCGTATCATAAATGGTAAACTGTGAAGTAAATCCTAACTGCCCGGCCTCGGCGTGCAGAATACGCAGGAACATGGAGTGAAAAGTTCCCATCCAGAGATGGCGGGCACGGTCTGCTCCTACCTGTCGGGCAATGCGCTCCTTCATTTCCCGCGCGGCCTTGTTGGTAAACGTCAGCGCAAGGATGTTCCAAGGCTGATAGCCATTCTCAAGCAGATAGGCAATCTTATAGGTCAGCACACGTGTCTTCCCCGAACCGGCACCGGCTATCACCAGTGAGGGACCATCATTATAAAGTACCGCTTCACGCTGTCCTTCATTCAGTTCTTGTATGTAATCGGACATATTCCGTATAGTCTTTATCAAGTAATAATGGGGACAAAGATAAAAAAAGGTTCGGACACGGCGAACAATTCATCATGTTATCACGTTAGTATAGTAAAGTTTCAAAACTAAATAATTGAACTTATGAATACGTTATTAATGACTTTAATGATAACAGTTATGACTTACGAAATGCCTAAACTTCCCTACGCCAATAATGCGTTGGAACCTGTAATCAGTCAGCAAACAATAGATTACCACTACGGTAAACATCTGCAAACTTATGTAAATAACCTCAATAACCTCGTTCCGGGTACGGAATTCGAAGGCAAGGATTTAATTACGATTGTATCTGCCGCACCGGACGGTGCCATATTCAACAATGCCGGACAAGTATTGAACCATACACTTTATTTCCTGCAGTTCTCGCCAAAACCGGGGCACAACGAACCGGTTGGAAAACTGGCAGCAGCCATCAAACGTGACTTCGGCAGCTTCGAGAACTTCAAGAAAGAATTCACCGCTGCTGCCGTCGGACTGTTCGGCTCCGGCTGGGCATGGCTTTCAGTGGATAAGAACGGTAAGCTCCACATCACGAAGGAAGCCAATGGAAGCAATCCTGTACGTGCCGGGTTAATCCCTCTCTTGGGATTCGATGTATGGGAACACTCTTATTACCTCGACTACCAGAATCGGCGTGCCGACCACATAAATGCCCTCTGGAGCATCATTGACTGGGACGTAGTAAGTAATCGGATGAAGTAAACCCCACAAAAACCTCATAAAACCAGTTTTATATGAGCACCCGTGAGTTCCTCAGACTCATGGGTGCTTTTTTGTTTAATTCTGTATCTAACATATTTTAAAGGAAATCATTGCCTACTAAGGTAAGTATTCATTAACTTTGCTAAACATAACCATTTAACAAAAAAATGAAGCTTATTGTAGTCACAGCACCCACATTTTTTGTGGAGGAAGACAAGATTATCACAGCTCTTTTTGAAGAAGGACTTGATATTTTGCATCTGAGAAAGCCGGAGACACCTGCCATGTATTCTGAACGTCTTTTGACGCTGATACCCGAAAAATACCATAAACGAATCGTTACCCACGAACATTTCTATTTACAGGAAGAATTCAGCCTGATGGGCATCCATCTGAACGCCCGTAATCCGAAGGAACCCCACGATTACTCGGGGCATGTCAGTTGTACATGTCATTCTATGGAAGAGGTGCAGAACAAAAAGCATTTTTACGACTACCTGTTCCTCAGTCCTGTTTATGACTGCATTACCAAAAGCGGAGTGGCCTCCGGTTTCACGGCAGAGGAACTACGACAGGCAGGCAAAAGCAAAATTGTGGATGGCAGGGTAATGGCATTGGGTGGGATAACTCCCGACAATATCCTGGAAATTAAAGATTACGGTTTCGGCGGTGCCGTAGTGATGGGTGACCTTTGGAACAAGTTCAATGCCTGTACCGACCGTGACTATCTGGAAATCATACGGCATTTCAAGAAGCTGAAAGATATGGCCGATTAGGGACAGAAAAAGGGATTCGCTTTTGAAGCGAATCCCTTTAAACTATATAGTATCTGATTCTTGATCAATATCAGCCTTCAATAGCCGCTTGCGCCGCAGCCAGACGTGCGATAGGCACGCGGAACGGAGAACAGCTGACATAGTTCAAGCCCACTCTGTGGCAGAATTTCACGGAAGAGGGTTCACCGCCGTGCTCACCGCAGATACCGCACTTCAAGTCCGGACGGATAGCACGTCCCTTTTCAGTAGCCATGCGTACCAACTGTCCTACTCCGTTCTGGTCAAGAACCTGGAACGGATCGACTTTCAGAATCTTCTTCTCCAGATAAATCGGAAGGAAAGAAGCGATATCGTCACGCGAGTAACCAAAGGTCATCTGAGTCAAGTCGTTTGTTCCGAACGAGAAGAACTCGGCAGAAGAAGCGATACGGTCGGCAGTCAGAGCAGCACGAGGAATTTCAATCATTGTACCTACCTTGAAGTCAATGCTGTCCCCCACTTCCTCAAACAATTTGGCAGCTTCGGCACGGATCACATCTTCCTGTTGCTTGAACTCATAAAGAATACCAGTCAACGGAACCATGATTTCAGGATGCGTCTCTACACCCTCTTTTTTCAGTTCCAACGCAGCACCGAGAATGGCACGTGTCTGCATCTGGGTAATCTCCGGATAAGTATTTCCCAAACGGCAACCACGATGTCCCAACATAGGATTGTGTTCACAAAGCGATTCTACGCGTTGCTGAATATATTGCAGGCTAACGCCCATCGTGTCAGCCATTTCCTGCTGTCCTTTCAGATCGTGGGGAACAAATTCATGCAAAGGAGGATCGAGCAGACGAACAGTAACCGGGCAACCTTCCATAGCCTTGAAGATACCCTTGAAGTCGGCCTGCTGATAAGGCAGAATCTTGGCCAAAGCTTTACGGCGGCCTTCCGCATTCTCAGCCAGAATCATCTCGCGCATAGCCTTGATTTTCTCACCTTCAAAGAACATGTGTTCCGTACGGCAAAGACCGATGCCCACTGCACCAAAGTTACGTGCCACCTGCGCGTCATGCGGAGTATCTGCATTGGTACGAACCTGAAGTTTGGTATATTTATCGGCCAGAGCCATCAACTCGGCAAAGTCACCGGAAAGCTCCGCAGCCTTGGTTTCAACCTTACCCTTATATACTTCACCCGTGCTGCCGTTCAATGAAATGAAATCGCCTTCTTTCAGCAATACGCCGTCCACTTCCACAGTGCGGGCTTTATAGTCTATATTCAGAGCGCCGGCACCGGAAACGCAGCACTTACCCATACCACGGGCAACAACGGCTGCATGGGAAGTCATACCTCCACGGGCAGTCAGAATACCTTCGGCAACCGCCATACCAGCCAAGTCTTCGGGAGACGTCTCGATACGTACCATCACCACACGTTTACCGGCAGCATGCCAATCGGCTGCATCATCGGCAAAAAATACAATTTGTCCGGTAGCAGCACCCGGAGAAGCCGGAAGACCACGGGTCAAAACCTTTGCCTGCTTCAAAGCAGCCTTGTCAAATACGGGGTGGAGCAACTCATCGAGTTTGTTAGGCTCACAACGCATCAAAGCCGTCTTTTCATCAATCATGCCTTGACGGAGCAAGTCCATGGCTATCTTCACCATAGCGGCACCGGTACGTTTACCGTTGCGGGTCTGGAGGAACCAAAGTTTTCCTTCCTGTACGGTGAACTCCATATCCTGCATATCATGATAGTGATTTTCAAGTTTAGTCTGCAGAGCGTCCAACTCTTTATAGATTTCCGGCATTGCCTCCTCCATGGAAGGATATTTGGCAGCACGTTCTTCCTCGCTTACACCTGCCAGTTCAGCCCAACGCTGAGAGCCGATCCTGGTAATCTGCTGAGGAGTACGGATACCCGCAACAACATCTTCACCCTGGGCGTTAATCAAGTATTCACCATTGAAGAGGTCTTCACCCGTAGCAGCGTCACGGCTGAAGCAAACACCTGTAGCAGAAGTCTCACCCATGTTACCGAATACCATCGCCTGTACGCTGACAGCCGTACCCCATTCATCAGGAATACCCTCCATCTTGCGGTAAAGGATGGCACGTTCATTCATCCAGGAATTGAACACTGCACAAACAGCACCCCACAACTGCTCGTAAGCACAGGTCGGGAAATCTTTTCCGGTCTGTTCTTTCACAGCAGCCTTGAATCTCTTCACCAATTCCTTAAGATCCTCCACTTCCAGTTCATTATCCAGTCTCACACCTTTGGCGTGCTTCACCTCTTCTATAATAGCCTCAAACGGATCAACATCTTCCTTGTTGACAGGTTTCATACCCAATACCACATCACCGTACATTTGTACGAACCGACGGTAAGAGTCCCATGCAAATCGGGCGTTTCCGGTCTTACGGATCAAACCTTCCACCACTTCGTCATTCAAGCCCAAATTCAGGATAGTATCCATCATACCCGGCATGGAAGCGCGTGCACCTGAACGTACTGAAACCAATAACGGATTTTCGACGTCACCAAATTTTGAACGCATCAATGTCTCCACATGCGCAATGGCATCTTCAACTTCTTTCTTTAACAGAGCAACCACTTTTTCTTGCCCCATTTCATAATATTCTGTACAAACTTCTGTAGTAATTGTAAAGCCCGGAGGAACCGGTACCCCGATCAGATTCATTTCAGCAAGGTTAGCTCCTTTACCCCCCAAGAGGTTTCTCATGTCAGCCTTTCCCTCTGCCTGGCCATTACCAAAGGTATAAACTCTTTTTTTGTCCATAATAAAAATTTAAAGTTTTCGATTGTGATTTTTTTCTTTTTCTGTTCGCAAATCTAACTATATTTCGCAGACTAGAAAACTTTTTGCGAGAAAACTTTATGCGGAAATGCAATTTCGACATTGCAATATTTTATATCTCTGTTCATAGAGAGAAATCCCAGAAAAATGTCTATTTTTGCACAAGAATTTATTATACTGGTGTAAAAGTGGCAAGAAAGAGAAAAGAGCTTCCCTTATTGGAGAAGGTAACAATTACGGATGTGGCTGCCGAAGGAAAAGCCATCGCGAAAGTCAATGATTTGGTGATTTTCGTACCATACGTCGTTCCCGGCGATGTAGTAGATCTGCAAATCAAGAGAAAAAAACATCATTATGCTGAAGCAGAGGCAGTGAAGTTCCATGAGTATTCGCCTGTAAGGGCTGTCCCATTCTGCCGGCATTATGGGGTTTGCGGCGGTTGCAAATGGCAGGTTCTTCCCTACTCCGAACAGATAAAGTACAAGCAAAAGCAGATTACGGATAATCTCACCCGTATCGGGAAAATAGAACTTCCGGAAATCTCGCCGATATTGGGCTCTGAAAAGACGCAATTCTATAGGAACAAACTGGAATATACCTTTTCCAACAAGCGCTGGCTGACGTCAGAGGAGGTTCAGCAGAATGTGGTATATGAACAGATGAACGCCGTAGGTTTCCACATCCCCAACGCTTTCGACAAAGTGCTGGCCATAGAAAAATGCTGGTTGCAGGATGACATTTCCAACCGAATCAGAAATGCCGTACGCGACTATGCTTATGAACACAACTATTCGTTCATCAATCTGCGCACCCACGAAGGAATGTTACGCAATATGATTGTACGTACTTCCACTACCGGCGAACTGATGGTCATCCTCATTTGCAAGATAGAGAAGGATGAGGAGATGGAACTGTTCAAACAGTTGTTGCAGCATGTAGCAGATACTTTCCCGGAAATCACCTCCCTTCTATACATTATTAATAATAAATGTAACGACACCATCACCGATCTGGATGTATATACCTTCAAAGGCAAAGACCATATCTTCGAAGAAATGGAAGGCCTACGCTTCAAGATAGGACCGAAATCTTTCTATCAGACTAACTCCGAACAGGCCTATAACCTCTATAAGATAGCCCGTAACTTTGCCGGGCTGACCGGTAACGAGTTGGTTTATGACTTATACACCGGCACAGGGACAATCGCCAACTTCGTATCCAAGCAGGCCCGCCAGGTGATTGGTATAGAATATGTGCCCGAGGCCATTGAAGATGCCAAAGTAAATGCAGAGATCAACGGTATCCATAACACACTATTCTTTGCCGGTGACATGAAAGACATGCTGACGCAGGATTTCATCAACCAATACGGCCGCCCCGATGTAATTATCACCGATCCCCCACGTGCAGGAATGCACCAGGATGTAGTGGATGTCATTCTCTTCGCCGAGCCCAAACGCATCGTTTACGTAAGCTGCAACCCTGCTACGCAAGCACGTGACTTGCAATTACTCGATACAAAATATAAAGTGAAGGCCGTTCAGCCCGTAGATATGTTCCCGCACACTCATCATGTAGAGAATGTAGTGCTGCTTGAGCTAAAAAACAATCACTAATCACTAACTGTTAATCACTAAAAACGTGGCAAAAGAAAAAAAAACAGCAAAAGCCCGCACGCAATACACGGACTATATGGTAAAAGATCCGATGGAGCTCATGGAGTTTCTGGCGGCAAAAATGCCGGATGCCAGCCGCACCAAACTAAAATCATTGCTCAGCAAGCGGATTGTGTATGTGGACAGCGTAATCACCACACAATACAACTTTCCTCTGAAACCGGGAATGAAGGTGCAAATCAGCCGTGAGAAAGGACGGAAAGAGTTTAACCACAAACTGATTAAGATTGTATATGAGGATGCCTATATCATTGTCATCGAGAAAATGCAGGGATTGCTGTCTGTAAATACAGAGAGGCAGAAAGAACGTACCGCCTACACCATATTGAACGAATACGTTCAACGTTCGGGCAGGCAGCACCGTGTGTACATCGTACACCGTTTGGATCGCGACACTTCCGGCTTAATGATGTTTGCCAAAGATGAAAAGACTCAAAATACCCTGCGCGACCATTGGCACGACATCGTATTCGACCGCCGCTATGTAGCGGTAGTTGCCGGAGAAATGGAAAAGAATGTCGGTTCTGTTTCTTCATGGCTCACGGACCGCAAGCTCTACGTGTATTCCAGCCCGATAGACGATGGAGGCAAGGAGGCAATCACCCATTACCGCACCATCAAACGTGCCAACGGCTATTCTTTAGTGGAACTGAACCTGGAGACAGGACGCAAAAACCAAATACGCGTACACATGCAGGATTTAGGTCATCCCATTATCGGAGACGGACGCTATGGACTGGAGGAAGTAAACCCGATAGGCAGACTGGCATTACATGCCTTCAAACTTTGCTTTGACCATCCCGTTACAGGCGAGAGTATGCATTTTGAGACACCTTATCCTGCGGATTTCAAGAAACTGTTTCTGAAAAAACAATAGAACAAAAAAGGCGAAGCAATTAAAATGCTTCGCCTTTTTTTAATATCTATATAAGGTTACCGGACCATCCCGAACCCCATCCACGTATAATATACCGGTCAGTTCATCTCCATATATGTACACATCATAGATTTCCAGCAAGGGATAACCATTACCGTAGTCCAATGACAGTACTCCATCTACCAGCATCCAACGAACCTGTAATGAAAAAGCAACATGATTTAAATCGTCAAAATAACATTGGTCATCAACACCAAAACCATCTCTGTCCAAAACCAATCCGCTCTGTAACGGTTCTCCATATTTATCGGAGAATCCTAAATCACCCGCCCAACCATATCTTACCAAATCATCAAACGTAGCCTCATCATCCGGTTCACATGAAGTCAATGTCAATATGCCTAAACACAAAAACATCAATTTTGCATATCTCAATACATTATCCATACACCAAATATCATTATTTATAAATTAGCATCCACAAACATCACAATCGCCCCATTCAGCTTTCCCTGAAGATTATGTTCACGCACCCAGACGTTATCAAAATAAACAATGTCACCGGCACCATAATTTATTTCCAGGTTTTCCATAGCCGAATCCGTCCATTTCCAATCGAAAGTATAGGAATTTTCCTTATAAGGGCGGTTTTCTCCATTCCGGTAGAATTGAAAGACTTCTCTTCCGCTATAATCTTTCGCAAATTTCAACTGATGTTTGCAAAGTTCATTCTCTTCAGTAGTATATTCATCTACCCATGTCTTTCCACACAATTTGTCATCACTATTTCTCAGATAATCATCTGTATAATATTCGTCTCCACATGATGCAAAGCTAAAGGTAAGCATACATAGCAGCAATATTTTCACGTAATTCAAAGTTTTCATATTTATCGGGTTTAGTTAATACTTGTGGACAAACTTACGCAAAATTATTGAAACACTTAATACTTGGCTTGATATTTCTTATAGAAGATGAAAAATAAGACGAAACCTACCAGTGCAAAAGGCACCCCTGCCAATGCCGGATAGCGGTAATCGCCGCTGGCCGCTATACCTCCTACATAGGCCCCTATGGCATTGCCCAGATTGAAAGCCACCTGTACACAGGCACCGCCCAACATTTCTCCTCCCGGCGCTACACGGATTATCAGCACTTGTTCCGGACTGGATACGGCAAAAAGTCCGGCTGTACACAAGGCCATCAATAATGCTGAAAGCCACGGATAGGGAGAAAGGAAGAAAATCAACAGCAGAATGACACATAT
This sequence comes from Bacteroides fluxus YIT 12057, assembly GCF_000195635.1. Lineage (GTDB taxonomy): Bacteria > Bacteroidota > Bacteroidia > Bacteroidales > Bacteroidaceae > Bacteroides > Bacteroides fluxus. The sequence goes on along the minus strand of NZ_GL882691.1, from coordinate 23,760 downwards.
CATTCCTTGTACAACCGTACCTACCCTGCCAGGCGTGTAACGGTCGGACAACCTGCCACTCACCAGATTTCCCACTACCATACCAAAACCGGCCAAAACCATCAAGGCAGTAACACTTTCAACACTAAAGCCGGAAACATGAGTCAGCAACGGATTAATATAGCTGTACCAGCAAAACACGCCGCCATTACCCAAAGCCGTAGCTCCCAGAATCAACCATGGAGCCGGTTTCCTTAAAAAACGGAACTGTCCCTTGAAACCGGTATCTTCCAGTCCTTCCACATCAGGTACCCACCTCCATATATAATAGAGCACAATCATCCCCCAGCAGCCTACCAGTAAAAAAGGAATACGCCAGGATATCAAATGGCTCAAAGAAGTTCCCAACGGCACACCAAACAGGTTTGCCACAGTCATTCCGGCTATCATGATGGAAACGGCTTCAGAATTCTTCCCTTTGTCAGCCAGTTTTCCGGCTACAATAGAAGCCACACCGAAATACGCCCCATGGGGAAGTCCGGAAATAAAACGTGCCGCCAGCAACATCCAATATCCAGATGCCAAAGATGCACCCAGATTACCTATCAGCATTAAAGCCATCAAAACCAAAAGAATGCGCTTCAACGGATGTTTACGGGCTAAAATCAATATGGGAGCACCTGTACACACCCCTAAGGCATACGCCGAAATAAAATGACCTGCAACAGGGATACTGATATTCAGATCAGCTGCCACGTAAGGCAGGATACCCATCATGGTGAATTCGGCAATTCCCAAACCCAGGGTGCCGAATGCCAACGCAATAAGACTCTTCTTCATACTATAAAACAACCTATAAAACGATCTTTTTACCGGGCGCAAAAGTAATATTTTATCAACTTCCAGCTCCTTTATTTTATAAAAATCTAACTAAAAATTTGTTCAAGAGAAACATTAGCTATACTTTTGCGCCCCGAAAAAATACAGGAAATATTCCTGCATGGATAACCAACAACAATTTATAAACTAAAAGGTAAAAGAAAAAATGAAAAAGATTGGTTTGTTTTTGTTTGTCGTACTGGCAACTTTGTCTGTAAAAGCACAAGTGTACATGGGTGGCGAAATCAGTTTATGGCATAATGACGATGCCGATGCAACTACTTTTGCATTATCTCCGGAAGTAGGATATAACTTTAACGAGAAATGGGCTGTGGGTGGTAATCTGACGTTCCTGCATCAAGAAAAAGAAGATATCAGCAGCAATGGTTTTGCATTGGCTCCTTACGCACGCTATTCATATTACGAAAATAAGGTTGTCCGCCTGTTCATTGACGGCGGCCTCGGATTCTCCACCTACAAAGTGGAAGATTCAGACAATATCAACGGATTTGAAATCGGCTTCCGTCCGGGCATCGCAGTCAAGCTGAACAAGCATTTCAGCCTGTTGGCAAAATGCGGCTTCCTGGGATACAGGGATGACTATATGTATGGAGAAAACGGATACGGATTTTCCTTTACCAGTGAAGATCTCTCTTTCGGTTTCCACTACGAATTTTAATTCCGGTTTCTCTTGAGGAAAAGAACCGGAAATAAAATCCGGTTTCCTTTCCTGAGACCTATAAAGATTGTAAGATTCTGATCTTGCAATCTTTTTTTATACCCAACCGCTACCCCTCCGATTCCATAAAAAACAAGATAAACCAAAGAACTACTAATAATATTAGTTAAATTACTACATGTAACAGTTGAACAACTATTAATAGTAGTTGTTTGTTAGAAAACAATCATTATATTTGTAGCACATAACCAATAATAAGGAAAGGAACCATGAAAAGACTGACTGCAAAAGAAGAAGAAATCATGCGAATATTCTGGGAACAAGGCCCTATGTTTGTCCGCGAACTGTTAGCTTTTTACGAAGAGCCCAAACCACACTACAATACTGTATCCACTTTAGTACGAGGACTGGAAGAAAAAGGGTTTGTCGGCTACAAGGCATACGGGAACACCTATCAATACTATCCCGTGGTCTCAGAAAAAGAGTATAAACGTTCGGCACTGAATGAAGTTGTTTCTCAATATTACAACAATTCCTTCGCGAATGTAGTGTCCGCCTTTATTGAAGAAGAAGGCATGCCCTTGGATGAACTGAAAGCATTGATTGAAAAGATAGAAAGTAAGAAAAACACTAAATAGCGACTGCTATGGGAGCCCTATTATTCTACATATTCCAGTCCACCCTCTGCCTGGTACTCCTCTACTTTCTGTTCAGGATGTTCTTCAGGACGGACACATTATTCCGTACAAACAGAATAGTATTGCTGGTGGGCGCCGCATGTTGCACCTTACTGCCATTCATGCAGTGCAATGTCTCTACCGCACCAATGTTGCAACAACCGATCTCCATTGTCCGCAATATATTGATTCCCGAAACGGAAAACCCGAAAACGACAGGGGACATCCATGCGGAAGCCGTAACAGTTAGTGCAACAGCCGAATCGAACAAGGTTATGAAAGAAGAGACAGGTACCGGACAGATTGTCTGGCAACCACCGTTCTCCATTTCGTGGAGTACTTTTTTAGGAATTTTCTATATATCGGGAGCAGGAATTGCGCTTCTGTTCTTCTCGTTATCCACTTGGAGAATGTGGAGGCTGATTCACCGATATCCCGGATGCAGCCATAAAAAGTACAGGCTGATTGTTTGCCCCGAAAAGATTTCATCTTTCAGTTGGGGAAACACCATCGTTCTTTCACAAGAGGATTACAACCAATATGCAGATGCAATACTCCTCCACGAGGAAATCCATCTGCAATACCGTCATACACTCGACTTGATAGGAATGGAAATCCTGATTATCTTTCATTGGTTCAATCCCGCCGTCTGGCTTTTAATGCGCGAGCTACGGGAAATCCATGAATACGAAGCCGATTACGGCGTGTTGGCCCATGGCATCGATGCAACCCAATATCAACTTTTGCTTGTAAGAAAATCCGTTGGCACAAGGCTCTACTCTATGGCGAGCGGACTGACTCACAGCAAACTTAAAAATCGTATCAATATGATGTTAAGAAGAAGAACAAACAACTGGGCACGGCTGAAGCTGTTGCTGTTCGTGCCCGTAGCTGCAGCAACGCTGATGGCGTTTGCACTGCCGGAAGTAAAAAAAACGGTGGAACAAGTAGTGAAACCGGAAAGTATGAAACAGACCTCTTCCCCTCAAGAAGAATGGGAACTGCTTGAACAGTTCTTTGCCCGGAAAAAGCAGGACGCTTTGAAAGAGCAAGTCTCAAAAGCCGGCAAGTCAGGGGAAACGCATGCCGTATTCATCAATATGAGGAACCAGGTAATGGTAGACAATGAAAGAAATCCAACAACCGGATGGAAAGAAAACAGCGATTTCATTCGCACACAGCTGAGCGCTTTATTGAAAAAAGGATACCAAAAGGCCACCAAGAACAACAGCCCGTTCCGTCCGGAATTAACAGTGCATTATGACCGCGGCACACAGACCGGAGCAGCAACCCTTTATCTGGCTACCATCAAAGATGTATATCTCCGGTTGCGCAAAGAAGTGGCAAAAGATAAGGGACTGAATGAGGCTGCATTGGATAAGGCTTTTCCCATTTTAGTAACCTTTGCCGAACCCCAAACCACCAAGGAGGCTACCGTCAAAAACAGGAAAACTTCTCTACCTATAGAAGTACGCCTTGTCCACTCCAATGGAACCGAGCTGAAGACTTTAAAGAACATCTCCATCAATGAATTAAAAAAGGAGATTATTGCCTGTAAAGCATCTGCCGGAGACAATCTTACCGTCCGCTTCAAGGTTCAACCGGACATGTGGATAGGCATAGTCAAAGATGTAAAAGAGGCCATTGCGGAAGCGTACATTGAGAAATAAAAATTAAAAAAACAGCAGCAAGGCCCTGTAAACGAGGAGTCCGAAAGCTTATATGTTATGCTCTCACGACACAAGATTACACGGAATTCCCAGATTTTACATATCTTGGAATTCCGTGTCTGAAAAAAATATGCCGGGAGTTAATGAACAATTCTCTTGCCTACTTGGAAAACATTCTCTAACTTCGCACTGCGAACATATATTCAAGCCGCGCGAATACATATTCAAGCCTTGTGAATATCCGTTCACAGGCTTTGAACAGAGTTTACTCCCTATTAAGAGAAACTTTACTCCTTGTATCGGGAAAGTTTACTCCTTGTACCGGGAAACTTTTTCCTTAACACCAAGGACTTTTTCTCTTAACAGCGGGAAATCCATACATTAACATCTACTGACCTATGGCAGAATATGACATGCAGGAACTCACCCTGCCCAACGAAGACGGCAAGCGCATCCTCTATCCGCGAATGCAATTATACGGACAAAAAGATCTGGAATACATTGCCGACAAAGTATCGTACGCAACTTCCTTTACCCGCGGAGACATCAAAGGACTCGTACAAGCCATCACTGAAGAAATTGCCCACAGCATGTCCGAAGGGTATTCCGTAAAAATAGAAGGCCTGGGGGTATTCACCCCCTCGTTGGGCCTGCGCAAAGACAAGGAGCGGGAAAGCGGAGAGGAAGGGGCTCCCCGGCGTAATGCCGCAAGCATCTGTCTGAGAGACATCAACTTCAGAGTTGACAAGGAGCTGCTGTACGAAACGGCAGGCCACTGCACCCTGCAACGGGCGCAATACAAGAAATGCCGCCGCTCCTCGCAAATGTTCGCTCCGGAAGAACGGCTGGAACGGGCCAAAGAATTCATGAAGAAAAACACCTTTATGAGTGTCGCAGAGTACTGCCGCCTGACCGGCCTGCTGAAGACAACCGCCGCCAATGAACTGAAAGCATGGGCAGCCCAACCCGACAGCGGCATCAATTATCGGGGACGGGGCACCCATAAACTATATGTGCTGCGCCCGGCAAACGCCTGAAAAGACCGTGCTCCCACTCTTTAACAAGAATGCATCCCATGAAGATACTACACACCAGTGACTGGCATTTAGGACATACCCTATACAACTATGACCGGAGCCAAGAGCAGGAAGACTTCCTGCGACAACTTGCGGAAATCGTTCGGCACGAAAAGCCCGACGTCATGACAGTAAGCGGAGATATCTACCACTATTCCACCCCCTCCGCCGCCACGCAGAAGATGTACACCGAAGGGCTGCTGAACATACACAAGGCCTGCCCCGAAATGGCTATCGTAGTCACTGCCGGAAATCATGACAGCAGTTCGAAACTGGAAATAGACAGCAGCCTGTGGCAGCATTTCGGAGTAACGGTCATCGGGAACATTGAGCGTGACTGTGAGAACGTAAATCTGGCGAGGCATATCATCGCCATCGAGAACGGGAAAGGAGAAAAGAAAGGATATGTAATTGCCGTCCCGCACATTTATCCGCAGAACTTCCCGGTACTGGACGCCGGCACTCCCAGAGAGGAACGCCAACCGCGCTTCTTCCAGGCCCTGCTGGACGAGACCGAAAAGCAAAACACCGAAAGGCTTCCTGTGGTGCTGATGGCTCACCTTTCCATCACCGGCAGTGACCGTAGCGGACACGATGAAAGCATAGGCGGCATAGACTACGTTCCCCTCGAGGACTTGGGCAAAGGTTACGACTATTTGGCGCTCGGCCATATCCATTGCCCGCAGGACATCAAGGGAAGCAGCCGCCGCGCACGCTATTGCGGCACTCCCCTGCCGGTAAGCTTCGATGAAACCTATCCGCACTCCGTCTCCATCGTCGAGTTGAACGGACACGAAGAACCGCTGACAAGAACCGTTGCCATAGAAAACCCGATTCCCCTCATAACGCTTCCCCATACCCCGGTACCATTTGAAGAGGCGCTGAAACAGCTGGAGGAATACCCCGGTGACAAGCAGGCATACATCCGGCTGAACGTGCTGATAGAGAACTATCTGGCACCCGACTGCAACGAACGTGCCGCCAATGCCGTGAAGGACAAAGCCTGCAAATACTGCTACATCAAGTCCAACCGCGAAAAGCAAGCGGCGGACGACAGTGCCAAGCATCTTTCCATTCAGGAAATCCAGGAAATGTCACCCTTGGACATAGCCAGACTATACTACCGTGAAACGGAAGGGGAAGAAATGGACGAGGAACTTTGTGGAATGATGGGCGACGTGTTGCGGCAAATCAAGGAAAAGCCCCAAAGTTTCTGAACTTCAGACAATCGAACAGGCAATCTATCAAAAAAATCCTTCAATCAATGAAACTTCAAAAACTGACCCTGAAAAACCTGGCATCCATAGAAGACGCCGTCATCGACTTTGAGAACGGCCCACTGAGCGAGGAGTCCCTGTTCCTCATCTGCGGGGAAACGGGAGCCGGAAAAACGACCATACTCGACGCTATCTGCCTGGCACTCTATAACGACACGCCCCGCATGGACCGTGCGGCAAGTGAAAGATACAAAGATGCCACCCAGGCATTTTCCGGCAAAAAGGAAGAGATACTGATCAATGACAACCGGCAACTGATGAGGCGTAACACCTGCGAAGCCTGGGCAGAACTGGATTTCATCGGAACAAACGATATCCCCTACACCGCCAGATGGTATGTGGCACGTGCCCGGAAAAAGGCAAGCGGTGCCCTGCAAGATGTGAAGTGGACACTGGAAAACAGAAAGACCCATATACAACTCACCAAAAAAACAGAAATACCGAATGAAATACAGAATGCCGTCGGACTGACTTTCGAGCAGTTCTGCCGCACCACCCTGCTGGCACAAGGTGACTTCACCAAATTCCTGCAAAGCAAGGAAAGCGAGAAATCGGATATTCTGGAAAAGCTCACCGGAACAAGCATTTATTCTGAGATAGGCTCACGTATCTATGCCATTACCAAAGAGAAGCGCATGGATTATGAGGAGCAGAACCGGAAATTGGAGGGTATCCGTCTCCTCACGGAGGAGGAGATAGCCGAAATTCACCAGCAGATTGCGGCCCAAAGTTCCGAAATCAGCCGTTTCAACCTTCAGAAGGACATTGCCCTCCGCAAGCAGGAATGGCTGAAAAAGAAAGCGGAACTGACGCTGCTTGCAGAGAACCAGAAAAAAGCATGGGAAGAAAAAAATGCCTTGCTGCTGTCGGATGATTTCCGGCAGAAAGAACGGCTGATAAACGACTGGCACCTCACCTCCGATGCCCGTAGCCTGTTCGCCTCTTTGCGCAAAAGCAGCACGGAGCTACAACAGGCGGAAGAAGATAAAAAAAGCCTGGAAACAGAATTCATCCTCCTTTGCAAAGGGTATGCCTGGCTGGAAAAGCACAGAAAAGAGCAGCAGCAGGAACTGGTCCATGTGGAAGGATATCTGCAAAAGCATGCCCCCCTGCTCCCCATGTTCGAGCAGAGCCAGTCCATCATTGCCGACCTGCAGGCAATTCTTTCCTCACAAAGCCGCATAAGCAAATATGAGAAGGAAGTAACTGCCTTAAGCAGCCAACAGCCTCTTTTGGAAAAGGAATGCACTGCCAAAGAGCAGGCTCTCCAGCAGAAGCGCAAAGCAAACTCAGACCAACAAGCGGAAATAGACAAACAGAAGGCATTGCTTGAATCCATGCACCACCATGTTCTTCAGGAGAAAAGGAATTCCCTTGAGGCGGACAGGGAAAAATTGTCGAAAGCGAAAACTGCTTTGGTACTGCTGAAAGAAAAGTATTCGGCACTGGAGTCCGCCAAAGGGCAGGAACAATCCTTTAAGGAGAAAATTACGGCATGCCGGGAACGGCAGGGCAGACTGCAAGCTGACTTCAACAGCAAGCAGGCGGCCTTCAACGACCTTGCCCAGCTTTGCGAAAAACAAAAAGAAGCGGTAAAGGACTGGGCCAGAGAAGCCCGCGCCCGCCTGTCGGTGGGTGATACTTGTCCGGTATGCGGGCAAGAAGTCAAGTCCCTCTGCCGGGACGAGGATTTCCAGTCCATCCTTGCCCCTCTTCAAGCGTCCCTGGACGCCAAAGAAAAAGAATACAAAGCTGCGGAACAGGCTTTGAACGCCAACCAGACAGAGCTCAGCACATACGAAAAACTGATGGCAAGCAGCCTGTCGGCTACCCGGAAGGCACAAGAAGGATATGACCATGCACGGAAAGACGCCGAAACCCAATGCAACCTGTGCGACATCCGGAATATTTCCGGCTCTACGGAGGAATCACTCAGCTTGCTGATACGAGCCAACCTGCAAGACCTGGAGCAAATCAACCGGAAACTGAATGAGGTACAAAGTATTGTAAACACCATTTCCGCCCTGCAACACCGGAAGGACGAATTGCAGCAGGAAGCAGAAAACGCCCGGAATGCGCTCAGTGCAGCCGAGAAGTCCCTTACCGGACTAAAAAACAGCATTACCAACAAGCAAGCGTTGGTCAGCAATGAAACGAGCACCGCACAGAGCATTTTAGAACGGGTCAGCCCCTCCATCCTGTGGGATGGCTGGCAACGGGAATGGAGCACCTCTCCCGCTTCTCTCATTGAACGGCTAAAACAAGCCGCCACCCTCTACAAGCAGGCGCAGAACAGGCAGGCAGTACTGGAAACAGCCATAACCCTCGGCAGCAAAGAACTGGATAACCTCTCGGCCGCCAGAGAAAATATCTGCTCCGCCTTCCCAGAATGGAACCTTATCCCCACCGGTGAGGTACAGGAAACCAGAAATCCGGAAACCGCATGGAATTCACTCAATGTCCGGGCCACCGGATTGAAACAGAATATACTTTCAGCCCGAAGGACCGTTGCAGATCTGAGTGACAAGCTTTCCCGGTTCTATGCCGGACATCCCGGCTTTGATGAAGCCTATATCAGTAGGCTCTCGGTCTATACCAACGAGCAGATAGAACACCTCCGCACCGGTCTGCAACAACTCAAGGAGGAGGTCGTGGCCCTGCAAACCGCTTACCGGCTCACCTCCGAACAGACAGAAACACACCTGCGGCTCAAACCGGAGATGGGCGAAGAAGATACCGCCGAATCCCTGGAGGCACAAGCCACCGCATGGGAACAGAGAATTGCCGAAGGCAACCGGAGCATCGGCCAACTGCAAGCCTCCTTACAACAACATAGACAAAACGTCGCCTTAATCAAAGACGAGAAAGACCGTGCCAACCGGCTACGTGAAATTTATCTGAAATGGGACCGTCTCTGCAAGCACTTCGGTGACGAGAAAGGGAAAAACTTCCGGAACATCGCCCAAAGTTTCGTACTGAAAGAGCTGCTCAACGGTGCCAACTTCTATCTGCAACGGCTTACAGACCGCTACGAACTGGAATGCCAGGCGGGCTCACTGACCATCCTGCTACGCGACTTTTATCAAGGCGGTACCGCCCGTCCCGCCTGTACCCTGTCCGGTGGAGAAAGTTTTGTGATTTCCCTTTCGCTTGCCCTGGGCCTCTCTTCCCTTAGCCGGCAAAGCCTGTCGGTCAATACCTTGTTCATCGACGAAGGTTTCGGTACGCTGAGCAGTGACTATCTGAACACAGTTATGGACACACTGGAGAAACTGCATCAGATGGGCGGCAAAAAAGTAGGTATCATCAGCCACGTGGAAGGACTGAAAGAGAGAATCAAAACACAGATACAAGTAAAGAGAGTGGATTATTCGAGAAGTGAAATCATTACTGTAAAAATGCTATAGGCAGGACAGCCATCGAAAAAAGAAAGGGAATAGTTTCACATGCTATCCATAAAATTGGTATTTTTGCAGAATCAAAAATAAAATCGCAATGAAAAAGTTTACAAAAGGAGTGCGGTTTACTCCTAAAAATTATTCCGATGAAGTAGAAGCCAAAATCCAACACTATAAAAAAGAAGGCTATAAGCTGCCGATGAGAAGTGCCCTGCGCACTGAAGAACAATTAGCCGGCATCCGCGAAAGTGCCAAAATCAATACGGCACTGTTGGACTACATCTCTGCAAATATCCGCGAAGGAATGTCCACAGCCGAAATCGACCACATGGTATATTGTTTCACAACAGACCATGACGCCATTCCCGCTCCTTTCCTGTACGAAGGTTTCCCCAAAAGTGCATGTGTCAGCATCAACGACGTAGTCTGCCACGGCATTCCCAGTACCAAGGAATTCCTGCGCAGCGGAGACATTGTAAACGTTGACGTCTCCACCATCTACAAAGGATACTTCTCCGACGCATCACGTATGTACATGATCGGTGACGTCAACCCGGATATGCAGCGCCTGGTGCAAGTGACCCGAGAGTGCCGCGACTTAGGCATCCAGGCAGCACAGCCCTGGGCACGCCTCGGTGATGTAGGTGCCGTAATCCAAGAACATGCCGAGAAGAACGGTTACAGCGTAGTACGTGACCTTTGCGGACATGGTGTGGGCATCAAGTTCCACGAGGAGCCTGATGTGGAGCATTTCGGCAAACGCGGTACCGGCATGCTGATAGTACCGGGCATGACCTTCACCATCGAGCCGATGATTAATATGGGTACCTATGAAGTATTCATTGACGAAGCCGACGGCTGGACCGTCTGTACAGACGACGGGCTGCCTTCCGCACAATGGGAAAGCATGATACTGATCACCGAAGACGGAAACGAGATATTGACACAATAAGGCGAACACCGAGACGCTATTATTTTCACGCATCACATGGAGATATTATTACTGGTTATAGGGCTTGTCATCGGAACTGCCGTCGGTTACTTGGCGGCAGACCGCAAGTCCGCCGCGCTGAAAGCCGAAATCAGCGGTACTCAAAAGGAAATAGAACTCTTAAAGCAGCAGAAGGAAGAAGCCGAAGCTTTGCATAAACGTATGAATACCGAATTCGAAAACCTTTCGAACCGTATTTTCCAAAGCAAGACCGAGGACTTCAAAAGGCTGAACGCCGAACATATCAACAACCTGCTCCGCCCTTTGGGCGACAACTTGAAGGACTTCAGGGAAAAGGTAGAACAGGTGTACAGCACGGAAGCCAAAGAACGCTTCTCACTGGGCGAACGTATCAAGGAACTGGTCGAGCTGAACAGCCGCCTCAGCGAAGATGCCAACAACCTGACCCGGGCGTTGAAAGGTGACTCCAAGATGCAAGGCAATTGGGGGGAAATGATCTTGGAACGTCTGCTGCAAGCTTCCGGCCTGATAGAGGGAGAGCATTATGTCCGCCAGGAATTCCTGAAAGACGAGCGTGGCGAAATCATCACCAACGAGGAAAACGGCCAGAAGATGCAACCCGATATCCTTGTCAGATATCCGGATGACCGCGAGATGATTATCGACTCCAAAGTATCACTCACCGCTTATGCCGCCTACACTTCCGCCGAAGACAAGGAAGAACAGGCACGCCTTCTGAAAGCTCACCTGCAGTCCGTCCGCAATCATATCGACGAACTCAGCCGGAAAGATTACTCCCGTTATGACGTAAAGGCTCCGGACTTCGTCATGATGTTCATCCCCACAGAAGGCGCCTACCTGCTTGCCATCCAGAGCGACGCCAACCTTTGGGAATATGCCTACAATAAAAAGGTAGTAATGATGAGCCCTACCAACCTGATCAGTGCCCTGCGGCTGTCACTCGACCTATGGAAACGGGAAAACCAGGTAAAGAACATACAGGCCATCATCAAGCGCGGAACTTCCCTGTATGAAAAAATAGCGGGATTTACCGATACGTTTCTGGGCATAGGCGACAAATTGACTAACCTGCAAAAGGATTACGAGAAAGCATTCAACCAACTCTCCGACGGAAACGGCAGTGTAGTCCGCCAGGCAGAAATGCTGAAAGGCATGGGGCTCACTCCCAAGAAACGGATCTCCTCCAGATTACTGCCGGAAGATTCCATCCGGAAAGAAAATGAAGAAGAGAATTATAACATCCAATAAGAACGTCAGACATGTAAACTCTGCAGGACCGTATTCTCAAAGAGAGAGGGGCAAATGCCGTGTTTATCCTTTAACTTCACGCGGCAATACCATATTCAATACGATATAACCTGCTATTCCTGCAAGAACCGTCCCCAGCAATACCCCGAACTTAGCCTGGTTCAGCAGTTCCGGATAGTCACCCGCGAAAGAGAGATTGGCAATAAACAGGGATACCGTAAAGCCAATACCTCCCAACAAAGAGACTCCCGCTATATTTTTCCAGTTCATGCCTTTGGGCATGGAAGCCAGTCCGCTCCTGATCGTCAGCCACGTAAACAGATAAATTCCGATGAACTTGCCAAAGAGCAATCCCATTGCCACCGCTATGCTCACATGCCCTATCACATTGCCGCCACCGCTAAAGACAACGCCCGCATTGGCAAAAGCAAACAAAGGCAGAATTACAAAATTCACCATTCCATGCAGGTTATCCTCTAAGGATTGCAGCGGACTGATGACAAAGTCCGAAGCACGTTCCACCTGCTTCAGAGTAGCAATCTGTTCATTGGTCAATACTATCCTGTCAGATTCGGAAACCTGAAATTCACCGATAACCTCCCGTATCCGATTGATATATTTACCGGCATCCAACCTTGGGCGTGCCGGAATGACAAATGCCAGGATTACACCGGAAATAGTGCTGTGTATGCCTGATTGAAGGAAAAGGTACCAGATTATCACCCCGAAGAAAAGAAAAAATATCTTTTGGGTCATACCGAATTTCCCCATATAATAAAGGAAACAGTATAAAACGGCAGCCACAATCAGATAGCCATAAGCAACTTCCGTACTGTAGAAAATGGCAATCACAAGAATGCCGCCAATGTCATCGACAACGGCAAATGCAGTCAGAAAAATCTTCAAACTCAAGGGTACCCGTTTACCCAACAGGCTCAATACCCCCAACGAGAAAGCGATATCCGTAGCCATCGGTATAGCCATGCCGCGTCCCTCCGGACTGCCCGAAACAACCAGAGAAGAGTAGATAATCACCGGTATCAGCATACCTCCACAGGCAGCAATGAAAGGTAATACAGCTTTCCGGAAAGAAGATAATTCACCTACCAGCAACTCCCGCTTTATTTCCAGCCCTACGGCCAGAAAAAAAACAGTCATCAGGCAATCGTTGATAAACTCAATCATCTTCAACGGATGCCCACCGTGTGACAACAAGTTAAAATCCCCGATACGCAGATGCAACTCCTGCAAAAGGAATCCCTGATACAACGGTGCCATTGGAGAATTGGCAATAAGAGCAGCCAGAATAGCAGTCAAAAACAATAGAATACTCGCCACAATGTTCAACGAGGAAATGTTTCTCACGGTACGTAAAATAATCATAGTATATCGGATTTAAGATTTCACCCTTCCGTCAAGAAGGAAAGTCCCGAAGGACTATTCCTTATAACTCATCAAAGCCAGCTTCTTCACCCACAGTACAAATATACCTGTTAAAATTAAATTAAGCACTATAGTAAGCACTGAAATTATCAAGGCCGGTCCGCCCAAGTTATATCCCAGAGCAATAAAAATGACTCCTGCCCCTACTTCACCCCGTGTAAACATCCCTATGGACAATGCCAGGCGTTCACTAAGCCGGCGGTCGCGATAAAAAAACACCGGGAACAGTTTGCCGATATTCGAAAGCAGCGAAACTATCACGACATGAAATAGAATCATCCCCCACGACATCATTTCCTGCGATCCGGTAACGGAATATCCAGCGGACGCCGCTTCCGTAAAGTCAATGCCCAGAAAACGAGGCATGCTCATCCCTACCAGGAACATGAAAAAGAATGAGATACCGGTAGACACCTTTTGTTCCATAGGGGTATCATGCTCTTTATGCTTCATCACCATTCCCAGCACAAATGCCGGCAGCAACACCTCGACATGAATACTCCCGCTCTCCCCATAAAGATATTTACTGATAAGATACAGAGATTGAGTAGAAATAAATACCACCGCTGAATACACCAGAATAGCTTTCCAATCCTGTCTCCAATTGTACTTGCCCAATTGTCTCCATCCGAAGGAAAGTAGCAGGAATACGATGAAGATGATGACCAGCAGCTGCCAACGTAAGCCTATCATCATTATTTGCAAAGGAATCATCAAAAGAATCGTATCCAGATCGTCAAAAATAGCCAATACTTGAATCTTCTTGTACATCCAGCTGGATTTCAGTCCGATGGCAGCTAACATCGTAAAAAGAATACCTGCTGAAGTGGGAGCCGCAAAACGGCTTAGCAAGAGATTTTCCTTCCACGCTTCCCAGCTGTCCCAATAATCGGGCGGCAGCAATACAAAAATGTAATAGACGGCAATCAGGAACCAAGGCATGGCAGCAGTGGCCATAGCAATGAAATAATCTTCCGCATACGTTCGCCAACGGGACTTGTCCACTTCGAACTCACGTCCCACATTAATCATGATAAAACCCAGGCAAACATAAAGAAAAACATTCGATACAGTCTTTACCGTACCATAATTCCCACCGGCCCATACAGGAAGGTATTGGGAAACAATTAAACCCACCATCAAGAAGGCTGAAAATGATAGAACTTTTCTCATTAATTTTAAATTAGTAAGGGGTTGTCAAGATAGCCCTACGGAAAGAGAACAACCCCTAAAGTACATGAATTGTTTAAAAACTAATCCAGTTTCAGTACTGCCAAGAACGCTTTCTGAGGCACCTCCACATTACCAATCTGTTTCATTCGTTTTTTACCTCTTTTCTGTTTCTCAAGCAACTTGCGCTTACGGCTCACGTCACCGCCATAACATTTTGCCGTCACGTCCTTGCGTACAGCCTTAATGGTCTCGCGGGAGATAATCTTCGCGCCGATGGCTGCCTGGATAGCGATGTCAAACTGTTGTCTCGGAATCAGGTCTTTCAACTTCTCGCACATACGGCGTCCCAGTTCATACGCATTGTCAAAGTGGGTCAAGGTGGAAAGGGCGTCCACCGGCTCACCGTTCAGCAATATATCCAGCTTCACCAACTTGGACGGGCGAAAACCGTTGGAATGATAGTCAAAAGAGGCATATCCCTTGGAAATGCTCTTCAGCTTATCATAGAAATCAATCACGATCTCTCCCAAAGGCATGTCGTAATAGATTTCCACACGATTACCGGAAATGTATTCCTGCTTGACCAATTCTCCGCGCTTACCCAGACAAAGGGTCATGATAGGTCCGATATAGTCTGTGGTGGTAATGACGGAAGCACGGATATACGGCTCCTCAATGCGGTCTATCATCGTAGGATCGGGCATACTGCCGGGGTTATGCACCTCGGTCATATTCCCCTGCTTGTCATAGATATTATACGAAACGTTAGGTACTGTCGTGATTACATTCATGTCGAATTCACGGTCCAGACGCTCCTGTACGATTTCCATGTGGAGCAATCCCAGGAAACCGCAACGGAAACCAAAGCCCAATGCCAAAGATGATTCCGGCTGGAAAGTCAATGAAGCATCATTCAGCTGGAGTTTCTCCAAGGAAGAACGTAAGTCTTCGAAGTCTTCCGCCTCGATAGGATAAACACCGGCGAAGACCATCGGCTTCACTTCCTCAAAACCGGCAATGGCTTCCTTGCAAGGACGGGCTATGTGGGTAATCGTATCACCCACCTTTACCTCTTTGGAAGTCTTGATACCCGAAATGATATATCCTACGTCTCCGGTACGCAGTTCCTGACGGGGAACCATATCCATCTTCAGTACACCGATTTCATCAGCGTCGTATTCTTTTCCCGTATTGAAGAACTTTACCTTGTCCCCTTTGCGGATAACACCGTTCACTATTTTGAAATAAGCGATGATACCCCGGAAAGAATTGAATACGGAGTCAAAAATCAGCGCCTGCAATGGAGCCTCCTCGTCACCCACGGGATGGGGCACACGCTCGATAACGGCAGCCAGAATCTCCTCTACACCCATGCCCGTCTTGCCGGAAGCACGGATAATCTCTTCGCGCTTGCATCCGAGCAATTCCACGATTTCGTCCTCCACCTCTTCGGGCATGGCACTCGCCATATCACATTTGTTGATAACGGGGATAATCTCCAGATCATGCTCAATGGCCATGTAAAGATTGGAGATAGTCTGTGCCTGTACCCCTTGTGAGGCATCCACAATGAGCAGCGCGCCCTCACAGGCAGCAATGGAACGTGACACTTCGTAGGAAAAGTCCACGTGTCCCGGAGTATCGATCAAATTCAGAATATACTTTTCACCTTTATACGAATATTCCATCTGAATGGCGTGGCTCTTGATAGTGATACCTCTCTCCTTTTCCAGATCCATATCATCCAGCATCTGTCCCTCGGTTACTTGTATGGTATTGGTGAACTCCAGAAGCCGGTCGGCCAAAGTTGATTTACCATGGTCTATATGGGCAATAATACAAAAGTTACGTATATTCTTCATTGTCAACAGTTATCTTTAATTTTGGTGCGCAAAGATACAAAAAGGAGAAGACAAAAAAAAATGCGTTGATAACATATCCATGTATCAACGCATCTTTTTATAACATTCCAGTCAATCTCTCTCTTATTTCAGCTTCACAAACAGTTCGCCTTCGACTTCCTGAGTGGAAATTTTATCCTCTCTCAACAACCAGCCAAAGCCCAGATACAAATCTTTATCTACCAATTTCGTAGCTTTTTTGATTTGCTTAGCAGTTAAACCTTCAGTTTCATTCAGTGCATTCCAAATTTTTCCTGCAGTTTCACCAGCTTTTTCTTTTAACATTTTCTCTTTGTTTTAAGTTAGACATGCCAAAAATCCCTCTCTAAGAGATTCAGATTTTATTTCGTCTGCAAAGATAGCTATTTTTATGTTATATAACACGTTATTGCCTGTTTTTTTCTTTATTCTGTCAGAAAAAAGCATTTTTAGAGCGAGACAAGCTTAAATCATCTGCTTTTCCAAGTATTCCACCCATATTTGGGCAGCCTCTTCTACCATCTTGGCACACGGGCGTTTGGCATAATATTGTTCCGTACGTGCTTCGGGCACTGAAGAACCTTCCGGTTTTTTCAATCCCAAGAGTTCCGCGCAAATCATGGAGCCGTTTCGCTTTTTAAATTCCTCAGCCAATTCTTGCACAAGTGCATAATTGGCAGCTTTACCTTCACGGTCTTTACCGTCCGTAGCCCCTTTCTCCAAACCCGCAAGCATAAACATACCGCATGCAGCCCCGCACGTCTGGCGCATGCGTCCTATGCCACCTCCAAAAGAGGCCGACATGCGCAATGCCTGCTCCTCCGTGAAACCATACATATCGGCAAAAGCAGCCACTACAGACTGCGAGCAGTTGTATCCGCTCTTGAAAAGTTCAACAGCCTTTTCTATCCTGTCCTTCAATTCCATTTTCATTCTGTTATTTCCAATGACATCGGGCAATGATCCGAATGAACAGCCCCGTTCAGTATCTGCGCTTCCTTCAACATAGGACGCACAGGCTCACTCACCATACAATAATCTATACGCCACCCTTTATTTTTGGCCCGCGAATTGAAGCGGTAACTCCACCACGTATATTCCTGCTTGTCGGGATGCAACAAACGGAAAGAATCGATAAATCCGGCATTCAGAAAACGCGTCATCCACTCCCGTTCTTCAGGCAAGAATCCGCTGTTAGTGGCATTGCGAATAGGATCATGGATATCTATCGGTTCATGACAGATGTTATAGTCCCCGCAAAGAATCAGTTTGGGACGCGTACGCTGCAACTCCAGCACATACTCCTGAAACTTTTCCAGCCAAACCATCTTGAAAGCCTGCCGTTCGTCACCGCTCGTTCCCGAAGGATGGTACACACTGACGACAGACAAATCTCCGTAATCGGCACGGATAAAACGCCCTTCGTTATCATACTCCTCGATCCCCATACCGTATTCCACATGGTCGGGTTCACGCCTTGTCAGAATGGCTACTCCACTATATCCCTTTTTCTGTGCAGAATACAAATAATGCCTGTAGCCCAAGGAATCCAATGCATCTGCCGGATACTGTTCCGGCTGCAACTTAGTTTCCTGCAGGCAAAGTACATCCGGCTGTTCCTGTGCCAGCCATTCGGGAAGCCCTTTTGTCACAGCAGCCCGCAGGCCATTAACGTTGTATGTGATTATTTTCATCTGTTATATCTATTAGAAGTTATTATTTTGTACATCATTCTCCTTTTCAATAAAATAACGATTTTAAAAGTATAAATACCTCTTCCTTTCAGACGATTTCCGAAACCAACAGCATGATATTCAAAACCGTAACAATAACGGCAATGGTATAAAGCACAAAGGTACTCCATCTACTATTCACATAAGGTCCCATCACCTTGGTGGAAGAAGTCAGGCTGACCTGCAGGAATACCGTAAAAGGCAACTGAATGCTCAGTATCATCTGCGAAACCAACAACCCCTTGAAAGGATCACCGATAAAGAAAATCAGTAACAGGGCAATACCCAGAGAAAGGATTACACCTACCTGCGAGTGGCTGTCCTTGATGTGATAGGATTCTCCGAAAATACCTGCGAAAATAGAACCTGCCGCCATACCGCTGGTTATCGTGGAAGAGATACCCGCCATCAACAACGCCAAGGCAAAAACCACAGCGGCACTATTTCCCAACAAAGGTTCGAGAAGAGACTTTGCCTGCTGCAATTCTTCCACCTGGATACCTCCGCTAAAGAACGTGGCCGCTGCCAGCAGAATCATTGCACTATTGATGGCCCACCCCACAATCATGGAAAACAATGTATCGAAAAGCTCATATTTCAAGACTTTACGGATGGAAGCATCATCTTGTTTGTTGTATTCATGACTCTGTATCACCTCCGAATGGAGGAACAAATTGTGCGGCATGACCACTGCTCCAAGCACGCTCATGATAATCAGCATACTTCCCTGCGGAAACGATGGAGTTACCCATCCCTGCACAGCTACCGGCCAGTCAATCTTCACCAGAAACAATTCGTAGATAAAGGAAAGCCCGATAACAGAAACAAATGCAATGATAGAACGCTCTATCTTCTTGTATGAATTGGTGAAAAGCATGACAAGTACAAAAATGGTCGTCAGCACGGAGCCCCATATTATCGGAATGTCGAACAACATCTGCAAGGCAATGGCACCTCCCAATATTTCCGCCAATGAGGTAGAAATGGAAGCCAGTACGGCAGTTCCCAGAATAGGACGCGATACCCACTTGGGAGTATATCGTGTGGCAGCCTCAGACAAGCACAGACCGGTCACAATCCCCAGATGCGCCACATTATGTTGCAATACAATCAGCATGATTGTCGATAAAGTGACCACCCACAGCAATGAATAGCCAAACTCGGAACCTGCCGCAAAGTTAGAAGCCCAGTTTCCCGGATCTATAAAGCCCACTGTCACCAGCAATCCGGGACCTATATATTTAAAAACATCCAGACCACCCAGATAACGTTTGTGATCCCTCCGTTTTAAATCTTTCAGGATATTCTTCATTGTGTTCGTTTTTTAAGAGCGTAAAAATACTCAAATAATAACAAATACGCTATATGTTAAGTTCAAAAAAAGCCCTTGGCATCTTTGCAGTACCAAGGGCTTCCAACTTATTCTTTTTCTTTGAGGCAATCAGGTCTTAATATCCCATCTCATGCAATGCTTTACACAGTTGGTCGGGACAAGAAGTCGGGCGTCCTCCGCAACGAATCCCTTCCAGGCGGGTAATCACCGCCTCTACAGACATTCCCTTCACCAAACGGGACAACCCTTGCAGGTTTCCGTTGCATCCGCCCCAAAAGGTGACCTCTTTCACGATACCATTTTCCACATCAAGCTTGATGTCTGAACTGCACGTGCCTTTAGTCTTGTATGTATATGTCATCAGTCTTCGCTTTCTTCCGGCTTCATATTCGTGTAAACCGTCTGTACATCATCAAACTCTTCCAGACGCTCCACCATCTTGTCGATAGTTTCACGTTGTTCGGGAGTTACATCTTTCTGGTCGTTCGGAATGTAAGTAAACTCACCTCCGACATCTTCAAAACCACATTCTTCCAAATGCTTCTGGATAGCGGCATAACTCTTCGGGTCACCGTAGATGGTGATTGTACCTTCTTCCTCATCCTCCTCAAAATCTTCTTCCACATCATAATCTATCAAGTCGAGGATAAGTTCTTCCATATCGATACCTTCTTTCTTCTTGAAAGTGAATACACACTTATGATCGAACAAGAAAGCCAATGAACCCATAGTACCCAAGTTTCCACCGAATTTATTGAAAACGGAACGTACATCGGCAACCGTGCGTGTAGTATTGTCTGTCAAAGTATCTACAAAAACAGCCACACCGTGAGGGCCATATCCCTCGTATGTCATACTCTTGTAATCACTCTGGTCTTTACCCAACGCATTCTTAATGGCACGTTCAATGTTATCCTTCGGCATATTTTCACGCTTACAAGTAGCGATAACCGAACGCAAAGTCGGATTGTTCTCCGGTTCCGGGCCACCGGCCTTTACAGCAATAGCAATTTGTTTACCCAGTCTTGTAAAGGTCTTTGCCATGTGACCCCATCTTTTCAATTTGGCAGCTTTTCTATATTCAAATGCTCTTCCCATTGGAACAAAATATTTATGATTTATAATTTATGAATTAGCGAAGTTTCGCATTCAGTTTATTTTCCAGGTTGGCAACCAGTTTCGACATGATCTTGTCAATCTGCTTGTCATTCAACGTTGCATTTTCATCCTGCAACAAGAAACTTACCGCATAACTCTTCTTGCCGGCTTCCAGGTTCTTGCCTTCATAAACGTCGAACAAGGAAACTTCTTTCAGTAACTTCTTTTCTGTCTCGTATGCTATTTTCTCAATTTCAGCAAACTGAACTTTCTTGTCAAGTAATAGAGCCAAGTCGCGTTTCACGGCCGGGAACTTGGATATTTCCGTATAGTTGACTTTCACGCTCTTGATGGCTTTCATCAACTCTTTCCAGTTCAAGTCGGCATAATACACCTCATTATCAATATCGAATGCTTTCAGTAACTTCTTCGTCACCACACCGAAAGTAGCCAGCCTCTTGCCGCCTTTTGTCTGTACAGAAAGGGCGGCTGCATAAATGTCATCGGTCAGATTGCCGAGTACCAGATTATGCATGGACAATCCCAGACGGGCAAAGATATTTTCAACGTATGCTTTCAGCTCATATACCGAGCTGTTTTCATCCGGATGCGCCCAAGAGTTGGAAACCCTCTTACCTGTTACCCACAAACCGAGATGATACTCTTCCGAATAGGCAGCAAGTACCTTCTCCTCATTCTTCTTCTCTTCGTTGAAATGGTAACAATTACCGAATTCAAAGAATTTCAGATCCGCGTTCTTACGGTTGGCATTATGAGAAATACTTTCCAGACCGCCGAAAAGCAGAGTCTGGCGCATGGCGTTCAAATCCGCACTCAGCGGGTTCATCAACATTACGAGGTTCTTGGACGGATAAGACTCCAGACCATCGTAATAAGCGGCACGGGTCAACGAATTATTCAAAATCTCATTGAATCCGCAACCTACCAATTGCTCGGCAACCAGGTTCTGCAACTTGTTGGACTTGTCACACTCGCCTTTGGTAGTCAGACTGGACTTCAACGTCTTTGGAATCTCCACATTATTATATCCATAGATACGCAGGATATCTTCTATAACGTCACAATCACGCTGTACATCCACACGGTAAGGAGGCACGTCCAAAGTCAGGCCATCGGCAGTCTCATCTACAATCTTCATTTCCAAGCTTGTAACAATGCTCTTGATTGTATCCTCCGGAATCACCTTACCTACCAATGAATGCACCTTCTCGTATGAAAGTTCCACTCTGAAATCCTTGGCCGGAGCAGCGCACACATCCTTTATTTCAGAAGAGACCGTACCTCCGGCAAGCTCTTTCACCATCAGTGCAGCCAGTTTCAGGCAGTAGATAGTGATATTGGGATCAATACCTCTTTCAAAACGGAAAGAAGCATCCGTATTCAGACCGTGACGACGGGCGGTTTTACGTACCCATGTCGGATGAAAATAAGCGCTTTCCAGGAACACATCTTTGGTAGTTTCGGTAGAGCCCGAATCCAGACCACCGAAAACTCCGGCAATACACATAGCCTCTTCCTTGTTACAGATCATCAGGTCACGTTCGTTCAACTTACGTTCCACTCCATCCAACGTTACAAACGGAGTACCTTCAGGCATGGTCTTTACAATCACCTCACCACCTTTAATCTTATCCGCATCAAAGCAGTGCAACGGCTGGCCGAATGCATGAACAATATAGTTCGTGATATCCACCACATTATTAATAGGGCGCAGACCGATGATACGAAGTTTATTCTGCAACCATTCGGGACTTTCCTTTACCGTTACTCCCTTAATGGTAACCCCCGCATACCGGGGACAAGCCTCATTATTTTCTACCGTTACCTTGATGTCCAAATCATGATTTTCTACGGCAAAAGCATCCACCTCCGGTTTCTTCAGCGAAGTCTGCTTTCCGTTTTGTACCAAATAGGCATACAGGTCACGGGCTACACCATAGTGTGAGCAAGCATCTGCGCGGTTCGGAGTGATATCCACTTCCAGCACGTAGTCGCTCTTGATGTTATAATAATCCTTGGCAAGCGTGCCCGGAACAGCAGCTTCGGGCAACACAATGATTCCTGCATGATCCGTACCGATACCAATTTCGTCTTCAGCACAAATCATACCGTTGGATTCTACACCACGGAGTTTTGATTTTTTAATAGTAAAACATTCATCACCATCATACAGTTTTGCACCCAGAGTGGCAACCACCACTTTTTGTCCGGCAGCTACATTCGGAGCTCCGCACACAATCTGCACAGGTTCACCTTGTCCTAAATTAACGGTCGTGATGTGCATGTGGTCTGAATTAGGATGAGGTTCGCATGTCAATACTTCACCGATGACCAGTCCCTCCAGTCCGCCTTTAATGGTTTGCACTTCTTCTACGCCTCCGGTTTCCAGTCCGATAGACGTTAGTGCCGCAGCAACTTCATCCGGTGTCAAATCGAAATCGACATACTCTTTCAACCAATTATAAGAGATATTCATATCATTATTTTTTTATTGTTTCCAAAAGTGACCCGCAAAGTTAATAAGATTTTTTGGTTGACAGGGAATTATAGATGAAGAAAATAACAAAAAGCTATGAGCGATATCCTTTATAACTGCTCTTCCAAGACGATATATTCACCAATATTCCTCGTCTCCTTGTCAAAATTCACCCCGACTTTCACCAACCTTCTACCGTCCAAGGCGTAAGGAATCAAATATCCTTTTTCATCAATCTGCACGAGTGCCTCTCCCGCACTTACGTTCAGTTTGAACTCAAATGCAAAAATAGTGTCTTTAGTCTTCACTATTGCATCCGGTATAATACGGGACCAGAAAATTCAGAAAGCCGTAACGGACTTCATCATTAGGAAATGCCAACGTATATAATAACACCTCCTTATCATAACCTCTGATAGTCAGATAACCACTCTGATAAATCATGGCAGTCTTATCTACATAAAGATAGTTGTCTTTACGTATTTCCTCAAAAGTCTGTATGCCGATAGGCAATTTACGCATCTGTTCCATTTCCACCTTGTTTTTTAGAAGACGTATGCAAATATACGTCTTTTATTCAAAGGAATATAACTTCTGTCCAAAGAAGTAGCGACCTATAAATAAAAAACGCTGAAACCACTTACTTTTATAAGTCGCTTCAGCGTAAGCACTCTTTGCATGATTATGATACTGTCTATGCAGATTGATGAAGTCCAAAATATCTCTTCATAAAACAGATGTAAACCA
>NZ_GL882690.1 GCF_000195635.1 Bacteroides fluxus YIT 12057 | reverse complement strand
GGGTGACGGTACGGGTTACCGTCCCGCATCCTACAGAAGTCCCTGCCGCTACCCGTGCGGGAAATGAAGAGGCAGCGGAAACCGCAGTGGAAGACAAGGCAGCGGAAATTGCGATGAAAGATAAAGCACCGGCAATGGAAAAGGCGGCTGCGACGGAGAAAGTGACAGCAGCAGAGGAAACCGGCGCCGTGGAAAAAAACGGCCATACTCTCGCCCTTCGTGCCAACCTGCTGCGCTGGGCAACGCTCACTCCCGACCTCGGTATCGAATGGCGCGTCAGCCGCCACGTGGGTATCCTTGCAAACGGCTCGTGGACGTCGTGGTCATGGAGCGACAAAGACAGAAGATATGCCCTCTGGAAGGTATCGCCCGAAGTACGCTATTATATAGGAAAGGAAAACCGGGGTTACCTCGGTGTCATGTACCACATCGGCGAGTTCAACTGCAAGCTCGGAGCTACGGGCAGGCAGGGCGACTATCAGGGCGGCGGCATCACGGGCGGTTATCTGCTGGAGCTGAACCGGGCACTAAGTCTGGATTTCCATGCGGGCATCGGCTATACCCGTGCCGAATATGACAAGTACAAGATGACGGACGGCGTCCGGGTGCGCGAAGGCAGTGACAGCAGGAACTACTGGGGCGTCAACCAGCTCGGCGTCACACTGGTATGGAAACTTAATCAATGATAAAAAATACCGTTCACATGGACAGAATGACTATCCGCACGGACAAACGTGCAATTCCAATCATAAAATGGACCATCGCCGGCAAGTTGCTGACCTTTGCACTCGTCACCCTGCAACTGACCGGCTGCGTGAAGGACGACCTGTACAACACCCCGCATCCCGGCAAGGGAGCGGTACGGGTAACCACCGACTGGTCGGGAGCCTCTTCGGACGCCGTGCCGCCGCAGAGTTATACGCTGCGTATCGGCACGCGGGAACAGACGGCCGGCGGAACGGACAACGCTTTCAACGCCTTGTTTGAACCCGGCCGGCAAGACCTGCTGGTTTACCACCAGGCCGAAGGCATCACCCTCACCGGCCATACCGCCACCGTAAACACGCTGGCTGACGGCACGCTGGAACCAACGCCCGGCTACCTGTTTTCGGGAACGGAGGAGCTGGAAATCGTGAAGGACGACACTTTGGGAGTGACCGTGAAGATGGAGCAGCGCATCCGTAGCCTGACCCTGGCACTGAAGCTGAACCCCGGCGACGAAGAGCGCATCACTGCGACCTCCGCCACCCTGACAGGCATCGCTTCCGCCATCGATCTAAGGGACGGAGCAATTACCGCCGCCGGAGGAAAAGCAGTCGTGCCCGATTTTGCCCCCGGTACGGACGTCGGAAGGACGCGTGCAGCCGGACAGCCGGCATTGGCCGCCACGCTCCGGCTGATGGGCATCATGACCGGAGAACGGCAGATACTGACGCTTGCCGTCACCCTGACCGACGGAAGCGTGCAGACCTTCACCACCGATCTTTCCGAAGTTTTGAAGAACTTCGGTGAAAAGATGGAACCGCTGACGCTGGATGCCACGCTGGAACTGCCCGCCGAAGGCAGCTTCTCCGGCACCATCACCGGCTGGACGGAAGTGGACAACGGGCAGATAGAGATACATTGAGAATTGTAATCAGACTATAAAACGAATAAATAACGATCACTTATGAATGACAAAATGAATCATGGAGTCTCCCTATGGGGGATAGTTGCCGCTCTGGCACTGCTGACAGGCTGTAGCAACGACAATGAAGAAACAGGCACGCCGGCCAACGGACGCGTAGCCCTTGAAGTAACCGGCGGCATACAGGTGAACACCCGTGCCCACGACAATCAGTGGGACGCCAACGACGCCATCGGCATCTATATGCTGGCACCGGAAACTACCGAGGTGGCAGAGGATGCGAGAAACCGCCACTACACTACCAAAACCGGTGGAGAGACAGGAACTTTCCGCCCTGCGGAAGCCGGACAAACCGTCTACTTCCCCATAGACGGCAGCGAAGTGGACTTCCTTGCTTACTATCCTTACCGGACACCCTTGGAAAACGACGTGTATAAAGTGGATGTCAGCCGGCAGGAGGTGCAGAAGGACATCGACCTGATGGTATCGGAAGCCCCGGTGACGGGCGACAAGTTCAGTCCGGCAGTAGCCTTCCGCTTCAAACACCGGTTGGTGAATCTCCGGCTTACCATCAAGACCGACGGCAAAGTATTGACGGACGAAGCCCTCGAGGGGATGACAGTGGGTATCACCAGTCAGTCCACTACAGCGGACTTCGACGTATTGACCCGGACACTCTCCAATATCGGAGCCGACAAAACCGAACTGGAACTGCTCGTCACCAACCAGGGAAAGGCCTGCGAGGGCATCGTGCTCCCCAACACTACCACCGAAGGGATGCAGTTGGTGTTCACCTTGACAAACGGAGCAACGTTCAGGTGGAATATTCATTCCGCCGGCCAGTCGCAATCCTTTGTGGCAGGCAGCCAATATAAATATGGCATTACCATTACCGGAACAGGCCTTGAAGTGACTTCTACCGTAGCGGACTGGACACCGGGCAACGGTGAGGGTGAAAACGGCAATGCCGAGTGATTAAGCGAGAGCAGACCCGATAAATGAGAACCCAAACGTATGTATTATATTATAAACAAAGAACTAAAAATGAAAGCGAAATTAGTTATGACACTGGCAGCCGCCACAATGATACTGGCAGGTTGCAACACCGATGAGAACGAGATAACAGACTACTGGAACGGCGAGATACGCCTCACGAGCGGCGTGAGCGTGCAGACACGCGCCAACAACACCGACGTGCCCGACAAGCAGATAGCCGCCGGCCAGACGGTTTACACATGGGTGGACAAAGCCGCCGACAATGGTGCCACGGAATACATCAGCGCATGGACACTGACCGCCCAGGGCGACGGCACTTTCACCGGGAGCTCCCAGTATTATCCCACCGACGGTAGCAATCTGGATTTTTACGCGATGCACGGAAACTTTGCCTTCACCGAAGGTAGCAGTACTTTCCCCGCGTCAGCCATAACTCATACGGTAGCCGCTGACCAGAGCACCAACCTCGGAACCGCTTACTTGGACTCCGACCTGCTGTACGGGTTAAAGAAAGGGGTGGAGCGCAGCAAAAGTGCGGTAGACCTGACTTTCTACCATCTGCTGTCGAAGGTGGAAATAGCCCTGAAGCAGGGCGCAGGAAAACCCGCACTGAACGGGGCAACCGTTACCATCGAAAACACCCGGCTGAAAGCCGAATTTACCCCCGACAAGGAGGCCGACATCAACAATACAGACGTGTCAGTCGCGCAAGCAGCCCGTGCCGGGTTGGTCACTTGCCCGACAGGAGATAACGCCCCGGCTCCGATTACAATCGCCACGGAGGTTACGGACGATTTCTCCAGCGCCACCTATGCCGCCGCCATCATCGTGCCGCAAACCGTAGCGGCGGATACCAAATTCATCAAAGTAGCACTCGATGGCGGAACATTCTATTACAAAATCCCGGGTGGTTTAACATTCCAAAGCGGCAAGAAGTACCAATATAATATTACGGTGAACCAAACCGGACTGACTGTCAATTCAAAGATAGAGGACTGGACACCGGTCAGTGCAATAGAGGGCAGCGCCGAAATGGAGTAAGCCGCATCCGTAAACCGGATACGAAATTCAGCCATCCCGCACACAAGCGTAATGTGCGGAGGATGCAACCCATAGGGGTGGCACACGGGCAGCTTCGCCGCTGCCGGTGGCACAAATGATAATAAAAACAGAAAAATGATATGATGAACCAATCAAATCCATTCAGACATCTGGCGGTGGCGGGCTTCGCCTGCCTGATGGCCGCCTCGTGCAGCGATGTGACGGACGACAGCATCACCTTGCCGGACGGTAAATATCCCATGACGTTCACCGCCAGCGTGGATGGGCTCGCCGCCCCGAACCCCGCCTCCCGTGCCACGACCGATGTGAACGGCCAAACCTCGTGGCAGGAGAACGACCCCGTAGCCATCAGCATGGACGGCTGCGCGAACCATAAAGTGTATAAGATAAGCGATGCCAACATCGGTGCGATGCTTCCCGATGGCGAAGCAAACACCCTCTATTGGCAGAAGTCCGACGAAACGAAAACCCTTGCGGCATGGCATCCGGTGAGTTGCACCATCGGTAGTAACACCGGTAGCGGTGAAGTGAGCATCACCGACCAGCGTTCCGGTTTCGGGACATTGGAGAATATACTGCACGCCCCGGCACGGGATTATGCATACAGTAACGGTGGTTCCGTTGCCTTCACTTTCCGCCATGCGCTGGCAAAGGTGAAGGTTGCGCTAAAGAAAG
>NZ_GL882689.1 GCF_000195635.1 Bacteroides fluxus YIT 12057 | reverse complement strand
AATACAAAATCCCTCAGGTTTTTACGTTGATCCCCGCTTGAGAGAATTTGCAGAGGTTTGCAGAGATAAAAAAAGAAAAGCGACAAGCAATTTTCACTGCTTGTCGCTTTCTGTCGGAATGAGGCGACTCGAACGCCCGACCCCTACGTCCCGAACGTAGTGCGCTACCAACTGCGCTACATTCCGATGCTTTCAAAAGTGGTGTCACCAGGAATCGAACCGGGGACACAAGGATTTTCAGTCCTTTGCTCTACCAACTGAGCTATGACACCTTTTTCGTTTGCGGGTGCAAAGATAAAGAGTTTTTTTTATACTGCAAGGATTTTTGAGGAAAAATATCTAAAAAGGTACCTCTTCTATCCAAGAAAGGTACCTTTTCAACTATTTGGCCGATTACTCAGCATTAGTCAATATTTGGATTGATACTATGCCAATCATTAATGGAAGGCAGCACGCCCATCGCGATAACTTCGTCGCGGAGCTTGCAAAGGTGAGCATAACTCTCTTTCAGTTTGGCTTCTTCTTCAGGGGTACCGTTCAATTCATGATAACGCACACCATCTTTAGTGATTTCAGTTTCCATAGCCATCATGATGTGATCAAAGCCGTGGCTGTGAACATAAGTGCCGGCCGGCCAACGGAACGGTTTCCCCCCCATAGCGGCAGCAATCATTTCAATGGATACGTACGCCGGACTTTGGAAAGAAGAACGGCCGCGCAAAGCGATGATATTGGCACCGCCTTTAATTACCTTTGTCTGGATTTCCGCCCATTGTTCCTTGGTAAGGGCAGGCGTACCGATGATATCCAGCAAGGGCTTGCCATCTACTTTGGCAGTAGAGGCATATACAGCCATCTGTTCACCGTGTCCGCCATAAGTGCGGCAATTCTCTATTTTATCCGGAGCGATGCCAAAGTGCTTGGACAACTCACTGCGCAGGCGGGTACTGTCAAGAGCCGCCAGTGTAGTCACTTGAGACGGTTTCAATCCGGAATACAATAAAGTAATCAGGCCGGTGATGTCAGCCGGGTTAAAGATTACGACAACGTGTCTTACATCCGGACAATAAGCTTTGACATTTTTCCCGAATTCTTCGGCAATGGCAGCATTGCCTTTCAGCAAGTCTTCACGGGTCATGCCTGCCTTGCGGGCTGCTCCACCTGAAGATACTACATATTTGGCACCGGTCAATGCCTCTTTGATATCTGATGTAAATGTCAAGTTCAAGCCTTCGAAACCGCAGTGGAACAATTCCTCCGCTACGCCTTCCAGCCCGGGAGCATAAGGGTCATACAGACAGATGTTGGGAGTAAGATGCATCATTATGGCGGTTTGTGCCATGTTAGAGCCAATCATGCCGGCTGCACCTACGATGGTCAGTTTGTCATTTGTTAGAAATTCCATACTTTTTTATTTAAAGGTGAATAATTCAAATTCTTTATTGCTTACTACATTACAAAGATAACCGATTTCCGAAAGAGTTGTTCATAGAAAAAAGTTATCTTTCAAAGCGAAAAGTTATGAGATTACATTATCTTTGTCCCAAAACGAAAGAGTATGAGCATAGAGTTAGGAAAATACAATACGCTGAAGGTAGTGAAAGAAGTGGATTTCGGTATGTATCTGGATGGAGAGGAAGAGGGAGAAATTCTGCTTCCCGCACGCTATGCACCTGAAAACTGTAAACCGGGAGATGAGTTGAAAGTGTTTATCTACTTGGATAATGAAGAACGATTGGTTGCCACCACGCTGACACCGTTGGTGCAGGTTGGCCAGTTTGCCTGTCTGGAAGTGTCTTGGGTTAACCAATACGGCGCTTTTCTGAACTGGGGGCTGATGAAGGATTTGTTTGTACCTTTCCGTGAACAAAAGATGAAAATGCAGGTAGGCAAAAAATATGTAGTCCATGCACACCTGGATGACGAAAGTTACCGCATTGTGGCATCGGCAAAGGTAGATCGCTACTTGTCCAAAGAGAAAGCTCCCTACGAGTTCGGCCAGGAAGTGGATGTCCTTATCTGGCAGAAAACAGATTTAGGTTTCAAAGCGATTATCGAGAACCAATATAGCGGTTTGCTGTATGAAAGTGAGATTTTCCAGCCCCTACATACCGGAATGACAATGAAGGCGTATGTGAAGCAGGTACGCGAAGACAGCAAGATAGACCTGATACTGCAGAAGCCCGGTCAAGGCAAAGTAGAAGATTTTTCAGAGATTTTACTGGAATATATCCGTAATAACGGAGGATGCACGACATTAAATGACAAAAGTCCGGCAGAAGAAATCTATGACACCTTTGGGGTCAGCAAGAAGACTTTCAAGAAAGCAGTGGGAGATTTGTATAAGAAACATCTCATACTCCTGCAGAAAGATGGCATTGCCTTGGCCAAATAGGGATTTCCCTATTCAACTATAGAGAGAAACAGATAAATAGGGGAAAACATTCCCCTATTTTTGCTTCCACAGAAGAATAGATTGAATATAAATTTGTAAAAAACGATATCATGAAACGAATAATGCTTATAATTTTTGCCTCCATAATGGGTACCGCCATTTGCAGTGCGGCCATGAGCAATAGCAAAGTGCGTAAAGAAACCCGTTTCCTTACGGACAAAATGGCCTATGAATTGAATCTGAATACGGAGCAGTACAATGATGTATATGAAATCAATTACGATTTCATTGCCGGCATACGTTACCTGATGGATGACGTGCTGCGTGGTGAGGAGTGGGCCTTGAACCGTTATTATGATTACCTGGATGTGCGTAATGATGATTTGCGATGGGTGTTGAGCAGCAGGCAGTACAGCCGGTTTATGCAAGCTTCCTATTTTTACCGTCCGGTTTATGTAAGCGGCGGACGTTGGGAATTCCGCATTTACATAAACTATACCAACCATAACCATTTTTATTTCCCGCGCCCATACCATTACCGTACATATTGCGGCGGGCATTATCGCACGAATCATCATAATACAAGCTATTACCGGGGACGTTATAACCATCCTGTTTACAATGGAGTGTACCGCAT
Organism: Bacteroides fluxus YIT 12057; assembly: GCF_000195635.1. GTDB lineage: Bacteria > Bacteroidota > Bacteroidia > Bacteroidales > Bacteroidaceae > Bacteroides > Bacteroides fluxus. The sequence continues at coordinate 363,650 of NZ_GL882689.1, read as the reverse complement.
CCGGAATGACAGGTCTTATCATACCGCCCGCCGTTCCGATTTCGGCTCGGTAACTATCCGTCCCAATTCAAGTACTCGTCCTACAGGAAATGCAGCCACTACGACAAGACGTACCGGCAGTACGGGCAGCAAGCGGGAACATGTCAACACCTCTTCCCGTCCTGCAAATGCCGCCGGGAGCAGTACCCGTCGCAGCGTAAGCAATAGTAATAGCCCGCGTAGAACCAGTGCCGGAAATACAAAGTACAAAGATAATACCGGCAATACTACCCGTCGCAGCAGAGTGAACACAGACAGCAAGGACAAGAAACCCTCTTCCAATAGCCGTTCTTCCCGCTCTGTTGAAAAGACGAGAAGGTAACCATGAATAAAAACTCCTCTCTATTTCCTTCGGAAAGGAAAAGAGAGGAGAATCAAACACAACAACTAAAATTATACCCATCGGTATCCGGAATACTTCGTTAACTTCCGAAAGTTCTACTCAATAGGAATTCCTTTGTAGAAGTCCAGTATCTTGGTACTGAACAGATAGTCATACTTGGCCTGGAGTTCATCTGACTGGGCTTTCATCAAATTCTGTTTGGCCTCGTTATACTCCACGGCATTGGCTTTCCCGTTTTCATACTTCTCGCTCATCAGTTTAAAGGATTCTTCACTGGCAAGGGCAGCTGTATGGCTACTTGTGTACTGGCTTTCCGCGGCTGTCGCCTTGTACCAGGCCTGTTGAATCTCTTTGTAGAGAATCTTCTTGGTATTGTCCAGTTGCAAGGCATAGTTTTCGCGTTGCAGGCGTGCCGTCCGTACACGGTTACGGGTAGCCAGGCGGTTGAAAATGGGCACACTGAGGTTGAAGCCAACATATTTGCTGAAGTTATCACTCATCTGCTGACTAAAAGTACGGTCAATGGTAGAATAATAGTTTGTTCCAAGGCTACCGTTCAGACTCAGTTGCGGATAAAAGTTACTTTGTGCAATACGTATATTGTGTTTACTTCCTTCCAGACGAAACCGGGCAGCCTGTATGGACGGCTTGTTCACTAAAGCCGTCTGGAAGATTTCATCCGGCGGAGTCAGGGAAGCCAATTCCAAGTTGACAGCAGGAGCTGCCAGCGCAAAGCCTTCGGGAGTTTCCAACTCTATAAGCTGGCTGAGGTCAAGCAGAGCCAATTTATAATTATTGAGAGCCTGCACGACATTCATTTCGTCCTGCGCCACGCGTGACTTGGCCTCTGCCACTTCTGCGGGTGACGCCTTCCCTATTTCCGCCAGACGATAGATGCGATCATATTGCTCTTTACTCAATTGAGCCTGTCCTAAGGCAACCTGATGTAGCTCTTCATTGAACAATACCTGAAGATAGGCTGAAGCTATATTAATGGAAATGTCTTCTTTGGCTTTCTCCAAATCGGCTATGGCAGCTTTCAGGTTCAACTTGGCCAATGCGTACTGATTGGGAATTTGCAGTCCGGTGAAAACAGGGATACTGGTACTGAGGCTCATATTGGTTCCATTGCTGGAAGTATTGACATATACTGTAGAATAGTCACCGGTGTCCTCATTCTTGATGGCGGTTTGCGTACGCCCCCAGTTCCAGTTCTGACCGGCACGTCCGTCCAAGTTCGGCAGGCGTGCCCATTTGGCCGTATTGACCTCTACCGCACTTTGTTCGGCATCATTAGCTGTCCGCCGGATGTCGATGTTGTGCTCAATGGCATAATCAATGCATTGGCGGAGCGTCCACCGTTCCTGCGCCTGCAACGACGCACAACCACATACCAATATGACGAGGATTGATTTAATTTTCATGATTTTGTTCTTTTAAACGGTCATTTATCCTTTTTCTCATTACTGCGAATCTTGTCTTTGGCGGTTATTCCACCCTTGACGGCTATTTTGATGCCGTCACTCATACCGACTGCAATTTGCCTGCGTTCGAACTTCTGTACCGGTACACTGTCTGTCAAGACATAGACAAAGGTGCTGTCACCACTGAACTCAATGGTACTTTCCGGCACTGCCAGTGTCTTTTGTGCACGGTCCAATACGATTTCAGCGTTGGCGGAGTATCCCGAACGGATTTGTACACTATCCGGTGCCGCAACGGCGGCTTTGATCTCAAACTGGTTGGCACCATTCTCTTCCACACCTTTCGGAGAAATATATTCCAGTACGGCATTGAAGGAAAGGTTCTGCAAGGCACCGATAGTCAATTTTACAGGCATGCCTTCGTGTACGCGGCCTACTTCCGTCTCATCAATGTTTCCACGGAAAATAAGATCATTCATGTTGGCAACAGTGGCAATGGTTGTCCCATCGTTGAAGGTATTGCTCATGATGACAGAATTACCGACTTTGACGGGAACATCCAGAATCAATCCGTTGATAGTGGAACGGATCAGCGTACTGCTGAAGGACGCACTGTTCTTGGTGATACCCTCTTTTACGATTTCCAGGTTGTCTTTAGCCGTTTGCAGTTCTTCGCGCGCCTGTTTTACGGCAACTTCACCTTTCTCGTATTCTTCGGCACTTATCAACTTATCTTCATGCAATTTTTCTATGCGCGCAAAGTCGGTCTCGGCCTGCGCGGCATTGATTTCGGCCAAACGGACACGGCTTTCGGCAGAGTTCAGCGTACCCAATTCAGGGATTACCTTAACTTTGGCGATTACCTCACCTTGCTTTACGCTTTGTCCCGCTTCCTTGTAAACTTCTGAAATGATGCCGGAGATTTGCGGCTTGATGAGAACTTCATCTCTCGGTTCTACTTTACCGGTGGCAACCGTGGTCTTCTCAAGGTCTGTTATTTCCGGAGTTACCGTCTCATATATCACCACTTTGGGCTGTGACTTCTGATACAGGAATACGAATGTCCAGATAAATAGGGCGGCTACTACCACCAATAATGCGATTTTCAGATACTTTTTCGTTTTCATATAATTGTATTATTATTGTTTTTCTTTTTTTGACTCCCGATTAATCGTTTTTCCATCCGCACCTTTATTCATCCCTTATCGCCTCAATGGGTTTGATGGCCATGGCCCTGTAAGCCGGTGCCAGCCCCGCCAACATTCCCAATGCAATGAGCAAGATGCAGGTACCGATGGCCAGTCCGAATGAAACCTGGTAATGGATTTTAATGACACCCGGTTCATTGGTGGCCCGTTCCAGAATCTGCAGTACAAGTACAGCGAAAGATATCCCCGCCATGCCCGCGATGGTGGTCAGCACCATACTCTCGGACAATATCTGTTGCAGGATATCTTTGGGACGTGCGCCGATGGCACGGCGAATGCCGATTTCTGTGGTACGCTCCTTCACGGTTACCATCATAATGTTCGATACACCGATGGCACCGGCAAACAGGGTGCCCAGACCTACCATCCAGATCAGGATACTTACACCGGTCATCAGGTTATCCATCATGGAGAACATGGCTTCTGCATTCAGGAACATGATTGCCTGTTTGTCGTCCGGCGCAATGTAATGCGCCGTCTTTACGAGACGTTCTATCTCGGGTTCCACATCCTTTACTTTCACACCCGGTTTCATGATGAAGCAGACAACCTGGATTGTATTGCCCAGGTTGTAAGTCTGCTGCATGGTAGTAAAAGGCAGCGTGACAGCTTCTGATGCCTGCCCTTGGATATTGACATTACCTTCCGAGGAGCACATGCCCACAACGCGATAATAGATTCCGTTCACCCGTACATATTTGCCGCACGGATCTTCTCCCGGCTTGAAAAGGCTTTCGTAGACACGCTTGCCGATGACGCACACTTTGCGGGCTTCTGCTATATCCACGTCATTGATGAAGCGTCCGTAGGTCATTTCCTGGTGCTCTACCTGTTCGTATTCGGGGTACAAACCTTTTACGCTGCACTCGTATTTGTTCTCGCCATAAATCGCTGTCTGCCCCCATAAAGCTGTAGATGGGGTGGCAAGCCTGATGCCTTCTACACTGCGTGTCCTATACACATCTTCCATTTCCAAGTCCCACCGGCGGCCCTTACGAAAACCTTTGTAAGCCTCGCTTGTCTTCTGCGCCGCTATGAACCCCGAATTGGTGGCGAAACCTTCGAATTGCGACTGCAAGTTTTCCTGCATGCCTTGTCCGCCGCCTATGAGAGCCACCAACATGAAGATGCCCCAAAATACGCCGAATGCAGTCAGCAGGCTTCTTGTCTTGTTCCTTGTAATCGTGATGAGGATTTCCTCACATGTATCTATATCTATTTTCATAATCTTTCAATCTGCTCTAAGTGCTTCAATAGGACTGATGCTCACCGCTTTCTTCGCCGGGAAGAAGCCGGCCAATGTACCTGCAATGATAAGAGTCAGCGTAGCTTGGACGGCAATGCCGAGATCCACAGTCGGGTTGGAGAACATGGTCTGCTGGAACATACCGGCATCCATGGTCTGGCTACCGAAGGCGGCATTCATCCACTCCGTCACTCCAATGCCCGCCACCATCCCGATATAGCCAAAAAGGGTAGTGATAGTGACACTCTCAATGATAATCAGCCAGAGAATGGAGAAAGGTTTGGCTCCCAACGCCTTGCGGATACCGAATTCCCGGGTACGTTCCTTGACGGTAATCAGCATAATGTTCGATACACCGACAATGCCGCTCAGCAGTGTAAAGATGCCGATGACCCAGATTGCCGTACGCAGGATGCCCATGGCATTTTGCGCCTGCAGGTAGTTGGTGAACCGGTTCCATATCCAGATGGCACTGTCGTCCGTCGGGTCAAAGCGGTGGTTGGCGGCGATGGTTTTACGATACTCTTTCTCGAATGCCTCGTTACTTTCCATGCTGGACAGGTTTTTGGTAGTGAAGATGATATTGTTCAGCTTGTCTCCTTTGTTGTAGATGGTCTGCAAGGTGGAGAAAGGAATGTACGCTTCATTGGCTTCCCGGTCTCCCTGGTCATTGTAGATGCCTACAACCTGATAGGCCACTCCTCCGGCATTGACAAATTGCCCTACAGGTTCGGTATGTGTCTTGTCGAATAGTATCTCCGCAGTTTTCTTGTGCAGGATGATGACCTTGCGGCGGTCCTTCAAGTCGTTGTAGTTGATGAAGCGTCCGCCGGCTGTCTTTACTGTCTCCACCTCGGTATAGTTGGGATATACTCCCATCAGCGAAATGTTGACATATTCCTTTCCGAAGCTGACATTCACATTACTCTGGCGCACCGTGGCACCTGCGCTGATGACATGCTCCGTGAATTGTTTGTCCGTAGCTTCCAGGTCGCGGTTGTCCAGCCGGATACGCCGCCCCTCCTTCAAGCCGTCGTACGATTTAGTGGTCCATCCCGGGAAAATACGGATGGAGTTCAATGCGCGTTCCGAAGAATTCTGTTCAAAGGCATGTATAATGCCATTGCCGGCTCCAAGCAGGACAATGAGCATGAAGATGCCCCATGCTACGGCGAAACCGGTAAGGGCAGTTCGCAGTTTGTTGCGCTTGATGGTTCCGTATATTTCTTGCCAAAGGTCTATCATTGATAATTAAGAATTAAGAATTAAAAATTAAAGGAGGAAAAGGGCCAATCCTTTATCATTTCATGTATCCGTTTTTGCCGAAAGGCGAGGCATCATGATTCAGGTTGTCCTCAATGCTACCTATGATTCCGTCCTTGATGTGGATAATCTTGTCTGTCTGGTTGGCAACGCCGCTTTCGTGAGTGACCACCACGATAGTCATGCCCGTCCGGTGGAGGTCCTTCAATATCTGCATCACTTCCACGGACGTCTTGCTGTCAAGGGCCCCCGTAGGCTCATCCGCCAGGATAATTTGAGGTTGGGTGATGAGTGCACGGGCAATGGCTACACGCTGTTTTTGTCCGCCAGACATTTCATTGGGCATGTGATGGGCCCATTCTTTCAACCCCAATCGGTCAAGGTACTCCAGCGCCATAGCATTACGCTTACGACGGCTGACCCCTTGATAAAAGAGAGGAAGCGCCACGTTTTCCACTGCATTCTTGAAGGAGATCAAGTTGAAAGACTGGAAGATGAAACCGATCATGCGGTTTCGGTATTCGGCAGCCTTGGTTTCGCTGAGATTCTTGATGAGGGTACCGTTCAGGTAATACTCGCCCGTATCATAACTGTCCAGAATACCCAATATATTCAGCAGGGTAGATTTACCCGAACCGGATGCTCCCATGATGGAAACGAACTCCCCTTTCTGAATGTCGAGATTGATGCCTTTGAGCACATGTAGCGGTGCTCCGTTGTTGTAGGTCTTGTTGATGTCTTTTAGCTGTATCACGATTTTCCTGTTTATAGCTTGCTGTATGCTTATTGATTTTCACTATTAGACGCAGCAAGGTTACGAAAAGTTGCAAAAGCGACAAAGTTTTTTAAAAAAAGATTTTGCAGTGTCATTTTTCTTTGTGTAATTTGTAACCATTAATGTTATTAATTAACCCTTTAAACAAAAGAAATATCATGAATTCAAACATGGAAAAGCCCTATGTGGTGGGCATTGACATAGGCGGCACGAATACCGTCTTTGGTATCGTAGATGCACGCGGAACTATTATTGCAAGCGGTTCTATCAAAACGGGAGCTTATGAACAGGCTGATGATTACGTGAATGAAGTATGCAAGAATCTGCTTCCCCTGATCATTGCCAATGGTGGTGCAGATAAGATAAAGGGTATCGGTATCGGCGCACCCAACGGAAACTATTATAGCGGTACAATAGAATTTGCCCCGAACCTTCCGTGGAAAGGAGTCATTCCTTTGGCTGCCATGTTTGAGGAACGTCTGGGCATCCCTTGTGCCTTGACCAATGACGCCAACGCCGCAGGCATCGGTGAAATGACATACGGAGCGGCACGCGGCATGAAAGACTTCATCATGATCACTCTGGGTACGGGTGTGGGCAGCGGCATCGTCATCAACGGCCAGATGGTATATGGCCACGACGGTTTTGCCGGCGAATTGGGACACACCATCATCCGTCGCGAAAACGGCCGTCTTTGCGGTTGCGGACGTCACGGATGTCTGGAAACTTACTGTTCGGCTACAGGTGTGGCGCGCTCGGCGCGTGAATTTCTGACGGCAAGTACAGAACCGAGCCTGCTGCGTTCCATTCCTGCCGAGAACATCACTTCCAAGGATGTATATGATGCCGCCGTTCAAGGCGACAAGCTGGCACAGGACATTTTTGAATTTACAGGAACCATCCTGGGCGAGGCATTGGCAGACTTTATCGCCTTCTCCAGCCCGGAGGCCATTGTATTGTTCGGTGGCTTGGCCAAGGCAGGTGACTATATCTTTAAGCCCATCCAGAAAGCAATCGACAATAATGTGCTGAGTATCTATAAAGGCAAGACCAAGCTGCTGGCTTCCGAACTGAAGGATTCCGACGCTGCCGTTTTGGGTGCCAGTGCATTGGGCTGGGAACTGAGAGACATGAAATAAAAAGCTGCTGTCGGAAGACAAGTGAAAAGTGGAAGGCGGAGTCTTTCCACTTTTTTTGTGCCACCGTGTTGGCACAACCGTGCCTTAGGCATGGCACACTTGTGCCACTATGATGGCACAAAACAGGAGTTACCATTGGTAATCCTCAAAATAAGAATCGAATTCCGGTTCATCGGTCACTCCGCATTGCCGGAGAACCTCCCGCAAGCTTTCTTGTTCCTGGGGGCAGATGGCACGTTCGCCGCAGCGGATGCGGTAATAGGTGCGGCGGCTGCTTGCCGCTATCACCTGGGCGGAAAATTGCCGGGTCTGTTCTTTGGTGAGCTGTTGGAGGATGCCGAGAAAGCCCCGGGCATAGCGGACTTTCCGGTTGATGCTGTAATAGGGGCAAGGGCCTTGGAGGGCAGCGATGTAGGCAGGGCTGAGGATGCTCCATGAAATCCGGGTGCACGGAATGTACCGGGCAGCTATATAATGGAGGCAGGTCGCAGACTTCGGGCACTGCCCGTCAATGCATAGCAGATAGGATTGGGGGATTTGGGCGTAGTTTAAATCGTTGTTCATAAATGTATTTTTAATGATGCAAAAGTGATGTCCGGACAGAAGAGCGAATCCCGGAAACTAAAAAGGGAAACTTCCTTTGCCGGAAGTCTCCCTTTTTATTTCGAAACGAGAGTACGGTATTAACCGTTAACTCTTTTTTCTTTAATTCTTGCTTTCTTACCGGTAAGAGCACGCAGGTAATACAATTTAGCGCGACGAACCTTACCCACTTTGTTCACTTCGATGCTGTCGATAGCCGGTGATTCAATAGGGAAAATACGTTCTACGCCTACAGTACCCGACATCTTGCGTACTGTGAAACGCTTTTTGTCACCGTGTCCGGCAATTTTGATAACAACACCACGGTACAGCTGTACACGTTCCTTGTTACCTTCTACGATACGATATGCTACTGTTACAGTGTCACCGGCCTTGAAAGTCGGGTGTTGCTTTCCGGTAGCAAATGCTTCTTCTGCAATTTTAATTAAATCCATTGTTGTTATTATTAAATTGTTTTGATCGTTACAACGCAACATGCCAGGCTTCTCTCTGTTTGTCCTGACAGCGATTGCGCGAAAGCGGTGCAAAGGAACGAATTATTTGCCACATACACAACACTATGAAGCATTTTTTATTCTTTGCCCCCAGCATAAGCCTTTTCTGCAGGGAAGTGAGAAGAGATTCGCCATTTTCGTCTTGTTTTTTGCAATATAAAAAGATGTACAAAAGTAGAAATAGAGTATATTTGTAGCAATTTAAAAACCAAACAAAATGAAGAAGCCTTATTTAAAACTCTTCTCCGGGGCAGTCTTGGCTGTATCGCTTTTGCTAACATCCTGTCATTCTGCCTATGAAGTAACAAGAGTGGAAGGAAACAGAGTACCTATAGACTCCACCTGGGATGCTGAACCGGATGCTGAAGCAACAGCCTTGCTTGCTCCTTACAAAGCAAAAATAGACAGTATCATGTATAGTGTGGCAGGAACTGCCGAAATTTCCATGGACCGTTCGCGTCCGGAGAGTCTTTTGTCCAATTTGGTGGCAGACGTCTTGCGTGAATCGGCTGCGGAAGTTCTGGGCAAACCTGCGGATATGGGGCTGGTCAATATTGGCGGCATCCGCAATTCCTTGACCGAAGGGCCTATAAGGACAGAAAATATCTACGAGATACTGCCTTTCGAGAATTCGCTTTGTGTATTGACCATGAAAGGCACCGTCTTGAAGCAACTGTTTGAGAACATAGCGGCAAAGGGAGGCGAAGGAGTCAGCGGCGTACAACTCAAAATAAGCCGGGACGGCAAACTGTTGCAAGGAAGCGTGGGAGGCAATGCGGTGGTAGACGACCGGACATACACCGTCGCTACCATTGATTATCTGGCGGACGGGAATGATGGCATGACAGCCTTTCCGCAGGCAGAGCAAAGGGAGTGTCCGGAAGGAGCCACCTTGCGGGGATTGTTCATGAAATACGTAAAGGCACAAACCGCTGCAGGTAAAAAAATAACCTCCCGTATGGAAGGAAGAATAATAATTGAAGACTGATTCTTGCTAACCGATAATTCAAAATGAAAATGAAACAGATATATTCCTTGGCAGTTCTGCTGCTTTTCTCTTTTTTTGCATCAGCCCAGCAGCCGTCTTCCGCAGATACGGGAGAAGTGAATCCGGGCAAACAGCTGATTATTCTTCAAACCAGCGACACGCACAGCCGTATTGAGCCCATCAGCCCGGAGGCGGCCGATGATTATGCCGGAATGGGAGGTGCGGTCCGCCGGAGTTCCTTCATCAAGGAGATCCGCAGCAAGCATCCGGACGTATTGCTTTTTGATTGTGGAGACATCTCCCAAGGTACTCCCTACTATAACCTTTTTCAAGGGGAAGTGGAAATCAAAATGATGAACCTTATGAAATACGATGCGATGACCATAGGCAACCATGAGTTCGACTTCGGCTTGGACAATATGGCGCGTTTGTTCCGCATGGCTAATTTCCCGGTGGTCTGTTCCAACTATGACGTTACCGGAACAGTCCTCGAGGGCTTGGTAAAACCTTACATTATCCTGGAACGTAGCGGAGTGAGAATCGGTGTCTTCGGACTGGCACCCCGGATGGAAGGATTGGTACAGGCGGACAAGTGCGAGGGCATTGTCTATAACAATCCTATAGAAGTGGGACAGGAAATGGCCGATTTTCTGAAGCTGGAAAAGAATTGCGACGTTGTGATCTGTCTGTCCCATTTAGGGATACGCAACTCCTACGGTACTGCCGACGAGGATTTGGTGAGCAAGACACGAAACATAGACGTCATTTTAGGCGGACATTCTCATACTTTCATGGAGAAGCCGATGAATTATCTGAATGCCGACGGTAAGAATGTCCCCGTTTTCCATACCGGTAAAAACGGTATTTTTGTAGGTGAATTGAAATTGACACTGGCAGAAAAATAACAAGGATGCTGCCATCATCAAAAAAACGACAGATTGATTGAATGAAAAAATATACTTTTCTTTTATGGATAGCGGGGCTCTTTCTTCTAATCCCTTTGCTTCATGCACAGCATAAGACTCCTTTTTTACCCTCGGATTCAGATGACCGGTGCCGCCAATGGGTGGATTCGGTGATGACCCGTTTAAGCTTGCAGGAGAAAGTGGGACAACTGATTGTCGCCACCATTCCTGCCAAGGCAACCAAAGAAAACAAGAAGCAGATACGTGAGCTGGCAAAGAAATATAAAGTAGGCGGCTTGCTTTTTGCGGAAGGAACGCCTGAGGAGCAGGCCATTCTGACAAATCTGGCGCAAAAGAATGCCTCTGTACCTGTCATGGTGGCCTCCGACGGCGAGTGGGGATTGTCCATGCGTCTGAAAGGCACGCCGGACTATCCCCGTAATGCAGCCTTGGGGTGCATAGAGGACAACAGCTTGCTTGAAGAGTATGGCCGTGAAGTGGCACGCCAGTTCCGGACATTGGGAGTGCATATCAACTTTGCACCGGATGCCGATGCCTACACGAATCCGCTGAACCCGGTGATACCTGTCAGTTCATTGGGCGAAGACCCCAAGCGGGTGGCAGAAAAAGCGGTAGCGTATGCCCGCGGGTTGGAGAACAGCGGAGTGACGGCTTCTTCACTGTCAAAGAATAGAGTAACCGGATTGTTGAAAGACGAACCCGGCGCCAAAGGGCTGGCATTTACAGATGCACCGGACATGAGGGGGGGGTCACAAGTCGCGCAGGTAACGGACAAGGCCTTGCCGGCAGGCAACGACATGGTATTGGTGCAATTCCATGCCAAGAATGCCGTGACAGAATTGACGGAAGCCGTACGTTCCGGTATCCTCAGCAAGGAAGAGCTGGACGCCAAGTGCCGCAAGGTACTGATGCATAAGTACATGATGGGGTTAAGAAGTGCGCAGCCTAAGTTGCAGGTAAGCGGAATGAGTTACCGCATCAATACGGAAGAGGCCCAGGCGTTGGCCGCCAAGCTACGCTGTTCTGCAGTGACGGTTCTGAACAATTATTTCGGCATTCTTCCGCTGGCTCCGGCGGAAGGCGGCATTGCCCTGTTGAGCATAGGAGAAAAAGATACGGATGCCCCCTTCGTGGAAGCCATGAAGAAACAGGCTGATATCAGCTGCTTCTATCTGCCCTGGAATGCGGATGATGCCTTACAGGAAGAGATAAAACGCAAACTGGCAACTTATCGCAGGGTAGTTGTCAGTATAACCGGCTCGGCGTATGTCAGCGACAAAGACGTGGAGTTTCTGAGTGAACTGGACATACAGGCTCCCTTGGTATATGCTTTCTTTACTTCCTATCGTACCTTGTTGCCTTTGACACCGGCTTTGGCCCAATCAAGTGCCGTCGTACTGGCTCATTCCGACCAGGCTGACTTGCAGCAGCATGTGGCCGATGTTCTTTTTGCCAAAGCACCGGCTGACGGCAAGACGTCCATGAGCATCGGGCAACTGTTCCCGGCCGGAACGGGTTGTATCATCGAGCCGGGCATGAAGCCGGGAACGGTTATCCCGGAAGACTACGGCATGAAATCGTATGTATTGCACGGCATTGACGGCATTGCCCAAAAGGGTGTGTCGGAAGGTGCCTATCCCGGTTGCCGGATCCTGATCCTGAAGGACGGCCATACCGTATATGACAGGGGCTTTGGTAGTCATTCAGACAAAGATACCACTTCCGTACGCCCTACCGACCTCTTTGATCTGGCTTCTTTGACGAAGACTACTGCCACTCTGCTTGCCGTAATGAAACTATACGATGAGGGGAAACTGAAACTGGATGACAAAGCATCCAAATACCTGCCTTTCCTGCGTAGCGGCAACAAGAAGAATATGACCATCCGTGAGTTGCTTTTCCATGAATCCGGCTTGCCGCCCTACATCCGTTTCTATGTAGATGCCATTGACCCGAATTCAGTGCACGGGCCCTACTCGCAAAGCTGGATAGACAAATGGCACCGTACGCAGGTGAGCGAGCATAGTTACTACTGCTCAGATTTCAAGTTTAAGAAAGGAATGGTTTCAGACAGGCCAAGTGCCGTTTATTCCCTGCATGTAGCAGACGGCATGTGGCTGAACAAAGATTTCAAGCATACAATTCTCCAGAAAATAGCAAAATGCGACCTGGACAGCAAGCGTTATGTCTATAGTGACCTGGGATTCATCCTGCTTCAACAAATCGTGGAGACTATCACGCAGTTGCCCATGGATTTGTACGTTGCCAAGGAATTCTATGCTCCGTTGGGATTGCAGCGGACCCTGTTCCTGCCTCTGAATAAATTTACAAAAGCGGAGATTATGCCGACGGCGTCCAATGATTTCCTCCGGCGTCAGGACCTTTGCGGTTATGTGCACGATGAAACGGCTGCCTGCATGGGCGGTATATCCGGCAATGCGGGATTGTTCTCCACTGCGGCAGAGGTGGCAAAAATATATCAGATGTTACTGAACGGTGGTGAACTGAACGGCAAACGCTATCTCAGCGAGGCTACTTGCCGTCTGTTCACAACGGAGAAGTCCGTCATCAGCCGCCGTGGACTGGGTTTTGACCGGCCGGACGTGTCAATTGTGAAGCGTAGTCCCTGCGCTGTCTCAGCCCCGGAAGGCGTGTATGGGCATACCGGTTTTACCGGAACATGCGCATGGGTAGATCCGAAGAGTCAAACGGTCTATGTGTTCCTGAGTAACCGGCTTTGTCCGAACGTGTGGAATACAAAACTGGGGGATATGAATATCCGGACAGATATTCAGGAGCTGATTTTCAAGAGTCTGGTTGAGAAATGATGATCTACTTAATTTACGGTTGAACGATACACGATTGAACGATGTATGATTGAAATTTGTATGATAGAATGAAAAAAATATTCCTGTTTGCTTTCATTTTCCTTGTCTTCTGCGGACAGCTGGCCACGGATGCACAGCACGTTTCCACACGACCTGTCCCTGTACCCGCGGCAGATCCTTCACTGGTATGTTCCTTACAGAACGATACCCGCTGCCGGCAGTGGGTGGATTCTGTGCTGAAGCAATTGACATTGAAAGAACGCATCGGGCAACTCTTTATCTATACCATTGCCCCTCAACAAAATAAGGCAAACCGGGAGTTGCTGCGTAAAGTGGTAGAAGATTATAAGGTAGGCGGCCTGCTTTTCTCAGGCGGACTGATGCAAAACCAGGTTGCGCTGACCAATGAAGCGCAACAGATGGCGGACGTCCCGTTGATGATTACTTTTGACGGCGAGTGGGGACTGTCCATGCGCTTGCGGGGTACACCCGGTTTTCCGAAGAATATGGTATTGGGGTGTATCCGTGATGACAGCTTGATTTATGAATATGGCCGGGAAATGGCCCGCCAATGCCGTGAATTGGGAGTACAAGTGAACTTCGCGCCCGTGGCCGATGTGAATATCAATCCCCGGAATCCGGTCATCAACACCCGTTCTTTCGGTGAAAATCCCCGGGATGTCGCCGATAAAGTAATAGCCTATTCCAAAGGTCTGGAAGATGGTGGAGTACTTTCCGTAAGCAAACATTTTCCGGGACATGGCGATACCGACGTGGATTCGCACAAGGCATTACCCACCTTGCCTTTTAGCCGTGCCCGTCTGGACAGTGTGGAACTGTATCCTTTTAAGAAAGCCATCCAAGCCGGCTTGGGAGGAATTATGGTAGGCCATCTGGAAGTCCCTGTATTTGAACCCCGGAAAGGATTGCCTTCTTCTCTTTCCCGCAATGTGGTGCATGACTTGCTGACACGTGAATTGAAGTTCCAAGGCCTCATCTTTACGGATGCCTTGGCGATGAAAGGCGTATCGGGGAATTCAAGTATCTGCCTCCAGGCATTGAAAGCGGGCAATGACCTGTTGCTTGTGCCCCGGCGTATAAAGGAAGAGGTGGAAGCTATTCTGGATGCTGTGAAACGGGGGGATTTGAAAGAAACTGACGTGGAAAGGAAATGCCGTAAGGTATTGACCTATAAGTATGCTTTAGGCTTGGCCAGGAAACCGTACGTACGCCTTTCCGGTTTGGGCACACGCATCAATACCCCCAAGACACGTGACCTGATCCGGCGGCTGAACCTGGCAGCAATCACCGTATTGGACAACCAGACTAAATTGCTCCCTCTGGATCCTTCCGTGAAAGAAGTGGCAGTACTCAACATCGGAGACTCAAGGGAAATCCAACCTTTCATAAAGGAACTGTCCCAATTCACCCGTCCGGTAGAAATTCAACTGGGGAAAAACCTGACAACAGCACAATGCAGGCAGTTACAGGATTCCCTTGCCCGATACAAACGCATCTTGGTATGCGTCACAGAGCATCGTCTGACTCCTTATCAGACTTTCTTTACCCAATTTGCTCCCGGTGTGCCGGTAGCCTATCTATGCTTTATTCCGGGAAAACAGGTACTGCAGATTCATCGCGGCATATCGGCAGGCGAAGCTGTGATTCTGGCACATTCTTCCAATGATGACGTCCAAAAGCAGGTTGCCGGAATATTATATGGCAGGGCAAGCGCCGACGGACGTCTTTCCGCAAGTATCGGCAATTTGTTCGCTGCCGGCACAGGCTTGTCCTTGGGACCGCAGACTATGCCGCATTTTGTTCCGGAGGAATATGGGATAAACTCCCGTCTGCTTTCCCGGATTGATGAAATAGCTGAAGAAGGCATTCGTGAAGGAGCTTATCCCGGTTGCCAGATAGTGATACTGAAAGATGGCAAAGAAATGTACAACAAGGCATTCGGCACCTATACGGGAAAGGGAACAGCTGCAAAGCGGGAAGCCAAGTCCGTGCCTGTCACAAGTGCATCTGTATATGACCTTGCCTCGTTGACAAAGACTACCGCCACTTTATTGGCTGTGATGAAACTGTATGATAAAGGACGGCTCAATCTGACAGACCGCGTATCGGATTATCTGCCTTTCCTGCAAGATACGGACAAAAAGGATATCACGGTACGTGAACTGCTATTGCATGAGTCCGGCCTGCCTTCTACTTTGCTTTTCTATCAGGATGCCATTGATAAAGACAGCTATTCAGGGACACTGTTCAAGGGACGGCCGGACAATGTACACCCGGTACGGATCGGCAGCCGGACTTGGGCGAACCCGAAGTTCCGGTTCCGTAAGGAACTGGCATCCAAAGTCCGTACGGAAGAGTTTACCCTGCAAGTCTCGGACAGCCTATGGCTGAACCGCTCTTTCAAAGATGAATATTTGCAGAAAATTGCAGACGCACCTTTGAGAGACAAACGCTATCGTTATAGTTGCGTCGGCTTCATCGTATTGCAACAATTGGTGGAAGCACGGGCCGGCATGCCGATGGATGAATTCCTGGCCCGGGAGTTCTATACCCCGATGGGATTGAAGCGGACAGGCTTTTTACCGTTGCGCTTCTTGAAAAAAGAAGAGATTGTGCCTTCTTCCAAAGATGCATTCTTGCGTAAAACAACGCTTCAGGGATTTGTTCATGATGAATCCGCCGCTTTCCAGGGAGGTGTTTCCGGCAATGCCGGGCTGTTCTCCACTGCCGGAGAAGTGGCACGTATCTATCAGATGTTGCTGAATGGCGGCGAGCTGGACGGGACACGCTATCTAAGCCGGGAAACCTGCAAGCTTTTCACGACGGTCGTTTCCAAGATAAGCCGCCGTGGCCTGGGATTCGACAAGCCGGATTCCCGCCATCCGCAGAAGAGCCCTTGCGCTGCTTCCGCACCGGCTTCCGTATATGGACATACAGGATTCACGGGGACTTGCGCCTGGGTGGATCCGGACAACGGGCTGGTCTATGTTTTCTTGAGCAACCGTATTTATCCGGATGCCTGGAACACCAGACTGATGCGTCTGGATATCCGTACAAGAATACAGGAAGTGATATATGAAGCCTTGAAAAAGTAAAAGGAGCATTCTCTGCTCACGCAGAGTTTGCCCCTTCTTCTCATGCTTTGAAACAATTAAATTCTATCGGTTAAGCTTTAGTGGATTCTGTCAGAACGCGATACCTACACGAAGGCCAAAGTTGCTCAAGCCATCTACGCTGTACGTAAAGAAGTCTCCCTTGTTGGTACTGTAGCTATAGTAAGCCGCAAAATGCAAGCCCGGTCCATAAGCCCAAGGATAAACATTGAAACCTATTTCAGGAGACACATAGAATCCCCATGTATCCTTGTTGGCTTCAAAAACGTTGAAGGTTGATTTCAACTGTGCATATTCGGTTCCAAGTTTAACGCCTGCATACGGTTGAAAAGCTCCGCCACGGTTCCATACGTAACGTGAAGCCAAACCAAAAGGCAACTGGAATACAGTATGTTGTTGGTCGGTGTTCAAACTGCCGCCTTCACCTACAGGGAGGGTCTGGCGTCCGAAATATTCGTGGTTGCTATGGTAGTTCAGGAAAGCTCCCAATGCAAAATTGTCTGTCAGGAAGTAACCGCCTTCAAAGTTCATACCCCAACCGCTTGATTTGTCGGCGAAGTTGTTGCTGAGAGGAAAGTTGTACTGCCAGTCGATGTTGGCATAACCATTGTCGGTCATTTGTGCCTTCACCGGCATGGCGAAGACGAGAGCAAGGGCGGTAACCGCAAATACTCTCAAGGAAAGATATTTTATTGTTTTCATACTTTGTTCTTGTTTTTTGGAGTTCAATGGCAACCTCCCTGTCCGGAAAGGATGCTGCCGTATTATTCTTGTCACCTATATCCGGTAGCCCGTCACCTGTAGTTCGTGGCTTATCACTACTTACCGGTCAAGTACATGGACTGAGTGAAGGCCTGGTTCACACCCTGTACGGCAAGTTTGGCATTGACAGAAGATGAACCGCTCAGCAATCCACTCATGTAGCTGGTCCAGAGAACCGGAAGTTTTTCGCTTTGTCCTTGCGGAGCTTTCAAATTCAGCATCTCGGTAATAAAGGAGCCTGTGCTATAAGAATAGTTCACTGCATACGGATAATACCATCCGCCCCAGTTGCCCCAATAAGGAGCATCCCAATACCCCGGATAGTTCCACCACCATTCGGGACGTCCGTAGTCAGTGAAATAATAAGTACTTCTGACGTAGCTCACTTGCAGGCCGATGTCGGCCGCCTCACGATTGTCCTCACGGGTAAAGCCGCGGCTGTTCATGTTGGAAATGTAAGCATTGAGAATTTCCTGGGCATTTTCATCTTTCCAATATTCGGCCTCTTTGCTGTCACCGATGACGAGAATACTATCCGGCAGATAGTAAGTCTGGAAGGTCTTGAAATCCGCCTTCTTGTCATAGTTGGTATAAACCAGATAGTTATTGTCCAGCTTATCCATGTCGGGGTCCTTCTCGCAGGAGGCAAGCGTCACTGCAAAGACCGCTAATAATAGGGGAATAAATTTCTTCATACTTCTATAATTGTTTAGGTTAAATAAAATTCCTGCCCTATGGTACCTTAGGCTTTTGTGAGAAAAAACAAGATAAGATATAAAAAGTTCACGGAAGAATACGTTAAAGGTGAAAATCCATACTTATCATCTCTATCTTTTCTTTCTCTTCGGCAGAGAAAGACGTGTTTTCAAGGGCTTTCAAGTTATCGGACAATTGTGTTACGGAACTCGCCCCAACTATGACGGATGTTACCGAATCATCTTTCAACAACCATGACAGCGACATTTCGGCCAATGTTTGTCCCCGTCCGGTTGCCACTTCATTCAGCGCAGTGATTTTGTGCAAAACCCGATCGGTCAGCACTTCTTTCTTCAGGAATTTGCCTTTCGCCATGCGGGAATCATCAGGAATACCATGCAGATAACGGTCGGTAAGCAGCCCCTGCGCCAATGGAGAGAAAGCGATGAATCCGGTTCCGTTTTCTTTGGCTTGCCGCAAGATGCCTTCTTTTTCCGGTGCACGGTTGAAGAGATTGTACCTACCTTGATAAAGCAGGCAATGCACGTCTCTTTCTTCCAGATAATAATAAGCATCTTGCGCTACATCTTTCGGATATTTGGATATGCCCACATAGAGCGCTTTACCTTGGCGGACAATGTCTACCAGGGCTTGCAGCGTCTCTTCAACCGGAGTATTGGGGTCGTAGCGATGGGAGTAGAAGATATCCACATAATCCAGGTTCATCCGTTTCAGGCTTTGGTCGAGGCTTGCCATCAGGTACTTGCGGGAACCCCATTCGCCGTAAGGTCCCGGCCACATGTCGTGTCCGGCTTTGGTGGAGATGAATAATTCGTCCCGGTAGGGCATAAGGGATTTTTTCATGATCATTCCGAAGGTTTCTTCGGCGGAGCCGTAAGAAGGGCCGTAATTGTTGGCAAGATCAAAGTGAGTGATACCTCTGTCGAAAGCGTAATGTACCATCGCCCGGGAATTGGCAAAAGTATCCACATCACCGAAGTTGTGCCACAATCCCAAGGAAATCTCAGGCAACAGGATACCGCTCTTGCCGCAACGGCGGTATTTCATGCCGCTGTCGTACCGTTCGGGCAGCGGAGAGTAAATGGGGTTTATCATATCTGGTCTATTTAAAATGAAAATTCCTTTTTTTTCCCGAAGGCCTGAAAGGCTTCACCGACTTTTGCTGCAGGCAGCCGTTTTCCCTTTCCACATAATATATCCCCGGAACATGAATTTCCAAAGGCAGTCCTTCCATATCCAGTTGCACAGGCTTGTATGCAGCTATCCAGTACCCCTTCCCGGCAGCAGGCATCGATACAACCTGGGCTGTTGCATCATTCCGTATGACGTTTACGCCATTTACATCAAAATCTTTGATAGCTTCCTTATTGCTGTCCGGAAATACCAGATATTGATAGCCGGCATTTTCCGGCTTCACGCCATGAGAAAGATATAAGGACACCACCTCTCCCTCTGTCGTGGCCGGACGATACATTTTCATAAAATCATGCCAACTTCCGGTGCGTTTACCGGCTTCCGCCATGCAATTGCCACTTCCTAAAACAACATATCCCGTACGGTCGTGGAAGAAGCGCAAATCTTCCTTCAGAAAGTTTTCCTTACCCGACACTTCTCTCCAGGCATTTTTGTCCAGAACCTCTAATGTGCCACACTGCAAACGCTGATCTATGGATGTAGTAACACACAAAGCGCTGTCCGAACTGATACCAGCTCCCAGGCAAAGCACTTCATCACCGGTAAACAACCATGCCTTACAGGCTGTCAGCCCATCCCTGTTCAACTCCATAGCCGCCATTCCACACTTCCCGTCACTCAATCCGCCGACGTTATCCGTTTTATTTCCTGATCTTGTAACATTGATGTCGGGAACCGGAGCCACATCCTCATAAGCGGTCACTCCCGGTACCTTACGCCAGTCCCAAAACGGAAACACATTCAGATACTCATCTCCACGGACATAAAAGTAAGTGGCACCGTCTCCCAGATAATACCCCTTGAGATTATCTTCGTTCACCAGTTCGGTACCTATCACACGATTGGAAGACATTTTGACTGTTCCCATCCAACTCTTGCTCCGGTGTACCGTATAGTCGGAATCGTCAAAATGTTTATGTCCAACCAAAAGATTTCCCCGGGCAGGAAAGCCCCCAATCCCAAGATCGGCAGCCGCAAACGCCAACCCATACGCCTTATGCAGCTGTGCATTGTGAAAAAGCTGCCTGCCAAGCGCACTGATGTCCATCATCCGGTTCCATATCGTCCACTTATAACCTTCATTCACCAGAGAAGTAAGAATATCCACCTGTGGCCCGTCAAACTCATAAGCAGTCCCCTTGAACAACCTATAAAAGAAGCTCATGCCCGAAACAAATGACAACCCATAATTTCCGAATTGTTGCTGAGGGCCATGCTGATGGAAACTCCAGTCATCCTTGATTCCTTCCCTTCTGCCCAAAACGATTTCAGAAGCAATGGTATCACGTGCCATCTTCACAAGCTCCGCATCGTTCTGCAAAAGGGCACGGATAAGCACATTACCGGCCAGCCATACTTTATTCTGACCCGTCATGCCGAATTTGGAGTTCTCCATTACTTCTATGGCTCCCGCCTTCTCCTGTCCGGACAACTGGTCTTCCAAAAGAATAAAGGCCGTCCCCAAAGTTTTCGGAATGCCTATCTGGTTATACCACCAATTCGGACATTTGTGCTTTGCCGAAAACCAATATCCCAAAGCCCGGTGAATGACCTGCTTTAGGGTTTCCGACCGATAGTAACCGGTAACAGGAGAACAGTACAGTTTGGCCAATTCCAATATTCGTTCGGCATGCTGCTTAGGCTCCCAGCCCGATCTTTTCTTGTCAAGATAGTTTATGTCAGTCCACGAACCGTCATCAGACAGCTTTGCCACATAACCCTCTATTTTGGCCAAATCAAAAGGATAGCGCTGATGAAGTTCTACCACTACCTGGTCGGACATCTCCCGCTCCGGTTCTATCCGGTTCCAGTCGACCTGCAACGAATCCACTGCCTCCGCCACCGGGAGCAACATGGAAGTATAGTTCTCCTTGATACGTTTCAACTCATCCGTATCGTCCGCACACACCAGAGAGGTTCCCCATAACAGGCAGCAACACATCGACAGATATTTCATCGTATTTCCCATCATTGTCTCAATCTATATACAATGCTGCAAATATAAGGAACATTCCGGTATTATTCAACCCCTTTACTGGAGCGTAACTCCCATAATTCCAATCACGACCTCATTGGAAAGGGTCTCCAGAACCAGACGGGAAAGTTCTTTCTGCCCGTCCAAAGGCATGCTCAGCAATACGGCCGCGCCACCGTCAACCTCACGTGACACTCCCGGAAAGCCTAATTCCTCACCAAAGTTATCACTCACCTCTCCCGTCTTCAAACGCAAACGATAAAGAGAAGAAGCCTTGCGGTTGAAAGCCTTGCCGTCCTCAAAGAATATCTGCTCGATAGGCGCCCAGTTATCGGGGTTGACAAGGGGCAATGTATCACACGTTCCATCC
The DNA here is from genome assembly GCF_000195635.1 of Bacteroides fluxus YIT 12057. Lineage (GTDB taxonomy): Bacteria > Bacteroidota > Bacteroidia > Bacteroidales > Bacteroidaceae > Bacteroides > Bacteroides fluxus. The sequence continues at coordinate 342,222 of NZ_GL882689.1, read as the reverse complement.
GTATAGTAAACCCGGATTATCCCATTGTCTATGTGGCATTGCATGTGGTTTGTACTGCCTGCCATCAGCAGATAGGCACGTGAAGCCTTCCCTTTCAAGGGTACTTCCAGACTATCCGGATAATTATCCCAAAGTGAGGTAAATGCAATATTCCGTCCTTCAGCCGGCGTGCGGAAAGGAATTCCCAGTTTTGTTTCCAATAAACCGCCACGTACGGAAGCACGCAGGCCGGAATCATCGATATCTGCGGTTTTCAAAGGGTGGCACCATTCGCCGATGCCCTGTTTCGGCAACTGCAAAGTAGTATATGGAGAACGGGGAGACAGATATTCATTCCGGAAAATGTCCGTGACACAGGCATTGAATACCTGGTCCATAACTACGGGCACGCACTTATCAGGAATGATATTATCCAATACCACAGACGCCTTTGCGGGAGAAACAGCGCCCCCTTCGCCCTTGGCGGCTTGGGGGCTTTCCAACGGAGCCCACCATTTCATCTGGTCCTGCTCCATGGCGACGAACCTCACCGGACCTTCCTCCTTTATACGGGAAGCAGGAAAAGAATCTTCCGGAGAAGGAACGGCAATCAATTCTCCCTCCCATGCCACACGAACTTCGATCTGCCTGCCTGCAGAAGCAGGAACGGAAACGGCAAGTACCGGACATCCGACAGCATGTTCCACCAAACTCCAGGAAACATTCTTTCCGTCCACCTTGACATGAGCTACCCGCGAACGGCGTGCAGGAAACTGTAACTCCACGGTATGGACAGCGGGTAAATGATGAGTGACTGTATATACAGAAAGGTCCCGAGAAGAGAAAATGCCTGTTGCAGCCGCACCGGCTTTAAAATCAAAATCAATATCCGGTGTATGCAGCGCCGCATATTCCCACTCTTGCGGAAAGCCGGGCTTCAGCAGCAAGCGTCCGTTCAACGCATCGGGCAATATACCGTACAGTCCTTGAATCAATACACGGGAAGCCACACCGACAGGATCGCCGAAATCACGGTAACACTCTCCGCGCGCAGCGTCATAGAAACTGATCTGGCCAAAGTTACCGGGACTCTCGCCCAGATACATGCCATCAAGGACAGAACTTTTCAGCAACTTGAATCCCGCCTCCGCACGTCCTGCCTGGAAATAAGAAAGGGCGGTATGCATCACTTCGGCAAAAGCGACGTTGTTGATACTCCAGGAATAAGGCAGCCAGTTGGTGGTGGAAACCGTTGCATACCCCCCTGCATTGATATCGGCATTGTCGGAAGTGACCACAGGGATATGCGGTATTTCCCTATCTACATAACGGGTGGCCAGATAGGCTTGGAAAGAATCCGCCACATCGCTGTCAATCGCATGGTAGATAGTCCATACGGCAGCATTCTCGTGCAGGCGTTTATGTCCCATGAAATCCTGGAATTCCGCCCAATGACCTTTCTCCGGAAGCCACAGACGGCTGTTCAATGCTTTCAATATTTTATCCGCCTCATCCCGGTAAGGCGCCGGATCTTCTCCTATCTTCTCGGCGATGAGGGCAGCCAGCCGATTGGCACGGTAATTATAGGCAGAACTGTGGGTCACGGCCCCGCTGTTATAATAAAGGGCATCACTTGCCCAGATACAAGCATACGCATCATACAATCCGTCATTATCCGGATCAAAATTACGCTTCTCCCAAGCAAGGTGCAAGGTCAGTACCGGCCACATACGGCGGGCATAGTCCAAATCACCTGTCCAGTTGAAATGCCACAACAGTTCATCAATGTAACACAGGTTCATGTCATAATGATGCATCTGATTGTTCCGGCGAGGATTACGGCAGATATAACCGTTGCTGTACTGCGGTGTCCCCCATTCTTTTACCGAACGGGCCAGAGCAAGTGCCGAGTCTTGTGCCGGATGCGGAATAGTGTTCGGAACCTCCGTCACCTGGCTCGCCGCATACGCATCAAAATGGATACGGGCACGGTCGTGCCATCCCAACGCATCACCGGTATAAGCCGCACGCCAACCGCTGAGGGGCATACGCCACCCCACGGCTCCGTGCAACCAAACCTGCCCGTCCCAAATTCCATCGGCAGCTATGGCAAGAGCTCCTCCAAGGGTATTGAAATAAGGATCGGGAGTAGTAAACCTGATGCGTCCGGCAAGTGCACTGCGGGCATCTTCATACCGGGCAAACAAGGCTGCGCCGTCCATCTGCTTCAACACATTGGCAGAGATGCCTATATATAAAGGCGCTACCGGAGATAAAGGACAACTCAGCGACTGTAAGATCCTTCCATCTTCGGAAGGATCGAAACACCCGGGAGGATCCGCCCCCATATCACCGCTGCGCGAAAGTTTCCGGAGACGTATCGGAGCATTCAGCACCTCCAGTCTGCAACCGTCCGGCAGATTCCGTACAGATATCCGCCACAAAGCTTCTTCTTCGTCCGGGCTTGCCAGTACGGCCATCTCCACAAGCGCTTCTTTTCCCCAGGCGTCATCTTTCAACCGATAGCTGCGGCGTCCGGGAGTATAGCGTGCCTCACACCAGGAGGTTTCTTCCAACGGAGTAACCACGCCACCCGGCAAATGCAGGCGGAAACGGATATTGCGGCTGTCATTCTTCACATAAGTGGCAAAGACAGGACGGTCACTGGTTTCCAGGCGCCATGCCGTGTGGCTGCCATAAAGGGCACGGGTATAACGGTTCTTCCCGTTGACGCAGACAAAATCCTCGCCATCAGGCAGATATTGCAACGTACGGGGTTTACCTCGCTTATGGTCATTGTAAGATGTGGACTCAATCAAGTCACCCGCCTTCTTCGGTAGCTTCGAAGAAGAGGCGTATTGTGCAAAGCAACAGTTTGCACACCCCCAAAAGAGCAAAATATAAATGGTAAAAACTTTCATAGATTTCTTTTTCGTAGTACAACAATAGGGATCCTGCATAAACAGCTATGTATCAGAAGCATTCATGTCCCACCCCAATGATTGGTAGTGGGACATGCATTCAGTCGTTATGGGAACTCGGTTCAGTCGTTATGAGAATCCGGTTCAGTCGTTATGGGAATGTACCTCAGTCCCAACACAAGTTATCTGTCAAAAATAAAAAAAAGGATTCAGTATCTCTCCTTTACGGCATCGGCTTCAGTCCCTCCCAACGAACATCCCAGGTTCCGTCCTTCGGAAACCCCGGATTCTCTGTCTCACAGCCATCCCAGCCGGCACACATCATGGCGATGGCAGTCAGCAAGCCACCGTTACCGGGCAGGTAGCAACGCAGGCGGCCATCCTGGTAGTTATGCCCGTTCAGCAGATACGTATTGGTACGCTTGTCCATCAGCAAAGCACCTACCGCCTTTTCCGGTTCGCCCAGACGGGCAGCATTCATGGCAGTCATCGGATAATCCCATCCCCAGGTCTTGCCCCAGTTCCAGTTGTCCCAAATCCAGTCCAGCGTATTCTTCATATAATCCGCACGGATCAGCTTGTTCATCGGCAAGATTCCTACAGAACCCAATACGGCCATGTGGTCACTTGTGAAACGGATGTCTTTATACGTATCGACGGCATCTTCCGAAGCAAGATATAAACTGTCTTCATTGTAAGCCAAAGGAGAAAGCTTGTCAATCATCTCATCCCACTCCAGATTACGCTTTTCGCCGGCACGTTCACGCCATTTCTGGGCAGTCTGCATGGCATAATGCCAGTAAGACAATTCGAAAGGAGGATTAATGGTAGTGGCAGCACGCAGCGTTTCCTGTGCAGGAATGGCTCCTTTCAAGATAAAACGTCCGTGGAATTCATCGTAAGTGGCGAAAGAGTACATGAACTTGGCCGTTTCCTGTACCAAATGGTTATACTTCTTGATAATTTCATCGGAAGGATTGGCACGATACACCAATTCCGCCAGATAGATAAAGTGCGGCTGTTGCCAAATAAGGAAACTGCCTACATTGGAAGGAGCCTCTACACCGCTCGGATCGGTCATCTTCATCCAACGGACACCGTCGAAGCCTTGGCGACGGGCTATTTCGCGGGCAACGGGCTCTACGGTCTCATACCAGCCCAATGTACGGTCAAGCAATTCGGGATGTCCCCAAAGAGCCTGCCAGGACTGATGCCACCAGATCATTTCCAGATGGAACTTGCCAAACCAGGAGTTGTAAGTCAGACCCGTTTCCTGCGGAGGCGTAGTTCCGGCAGACTGGATGGCAAGCAAATATTGGCTCAACAGGACACGGCGTTCCAATTCCGGAGCACGCGGATCCGTACAATGCGAGAAATCGACAGCCGCACCGTTTTTCCAGAATCCGGTCCAATAGCTGTCACTTGCGGCAGCGGTTTCAGCATACGAGGGCAACGGCTTGTCACCGGAGTAAACGCCCGGTTCGCTCTCGAACACAGTTCCTTCAAAGTTTGCCGTGAAACGGCAGGACAAGGCGAGCATATCTTCTTCAGGAGTCAGCACGAAATAGTTCTTTGACTTTTCAGCCAACGCAGCCTTCCCTTCCCAACGCAAGGTCACGTAGTAGGTCGTCTCGTCCAACGTACGCTTCAACAAGGCACTTTGCGCGTCCTGGCGCACAATCTCCGTAGAGTGTTTGTCATTGGCATCCCAGTTGCAGGCATCATCGGCATGAGCTCCCGTAGGATAAGGAAAGCGAAGGTTGATTCCGGCATGCGCACGGTCGGTTACTCTGGTAGAAATCATATCCAGCTGCGGGTGGCAGACTGTCTCTACATCGAACGTATTTCCGTTCAGCATAAAGTGACTGGTGATTTTTCCTTTCATCAAATCAAGGGTCTGGTCGATGTCCGTGATATCCGAAGCCTTCACTCCTTCGCCCAGTTCCAGACCGACAATGCCCAGATGCAGGCGGTGAGGGTTCATGCGGAACCAATTGGCAGCCCCCTTCTGACGACCATCTTCCTTGAACTGGCAAGCATATATCTCTTTATGTCCGCGACCGAAATCATACTCTTTCAGATACTCTTCCCGCTTGTAGTTGTCGGGATTGCCGAAGCTATGCCACCCCCATTGGCTTTGCGTACCCAGAGGCACACCTTTGGAATACATTTCCGGAAATGTCTGCAACCCGGTAGCATCTACCGTAAAGGCAAATTCACCGTTGCCCACGGAAAGCGAAGCCAACGAATCGAATGCAGAAACCCGGGGATTGTTACGCGCTACCAATGCTTCACGGTCAATCGGAGCTTGCTTCTCCGAACCGCAAGCCGCCAAAGCAACGGCAAGCAAGGAATAAAACAATTTTTTCATGGTATCTAATATATTTGATTAATAGTTACAGTTGTGTTCGAGCACAAAGATAGCGTTTCCCCGCCAGCCAAGCTCTGTTTGGTTTGGCAGAAATGCTAAGATAAATGATAATCTATAAAGCCAGACCGTTCAGATAGACCTCGACATTAGTAAACTCTTTATCCAATGTATAGGCAGATGCATCGGATGCGTCCTTCGGTTCCAGCCCATGCCGCAGTTCCCATGCATCCGGCATGCCGTCGCCATCACTGTCCTTCCGTACTTTTCCTGCTTTCAAGACAGGCCAGCCACCCACATCTTCCTGCGAGTTGATGATACCGTCTGTACCGAACGTGCCGATACCTTCTTTCACCTGGCGCAGAACCTCACAGTCGTAATCATCCTGCGAGAAACTACACCCCACAGAAGCTAAAACCCGCTGATAAGCCACAGCCGGCGTATCTTCACATATCGGCTCGTAAGGAAATGGAGCGTCCACCAGACAAGACGTACACTCCTCGCCCGGAGTAGGAACGGCCTCCGGAGAGATGCCTGAATCCGGCGCCGCACTCTTCCTGTTACGGATGTAGCACTTTCCGGCACAATCGGTCACCGCCCCCTGGTTATCGCGTGTCACGGCATCATCACCTTCCATCACATTTCCGGCCACATAATACCGTCCCGTACCATCTTCCGCCACATCAAGCAAGCGGTGATGCCGTGAGGCAGGGCCCGGTTTATAATAATTGTTCACCATGTTTATCTCGGCATGATGCCCTCCGCCGTATGCAGTCTTAAATCCCCAATTGTACACCACATTGTTACGATAGTCCACCCACTTCGTACCATCTACCGAAGAAAAACGGGGATTACGGCTTGCATGGTTTGCCAGCAGATTATGGTGGAAAGTCGCTTTATAACCTCCCCAAATACCTCCAAAGCCATGACTCCCCTTGGTATGAACTGAAGTATTCAAGCTATGGGCCACCAGGCACCACTGCACTGTCAGGTTTTCCGTTTTGTAAATGGAAAGACATTCGTCGATGCTCCAGCTTACAGAAAGGTGATCGAGCACTACATTCTTCTGCCCGTAACGCCCGCCTCCCAAGCCGTCGCTATCCAGGTGATACCTGTCTCCTACCCGTACACGGATATAACGGACAATCACATTACCGGCATTCACCACCAGAGGATAATCTTTCAGGCAGATACCATCTCCCGGAGCAGACTGTCCCGCTATGGTAATACTGTCATTGATTATGCGAAGTGGAGACTTCAATTCAATGGTACCATCTACAGCAAAGACTACTATACGGGGTCCCCGCTGCTCCACCGCATCGCGGAAACTGCCTTTACCGCTGTCATTCAGATTCGTAACGGTAAGGACACGCCCGCCCCGTCCGCCGGTGGTATATTTGCCATACCCTTCAGCACCCGGAAAGGCTATGGATTGTGCTTGCATGCAAGTAGCCGCCAGAAGCAAACAGGCGGCAAAAAAGAAGTTTTTCATAATATGCATAAGTTTTCAAAATCAATTTATTATCGAAAATCAAACAATAGTCCTAACCTCAACCCCTCATCTCCTTTCTTGATACGGATAATCCCTGGCTGGCTTTGAGGGCCATGCTGGCTAACCGGTTTAAACGAACGGATGGCCGGGATATCCAGCAAGAAAGACAGGTCACCGGATGGAAAGTCGGGCATGGTATGGATGCCATCCTGACGTCCATGAGGCTCTTCGGGAGTAAATACACGGAAAAACACCCCGTCCGTGGCAGAATAAACGGTAAAAGCAGACTTCTCGCCGAGGATTACAGCCCAATAAAGATTGGCATGATACCCCTTAAACTCCGGATAAACCAGTCTGTCCGTACTCTCGCCGGTAATGGTGTTATTAAAGTCTTTCTGCCAAATGCCATAATTCGTACCGGGAATGCGGTTTTTCCATACACGGTAAGGGCCACGGCCCATCCAGCGCATACCTGTACATTCCTCTTCGGGATACGAAAACGTAAAACCCAAATTAAGGACAGCCTCATCCGTAAAGGCATCGTCAAAACCTCCTCCGCCCGAAGCACGGTTCAGCAGCACGGCATCCATCTTCAACAAACCATCCGGACGCAAACGCCATACTATAGAGTCGGCTCCTCCCCGGTAACGGGCACAAAGTACGGCATCTCCGTTCCGCTCCGTACGGGCGGTAAGAGAAACCAGTTTCATCTGCATGCCTACAGGCAACGGGCCGTCTTTCAACGGAATTATATGGTGGTCCCTCTTTCTCAAGACTGAACAAACCGTGGCATTGCTTCGACGGAAAGATATATCCACCATAGCGGAATGCAGTATGACCAAAGAATCGGTTTCTTCCACATTGCCGCCCTCACCGGTAACTCTCAAGGAAGCCAGTTGGGCATCAAGATAGTTCTTTGCGCCCCGAATGGGATATGTACGGGTACAGACGCTCTTGCCGTCGGGAGCAACCGCCTCCAACTCCAACACGTCTCCTTTAAAAAACGTCTCCGGCTTTCCACAATCAGCCCATGCGGCCATACAGGCATATCCGGTTTCACCCGGTTCCAGAGGAGGCAGTTCCACCGCCCCGCTGTCCACGACACATACACCCGCCCCACCCATCAGTGGAGAAGGGCAAGAAAGGATACGGTAACGCATGGAACACTGTTTCAAATTGGTAAACAGATAACGGTTGGTCACTAAAAAACGTCCTTTAAAAGAAGAAGTCACCATCAAAGGCTCCACTTTTATCGGCGACCAGATCTCGCGTACAGAATAAAAGCTGCCTTCTTTCTCACGGTAAGGGCCTACAATGCCATCGGGAGCATTGTATCCTTCACTGTCCAACATTCCATTACGGTCTGCCCGCCGTACAGCTTCATCACTGTATGCCCACATAAAACCTCCGGCAAAAAGAGGGTGCGCCGTATAGCGTGCCCAAAAGTCTTCCAATCCCGCACCATGCCCCTGGTCATACTGTCCGTGCATGAATTCCGTAGGCATGAAAACCTTATAGCCATTGGTAAAACGCCCTACACCCGTCAGAAAAGCCGGATAATGATGAGTATCCAACTCATCAAAATCTGCCCAAGGATGGATGACATGACGGTGCTGCGGATCATACAGGTGAAATAATTTGTCGGTGGCCGTATTCCATCCACCCTCATTCCCGTTGCTCCAGAGTACGATACAAGGATGGTTCACATCCCTTTCTATCATCTCCTTCACCAATTTGCCGCCGGTGGCCGTATCGTATGCATTCTGCCAGCCGGCAAGTTCATCGACATAAAGCAACCCCAATGAATCGCAAGCATCCAGGAAATGTTCATCCGGCGGATAATGGGAACGTACGGCATTCATGTTCATCTCCTTGATAAGCAAGGCATCTTGAATGCTGATTTCTTTGTCGGTAGTACGCCCGCCATCGGGATGGAAAGAGTGGCGGTTGATTCCCTTCATCACTAATTTGGTACCATTCAGATAGATGCCGTCACGCGGCCGGAAATCAACGGTACGGAATCCTATGCGGACAGTTGTCTGATGTACTTGTTCCCCTTCCCCGTTCAATAAGGAAACAGCCAAGTCGTAGAGCCGAGGAGCCTCCGGAGTCCAAGGCTCGATATCGTTCCAAAAATGGGTGAATACACTGTCGTGCCCAATCTCCCAGGTCCGGCTCTGTGGAGTCTCATCCACCTCTCCCGCCAACCGCAAGGCAGCTACAAGTTTTTCTTTCCCCCTCAACCCCTTCAAGGTGGCATGGAGCCGCATATCGCCATCTGCCCGCGCATCTACCGCTATATGCTCAATACGCATCTCCGGCTTAGCCTCCAGCCATACCGGACGATATATACCGCCGAACAGCCACCAGTCAGCCTTTCGTTCGGCTGCGTTCACAGACTTGTTGTCCGAATGTTTTCTGACCCGTACCTCTATCTTATTGGAAGCGCCATACTTCACCATCGAAGTCACATCATAAGAAAAACGATAAAAGCCTCCACGATGCGTCTCTCCGGCAGAAAAACCATTCACAAGCACCTCCGTATCCGTCATTACCCCGTCAAACCACAAGCGTATATTTTTCCCTTTCCAACCGGCCGGCACAGTAAACGTGCGACGATAAACGCCCTCCTCCATGCTGGGATTCTTCACCCCTTTCTTTTTATACCAACGCCCGTAGGTATATTCACCAAAACCTTGCAACTCCCATTGGGAAGGTACTTCTATCTTGCTCCATTTTCCACTGTTCCGGCCTTCGGAACAACGGAACCGCCAAGTTACAGTGTTGTTTAATCCTGTACCTGAAAGGTATTGGCGTTCGGTCTGCTGAGCAGATACACCACTGCATAAAAGAAGAAACCAGAAAAACAAAAAAACAGGTTGATACTTCATAATGTATTTCAATTTAAGGATACGAAGTAATAAAATATCTATCAAAAAAGAGATAAGAAGAATGACTTTCCAGCTACACAAAATGACAAGAAAAAGGCGGCACACCGAAAAGTGTCCGCCTCTCCCTCTTCACTAACCTGAAAATCAAACAATCATTAATAGCAGGGATGCTGCTGACCGGCAAGTCCCGGATTTACATCAATTATATTCGTTGTATTGAATGGCAAGATCTCAACCATATTCTTCTTCATGCCATAAAATACACCGGTCTTGCCTGTAATCCACGCATTGTTAGAGGATATCCCCTCCACATCTTCCACACAGAGGTTTCCTTTCTGCTTGATGGAATTGATACTGAACATATTCAAAATGGTATATTCCACTTCCTCCACCTTGCCTGCACCAGCAGGCACATCCTCTTTCTTAAAATAAACTTTCCCGTCCGCTTCATAAAAGTTAGTCTTCAAAGCGCCTTTAGAACCATTATTCAAGGTATGCATAATCTGCAAAGCCTCCTCGTTCAATCCCATATCCACCAAATCCTGCTCAGTCATGGATATATACGGCAATGCAATGGTAGGGTCTTCAAAGTCCGGCTTCGATGTCAGTTTGTAGGCACGATATACATCTACACTGGCATACTCCCCTTCACGCTTTGCCAACTGAACCAATTTTTCCTTTTCAGCAGTCAAGTGATCCACCAATATACCCCAACGCGCCAAATCACTTTTACGCAATCCTTCATTAGAAAGTTCCAACTTGCGTTCTTTGATAAGAAAATCCTTAAACTCTTGATAACCGGTAGGTATCTCGCCCATTAGTGAGGCATTGTCACGGAACGCACGCATACGTACCTTCTTCACGGCATCCACTGCTTCAGCCGTAGCCCCGTTATTCAATTCATTCAAAGCTTCAGCATACATCAATAAAACATCCGAATAACGCAACAATGGCCAATTAATGTCACGTTTACTATCTGAAGCGCCTCTTACTTTCTTCCAGTTAATACGATATTTGCCTACTCCCATTCCTATGAATGTCTCCATCTGATAAGCATTTCCCTTATCGGACAAGCGAAGTCCATAGTTACAAACTGACACGTCACGACGTTGGTCGTTCTCGTCAAACTCAAAATAAAATGTAGGAAAAGCAAACATCTGGCTTCCACCTTTACCCAAACCGGCCTTATCTGTTCCACTGGTGGGAATGCCATTGGTATAACCCGTACGGACATCCTGTGCATTCGTGCCGAACATGCCATACTCTAACATCGTCTCCCTGTTGTATTGCTGATTGGCCAAATCGCGGAAAAGTTGGTCGTAATTTTCCACCAAACCATTTTCCCCCTTAGTGATGACTGCCTTGCAAGCATCCGCCGCAATCTGATACAGTTCCTTAATACGGGCCGCATCACTACGTTGAGCTATCTCAACCGTACCGGCATTATAAGGCACCGTATTCAAATCCCAACGCAAAGAGTAACCGGCAGCATACAAAGCCACACGTGCCAGAATACCGTAGGCCGAATTCTTCGTAAAACGCTCGGGAGTATCAACCATCCCTTCGCTTCGCCAAGGCAATAATTTCACAGCACGCTGCAAGTCGGAGACGCAATGATCATAGATTGTATCACGGCTTACACGTGAGGAAGAAAAAGTAGCCAGTTCGGCAGTGGGAACATCGGCATAAGGAACATCTCCATAGAAACGCACCAGATTCCAATAAGCATACGCACGAATAGCCAAAGCTTCGCCCAACAAAGAGTTTATCTTCTTCTGCTCACTTTCTGTCGCCCCCTTCATCTTAGGCAAATTACTGATGCAGACATTGGAATATTCAATAGCCTGATACATCCAAGTATAAGTCTTGCTCAACATACCCGTCAGATTGGTATAGTCATAATTGGATACATTATACTTGGAATTACTCTCATTGGAAGCCGACTCATCCGTTCCCATCAGCAACTGATAACCCAATTCCTGAGAATGCAAGTAAGTATAAGCGCCTACGGTAGTCATCTCCGCCCGGCCTATCGTATTGAAAATAGAAGAACTGTCCGCCTTTGATTCGGAAGGCATATCCAACCAATCTTCGCAAGAAGCAAAAGCCAGCGCCAAGGCAGATATGCCCAATATCGTAAATATCTTTTTCATATCTCTTTTGAATTAAAATGTTAAGTTTAAACCGATTACCCAGCTCTTTGCACGAGGGTAGGAAGAATTATCAATACCCGGTGTCAAGGCACTGCTTGAGGCAGACACTTCCGGGTCGTAACCTTCATACCCGGTAAACGTATGGATATTATTCAATGTACAATAAATACGCGCATTACTTATTTTAGCCCGGTTCACCCAAGCCTTGGGCAATGTATATCCTAATGTAATAGTATTCAGGCGGAGGTAAGACCCGTCTTCCAGATAGTAGCTGCTATGATCACTGATGGCGGTCTTATTATTGCCGGATATATTCCACATGATATCCTTACTATATTGTCCCGGGTTCATCGCTGCCAGACGGTTCAGGTCTGTGCTTTCCTTTCCGGTCTGAGGATCAATCAGCATGAAGCGGTTCGCCATCTTGGCTATGGTATTCTGATTGGCCAGATACGGACCTATAAAACGTTGAGTACTCATATTGAACACATCATTACCTACAACAAAGTTCATGAAAATAGTCAAGTCGAATCCTTTGTAAGTGAAAGTATTGTTCCATCCTCCCGTAAACTTAGGCGCGGCATTACCAATCACCGTACGGTCATTCACACTCCATACCGGATTTCCATTGTCATCAGTTTCACCGGCTGTAGGTTTATACTTGACATCTCCCGGCTTCACGTTATCACGATTGGAACCTTTCAGATAAGGAACACCAGGATTCAGTGTGTACCCTCCGTCAGCATTCTGAGTAAAATCATCAGTCGTGTATATTCCATCATAAATCAAGCCATAAAATTGACCCAAAGACTTACCTTTCTGTATTTTAAAACCCATACGAGACTCATAGTCCTGAATAAAATGGTCAGTCTCGGCGTCTCCGTAAATCTCCAATACTTTTGACTTATTGAAAGCAATATTAAAGTCCATTGACCAAGTAAAGTCCTTGGTACGGATATTGGTAGAATTCAATACGATTTCTACTCCACGATTACGGATAGAACCAATGTTCTGGAACTGGTTGGAATAACCGGTAGAAGTAGGAATCTTGTTTTTTATCAACAAATTGGCTGATTCATTATTATACCAATCAACCGAAAGGTTTACACGGCTGTTCAATACAGACACATCCAATCCTACATTGACAGTCTTGGTCTTCTCCCACTTCAAATCTTTATTGCCAAGGGTAGTGCCCGGTACATACGTGATATAATCGTTCCCGTTATATCCATAATGACCGGAACCGTAAGAAGTAGCGTACATATTATTGTCAATTTTGTTATTACCGGCCACGCCATAACCCACGCGCAATTTCAAGTTTTGGAATACATCTTTCACTTCTTCCATAAAACCTTCCTCGGAAATACGCCATGCCGCAGAGGCAGAAGGGAAATAATCCCACTGATTTCCTTTAGCAAACTTGGAAGAGCCGTCAGCACGTAAAGTAGCATTCAACAAATAACGGTCTTTGAAGTTATAAGAAAGACGCCCGAAGAAAGAAACCAATCCCACTTTGCTCTTTCCTGATTGCCATGTATTGGGAGTACCCATACTCACATCATTCAGTCCGAAGTTTCCGTCAGAGAACTTACGGTATTCATTATCCAAGTTCATAGACTCCCAATAAGTAGTTTCCTGTCCCAACAAAACATTGAAATGATGATTCTCTTTCACATCGAAAGCATAATTCAGCGTGTTGGTTATCTGCCACTGGAATGCCTCATCATTGTTACGGTAACCATACCCATTGGGACTCTGATTAGAAGCAGCCGTTTTTGTACTGCCATCATCCCAATAATCATGACGTATTTGCTTCCATTGATAGTTTCCTGCAGTGCGGAAAGTCAAGTTCTTAATAATGTCTATTTCAAGTCCCGCATTTACAGTCGCCATACGGGTGTATTTCTCGTTTGTGATGGCATTGTTATTGAGAATAGGATTGTTGGTATCATAATTGTTGCTACCCGGCATCTCATCAAAAAGACTGCCCAAATCCATTCCCAACAACTGGTCATTGGTCCATCGCTCACCTCCGGTTACAGGCTGCAGGATGGTCTGCTTCAGCGTACCTCCCAAAGAACCCCCACCATCAACTTTTGTCATTTGCAGACTGGTAGAAAAATCAAAACGGACACCTTTCCATAACTCGTGATTGATTTTGGCACGGATACTGTTCTTCTCATAACCATGCTTCGCCATAATGCCATCTTCACCAGTGTAGTTATAACTCAACATATATTTAGTTTTTTCACTACCTCCATTGATATTCACATTGTGATTCTGCATGATACCTGTCTTTCCGAACACTTCATCCTGCCAGTCTATGCCGGCACGGTTGCCATATCCATCAGCAATACGGTCATATACACCGGTATAGAAATCAGAAGAATTGACATCGCCACCGAAAATCCCAGCCCAATTATCCTCATTGCCGCGCAACAGCTGGAATTCATACTGATACTTCACATAGTCTTCCACACTCAGCAAGTCCAGTTTCTTTCCCAGTTTTGAAAAACTAACGAAACTATTGTAATTAACCTCCGTCTTACCAGCCTTACCGGACTTTGTCGTAATCAAGATAACACCATTGGCACCGGCAGAACCATAGATAGCTGTAGCGGAAGCATCTTTCATTACATCAATGCTTTCAATATCATTTATATCAACGTTCTGAAGTCCATTGTCCATCTGGAATCCATCCACTATGTAAAGGGGTTCGGATCCTTGCGTGATAGATGTACCTCCACGGACAGTAATTTGAATATCCGCTCCCGGAGCACCGCTCTGCTGTACCACATTCACACCGGCAGCTTTACCGGACAATGCTTGAGCAGCAGTAGTAACAGGCACCTTGGCAAGGTCTTTTCCTCCTACCGAAGAGGTAGCTGCCGTCAAATCTTTACGCTTAACTTTTGCATAACCGATAGCCACTACCTCCTCCAACATCACGGAAGATTCCTTCAGCGTAATGTCAAAATGAGTCTTGTTGCCAATAACCACCGTCTGATTTTCATAGCCAATAAAGGAAACCACCAGCTCCTTGGCAGAAGCCGGCACAGAAAGTTTAAAGTTACCATCCATATCGGTAATTGTACCGGTAGAATTATCACCTTTCACAGTTACAGAAGCACCAATCACCACGTCCAATGCATCACGGACCGTACCGGTAATCGTCTTGTTCTGAGCAAAAATGCTTAGAGGACAGCCTATCAACAGAACTATTAACAGACTGAGATTTTTGTGTAAGATTCTCATAGATTATTAATATATAGATTTAATAAATAAATTTAAGATTAACCAAGCAACTCCGTTATCGGACACGAATATTGTGAATGCAAAAGTAGAGAAGCTTTTATGAATTCACCATGCTCATTTTGGCTGTTATTATTTATTTTTTGATTTTATTTAAATCCAATTAGCTATAAAATAACAAAAAATATCCTCCGCAAATAGATGGCGGAGGATTAATCATTAATAATCAATAGATTACAAAAAGCAAGACAATTTAATTGTTTTTCCAAACTTTATTCCAAGTACGCTCCCACTCTTTCCGGTCCTTCGGCTGGACAAAAGGCTGCTCCTTGGCAGGATACGCCAATCCTTCTTCTGTAAAATCCGTACGGATGAAGCCTATCTTTTCCCTAAAATGCGATTGGCTGTCATTACCAAAATAACTGCACCACCAATTACCGTCCTTGTCCTTAAAGAAGCCTGTTCCTCCACCGCAAGGTATAGATTCATGCCTTTTCCTGTAAGGGCCATAGATATTATCGGAAATACCAAGACATGTAGAATACCTGCCTTCGTAATTATCTGCCGCCCCCAAATAATATTTTCCATCGCGCTTGAAAAGAACCGCCCCTTCATGTCCCAAATCATTCATACCACGCCCGACACATTTTTTTGCATGGTGCGCGGGATTGTGGTCCGGATCCTCTATCACTATTTTACGGAAAGGTTCGGCCAATCCACTCATATCCTCTTTCAGCAAGGCTATCTCGTCCGCACGGCCATAAGTAAAGTAAACCTTACCATCTTCATCCTCAAACAAGGTAGCATCGATACCCTTTACAATGGGACGGTCTATTGTGAAGGCGTTAACATAAGGCCCTTCCGGTTTTCCTGTACTACTTTTCAATATCCCGATACCATCGGGACACATGCTGAAGCAAATAAAATAGTTGCCTTTTATATAATGTATCTCCGGCGCCCAGACAGCCCGTACGGCACGGCGCGGATGCTTGCGCCAAGCCTTGACCCAATCATCGGCTTCCTTATCTATATCCCAAACCAAACCTACATATTCCCATTTATGCAAATCGGCAGATTTCCATAGTTCAATGCCCTTTGCCCAGGCCCAGATATTATCACCGGAAGATCCCGTCAGGTAATAGTTGCCATCTCCTCCTAAAGTCACTACACCGTCGCGCAGATGCAGTTCCCAAGCGGGTTTTATCGGAGGCACCAGCCCTGATTCCACAGCGGAGCCTGTACACATCCGCAGAGTTCCCTCCTTATATTCCGGACGAGGCCGGTTGCCATAGTACAGAACTCCATCCGCTCCACTTCGCCAACCGCCCCTGCCGTCACCTTCCACGGCAACGCCCGGACCACTGACCCCCGAGAACTGTTTGGCCCATGCCATTTCAGCAAGAGGGGCGGTATAAGCAGTTTCCTGACAATATGCCCAAACCCGGCAAACACATCCCATCACAAACAATAAAAATATTCGTTTCATAAGTATTGTAATTATTCGCTATATTATTTCCTATAATAAATCAATATCATATCTCCAATGATACCGGAAGGCAGTAATTCATCCTCCGGTGATGCTATTTCCGGAACAGCATATGTAATACGTTTTGCCTGCGGCAGAGAGGCATCACCTGTCATCCGGTTCATCAATGAATTGGCTACCTCAATTTCCAGTTTATTCTCTCCAGGAAGCACCCAATCCGTAATGTCAATCTGCCAGGGAGAACACCAGACAATACCTGCTTCATGGCCATTTACCCGTATGCGGGCTATATCTGCCAAAATAGGAAACTGCAGAAACAAACGTCCACCCTCATCAACTTGCTGCATGTTAACAACCTTCCTGTAGACAGCCGTACCAGAATAATAACGGATATCAGTATCGGTATTTAAAGTCCAGTCTGTCAACTCGTCAAACCTCACCTCTCCAGGACCACCCATTTTAGGATCAAAATACACATTCCAGGTTCCTTCTATTTTTTCTATTCTCCTCTCTCCCGTCAAAGGCAAAGATAAATCTCCGGATTTATGTTCCGAAAAAAACACAAAATAAGCTTCACGGGGAGCCATGGCCAACGAACAGACCTGCATACCTTCGCCGGACGTTGTTGAAGGCAAGGCATATCTTAATCCGGTAACCGGGTTCCATAACTCAGCTACTTTCCCCAAAGCCCTAAAAGAGAAGGTATCGGCTACTGCCTGATCTGTATGATTGTTCAGAAAATAAACATCAGCATCTTTCAATCGACGATGGGCGAACCAGATCTTATCTTTTTTCATATCCCCTCTATTCATTTGGACGTCCGGCTTCAAGCCAGTCTCCTTCAGGGCTTCAGTCAATGTCATCCCCCAACATACGGCCCCTTCTCCATAACGATTGATCCCTGAGGAAGCAGATTTACTCCCCCAAAGTTTTTCCACTAAGGTTTTATATTCCTCTTTCTCTGCAATATCAGTATAGGAACCAGAATAAATAGCTCTATGCCCATATACTTTCACACCCCGTTTGACCAATGCCGCAATTTTTCTTAATGCCGCCAAAGTCAATTCCCCATTCCGGGGTAAAATCATCATCCGATAACTCATGCCGTCAGGTAAGGAAACCATTCCATCCTTTACAGACATTCTGTTAAACAGAGCATCTGAAGTAAAAGCATCAAAGTCATAGCCACCTGGTATATCCGGTAAACGATGTGTCAGTATTTTTACCGGTGCATTTTCACCTAAATAAATGCACAGATCAACTACAGGCATCCCTTGCCGCATCATATAAGCACAACGCGCCTGATAATCCCAAAAAGGCTTGCTATAATCCCAATAAGTATTATTTCTATTCAAGCAATAATGGCGTCCGCCACCTGTACTACCCGGCAATTTATCTAACCAAGGCTGGTAAGCTGAAGCACATACTACAAACTCATTGATTCCATAACAATAAGCATAATCAGCCAGAGACTTCATATACGCAAGGGATTGACTGAACTTCACATCGGTAAACGCCTCTGCAGAAGCTATCTTTTTACCATATATATGAGCGGCAGAAGCACTTTCTTTAATATCATAATTCCCATCCGGATGAATGGCCCAAAATTCACCTTGAGGAATATCCACCTTCCCCTTTGCCTGAATAGGATCAGCTACAATACAAAGTGCATTACCTGTAGCTTGTGCCGTAAAATGTACTCCTGCCTCCCTGCAAAGTTCATTTAAAGTTCCATAATAGTTATCTGAAATCAAATCTGCTATCGTACGGCGAACATCATACAGAACTCCATCCGATTCTTCCGAGCTCCCCACAACATGCCCTAACATCGCAGGCAGAAAACCTTTCAAATCATAGCCACGTCTTTTTAGGAATTCAACATCAAAACCGGGAGTCCAATTCTGAGAACCCGCCTCATGACTATCCATTGCCATCCCATGTAACGGCAAGCCATGTTTCGCCAAAGAGTCTAGAATAACTTTAAAATAATTATTCCATTGTACTTTTGTTGAAGCCACTGACATTTTATCACATTCCAGTCCCATCAAATTGGCGCGGCCATGTTTGATCTTTCCGCCGGTAGGAATATTGACAAACCTCATTATCACCCAATCCCCTGCCGGTACATTCCACGAGAGTGTCCCGTCCGCCTTCATAAATTGAGAAATATCCACAATCTTGTTCCGGTCTATCACTTCATTTGGCCGGTAAGAAGGTGTATGGTCTTTCTCTATATACTCAGAAAACAATCCCGCTTTCTCTTCCCATTGGTCAACCTTTGCCTGTGGAGACAATACCACATTACCCAATTGTATATTCCGGCGACTGTCATTTTCCATATACCAGTCATGCAGATTCAAACGAAAATATCGTCCTGTTACAGCAGGGAATGACACCGTTTTCTGTTTCCAGGAGGAATGAGCTTTATAAATGGGGGTTAATGTACAAACTTTAGTATAATGTATTCCATCATCGGATACTTCCAGTTCTCCCAAATCCGGCAATACTTGATATCCCGTTCCCACAAATACATCTCCTGGAGGAGCAGGAACATTTGTCGCACTTGTTGTAGCTTTTCCCCGTGGACGTACCTGATAAGTAATGCTTCGTGCAGTAAACCTTTTACCAAAATCCAGATTCAGATAAACCGATCTGCCTGGAATCTGGGCAGGGATCCATACTAATGAGCCATATTTTGAAAAAATTTCCGCTGCCGGGAAGTTCGGTAAGTTAGACGTTATGACAGGAGAAAGGGCATCACTCGCTATCCATTGATCTCCGGAAACAGGAAAAGCCAATACCGCAACATCATGATAATAATTGTATTTATTTTGTGGCAGAGACAATCTTCCGCAGAAGCTTTGCCTACCATGCACCAAAGTATCAGTAGCAGCCAACATCTGCATACCCAATTCTTCCGTAATCCACGGACCACCGGCAACAAATCCATTAGAGACGTGTGCTTCAAAGCTCAATCCAAGACGTTCAGCCTCCCGGGCTGCAAAATACAGCATAGACCACCATTCATCTGAAAAAGCATCCAGTGCCTCCGTTTTTTTAGAATGTACCTGATCATAGTAAACCACTCCACCGACACCTGCATGACGGAAAGCCTCCAAATCGGCAGTAATTCCTTCACGTGTAGTTTCAGTTTCACCATGAAACCACCAGACTTTTGTACGTGTAGAATCTTGCGGATTTTCAAAGCCATGCAGCACATCGGCCAAAACCGGCTGACAAGGAAGAGTAGCAGAGGTACAACCGTATAGAAGAAACAGTGCAGCTATCAGACACACATACATCTGTAAATAGGATATATACTTCATCGTATATTCATTTTTCATATTTTATACAAGAAAATAATTTAACGGCACCCTTGGCAAGGCTATTTACCCTTAGAGACAAACATAGTACAAAAAAAGGCGGAACACAATCAAAGCGTCCGCCCTTTTTTCATTTACTAACCTAAAATTCAATCATAACAGACAGCTTTACCGCTTATTTTGAGCTTGTATAACCGGGAAGCTGCGTCAGGTTCGGATTGTCAACCAACGGATGACCGGATGACTTGTCCGCTAACGGCAATAACTCCGAGAAGTTCTCTTTATAGCCGTAGTAGATACCATCACTGCCATCAGGAGCGGCAATCCAATTCGGATATTTACCACCATTTTCAAAAGAACCGGTAGGGTTCTGATAAAGGATCTTGCCAATCTGCAAAGCGTTGAAACCACCGCCGAAGCCTACAGCCTTACGAGCCTTGCCATTAAACGTACTGGTGTATGCCTGGAACATATTACAAGGATACCACTTATCACCCTCCGACACTTTCATGCCATGGGCACGGACAATATCAAGCAGCTCAGCCTGATAGGCATCATACAATTGCTGAGTAGCCTTTTTATCCACCACGTCTTTTCCTTTATCATCCTTCACTTTCACCTCATTCGGAACATTTGTCGCAATGGCAATCTCCTGTGCGTCGGTCAGCTCGATATATTCAAGGGCAAGGAATTTATCACCATATTCCTGAGCATCCTTATGGAACTTATACAAGCGATAAACAGGAACGTCCGCATATTCTCCCTTACGGTCCGAGAGATCCTTCATAGCTTGCTGTGTGGCTCTGATCTCTTTTGAGATACGTCCCATACGGATTAAATCCGTACGCAGGAACAACTGACCGCCCAACTCCCATTTACGTTCTTGAGCCAACGCATCGTCAAACGCCTCTTTAGAAGAGGGGATGTCAAGGGAACCGATACCGGCACGGTCACGAATCTGTTTCAAGGCACTGACTGCTTCTCCTGTAGGACCGCCATTCAAGAAATTCTGTGCTTCCGCATACATCAGCAACACATCAGGATAGCTGATGATAGGAATATTCAGATTACGTTTGGTAGCGTCAGGAGCCGGAGCCACACACCAGGAGATACGGAACTTGCCAGACATAATGCAAGAATAAGTAGTACCTACATCCACCCATGTATCATCCGCCTTTCCTTTTTCCAGGAAATAGATGCTGTATGAGGTACAGGTCACATCACGACGGGTATCCTCCGGTTTAAAGGACAAATAATAAGTAGGCAAGATAGAAATCATAGCCTTACGGGACCCAAACAAACCGCCACGGGTACCAGGATGGGCATATACCCCCCACTTGGAATTTGTGGTAGATCCGTATTGAGCCAAACTGAAAATCATTTCATTATTGATGGAAGTAAAATTACGCTGGCAGAAATTATACCACATATATTGGAAACCGCTCATATCGTTCTTTGCCTGAATCAACGAGTTCTCACCATGGCCTATAATCTCCTTGCAGGCATCACTCGCAATCTGGTAAAGCTCACGAACCCGTGCCTCGTCACTGCGACGCTCCACTTTCAAAGTAGCCGGATCATTGGTTTCAAGATTCCAACGCAAAGAATAACCGCCCGCATAAAGAGCAGTACGGGCCAGCAAAGCCAACGCCCCCTGCTTGGTCAAGCGTTCGGTAGTGACATAGCCGCTTTCGCTGAACCAAGGCAAGTAACCTACAGCCTCCTGCAAGTCTTTTATAATCTGGTCATAAATGACATCGCGGGACGTACGTTTGGGATAGAATGTATTTTCGTCATTCGCGTCCATATCTTCCAAAGGCTCCCAAATAGCCGGCACATCCCCATAAATACTGATCAGATTGAGGTATGCAAACGCACGGAGCCCCAGCACTTCACCCAGCATAGAGTTGCGCTTTGCCGTTTCAGGCATGGCTTTCAGACGTTTGATACCGATATTGGCCGACTCGATCGCACCATATTCCTCATTGAAAAGCGTGGTGGTAGTCCAGTCGGGAGAACCACTGCCATAAAACCAGTTGGCAAGGTTATACTTCGAGTTATTCGTCGAACCATCTTCACTGGGATGGCTCACCGTTTCGCCCTCGGCCAACTGATAAATCATATCAGTGGGTATGATCCCCCTGTAACATCCCAACACGTATGCATCGGCCGTAGCCTCATTGGCAAATACGGTTTCGGTATCGGCGGAGGTGTAAGAAGGCATCTCCAGCCAATCTGAACAGGAAGTCATTCCTAATGATAATGCCAGGGCAGGCAGCAATATCAACTGCTTCTTCATATTTAATTTTACTTTTTTCATGACATTGTAAAGTTTAGAATGTTAAGTTAAGACCAATTACATAGCTTCTGGAGCGCGGATACGTAGAATTATCATACCCCGGCGTACAAACCACTTGATCACTGCCGGCAGAAACCTCCGGATCATAACCGGAATAGCCCGTAATGGTAGCCAGATTATTGGCGGTGAAATACAAGCGGGCATTGGAGATAAAGAATTTCTTCAGCCAGACCTTCGGCAAAGTATAGCCCAAAGTTACTTGTGCAATACGCAGGTAAGAACCATCTTCCACATAATAAGAAGAAGGGTATGTGATATAGCTTGAGTTCGTCTTGCTCAAGCTCCAGTTGCGTGCACTTTCATTCGGATTCAATGACTTGATAACTTCCAGAGAGGTGGCTTTCTGGCCTGTGACGGGATCTATCAAGCGATAATAGTTGTCACCGAATTCAGTAGGTACATTCTGGAAAGCGGCGTACGGACTCATACTGTGTTTGGTAGCATTATATACATCGTTACCGATAGAGAACTTCATAAATACACTCAAGTCGAAACCTTTATATTGGAAAGTATTATTGAAACCGCCGATACAATCCGGAGTACCATTACCGATCTTCACCTTCTGTTGAGTAAATTGCGGATTGCCGTTCTTATCTACGCCATCGGCAGCAAACTTAATGTCACCCGGCTGCGGAGTACCGCTGTTGGGTCTGACTACTCCTTCTTTCAAAGTCAATGTTCCATCAGCACCTTGAACAAAATCATCGGTGGTATAAACGCCATCATAAATATAGCCATACATTTCCCCCAAGCTCTGGCCTACCACTGCATAATAGTTTACCTGTCCGGAACGGTTGCCACCTACACTGAAAGTCTTTGTGTCGAGCCCGTCCTCCAAAGAAATGACTTTGGATTTATTGAATGCCAAATTCAAATCACTTGTCCAGCGGAAGTTCTTGGTCTGTATATTCACCGTATTCACAGAGAATTCCCAACCACGGTTACGAATCTTACCTACATTCTGGAATTGGCTTTTATAACCCGTGGTAGATGGAATAATGCATTTCAGCAACAAGTCATTTACCTGGTTATTGTACCATTCGGCAGTAACATTCACACGGCTGTTGAAAAGAGCAAAGTCCAAACCGATATTGGTAGAATGCATTGTTTCCCATTTCAGATCCCTGTTACCAAGTGTTTCATCCAATGTATAGGCCAGATTACCTTCCGTATTGTTCAACGGATAATCGGTTTGCTTGAAAGAAGTGGTGTACATATAGTCACTGATATTACAGTTACCGGTAGCACCATAACCTACACGCAATTTCAAATTATTGACTGTATTTGAAATGGCATTTTCCTTCCAGAAATTTTCTTCTGAAATACGCCATGCACCGGAAACAGAAGGGAAGATACCCCATTTGTTACCTTTGGCAAACTTGGAGGAACCGTCACCACGAACCGTGGCAGTGAAAAGGTAACGTTCGTCGAATGTATAATTTACACGGGCAAAAGCAGAGACAATCCCATTGTGAGAATGGCTTACAGATTTATCTTTTACCGTAGCCTGGTCAATATTATCCAATCCGAAATTAGGATACGGGAATTTTACCAAAGACAGTTTATTGCCTTCCGATTCTGAATAAGTAACTTCATGTCCCAGAAGCACACCTAATTTATGCTTCTGAGCAAATGTCTGGTTATAATTCAGAGTATTGGTAATCTGCCATTTGAAAGATTCACCATTATTGATACTACCATTAATACCGGTATTTGCCGCATCCATAATATACGAGGTGGATTTTTCATCGGCAAAGGATGTATCCTTGCTGCTGGACCAAGTATAGCTGCCCGCCGTACGCCAAGTAAAGTGCTTTAACAAATCGAATTCAACGCCGGCATTAATAGTATATAAACGGGAACGTTTCTGAGAAGTAGAAGCATCATTGGCTATAATCGGGTTGGCCGTGTCATAGCTGGTATCCAGTCCCGACAGGTCCGGATAAGTCTGCGTGTTCAGCAATTCATCCAAAGTATATTTCGTACCTCCAATGATAGGCTGCAAAAGCACACTCTTCATTCCGGAGTAAGCGCCGCCACCCAATGTCTTTTTATAAGAAAACATTGTATTCACATCTACACGAATACCTTTCCAAAGTTCAGAATTTATTTTGGCACGGAAAGAACTTTTATTTACTCCATGCTTAGCCAAAAGACCATCCTGACCACTATAGTTATAGCTCAACATAACCTGGGTCTTTTCCGTTCCGGTAGACACGTTTACATTATGATTCTGTGTCAAAGCCGAACCGCCAAACACTTCATCCTGCCAATCAAGCGTCTGTGCACCTGCATAACGGTCAGCAATACGAGCGTAAGCTCCCGTATAGAAATCCGCAGCATCGGAGGCCACATTATCAAATACCGTACTGAAGTTGGTTGTACCACCCTGCAAAACAGCCATTTCATATTGGTATTTCACAAAGTCTTCCGCATTGGACATCACATCCAACTTTTTGCTGAGGACATCAAAAGAGAAATACGTATTATAATTTACTTGCGTCTTGCCTTTCTTGCCGGACTTGGTAGTAATCAAAACGATACCATTGGAACCGCGGGCACCATAAATAGCAGTAGAAGAAGCATCTTTCAAGATATCGATGCTCTCAATGTCGGCAACATCTATATTGCTAAGGGCGTCACTCATTTCAAAACCATCCACAATGTAAAGCGGTTCTGTACTCTGTGTAATGGATGTACCGCCACGAACCGTAATATTGGCACCGGCTCCCGGAGCACCGCTCTTAGTGACAATGTTCACACCGGCAGCCTTACCCTGCAAGGCCTGTGCAGCCGTCATGGCCGGAACAGCGGCCAGTTCACCGGAGGAAACAGAAGAAGTGGCTCCCGTCAAGTCTTTACGCTTAACCTTTGCATAACCGATGGCTACAACCTCTTCCAACATCACGGAAGATTCTTTCATAGTCACATCAAAATGAGTCTTGTTACCGATAGTCACAGTCTGATTATCATAACCGATGAACGAAATTACCAGCTCTTTGGCGGAAGCCGGTACAGAGAGTGTAAACTTACCGTCCATATCGGTAATAGTACCGATGGCGCTATTACCTTTCACTGTTACAGAAGCGCCAATCACCACGTCCAGCGCATCACGGACCGTACCGGTAATCGTCTTGTTCTGAGCCCAAAGGCTGAGAGGGAAGCCTATCAGCAGAAGCATCAACAGGCAGAGATTTTTGTGTAAGATTCTCATAGATTATTAATATATATTTGATTAATAAATTCAAGCCTAACAAATATCGCATCCGTTATCGAACACAGGGTTTGTAAGCGCAAATTTATAAAATATAATAGCTGCGCTATTTACATTTTTTGACTGCAATACTTCACTTTTTGATTTTTATCGCCCGTTCTTATTCCAAACTCTTTATACACCGTTAACGTAATTAGTACCTGAAAGATACCGTATGCCCCTGCAGGAAACTACCTATTGAAAACTTTACGGGAAGCTGAAGAAAAGACTTACGGAGTTAAGACTAAAAGTTAGCGGAGTTAAGAGAAATCTCTGTTCGCAGTGCGCGAACGGATATTCAAAGGTTGCGAACACATATTCACAGCCTGCGAACGGATATTCACAAGCTTTGAACAAAGTTCTTCCATACAAAAAAAGAATTCCGACTACCGGGTCTTTGTACATTTGCCCGGGAATCCTTTACATGGTATATATATCAGTAAAAATCACAATTCACTTTCCTCAACCTCCGTTTCCCTGCCGAAAGAACGATATTCCAACGGAGTAAACCCTGTACGTTTTTTAAATAAGGAAAAGAAATGTTCCGTAGATTTATAATCGAGCATAAAGGATATCTCCTTCACAGACTGTGAAGTGCCTACCAACAGTTGTTTGGCCTTGCGCAACTTCAACTCCTGAAAATACTTTGCAGGAGCATAACCGGTATAATCCTTGAAGACTTTACGGAACCAAGAATAACTGATGTTCAGCTTCATGGCAAGTTCTTCCGGATCAATATCCTTGAAGACATTCTCATTCATTATGATTTTGGCCTGCTCTATCTTCTGGTCAACATCCCCCAACTCGAATATCTTGTTTTTGGAGATAGAAAGAATCATTCCCACCATGTGCAGGACGATTCCCGCAAGATATTGCTGGGAAGAAATCTTATCAGCTTCCGCAATCTCCAAGGCTCTGGAAAAAAGTGAGACAAGTTCCTCGTTCAGTCCTACTTCAAGCACCTGGTTTTCCTGTGAAAGAAAGCCGCCCTTCATCAGATCATCAATGACAGGCCCTTCAAAACCAATGTAATATTCATTCCATCCCGTCTGCTGATAAGGATGATACGTATGCCACTGTCCGGGAAAAAGCACCATCAGCCGTCCCTTGCAGACTTGCTTCTCAGGAGTTGTCTCCGAAGAAAACAGCCCTCTGCCTTTCGTTATATATACCAATTGATATTCGCGCAGGACACGCCCTTTCTGGGCATTAAAGAAATAACCGGAAGGATGGTCCTTCAAGGGATAAGGCGTATTCGGCTGGATGGACTGGAAACCTACTGTATTTACCCACAGACCATATCTCTGGTCCATGTCATTTACAATAAGATACTTGAACTCTACTCCTAAATCATTATAATCCTTGGTCATAATACGTGTCCTTCATGATGCTTTGGGACAAAAATAGGGATTATTTCTGAGAATAAGATGTAATGCCTGCAATTTTCATAGGAAAAACGTGAAAACAAAACTCCCTCTGCCGTGGTTCAGTTTACAGCAGAGGGAGTACAAAACGACCTGATATGAGGTGCTTATTTTTTAGAAACCACAATTTTATCGTACTGGTGTTCCGCTTTAATCTCCGTATATTTCGGCGCGTCCATCATCTCAATCAAAGCTCGGAGCACCGGGCCTTCTCCCATCGGGTCATTTACCTGAGTAGGACGATTGTAATAATATGCAAGGGACGGCATGATGCCCGTACCTACACAAATAGTAGTGACATCTCCATTTTCGGAAATCTTGCTCAGCATGCCCTTCAAGCCCTGCTCTGCCACATAGATAAAGTCCGGATGCAGCCATCCATGCTTCACACCGCGAGCTATACCAAAAACAAACATGGAAGTCCCGGTGATTTCTTCATACGAATCTTCCTTGTCGAGCAACTGGTGCCAAAGGCCATTCTTGCCCTGGTAACGTGCCACACCGCTACATTGGCGCTTGAAGCACTCCAGCACTTCCGCACGCAAAGGATGATTCTCCGGCATTACTTCCAGCAAATCGGCGGTAGCCATGAAAACCCAACCATTGGCGCGACTCCAATGAGCAACACCGTGCTCTTTGTTGTCCGTATGGTAACAATGATAGAATATCTGCTTTTCAGGACACCAAAGGTATTTATGGTACTTCACTACCTGGTTGGCGGCATCGTCCATGTATCTCTTGTCACCGGTCATTTTAGCCATACGCGCCAAGAAAGAGATGGCCATAAACGCATCGTCCGCCCAAATAGTGTTGACATGCGGCCAAATGCGGGCGATGGTTCCATCCTCAAGACGAGGTTCCGCATAGTTCAGGTGATCGGCAGTCTCATTGATATAATTCAAGAAAGACTTATTAGGGTGTTTCATCTGCAAATCAATCAGAGAAGCCCCCATAGGCCCGTTGTCGTCCAGACGTTTGCCACGGAAAATCATGTGCCAGCTCAGTTTGCGGACGCCATACCATCCTCCATCCTTCATAGCCTTGTCATACTGCTTCTTAAAGAAGTCCAGATTTCCTTCATTGAATACGAAATTCATATTCTTAAGGACATAGTCATCGTACTTCTTCTCACCGGTTTTATTTGCCAACTCCATCAGGGCAATATGAGTCACCCCATTGGTATAATGCCAGTTATTGTACTTGCAAGCCACCCGGACATTCATATCCAAAGGCAGGTTCTTCACTGATTTATAAGTCTCGCCCGTCTTTGTATTCTTGAATTCGTAGGTAGTAGCGGCCAAAATACGGTCAGCTATTTTCACTGCAACATCCGCTGCAGAAAGTTTTGCCTGAGCAGCTGTTTTCAGCTCTACTTGTGCGGAAAGTGCGGCAGCAGACAGCAGCAGCATGCAAGATATAAATATTTTTTTCATAATAACGTTTTAAATAATATTGCAGGGTGTTGTTATTTGGGTAAGTTAAAAGCAACAGACATTTCTTTCATCTGTATCCGGCTCATTCCATCCGGTTCAAACCCCATATTCTTGGCAGCCATGTAAATCAGCGCCGATTTATTGAGGACATCCACCTGGTCAAAGGCTGCCATCGCATCCACATCAACCGCAAAGACCCCGTGTTTCTCCCACATCACGACATCGTATTCATCCAGTTCGCGGATGGTAGCTTCAGCCAATTCTACGGAACTTGGAAGTTCATAAGGAGTAATGCCCAGGCCACGGGGACAGAAAGCCTTCGTCTCGGGAATCATGCTCCAAAGCAAATTAGAAGCCACATCCTTCTCAAGGAACTTCTTGTTGTGGGTCATGGCGACCAATTCGATAGGGTGTGTATGTACGGATGCCTTATAAGGGGAACCTTTTTCGATAAGGCGGTTGTGCACACAGAGATGTGAAGGCAACTCTGAAGTAGGCTGTACCGGTTGGTCCGCAATAATGACATAACTGGCGCAATCATCAAGGATACGGATGACCGAGCCGTTCTCCATCGGCCAACGGGCCAAGTCACGCATACGTTTGTTGGTACCCTTACAATAGAAATAGCAACCTTTCAGATAAGGCAAAGTAGCGCCGATAGGTTTTACTTCACTGATAGCAGGCATAGCCTTGACAGCATCATCTACAAATTCGGTGATATTTACCGTAATGTTACCGCCATTACGCTCTGCCCAGCCTTTCTGCCAGAGATAACCGGCTACTTCGGCCACTTTGTTTACTTCAGCAGCCAATGCCGGACGATTATTCAATATTGATTCCATATTATTTTTCATTTACAATTTAACGATTTACGATTGAAACTACCGCACTGTTTGTCACTTGTCTCATGCCTGCGCCATAGCTACCACTATAATAGACGCAATCAGTATGGCCAGCCCGAGGAGCAGGACTCCGACGGTACGTTGTCCGCAGCCTTTCCATTCTTTC
Organism: Bacteroides fluxus YIT 12057; assembly: GCF_000195635.1. Classification (GTDB taxonomy): domain Bacteria; phylum Bacteroidota; class Bacteroidia; order Bacteroidales; family Bacteroidaceae; genus Bacteroides; species Bacteroides fluxus. Next base: position 312,880 of record NZ_GL882689.1, on the reverse strand, counting down.
AACAAAATCCCCCAAACATTACTGAACGTAACATTGAGCGACATCAAGATGCTCCAGGAAAATGCCAGGAGTACCGGACTGTCTGTCAAAAAGCTCTTTCCCATCTCAAGGCCAAAGAATTGTGAATACCACAGCACACCGGCCAAAGCGCAAAATAAAAGATTATTGATAAAAGTAGCGCCTTTTACAGAGAAATATTCATGTCCTGTCTTATTCTTTATGTTTTGCTGGATACAATACCCGGCATTCGTAAAGAAGCCTCCCAAGGTCACCAGGAAGATGACAGGAAGTCCGGCATAAAGCGGAGCGACTCCACCGGCCAATGCAGCTTCTTTTATGGGAGTACCCGCATCCAGTCCGAGCGCAAAACAAGCGCTCATCACACCTGCCAGCAAAGCTACCAACAGCCCCTTGGTCAACGCAAAGTCTTTCACTGCAGCTTTTTTTTCTTCCTCACTCATGTTCCTGGAACGCAAACTACCGGCATAACCGATTACCGCAATCCCTGCCAACGTTATGCAAACACCGACAAGCAACATCAGCCCATCTCCATGCAGCAGATCCTTCCCTGCAAACAGAGCCGGGAACAGTGTCCCGAAACCCGCACAGGTACCGAGGGCAATGCTCTGTCCCAAGGCTACACCGAGATAACGCATGCTCAGACCGAACGTCAGGCCGCCGACCCCCCAAAGAACACCATATACAATGGCGGGCAATGCACCTCCTGCCCCCCAAAGTTCCATCAGGCTACTACCGGCAGGTATGGCAAGCAGCGCTCCCAGCAACGGAAAGACCAACCACGCAAAAAGCCCCTGTACCAACCAGAAACTCTCCCAAGACCATCCGTCAACCTTTTTTATGGGGACATACGAACTGCTCTGTCCGAAGCTGCCGACGGCAATGATAAGTAATCCTATCAGTGTATTCATAATATATCATTTAAAGGTTCTCCCCCTTTCCTCCTCATGTAAAGGGAGGTTCAGGGGAGAGACTATCATTAGTTACGTTTAGAAGTCACATCAGCCTCATATTTCTCTACTTCGGCAATAAACTCTTCACCCACCGGAACATTGTTCTTCAGGCAGAACATATCCCAAACAGCATTCCAAGGAAGGGCTTTTGCTTCTTCAAGCAGAGCCAAGCGCTGGAAGCCCTGGCCGGCCGCCTCGTACTCACGAAGTTTAGCCAACGGTTCGAGCAACGCACGCAACATGCACTTCTGTGCCGCACGCGTACCGATCACGTATGCACCGATACGGTTGATAGAAGCATCGAAATAGTCAAGGCCGATATGCACACGGTCCAATGCATCGCAGCGAACGATTTCCTGGAAGAGTTCAAGGGTAGGATCATCCATAATCGTTACATGGTCGGAATCCCAACGTATCGGACGGCTGACATGAAGCATCAGTTCCGGAACAAACAGCAGCATGGACGAAACCTTGTCGGCTGCGCTTTCCGTAGGATGGAAGTGGCCGGTATCAATCGTAATCAGCTTCTGGTTTTGTACACTATAACCTACACAGAACTCATTGGAACCAACCGTGTAGCTTTCAAGACCGATTCCGAATACTTTAGATTCAAGGCAATCCTTCATATTCTTGTATTCCGTCGCGAAAATCCGGTCAAGAGAGTCCTTGAAAAGCGCCCGGTATTTCATACGGTTCACCGTAATGTCCTTGCTTCCATCATGCACCCAAAGGTTCATGATACAAGGGTCCCCTTGGCGGCGTCCCATTTCTTCGGCAATGGCACGGCAGCGTTTCGTATGTTCCACCCAGAAATCGCGGATGCCCTTGTCCGGATTAGCCAAGGAGAGATTCCCGCTCTTCGGATGAGAGAAAGAAGTGGAATTGAAATCCAGTTTCATTCCGTTTTCGGCGGCCCACTGCATCCAACTTTCAAAGTGCTTTACCTCTACCTGGTCACGGTCCACAAATGTACCGCCAAAATCACCGTAGATTTCATGCAGGTTCAAGCGATGCTTGCCAGGAATATAAGAAGCAGCCTTCAGAATGTCAGCACGCAATTCTTCCATATTGCGAGCCTTGCCCGGATAGTTTCCTGTAGTCTGGATGCCACCCGTCAACGAACCGGCCGATTCAAAACCAAGCACATCATCTGCCTGCCAACAGTGCATGGAGACAGACACTTTCCGGAGTTGCTCCATTACTTTCTCTACATCTACACCAAGGGCGGCATAGCGTTCCTTGGCGATTTCATACGCCTTGTTTATCAATTCTTCTTTCATGATATATGATTTATATGAGTTATAAATTATGAATTGTTCGCTGTCAGTTGCTTAAAGTGCAGATAAGCGGCATCCCAGACCTCCGCATCTTCCGGCAAGAAAGTCTTTAACGGAATGGAACGGTTAATGAGCTGACGCATAGAAGCGATGTCTTTGGCTGTTCCGGCGGCCAATGCCTGAATCATGACATTGCCTATGCCCGTAGCCTCAGACGGGCCTGCAATTACCGGGATGCCTACCGCATTGGCTGTCCACTGGTTTAGCAAATCGTTGCGGCTTCCTCCCCCTATCACGTGCAATGCCTCTATCGGACGAGGGGAAAGACTGCGTAAATTATCCAACACCTGGCGATAGCGTAAAGCCAGGCTCTCAAAAATACAGCGTACTATCTGCCCACGTGTTCCGGGAATGGACTGCCGATGGTCGGAACAGTAAGTCTTGATAGCCTGCTCCATATCCGACGGATTGGCAAACAAAGGGTCATCGGGATTTATCAGGCTGCGGAAAGGCTCGCAAGCATTGGCCTCAGCAATAAGTTCCGGATAAGAGGTCTCCTCCCAAGAAGCACGGCAGCGTTCCAACAGCCACATGCCGCAAATATTTTTCAACAACCGGATTGTGTTTTCCACACCGCCTTCATTGGTAAAATTCAGATTCTCGGTTTCTTTATTGATGACCGGAACATCTGCTTCAACGCCCATCAACGACCAAGTGCCACTACTCAAATAAGCAAAGTTGCGGTTCATTGCCGGTACGGCAGCCACTGCCGAAGCTGTATCGTGCCCTGCCACGGCAATTACCGGTACGGCACCAAGTCCTGTCATCCGTTGCACTTCCGGTGTCAATACTCCAACCTTCTCGCCCGGATAGACAAAACGCCCGAAATGCGCCTGCGTCAGTCCAAGTTCGCGCAGCAGGCTATCTTCCAATCTACGGGTACGGGCATTCACTAACTGGGCAGTACTGGCAATAGTATATTCAGTTACCATCTCCCCTGTCAGCATATAACTCAAGGCATCGGGCATAAACAATAATTTATCCGCCGCTTCCCACGCACTGTCATGATTCCGGCGTAGGGTATCCATCTGAAATAACGAATTGAAATTCATCACTTGAATCCCCGTCCACTCATAAACAGACTTTCTGGGTACACGCGTAAAAAAGGCGTCTGGCCCCCCTGCCGTATGAGGGTCACGATATGAGTAAGGCAGGCGAAGGAAAGCTCCGTCACGGCCTACACAGACAAAATCCACCCCCCAAGTATCTATCCCTATTGAAGTTATCTCGACATCTTCCATCCGTGCCGCTTTCTTCAGCCCTTCAATGATGTGGCGGTAAAGCTCATAAATATCCCAGTAGAAATGTCCTCCGGTTTCAATCAGCCGGTTCGGGAAACGATTCACCTCTTCCATCTCCAAACCATTTGAAGTAAAAGTCCCCAAAATGGTACGGCCACTGGTAGCTCCCAAATCGACCGCAAAAAAGCATTGTTTCATGGTAATTAGTTTTAGTCGCAATTTGATGATACAAAAATAGGGGATTGCTCCCCTACCTTCTGTACTGATTTTGACTGAAAGGGTATCAGATTTGACAATCCGCGGAAAAAGGGGAATCAATTATCCCAAAGGTAATTTTCCGTTTCCAGCACTACCGGCCCCATCAAGCCCGATGGTTGCAGAGAATCCTTAATAGTCCAGTTATTGACCGGTATCCAGGTGCTCCGCTCGGATTCCGGTAAACCGCTATCGCCAATCAAACGATTTTGCCAAGTAGTAACCACCTCAACTTCCAGATGATTTTCACCGTTTTTTACCAAATCCGTTACTTCAACCCGATAGGGCGATGTCCACACTCCTCCGGCATACCGCCCGTTTACCTTTACCTTCGCCATTACACCTACACGATTTAAGTTCAGATAGACGCAACCTTCCGGTTTAGCCGTGAACGTAAAATCCGTTTCATATACAATGGTTCCTGAATAATAACGTATAGGTTCCCGGCCACTTTGACTCAAATCCTCCAGTACCGTATAGGTCTGTACGCCTTTAGGTCCCCGCAAGGTATCGCAAAAAGTCAGCTTCCAAGGCTTGTCGATCCGGGAACAGACTTTTGGATTTGGAAAGTTCTGTGCCAGCAAGTCACCTACAGGTTTCCCGCCAGATTTACGGAACACAATGAAAACACTCTCGTACGGATGAAGTTTCAGAGGCACGACCGTTCCTGTATCTGTCTGCCGGTAAGCCGGTAAAGAACGGATTTTTCCATCAATGGCACTCCATAGTTCCGGCTGCATCCGTTGCACGCGGAATTCCGGACTGGCCGTCACTTCCTTATTTTCCTGATTGGATATGAAATATATTTCCGTTCGCCCCACATTCCTGTGTCCATACAACCATTGTACATCTTCAGGGAATTTACAATCCGGCACGCAGCCAATGGCAGCCAAAGCTTCGGCCATATCCATATTCACCATTAAAAGCCCTTTTCCTATACGGGACATCTTTTTCCGCTTACCGTCCAGCCCATTCCAAAGTTCAGCAGCCAATGCCCTCACTTGCCTGTCCGCCTCTCCATAATTCTGTCCGCTGGGTGACCGTTCGGGGACAGGTCCCAAAACTACAGCTCCGTCATGCAACAATTGTTTGATTTTAGCCAATAATTCCGGTCGCATAGTCTTGAGTTCCGGCAATACCAATATACGGTATTGTGTGCCGTGGGGCAACGTCAACAGACCGTCTTTCACAAACAAGTCACGTTCAATCACCTCAGCGTTGATATAATCAAACTGATATCCCTCAGGCAAGGCCGGTTCTGTCACTCCTGTCATTTTAGGAGCATCCTCACCTATGAAGTAGGCTACGTCTGCCACATTTACCCCTTGTTGCAACATATAGTTTACGCGTTTCAGGTAAGAAGTGAACAAATCCAGTTGGGGATACCATGTATTCAAACGGTTAAACTCACTGCTGAAAGAAGCATTGATCCCCGGAACCCGTTCGTCCGACGGTTGGGAAATATACACATGCAGCAACGTATTATTAATGCCTTCTGTAAAGAAACGGTCTCCCCGCCGTTTCATAGCCGCAGGATAACATGTAAACGGACGGCCGCCGCTTGTAAAAGATTCGGCAGATATCTTGTTCTTCCCATAAATGTGTCCGCAAGAAGAAGCAGCCCGGTTCTCAATATCGCCCAACTCACCTAAACTCCAGAACTCCCCTCCAATTTCATCAGACTGGCCACCATACTGCAAGAATTCACCGGGAAATCCCCAATGCCCGTAGTTCTCAAGCCATGTATGCAACCCATATTTATGACTGACATCACGCAACCCGCCTACGTAGTCGTAAGCTATACGGTCGGCTATCAGACGGCGCATGTCCCATAAGAAACGGTCCGTACGGTCCTGGCTTTCCACTACATATCCTTTATAGACGGGCAAGAACGGCAATGGATCATAACCATAACGCTGACGAAATGACGCCAGAAAATCATCGGTAAAGTTTTGCCCTCCGGTCTCATAACTATCTTGTACAACTACTTTCCAACTCTTGCGGTCAGCTTCCGGAATACGGCGGCAAATCTCTCCCATAAATGCTTCAAAATGCGCTTCCACATGTTTGCGGCTCATTTTATCCGTCTCCAAACCGGTGGCCTCCGGATCAGCCGGACTGTTCTTAACTCCGGTCGGGCGCATTCCCATACGCATGACAATCCAGTTTCCGGCAGGTGCATCCCACTCCAGATTATCGCCATGCAAAGACGAAGAAATGTCCAATACCCGATCCGGATCAACCGCCAGAGAAGCGTCATCCAGCACCGGTTGATCCCGCCATTGATATTCATGCCAATACGGAAGGGGCTTCTGATACATTTTAGCCAACAATTTTTCCGGATAGCGCTCCACCAAAGGTTGTGACAATAATTCTACATTTTCCAGTTCATACCTTTCAGCATTCTGCTCCAACTCCAATCTGAAGTTTCTGCCCACCGTGGCGGGAACGGAAACCACAACCGGAGCATAAGGCTCAAAACCAACATTCAAGGCAGCATTAAAACGGGAAATCTGAAACTCCGCCAACTCACGGTATCCGTTTTCCTCTTTCACCGACAAACGCGCATTGGCTTGAATAGCCTTGGCAGACGGATATACCCGAATGCTTCTCAGCGTAAAATCTTCCGCGGCCGAGAAATCGATAACAGCCGCTTTGCCGGATGCTTGAGGCAAGACTACCTTGCCCGACGACAGAACGGCCGTTTCTTCAGTCGCCGGAAAAGCTATGACTTTAACATCTTGAAAGTCATCGGCAGGCTTTTCCAACGTTATATTGATTTTCCGTCCTCCTGACACCTGGCGGCTGACAGACGTAAGATATCTCATGGCCTGTCCGGGCTTCACCCAAGGACCGCCCGACTGGCTCCACCCCGGGGAATTGAAAATGCCGATTTCAATGCCTAACTCCGTAGCTGTCTTCAGAGCCGTATGCAACACTTTCCACCACTCCTCACTTCCAAAAGCAACCTTGGGATAAGGAGACTTCATCGACCTATTTCCTATACAACCAATGAAAGCGCGATTGATTCCGGCTTGCTTCATCGCATGCAAGTCTTTCACCACTCCCTCTTCCGAAACATTTCCGGCTATCCAATACCAATAAACAGAGGTCTGGATCTGCTCCGGAGGGGTCTTGAAATCCACTTCCATCGTATCTGCCGTTTGTTTACATCCCATAAATACAAGAGACAAACATAAGCAGAGCGCAACCATACGATATCGTTTTTTCATGTTTACTTTTGTTTGATGTTTCATGGTAACCGGCAAATCTATTCTATTCCCTCACAATAGCGTGTCACGATCTTCTCCCCTTCCGTATTGCGGATAGTGACATTCTTCATACTGATATTCTTGCTATAGATAAACTCCGCACCCAAACGTGAAGTTATATCAATATCTTCCAATACAATGCCGTCAATCGGCATTTCGGGAATACCGTTGAAGAACAAGGCACGACGTGCACCGGCACATACAAGGTTCCTGACATGAATATTGCGGAAACAAGGAGTGGTTTCGTCAACCGGCAGCGGTTCCACTTTAGCAGGAACTGTCTCGCCGCTCTCCAGAACTTCTACAGCAGACTTGCCTCCATAATAGAGATTGAAGGTAATCGGCTCCGTCGGAATATCCATCATAGAGACGTTGGTTACCCAGATATTCTCTACAATGCCTCCGCGTCCACGCTTGCTCTTGAAACGCAAGCCTACATCCGTACCCAGAAACTGGCAGTTGCTGACGGAAACATTGCGTACGCCTCCACTCATTTCGCTGCCTACCACAAAACCGCCATGACCTTTAAATACGGTACAGCCATCTACCACTACATTCTCACAGACACGCGCACGACGCCGCCCGTCTTCATCCTTACCGCTTTTCAAACAGATTCCGTCGTCTCCCACATCAAAAGTAGAATTGACAATCAACGCATTCCGGCAAGACTCCAAATCCAGCCCGTCACCATTCTGCGCATAACTCGGGTTGCGCACCTGCACCTCCTCAACCAATACATTCTCACACATCAGCGGATGCAGATTCCAAGCCGGGGAATTCTGGAAAATAACCCCTTGCAGCCAGACGTTCCTGCATTCTATCAGACTCACCATTACAGGGCGCAGGAAATGGCGGACACTCTGCCACTCTTCTTCCGTAATCAAGTGCCGGGGTACATTCATGTTACTGATAGTATCCCCCTTCAAGGTTTCCGGATAAGGGAACCAGTAAGTGGGACGCTTATACACACCGCCACGGCTGACAGTTTGTTTCCATACGCTCTCCGTCACCTTCTCACGCTTCAAAGGACGCCAAAAATGACCGTTGCCATCAATGGCACCTTCTCCCGTAATGGCTACGTTCTCCAGGTTTCTGCCGGAAATGGGAGACTGGCAACGGCGGGTATCCAACCCTTCGAACACGGTCTCCACCAGAGGATAGAGATCTACATCGGGAGAAAAAAGGATAACAGCCCCTTTTTCCAGATGCAAATCGATATTGCTTTTCAATACGATAGGACCGGTGAACCAGACACCGGCAGGAACAATCAGATGCCCTCCACCTTGTCCGGAAAGGGTATTGATGGCACTCGCAAAAGCTTCCGTACACAAATCTTTACCGTTACCTACGGCACCAAAGTCTTTCAGGTTGACGGTACGGTCAGGAAATTCGGGAGCCACTACGCGAGGCATATCGAAAGGCAGGTCACGATAAACCGCTTCATACTTATACTCTGCAGACTGGCAGGAACAGAGTATCCACAAGCAAATAGTTGCAATTACATACAATTGTTTCGTCATTTCTTTATAATGTTTTGAAGCCTCACCTCCGCGGAGGTGTGTCAAAACTGATAAAAGAACGCAAATTACACAAATTACGCCAAAAAAGCGAATCTGATAATCGCTGACTATCAGGAGTCATTAAAAAGCAGGGGTTGTGTAATTCGTATTATTTGTGTTCTAAATCTTTATTTTGGCACACCTGCAGAAGAGAAAGGCATGTTAATATTTACGTTATCAGCTATTCATCAAGCAACCGGTTAGAAAAGATTTTCCTACCATTATTCAGCAGCAGCGCTATCCACTCCTCCTCTCTCTTTCGGAGAAGAACCGGCGGGAAGGCTTCCCAAATAATAAGAAGGTACGGGAGCCTGCGGATACCCCATACTGCGATGTGCCACATAGCTACGGTACAAAGCATCCTGCATCAGCGTCACACGGCGGTCACAGGCCGGAATATTCGTGTGATAGATACGCAATTCCCCGGGTAAAGCCGTAACCAGTTCCTCCCGCCAGTCGCCTTCCATATCCGCCATCAGCAAGATATCTCCTTCGATTCCTTCCGTCAGGACTTCGCCTTTCCATTTCCAGATACTTTGCTTACGCCCGCCCGAAGAAGAACCTGCTCCCCAACGGTTGTCATCCCCTTTAAAAGTCTCACGCAGCAAATCCGCATCCCACCATATCCAGTTGCGACATCCCGGCACTTCCTCTCTGGGCACTTCCAGTTTCCTTCCGTCGGCAGTCAGCAGATATCTATCCGTACTGCCACCTTTACGGTCTTCGCTGGCAAAACATTCCAGACCGGGATGGGCAGCATCAAAATCGGCCACCATGCCATCGCCCACATGATAAGTAGCGTGCCCGATGCCCCAAACCAATTTTCCGGTAGCGGCATCTACAACAGAGACGCCGCGGCCGTCTTCTTTCTTAGGTTCGCTGACCATAAACACTTGCATGCCTTCCATACCGGGGTGCAATTTGCAAAGATACGCCTTGTCACTATGCCCCAAACCGGAAGACCATAAAAGCGTTCCGTTGTCGTCAAGCATGCACGAGCCCAGCAAGATTTCATCACGGCCGTCACCGTCCACATCCCCAGTAACCATACTGTGTGCCCCCATACTGCGGACAATCGGATTCTCCTCGTCACCGTCCCAACGCCAGGCACGCTGCAGCTTACCGTCTTTCAACATCCAGGCATCGACAACCATCAGTTTATAAGTACCGCGCGCAGCCAATATAAACGGTGTCTTTCCATCCAGATAAGCCACTCCCATCTGATTGCGGTTCTGGCGGATCAGATTACCGTAACGGTCATTGCGTTCGGGCCAATCCACACGGTCTATCTCCTTCCCGGTCATTCCATCGAGCACCGAAAGATATTCACTGCCTCCGCAGACACGTCCTTTTTCGTTTTTCACAAAATCGGTACCGGCAGTCTTGATCGCTACCTCCGCCTTGCCGTCGCCGTTGAAGTCATAGACTATGAAGGGGGAATACCAGATACCCGGTTCGATGCCGGGTCCCATATCGTATGTCCACAGATAAGTGCCGTCACTCAGATAAGCAGAAATCTTATACGTCTTCCCGGTAGTGTCACCCGGCATGCCCGGATCGACATTCGTTTCGGGAGTACGGACGATATAGTCGTAAGTACCGTCACCATTCAAGTCGGCAAGAGCTATTTTCCCGGCCTTGGCACCGTCTTTCAAGCGGATGGAAGTATAAGCCTTCAAGTCCCGGAGCGCTGCCTCCCGCTTTTCCGAAACAGCAGGTTTCTTTCCCTTCACAATGGCTTCTACCCAATAGGAGGCCTGGGCACAAGGGGCAGTATCCACAAAATCACAAGTCCGGCCAATCGCTTTCTTCGTCAAACGCCGTACTTTTCCATCTGCCTTCCGATAAATATGGAAAGCCGTGGACGGTGCATCGGACGCCAACAAACGCCAGCTCAGATACACGGACTTGCCATCCCGGGCAGGAACAGCCACCAGTCCCCGATTCAGTTGTTCTGTAATCCGCTGTTGCGCAAACCCTTCCACCAATGGTTTCGGTTCATGCTTGGGATCCAGTATTTCATAGAAATAATGCCGTTCACGCGGATCCTGGGCGTACAAAGCGCAGACGGCACAAGCAAGCACTGCCCACGTAAAAAAGTGTCTTTTCATGATGTCTATTCTTTTATCGTTCTGACAGGTACAATACGCACAGGCCCCAACAATCCGCTTGGAACAGGTTGCCATCCGGCATACGTACCTTTCTTATAGCCAAGTGCCGCCATATTTATATCCTTAAAAATGCGCCATTTCACTCCGCGACGGTCCATATCGGCTATGCGGTTTGCCGGGAGATTGGTAACCTCCACTTCCAGAGTGTTCTTCCCCGGACGCAAATACGGCCCGATGAAACAGCGGTACGGTACAGCCCATAGCGTAGCCACCTCCCGCCCATTGATGCGCACGCGCGCACTTTCACGCACATCACCGAGCGAAAGCAGCCAGTCTTCGGCGGCAGCGGGATTTTCAACCACAAAAGTAGTGGTATAGCCACCCGTTCCCATCGCAGTCTCCGCGCCTTCAAAAGATAAATCCGTCCATGAGCCGAGAGAGATCGAGTCGGGCACATTCCCCACAGCAGGAATACTCTCGACCCAACGGAATCCCCAACGCCGGTCGGGTACCTTGTTCCAGGCCAAATCGCTTTCCGGTGTGGCGCAAGGAGTGTAATATCTCCACGCCGGAGCCTGTACATCAACTTCCGCAAAAGTTTTCAAGAGTACCGACTCTCCCGAAGCAAGTTGCAGAAAGACCTCCGTCTTGCCGTCCTTCCGGCGGATACGGGCTTTTCCCGACGTACCGTCCATCGGATTGTAGAGCATTGCCGAACGGGCGGATACGGCCAAAGGTATCCAGGCTTCAGTATCTTCGGCAGTCAAGGCCGAAATAAAATAATGGGCACCCTCTGCATGGGCACGACGGATACAACTCAAGCCAAACCCGGTTTTCATCGCTTCGGGAACAGCCATGGTCTGCGCCAGTGTCCCGGCATAATCCGTACCGAAAATTACACGTCCGGCCGTGCCCGGTGTACTGCCCATTTTCCGGACATCACCCAATATACGGTTAAATTCGGCACGGCGCTCCTTCAGCCGGGCATAGCCGGGCACATCTTCCGGATATTGGTCAAGGAAAACGACAGTAGCTCCTTCCTTTGCCAGATTCATCAGTTTCTCCAACACATCCGCAGGCATCAGTCTGGCTCCGGGGATGACAAGAGCCTTATAGGCCGTCCCGCCGGAGGTTACGATCTTTCCGCCGGCAACCTTTGCCGTACGGATAAAGTTATCAGAGATATAGTCCATATCATATCCCGCATCGTTGATACGGTGTACAGCCTCTATAAAACGGGGAGCACGCTTCGCCATCTTGTGAATGTCGAACATCAGCAGCCGCCCGTCCTGCTCCTGCCAAAGATCATACACGGGAAGATAAACCAGGAAATCATTGTCCGGCTTGCCCGCCTGCAGGAAACTCTGGCAACGGGTGATATACTGGAAAAACGCCGGTGCATCCCGCCAGATACTATTGGTGGGGCTCATATCCACAGTGGCATAGAACTTCCATCCCGGCCATGGGGCTTCGGCAGGCGAGTAAGTAGTACCATGAAAATAAGTATGGTTCACCCCGGATACAAACATCAAGTCTATATCGGGCTTGCATTGCGACAAAGAAGTCCGGAAATGTTCAGTCAGCCAGGTAAAGGTCTCCGAGGAGGTATAGGGCTTCCCGGCAATGTGGGCAGCAGAGGACGCATACTTCAACATAGACAGGTCCGAATCATTGGGACGTGTCAGAGAGTCCTTGCGCAACCCGCGGATGCCGAAGTCAGACAACCCGAAACCTTCACATTCGGGCACATCCACCGTAGCATAGAGATCTATCAGATTTCCGGGAGAGCCATGTGCCTGATTACGGGTTTTGGAACCGTGCCGATGCGCCCATTCGGTCCACTGGCGGGTAAAATTCTCCTGGAGAAGTTCAGCAAGCGTTTCACGATAATCGGAAATGATGCGTCTGGCAGCCTCCGTCCGTTCGCCCTCAGCAAGGAATTCCGGTAAATGTTCTTCCAGCTTATAACCGCGACGGGCAAAGAACTCGTCAAAAAGCCCAGCAGTCCAGTCGGCTTTATAGACTTCATAGGAATCATTGAAGAAATGATGCGGATAGGCAGTAGCGGCAAGCCGGGTAGTCCCTGCCGCATGACCGGAAAAAGCCCGTTCAAAGCGTCCGAGGTAATTCCGGACGGCACGGGCGGAAAAATGGTCCATTACATATCCCTCCCCGCCGGGAGCCGCACGTTTTACTTTCTGCAAGGTTTTCCCACAGAAAGCAGCTATCAGGCGCCACTCTCCTTTCGGAGCTTTCCAGTCAAGTACACCGTCCTTTACTTTTGCCGTCAAATCCAGGCACCGGGCAGGTCCGAAAGCCATCAGCCGTTCCAGCCCGGCATAAGGGCGCTGCCTGGCATCCGCCACCTCCACCTTACAGGCCAGCCGTTCTCCCCCCTTCAATCTATATTCCGTAATGAACAGTTTACAGGCAGCATCTTCTACCGCCACTTCCGGTCCTCCAAAAGGCCAGCCTGTACCTGTATTCATATCAATCTGCATACCCAGCCGGTATGCTTCACTCTCTGTATGTTGCAGCATCCGCATCCATTCGGGAGAGAGGAACTGAATTTCATTGGCATCATTGCCCTGCACTCCATAAATAGGCGTCACTTCCATCGTTCCCATACCTGCCGCGGCATACTCTTCCAGATTACGGGTAAGGTTCCCTTTATCTACAGCACTCCCCATCCACCACCAGCGGGCGGCAGGCTTGGCTTCCGTCTTGGCCTCAGGCCAGGCAATGTCCTGCGCCGGAAGAGTACCGGCGGCAAACAAAGCCAATATCAAAAAAATCTGTTTCTTCATACACCGTACTATTTACCATCTGACGGCATCCGGCGGAACAAGGATTTTCAATCGTACGCCGTCAGACCGTAAATTCAACTATTTCTCATTTCTCCAGTTCCAGGCATCCCATAATGAATGGTCCTGTGGCTTTTGCGTCGTTATCCCGCATCTTTTCACCTATATAATATTCAAAGCTGCCGTCACGATACGGATGTCCGCCAAGTCCGCCTACCTGGCAACAGCGTGTCAAGGTCAGCGTACCGTCCTGCTTCTCGACCAGCAACTTATCTTTCAAACCTTGCAGAGCCTTTTCAGCCACCGCGCGGTATGTTGCATCGATATACCCTTTATTTACCGCTTTTGCATAAGCATACATGCACTGAGTGGTTACGGAAGCTTCCGGGAAATTGCCCTTGCGCTTGGGCTGGTCTATCACTTGATACCACAAACCATTCTTATCCTGGTATTTCGGCAAGGTTTCCGCCAGGCCTTTGATATAACCGATCAAGTCGGCACGCCCCGGATGACCTTCAGGAATGAAATCCAGCGCATCCACCATCGCCATGAACCACCAGCCGATGCTGCGTCCCCAGAAGTTAGGAGAATGTCCGGTTGCCGGGTCAGCCCAACGCTGGCTCTTGCTTTCGTCCCAGGCATGGTGATACAAACCGGTCTTGGCATCATACGTATGCTCATGGCAAAGGCGGAATTGCTTCACAGCCTCGTCAATCCATTCCGGTTTATTGAATTCCGCACCATATTGGGCCATAAAAGGAGAGGCCATATACAAACCGTCCAGCCACATCTGATGTTGATAAATCAGTTTATGCCAGAACCCTCCCTGCAATGTACGGGGCTGGTTCTTCAGTTGCCCGACAAGCGTATCCATCGCTTTCTTATACCGTCCGTCACCCGTTTCACGGTAAAGGTCAAACAAGACTTTTCCGGAATTGATAAAGTCCAGATTATAAGTAGATTTATCATACAGATGAATTTCTCCCTTATCATTAATCAGCGAGTCGGCCCACTGCTTCACATAGTCATAATAACGGCGTTCACCGGTAGCTTTCCACATCTGCAGCATGGCGCAGCAGCCCACTCCCTGCGCATAGCCGAAGAACAGGCGCTTGCCATGGTCCAGCCGGTAAGCCTGCGGAAAACGCAACATCTCAGAATCGGCAAACCAACGTGCATACGAACCCGGCTCCCAAGCATCACTGCGGAAAGGCACGGCAGGCAGACCTGCCTTGTTATATAAATTCACACGGAAGAAATTACAATACCCATAGCGCACAGCTACCGGAACCGCAACCTGCGGAGCAGACACCTCCAGACGACTGCCACGTATCACTGCCGTAGCCGGATAAAAACGCCGGTCGGCTCCGGCTACGAGGAAACCTTTCACCGGCTCATGATCCGGTGTCATCAATCCATCTTCGGCATAGTCGAAGTCCAGGACAGCTTTATTGCCTTCCACTTTCAGAGTCTTGAAAAGCGGGCCCGAACAGGCTACCTCTTTTCCATACTGCCTGGCAAGCGCCCACAATGCCAGGCGTTCACCTGCCACACGCTTCCCGCGCGGATGGATGTCCGTAGAATCGGCGGCATCCGTCACTACGCTCATGCCTACATTTTTCAGTCCGCCCTGCCATGTCTTGAGCTGTGCTTCACGAATCCCGGCAGGCTGCCCTTTATGAGGAGCGATCTGCATAAAGTAGAAAGGCATGTCGGGCTGCTTCCACTCCTTGCGCCAACTGTTTATCAGATTGGTAAATACCTGCTGGTAGTCTTCGTAACGAATCGAGTTGGACTCACCCTGGTACCAGATATTGCCTTTCACCGTATATCCCAGGATAGGCTTGATCATGCCGTTCCACAACGTGGCAGGCACCTTGCAGTAACCTTTTTTCTGCTTCACATTCTCCAGGGCAAAATCTTTCAGCACACCGGCATAAAGCGGGTTTTTCTTCATCACCTCCATCTTTGTCCACGATTCGGCATGTGTACCGCCCCAGGTGGACTGTATCATACCCACCGGGGCATGCAGTTCCTTATGCAGCTTACGGCCGAACACAAAACCTATTGCAGAGAAATCATAGATGTTCTTCGGGCTGCAAACCAGCCATTCTCCCTTGCAGTCGTCCATTTCCCCTTCCGGCGCCAACTGGTGTTCCACACGGAATAGCCGCAACTCGGGATAGTCGGCATCTTTCAGTTCCTCGGCTTCGGTAGTCATGCCCGTCATCCATTTCATGTCCGGATGCTTGCACACGGGGTATTCCATATTGCTCTGGCCGGTACAAAGCCAGACTTCACCGATCAACACATTATTAATAATAATCGTATTTTCACCGCTGACGGTCACGGACTGATTCCTGGCAGCCGCAGGCGTCTTGAGCCTCACCGACCACTTGCCGTTTGCGGAGGCCTTTGCCGTCACAGCCTTGTCTGCCCACGAGGCCTTTACCGTGACTTTTTCACCGGGTGCCGCCTTGCCCCACACATTGACTTGCGTATTTTGCTGCAGAACCATGTTATCGGAGAAGATAGCAGGAAGCGTTACTTTTGCCGTTATCGGACACAGAATAAAAGAAAGGAAAAAGGCCGTTAGCCCTAAAAACTTTTTCATGTGCTTTAAATAGTTTAAATTACAAGATCCAATAATTCTCTTTGCGCCAAAAAGTTGGCACGGCAAATATAAAAAGTTTCCGGCAGTTATCACCTTATTGTTTTGGCAGTTCTCTTATTGTTTTTGCCGTTTCGGACAAACTCCCTGACTTCAAGCCTCCACCTTGCCACAAACTACATCCCCGTCCACTAAAAATTAATCGTCCCATAGTTGTTTTCTTTTCGTCCGACAGTTGTCGGACGATAATTCAACAGCCGTCGGATGATGATGCAACAATTGTCGGACGATTAGTTTTTAGCAAGGAAAACATTAGTCCGCTTAGCAACGGGAATAAATCTCCGGGGGCACTCAAATAGTCCATAGTATAAAAAGAATAAAAATTCCATGATTTCTGCATATTCTTTCCAAAATTATCCCTACTTTTGCGCCATTCTTAGAATAATTATACAGAAACATGAAGAAAAAAGCCAATCGGTTAGACGCCATCAAGATGATTATCTCAAGCAAAGACATCAGTTCCCAGGAAGAATTGCTGCAGGCTTTGGAGAAAGAAGGCTTTGAACTGACACAAGCCACCCTGTCGCGCGACTTGAAACAACTGAAGGTTGCCAAAGCAGCCAACATGAACGGGAAATATGTATATGTATTGCCGAACAACATCATGTACAAGCGTTCCAACGACCAAAGTGCCAGTGAGATGCTGATGACCAGCGGATTCGTTTCACTTCAATTTTCGGGCAACATCGCCGTCATCCGTACCCGTCCCGGCTATGCCAGCAGCATGGCTTATGACATCGACAACCGCGAATGCCCCGTCATCCTGGGCACGATTGCCGGAGACGACACCATCATGCTGGTGGTGCACGAAGCGGCATCCCACGAAGAAGTGCGTGCTTTTCTGTCACAGATCATTCCGAACATTAAATAAAGAAGAAAGAAAAATATTAATTGAACAGAGAAATGGATTCGAAACAAATTGATGTGATGGTGGCTGATGCCTCACATGAAGTTTACGTGGACAAGATTTTGGATACCATCCGGGAAGCTGCCAAGGTACGCGGAACGGGCATCGCAGAACGCACACACGAATACGTAGCTACTAAAATGAGAGAGGGAAAGGCCATCATAGCCTTGTGTGGAGACGATTTTGCAGGTTTCACCTACATAGAGAGCTGGGGCAACAAGCAATATGTAGCAACCTCCGGTCTGATAGTGCACCCCAAATACCGGGGCCTGGGACTGGCGAAACGTATCAAGACCGCCTCTTTCCGCCTGGCACGCCTACGCTGGCCCAATGCCAAAGTTTTCAGTCTCACCAGTGGAGCTGCCGTCATGAAAATGAATACCGAGCTGGGATACGTGCCCGTCACCTTCAACGAACTGACCGATGACGAATCGTTCTGGAAAGGTTGCGAAGGCTGTATCAACCACGATATATTGGTAGCCAAGAACCGTAAATTCTGCATCTGCACGGCAATGCTTTACGACCCGAAGCTGCACGAAGAAGATAAAATATAAAAATATAAGGATATGGAAAAGAAGAAAAAAGTGGTAGTCGCATTCAGCGGCGGTTTGGATACCTCATTCACGGTCATGTATCTTGCCAAAGAAAAAGGATACGAAGTATATGCAGCTTGTGCCAATACTGGCGGTTTCAGCCCCGAACAGTTGAAGACTAACGAGGAGAATGCCTACAAGCTGGGTGCCAAAGAATATGTCACGATTGACGTGACGCAGGAATATTACGAGAAGAGCTTGAAATATATGGTATTCGGCAACGTGCTGCGTAACGGCACCTATCCTATCTCTGTAAGTTCCGAACGTATCTTCCAGGCATTGGCCATCGCACGTTATGCCAACGAAATCGGCGCAGACGCCATTGCCCACGGTTCTACGGGCGCGGGTAACGACCAGATTCGTTTCGACATGACTTTCCTCGTCATGGCTCCGGGCGTGGAAATCATCACGCTGACACGCGACATGGCACTGAGCCGTCAAGAAGAAATAGACTATTTGAATAAACACGGCTTTGCCGCCGACTTCACCAAACTGAAATACTCCTATAACGTGGGTCTGTGGGGTACCTCCATCTGCGGTGGCGAGATTCTGGATTCCGCGCAAGGATTGCCCGAAAGCGCTTACCTGAAACACTGCACCAAAGAGGGCAGCGAGCAGTTGCGCCTCACTTTTGAAAAAGGCGAGCTGAAAGCCGTGAACGACGAGACATTCGACGACCCCATCAAAGCCATCCAGAAGGTAGAAGAGATTGGTGCGGCATACGGTATCGGCCGCGACATGCACGTAGGCGACACGATTATCGGTATCAAAGGCCGTGTAGGCTTCGAAGCTGCCGCACCCATGCTGATTATCGGCGCACACAAGTTCCTGGAGAAATATACCTTGAGCAAATGGCAGCAATACTGGAAGGACCAGGTAGCCAACTGGTACGGCATGTTCCTGCACGAAAGCCAATATCTGGAACCGGTAATGCGTGACATCGAAGCCATGCTGGAATCCTCGCAACGCAACGTGAACGGTACGGCTATCCTCGAACTCCACCCGCTCTGCTTCTCTACCGTAGGTGTAGAAAGCAAGGACGACCTTGT
This sequence comes from Bacteroides fluxus YIT 12057, assembly GCF_000195635.1. Taxonomy (GTDB): domain Bacteria; phylum Bacteroidota; class Bacteroidia; order Bacteroidales; family Bacteroidaceae; genus Bacteroides; species Bacteroides fluxus. The sequence goes on along the minus strand of NZ_GL882689.1, from coordinate 294,110 downwards.
GAAAAACAAGTTCGGCGAATACGGTGAGATGCAGAAAGGATGGACGGCAGAAGACGCCAAGGGCTTCATCAAAGTAACCTCCACAGCGCTGCGCGCTTATTATTCAAACCACAAAGACGAGAAGGAGGGCATATGATTAAAGTAGGAATCATCGGCGGAGCCGGATACACGGCAGGCGAACTGATACGTCTGCTGCTCAACCATCCGGAAGCGGAAATCGTATTCATAAACAGCTCAAGCAACGCCGGCAACAAAATAACCGACGTACACGAAGGACTGTACGGCGAAACAGACTTGGTATTTACCGACCAGCTCCCGCTGGAAGAAATCGACGTACTCTTTTTCTGTACGGCACATGGTGACACGAAGAAGTTCCTCGAAAGCCACAACGTGCCCGAGGAACTGAGAATCATCGATCTCTCCATGGACTACCGCATAGCCTCGCCCGAACACGACTTCATCTACGGCCTGCCGGAACTGAACCGCCGTGCCACTTGTAAAGCCAAGCATGTAGCCAATCCGGGCTGCTTCGCCACCTGCATACAACTGGGCCTGCTGCCGCTCGCCAAACATCTGATGCTGAACGATGACATCATGGTGAACGCCATCACCGGAAGTACGGGTGCCGGAGTGAAACCGGGTGCCACGAGCCACTTCAGTTGGCGCAACAACAACATGAGCGTATATAAAGCTTTTGAGCACCAGCATGTGCCCGAAATCAAGCAATCGCTCAAACAGCTGCAGAACAGCTTCGACGCGGACATCGACTTCATCCCCTACCGCGGCGACTTCCCGCGCGGCATCTTCACCACCATTGTAGTAAAGACCAAAGTGGCTTTGGAAGAAATCATCCACATGTACGAAGAATACTATGCCAAAGATTCCTTTACCCACATCGTGGAGAAGAACATCGACCTGAAGCAAGTGGTGAACACCAACAAGTGCCTCATCCACCTGGAAAAGCACGGCGACAAGCTGCTCATCATTTCCTGCATCGACAACCTGCTGAAGGGTGCCAGCGGACAGGCCGTCCACAACATGAACTTAATGTTTAACCTGGAAGAGACTGTAGGCCTCAAGCTGAAGCCGTCGGCCTTTTAAAGAAGAACGAAAGATGAATTTATTCGACGTATATCCTCTCTTTGACATCAACATCGTCAAAGGAAAAGGCTGCCACGTATGGGACGAGAACGGTACGGAGTACCTCGACCTTTATGGAGGGCATGCCGTCATCTCCATCGGGCATGCACATCCGCATTATGTAGAGATGATAAGCAAACAAGTAGCCACGTTGGGATTCTATTCCAACTCGGTCATCAACAAGCTGCAACAACAGGTGGCGGAGCGGCTGGGAAAGGCATGCGGCTATGATGACTACTCGCTGTTCCTTATCAACAGCGGTGCGGAAGCCAACGAAAACGCTCTGAAACTGTCCTCATTCTACAACGGACGGACACGGGTCATATCTTTCTCCAAAGCTTTCCACGGACGTACTTCACTGGCGGTAGAAGTGACCAACAATCCTAAAATCATCGCGCCTATCAATGACTGCGGTCATGTAACCTATCTGCCTCTGAACGACATCGAAGCCATGAAGGCTGAGTTGGCCAAAGGCGATGTCTGCGCAGTGATTATCGAAGGCATACAAGGTGTAGGCGGCATCCAACTGCCGACAGACGAATTCATGCAGGCTCTCCGCCAGACTTGTACGGAACATAACACCGTCTTGATTCTCGATGAAATCCAAAGCGGCTACGGACGCAGCGGCAAGTTCTTCGCCCATCAGTACAACGGCATCAAAGCTGACATCATCACCGTAGCCAAGGGGATAGCCAACGGCTTCCCGATGGCAGGCGTACTGATCAGCCCGATGTTTACCCCTGTATATGGACAGCTCGGAACTACCTTCGGCGGAAATCACCTCGCCTGCAGTGCCGCCCTTGCCGTGCTGGACGTGATAGAGCAGGAAGACTTGGTAGAGAACGCGGCGCAAGTAGGTGACTTCTTGATGACAGAACTGAAAAAGTTCCCGCAAATCAAAGACGTCCGCGGACGAGGACTGATGATCGGCCTGGAATTCGGGGAACCCATCAAAGAACTACGCCTGAAACTGCTGAAGGAACAGCACGTGTTCACCGGTGTCAGCGGCACAAATGTGCTCCGCTTATTGCCGCCCCTCTGCCTCAGCATGGGGGAAGCAGACACATTCTTGGAACGTTTTCAGAAAGTACTTTAATATTTGAGGAAATAATCAGCCAGCAAAAGAAACGACCGAAAAGAATAATCCCTTTCTCTTTCGGTCGTTTTTTGTGGAAAAATTATCTACCTTTGCCTATCAATGAATCTTTTAACCACAAGAAGACATGAGAATAGCTATTATCGGTGCAGGAAACATGGGCGGTTCCATCGCCCGCGGGCTGGCAAAAGGAACGATTATCCCCGCCAGTGATATCATTGTCTCCAACCCTTCACAGGGAAAACTGGATGAATTGCAAAAGGAATTCCCCGCTTTACAGGTGACAAACGATAACCAGGAAGCCGTTACCGGCGCAGACATGATTATCTTTTCCGTAAAGCCCTGGCTGATGAAACCTGTTGTAAAAGAGCTGAAACTGAAAAGCAAGCAGATACTGGTCTCCGTGGCAGCCGGCATCCCCTTCGAAGAATTGGCGCATTACGTGGCCGACAAAGAAATGACCATGTTCCGTCTGATTCCCAACACGGCTATCAGCGAGCTGGAAAGCATGACGCTCATCGCCAGCCGCAACGCAAGCAAAGAACAGGAGTCACTGCTGCTGGATATCTTTAACCAGATGGGACTTGCCATGCTGATTCCCGAAGAGAAATTCGCTGCCGCCACCTCCATGACTTCCTGTGGCATAGCATACGTGCTGAAATACATCCAGGCAGCCATGCAGGCAGGCATCGAGCTGGGCATCTGCCCTAAAGACGGCATGCGCATGGTGGCACAATCCGTTAAAGGCGCCGCCGAACTGATACTGAACAATGACACGCACCCCAGTGTTGAGGTTGACAAGGTATGTACCCCCGGCGGCATCACCATCAAGGGAATCAACGAGCTTGAACATGAAGGATTCACTTCCGCCGTAATCAAAGCGATAAAGAAAAGTGTCTGATAAAACAGGCGATTGAACTTGAATACCCAATGGGCATCAATGATACTAATATATACATATAAATTATGGATGAACAGATTAGACAAATAGCCGAACGTCTGCGCGGATTGCGTGACGTCCTGGAACTCACGGCCGAAGACATCGCCCGCGACTGCGACATCTCCGCCGAAGAATACCGTCTTGCCGAAACCGGAGAATTCGACATCTCCGTCAGTATGTTGCAGAAGATAGGACGCCACTATGGCATTTCATTGGACGCACTGATGTTCGGCGAGGAACCGAAAATGAGTTCTTACTTCCTGACACGCGCAGGCAAAGGAACAAGCATCGAACGTACCAAAGCGTATAAATACCAATCACTTGCCGCCGGTTTCATCAACCGCACCGCCGACCCGTTCATCGTAACCGTCGAGCCGAAACCGGACAACGAGCCGATACACTACAACAGCCATGCCGGACAGGAATTCAACCTCGTGCTCGAGGGCCGCATGATGATCAGCATAGACGGCAAAGACTTAATCTTAAATGAAGGAGACAGCTTGTACTTCAACTCCAAACTGCCGCATGGAATGAAAGCGATGGACGGAAAGACAGTACGCTTCCTCGCCATCATTATGTAAATACAACCCAAACAGAGTTATGGTAGAAAGATTCTTATCACAAACGTCCTTTACATCCCAAGAGGACTTTATCAAAAACTTCAAGATAAATGTACCGGAGAATTTCAACTTCGGCTACGATGTAGTAGATGCATGGGCAGAAGCAGAACCGGACAAACCCGCCTTGTTATGGACCAATGACAAAGGCGAGCACCGGCAATTCACATTTGCGGACATGAAACGATATACCGATATGACGGCATCCTATTTTCAGAGCCTCGGCATCGGTCGCGGAGACATGGTGATGCTGATACTGAAGCGCCGTTTCGAATTCTGGTTCAGCATTGTCGCATTACACAAATTGGGCGCAGTAGTGATTCCCGCTACTCATCTGCTGACCAAGAAAGACATCGTGTACCGCTGTAACGCCGCCGACATCAAGATGATTGTCTGTGCAGGCGAGAGTGTCATTACCGACCATATCACGGCTGCCATGCCGGAATCACCCACCGTCCGGAAACTTGTCAGCGTAGGCCCGGAAATAGCCGAAGGATTCGAGGACTTCCATAAAGGAATCGGGACTGCCGCTCCTTTTGTCAAACCGGAACAGCCGAACACCAACGATGACATCTCCCTGATGTATTTCACCAGCGGAACTACCGGTGAACCGAAAATGGTGGCCCATGACTTTACTTATCCATTGGGACATATCGTCACGGGCAGTTTCTGGCATAATCTGACAGAAGAGAGCCTGCACCTCACCATCGCCGATACCGGCTGGGGAAAAGCCGTATGGGGAAAACTTTACGGTCAATGGATTGCAGGCGCCAATGTATTCGTGTACGACCATGAGAAGTTCACCCCCGCCGATATACTGGAGAAAATACAGGATTATCACGTCACTTCCCTCTGCGCACCGCCAACCATATTCCGTTTTCTTATCCACGAGGACCTGACAAAGTACAACCTTTCTTCCCTGAAATATTGTACCATTGCCGGAGAGGCACTGAATCCCGCCGTATTCGAAACCTTCAAAAAACTGACAGGCATCAAGTTGATGGAAGGTTTCGGACAAACCGAAACGACCCTCACCGTTGCTACCATGCCCTGGATGGAACCCAAACCGGGCAGCATGGGGTTGCCTAACCCGCAATACGATGTTGACTTGATAGACTATGACGGGCGTTCCGTTGAAGCAGGTGAACAAGGACAAATCGTAATCCGTACGGACAAGGGCAAGCCACTGGGATTGTTCAAAGAATACTACCGTGACGCCAACCGTACCCACGAAGCATGGCACGACGGCATCTATTACACCGGTGACGTGGCTTGGAAAGACGAAGATGGTTACCTCTGGTTTGTAGGCCGTGCGGATGACGTCATCAAGAGCAGCGGTTACCGCATCGGCCCGTTCGAAGTAGAAAGTGCCTTGATGACCCACCCGGCTGTCGTGGAGTGTGCCATCACCGGAGTACCGGACGAGATCCGCGGCCAGGTGGTAAAAGCTACCATTGTACTGGCTAAAGACTATAAGGAACGTGCGGGAGAGGGCCTGATCAAGGAGTTACAAAATCATGTGAAGAAAGTAACCGCACCTTATAAATATCCGCGTGTCATTGAATTTGTAGATGAACTTCCCAAAACCATCAGCGGAAAAATCCGCCGTGTAGAAATCAGGAAGAACGACGAGAAGTAAAGTGCCGCCGCTGAGCGCCACGATTACTCTTCAGATAGAATGAAGCGAAGCATCCTCTCTCTTTTGTCATGGAAGAGGGGATGCTTCGCTTCGTTCGGCAGATACCCAATACACGGAAAAAGGCATCAGAGCAACGTGCCTCCATATTGACTATTAACATTGCAAATATAGATTTTTTATACAGACCCAATGGATAAAAAACTTATATTTGCGAGGAATTTAGACTTTATCCCCAATATTAATAAAACAATGAAGACGGACACGGCATATGGAAAATAAAAAGCAGGCTTGGAAGATTGTAGCTTTCCTAACAGTGATGTTCTTTCTGTCTGATAGCGCATATGCGCAAAAATGGAGCGAGAAGTATATTCACAGAATAGGAATAGAAGGCCGGGCTGGCTATATCTTTCCGACTAACCCCTTCCTGAAAGGGGACAACTATTACATGAAGAGAATGAAAGGTGCCTATGCCGGTCATCTGAAATATTCATTTCAACTCCGCCCGCATACTGCAGCCGACCAAGCATATATAGGTGCCTACCAAGGCATAGGACTGGGGTATTTTGACTTTGGCAATCGCCCGGAGGTGGGAACTCCTACCGCGCTCTACCTGTTCCAGGGCGGAAGTATCGCCAGATTTTCCCCACGTTTGTCACTCAACTATGAATGGAACTTTGGAGTCTCATTCGGATGGAAGAGTTATGACCCCGCAGAGAACTTCAACAATAAGATTATCGGTTCCGGCACCAATGCCTATCTCAATGCCAACCTTTATCTAAACTGGGCGCTTTCCCCCATGTTTGATTTGACGGTAGGTGCTACCGGCAGCCACTTCTCGAACGGCAATACCCGGTATCCCAATTCCGGTCTGAACACAATCGATTGCAAAGTGGGACTGGTATATAATTTCAACCGGAAAGCCGATGAGCTCGCCAAGTCATGGCAACGTCCGCTCGTCCCGGCCTTCCCCCGCCATGTCAGCTATGACTTGACCCTATTCGGCTCTTGGCGCAAAAAAGCCGTGGACGTTTCCGGAGGACAAGTACCGGCTCCCGGCACTTACTCGGTATTCGGTTTCAATTTTGCACCTATGTACAACTTCGGATACAAATTCCGTGCAGGTGTATCTTTGGACGGAGTATATGACGGAAGTGCCAATATCTGCAGGAAATATAACGTGGATGAATTCCATACCCCGTCCATCGGTAAACAAATGGCACTTGGCCTTTCTGCACGCGGAGAGTTCGTCATGCCTTATTTTACGGTAGGAATCGGCTTTGGCGCCAATGTTCTGCACGGTGGAGGTGACATGAAATCTTTCTACCAGATACTGGCCCTCAAGATAGACGTATCACGCAACTCGTATCTCCACATCGGGTATAATCTGTGTGATTTCCATGAGCCTAACTACTTGATGTTGGGTATCGGCTATCGTTTCAACAACAAGCGTCCTAAGCTTTTCTGACAACTATAAAGAAAAAGCTCCGTAAATCAATGATTCACAGAGCTTAATCAAGTACTCGAAGCGGGACTTGAACCCGCACAGCCGCAATGGCCAAAGGATTTTAAGTCCTTCGTGTCTACCATTCCACCATTCGAGCATCCTATGAAGGAGAGCGGAAAACGAGACTCGAACTCGCGACCCTAACCTTGGCAAGGTTATGCTCTACCAACTGAGCTATTTCCGCAGGTATTTTGGAGAACGGGTGCAAAGATAAATAGTTTTCCCGTTCCCACCAAATATTTCCTTCAAAAAGTATTGTATCCGAAGCGGGACTTGAACTCTTTACAGTTATCGTCCCAGTAATTCTTTTTCGGCAACTTCCATTCCATGAAAGTTGAAGCCATCCACTACCTGCTGCATCAATGCAGAAATTTCGTCATTGCAAAGATTCCCGATACTGCCTTCATGGGTATGGTGTACTTCCTTGCCATGTGAGAAATGCCCGGCCTCAATGTCAAGTCCAACCTTTTTATAAGCATCCCGGAAAGGCATTCCTTCACGTGCCAGACGATTCACCTCTTCCACACTGAAGATAAACAGATACTTGTCATCATCTAGAATATGTTCATTCACTTTGATTTCATTCATGATGTAGGTAGTCATCCGCAGGCAATCTTTCAACTCCTGAAAAGCAGGGAGGAACACTTCCTTTATAATCTGCAGATCACGGAAATAACCGGAAGGCAGATTATTGGCTATCATCATAATCTGCTGCGGCAAAGACTGCAACTTGTTGCATTTGGCACGCGTCAACTCAAATACATCCGGATTCTTCTTATGCGGCATAATGCTGGAACCTGTAGTGCAATCATCCGGTAATTTCACAAAACCAAAGTTCTGACTATTGAACATACAAGCATCGAAAGCCAGCTTGGAAATGGTTCCGGCAATACTTGCCAAAGCAAAGGCTACATTACGCTCCATCTTGCCACGCCCCATCTGGGCATATACCACATTATAGTTCAAAGAGTCAAAGCCCAAGAGTCTGGTAGTCATGGTACGGTTCAACGGGAAAGAAGAGCCATAACCCGCCGCAGACCCCAACGGATTACGGTTACACATCTTGAAGGCCGCCTGCAAAAACAACATATCGTCCACAAGTCCCTCCGCATAAGCCCCAAACCAAAGTCCGAATGAAGAAGGCATAGCAATTTGCAAATGGGTATATCCCGGCATCAGGACATTCCTATAGCGTTCACTCTGCATGACAAGTACATGAAATAATTGCTCAACAGCTTCCGCAATCTCCTTGATCTGTGTACGTGTGAAAAGTTTCAAGTCAAGCAACACCTGGTCATTGCGCGAACGTCCGCTATGGATTTTCTTACCGACATCACCAAGTTTGCGTGTCAGCATCAGTTCCACCTGCGAGTGCACATCTTCCACCCCTTCTTCTATGACAAACTCACCACGCTCGGCAGCGGTATAAATATTCTTCAACTCGGCAAGCAACTGTTCTAATTCATCTTTTGTCAACAGACTGATGCTCTCAAGCATAGTAATATGAGCCATAGAGCCTAGCACGTCATGCTTCGCCAAGTAAAGGTCCATCTCACGGTCACGTCCTACCGTAAAACGTTCAATATCCTTGTTTACCTGAACGGATTTCTCCCAAAGTTTCTGAGCCACGTTATTTAGTAATTAGTGATTAATATTGTATCATAGCCAACACATCCGCCATCTTCTCCAATCCTTCCTGCAGAGGTTTCTGTACCATAGTTTTCATAAACGGATTCAAATCCATGCCGATAGTCAGCTTCATCTTGCATTCCGCATCGGTGACAGGCACGATCTGAATCCATAAGTTGAACGGCAACGGTGAAGTGGTCGTTGCAAACTTGATGCACTTACAAGGTTCCTTCTCCACAATCTGTAAGGTGATTTTCCCCACGGGAGCCACTTCTATAGTCATACTTTCGGCATCAAAGCTCAAGTTCTTCACTTTATCTTCCGGCAAGCGGTCTTTCACCTTTTCCAGATTGTTCAAGTCAGAAAGTTTTTCATAAACAGCCGTTTGGGGAGACTGTATAACTTTCACTCCACTTTCAAATTTCGTCATAATCCAATCGTATTAAAAGACAAAAAGAACTATCCGGACAGAATCTATCCGAATGGCTCTTTCGTCAAACTTATATCATTTAAAACAAATCTTATTTCCCAGACTCCCAATGTGCCGGATCCTTACGCCACTCGTTCAACGTATCCACATCTTCTTCTTCGATGTAACCGGTACGTAACGCAACTTCCATAACTGCCTCATAATTAGTCAATGTAACCAAAGGCACCTTGGCATCCTTGAATGCTTTTTCAGCAATAGGGAAACCGTAAGTATAAGCGGCAACCATACCGATAACTTCACATCCGTCACGACGAATCGCCTCTACAGCCTTCAAGCTGCTTCCGCCCGTAGAAATCAAATCTTCTACAACTACTACTTTCATGCCGGGACGAAGTTCACCTTCAATCAAATTCTCCAACCCATGGTCTTTCGGAGTGGAGCGTACATATACAAACGGCAGGTTCAATGCATCGGCTACCAAAGCTCCCTGCGGAATGGCACCTGTTGCCACGCCGGCAATAGCATCTACCTGTCCGAAACGTTCCAGAATCAGACGCGTAATCTCTATTTTTACAAAATTACGGAGAGAAGGATAAGAAAGGGTTTTACGATTATCACAATAAAACGGGGATTTCCAGCCAGATGCCCAAGTAAAAGGGTTGGCCGGTTGTAGTTTAATCGCTTTAATCTTGAGTAACTTCTCAGCAAACAATCTTTCCAAAGTTTTCATAGCAAACTAACTATTATATAATTATGCTGCAAAAGTACGGAAAGAGAACGAGATTAGGAAAAAGAATACCGATAATTTTTCATTCCGGGTACTCATTTTCATCAGAAACATCCATGCAATGACGTATATCCTTCATTTCAAAGCCACGGCTCAATGCAAAACGTATCAATTTCCCATTCAATTCAAATTCGTTCCCTGCACGGACACTCTTCCGTTTCGAAGCCAGCAGATCACGCAAGATAGAAAGATATTCCTCCTCATCTATTTCATTAAGGTAAGAGGCATAAACGGCAGAAGGTATCTTCTTCAATTGCAGCGCCTGCCCTATTTTCATCTTTCCCCATTTCGCAAAACGGTATTTGTCACGAATGAAAGCACGGCAAAAGCGTTCCTCATCAATATACTTTTCTTTTTCCAAATGTTTCAGGATACGGTCTATAGCCGTATAGTCTATTCCCCAACGCTGCAATTTTTCAGCGATTTCTGCCCGGCAATGCTCGGATGCGGCACAATAAGCCGCTACCCGGTTCAAGGCTTCTGTTTCAGTAATCTCAATCATCGTTCTGCAAGTACAAACCGGTCATTGCCGGAAATATCTTTTAGGATACGGGCATTCGCATAACCTTGTTCACAAAGCATGGCTACAGTCGCCTCCCCAAACGCCCGGTTAATTTCAAAATAAAGTCTGCCGCCCGCCACCAGCATTTCCCGCCCAAGCTCTGCAATGCGGCGATAAAAACGGAGCGGATCCGTATCAGGAACGAACAAAGCCAAAGAAGGTTCCCAATCCAGCACATTCCGTTCCATCTCTCTCCTTTCCTTTTCCAAGACATAAGGAGGATTACTGACGATTACATCATAGCGGTCTTCCCGGGAAGGTCGGCAAGTAAGGACATTGCATAAAGCGAACCGTACGGAAGCCTGTAAAGCTTCATTGTTTCCACGGGCTATGGCAAGCGCTTCTTCGGACACATCCCAAGCTACCACCCGGGCATCCGGCAACCCCTTCGACAAAGAAACCGCAATGCACCCGCTTCCTGTACCAACGTCAAGGATACGGGCCTCCGCAGGTATTTCCTTCAGCATGATTTCCACCAACTCTTCTGTCTCCGGACGGGGTATCAGCACTCCGGGAGCAACTCTGAACCTATGCCCCATAAAGTTTACGCCGCCCTGCACATACTGTATCGGTTCAAAATCACGCAAACGGGAAAGAATGCCCTCCAATTCCTGTTCTTCTTTTGAAGATAAAATTATATCTTTGCCCAGATAATAATCAACAGTGCTCTGCCCCAACATCTCACAACAAACAATGCGTGAGAGACAAGCTGCTTCCTGCGCGGAATAACATCGTTCCAGTTCAGTACGGATATGTCGGATTGTAAGGTTCATACATATAAATTCGGGCTGCAAAAGTAGCAAAAAGTTTCGGAGATGTAAAACGGCAAGAAAAAAGAAATAAGGAAATGAATACAGAAGAAAAATACATGAGGAGATGCATCCAGCTGGCGCAAAACGGTTTATGCAATGCCGCCCCCAATCCCATGGTAGGAGCAGTCATTGTTTGTGACGGCAAGATTATCGGCGAGGGATATCATATACGTTGTGGAGAAGCTCATGCCGAGGTCAATGCCATCCGTTCCGTAAAAGAGCCGGCACTTTTGAAGAAATCTACCATCTATGTAAGTCTGGAACCTTGTTCCCATTATGGCAAGACTCCTCCTTGCGCAGATTTGATTATAGAGAAACAAATCCCCCGCATTGTCATCGGTTGCCGGGACCCCTTCTCCAAGGTAGCAGGCCGAGGCATACAAAAGTTGAAAGACGCAGGCCGGGAAGTCATTGTAGGAGTATTGGAGGAAGAATGCAAGTCACTTATCCGCAGATTCATCACTTTCCACACATTGCAACGTCCCTACATTACCCTAAAATGGGCGGAATCAGCAGACAAATACATCGACCTCAACCGCACCAACGGAAGCCCGGTAGTGCTGTCCAGCCCACTCACAGCCATGTTGGTACACAAGAAACGGGCGGAACACAAGGCCATTATGGTCGGCACACATACCGCTTGGCTGGACAATCCCAGCCTAAACATACGCCATTGGTCCGGAAAGTCTCCCGTACGCATTGTCCTGGACAAAAAGCAGTCTCTGCCGGCCTCCCTCCATCTGTTTGACGGCAGCGTGCCTACTCTTGTATTTACAGAGATGCCCCACAAACCGTTACCAAACGTAGAATATCTGCCCATAGATTATCAACGGGATATCCTGCCACAAATTATGGAAACGCTATACAAACGCGGAATCCAATCACTACTGGTGGAGGGTGGCAGCATACTGCTGCAATCCTTCATTGACGCCGGCATGTGGGATGAAATTTTTGTGGAAGAAGCCCCCAACCTGCTTCACTCCGGTGTTAAATCACCTGAAATCAGCAATAAAATTCCTTACGTGACCGAACAATCTTTCGGCAGGCACTTTCGCCATTACACAGCCGTAAGAAACAGCCAATAGCCTCATTTTTTGGCTTTTTTATCGAGAAAATGAGGCATATTATCTATAATTTTATATAAAACTTGCCGGTAAAGCTGTTTATAGAAAAAAATGTTCCTATTTTTGCAACTTGTAAATAAACACTAACTTTCAAATGAGAATAAAGTTTTTATCTGTAATTGTGAGTTTTCTTATTGTGTCAATAGCCGTAAGTTCATGTCTCGACTCTGACGATAATTATGAATACAGTTCAGACGCAACAGTACATGCTTTCGGTATCGATACCATACATGGCAAACATTACAAATTTTCAATAGACCAGCTGAACAGACGCATCTTCAACAAGGATTCGTTACCTGTGGGTTCAGATACAATAATCGACCGTATATTGATCGATACCTTCTCGGTCAACGGTTGGATTACTTCCGGTTCGCCTACAGATACATTATTTAATATGGCTGATTCCGTGAATCTACTTCCTGCCATGAACAAAAACAATGGCGGAATGGAATTTACCATTCATGCCGCAGACGGTGTGACTACCCGTAAATATACGCTGGAAATCAGAGTGCATCTGCAAGACCCGGATTCTCTGGTATGGAAAGAGATGACGCCATTCAGCAACACAGCAATTTCCGGCAATCAGAAAGCGGTAACTTTAAAGAGCCAGAGCACCGAAGAATTATGGATTTATACATCCTACACCACTGCTTACAAAACTTCCACCGCCCCGGGAAATACCCGGTGGGAAACAGTAAACGTCAAGCTTCCCGGGAAAGCGAAACTGAATTCCATTGTAAATTTCAAGACAACGAATGCCGACAAGAAGGAGACCCTCTATCTTGTCACGGAAGACAATGAGGTATATCGCTCCGAAGACGGCAACACCTGGCAAAATGCCACAGAGTTGAACAAAGACGTCAAGGTCAAAGCGGTAATGGCGGCTTTCCCCGGTATTCTGACAGGTATCGTTGAAATCGAAGGTATAAACTACTTCAACATCAGTAAAGACGGAGTCAACTGGGAAGCAGAGAGAAACAACAACGGCGAAATTACGCTTGCCAAAGTGCCCGACAACTTCCCCATGGACAATATATACACCAGTGATTTCCTGACGACCAACGGAATCATGCAGGCAATAGCGGTAGGTACTCCAAGAACAAGCGGAGAAAAACAAACCCTCATGTGGTTCTCCATGAATGGAAGTGATTGGGAAGAGATGTCCTCTACATCATACGATGCCTATTGTCCGGAGATGAACAATCCTTTTGTCATGCATTATGGTGGCCTGTTCTACTGCTTCGGAGACAAGCTCAATGCAATATATTCCTCTATAACCGGAATATCCTGGCAAAAGACAACGAAAAAATTCTTATTGCCGGAAGAATTCAAGGACAATACAGCTCCTTATTCCATCAGTATTGATGAGAATAACTTCATCTGGATCATATTCGGTGGTAAAAACACAGAAAACAAAGTATGGCGTGGCCGTCTTAACAGGTTAGGCTTTGAAGAGCAGTAATTGGTAACAACTAAAAAGATGCTATATAAAGAAGAAATTGATTTAAACCGGATACCCCAGCATGTGGCCATTATCATGGACGGTAACGGGCGGTGGGCCAAGCAACGTGGACACGAACGTAGCTATGGACATCAAGCCGGTGCCGAAACCGTACATATTATCGCAGAAGAAGCTGCAAGACTGGGAGTCAAGTATCTGACTTTATACACGTTCTCTACCGAAAACTGGAACCGTCCTTCGGATGAGGTAGCAGCTTTGATGGGACTTCTCTTCGACTCTATCGAAGAAGAAACTTTCATGAAGAACAACATAAGTTTCCGGGTGATCGGCGATATAGAGAAACTGCCTGTGAATGTCCAGCAACGATTAAACACCTGCATGGAACACACTTCACAGAACACGGGCATGTGTCTGGTACTGGCACTCAGCTATTCGTCGCATTGGGAAATAACAGAAGCCTCCCGCCAAATAGCAATTTTGGTACAGCAAGGGAAGTTAACCCCTGACCAGATTAATAGTGAACTGATTTCACAGCATTTGACGACGAACTTCATGCCAGACCCGGATCTCCTGATACGTACCGGAGGAGAAATCCGTCTCAGCAATTATCTGCTTTGGCAGGCGGCTTATTCAGAGCTTTACTTCTGTGACACTTATTGGCCCGATTTTCGGGAAGAAGAACTTTGCAAAGCCATTTGCGACTATCAGAAACGTGAACGCAGGTTTGGCAAGACCAGTGAACAAATCAGTTAACAGGCACACAATATAGTAAATAGTAAATTGTAAAATAGTAAATAAAAAGATGCACTATCGTATTTTCTCCATATTCGTAGCATTTATCTGCCTTTTCGGTTGCGTACTGACAACTGCAGCGCAGGACTCAAACAACGCTGATGAAACCGAAAAACCGGTTATCCTTTACTCGGGAACTCCCAAGAAGTATGACATCGCAGACATAAAGGTTGAAGGAGCTCCAAACTATGAGGACTATGTAATTATTGGATTATCCGGGTTGTCCAAAGGGCAGACAATTACTGTGCCGGGTGAAGAAATCACACAAGCCTGTAAGCGCTATTGGCGTCACGGGCTTTTCTCAGACGTCGAAATTACAGCTGACAAGATTGAAGGTGACAAAATCTGGCTGACGATTCACTTGACCATGCGTCCCCGTGTATCCGACATCCACTATAGCGGTGTGAAGAAGTCCGAACGCGAAGACCTGGAGAGTAAAATCGGCATGATAAAAGGCGGCCAGATAACCCCAAACATGGTGGACCGTGCCAAGACATTGATCAAACGTTACTTTGACGACAAAGGTTTCAAGAATGCAGAAATCATCATCACTCAAAGAGACGATCCCGACAAGAAGAACGAAGTGATTGTCAACATCGACATTGACAAGAAGGAGAAAGTGAAAGTACACCAGATCACCATTGTAGGCAACGAGGCGCTGGCCACCAAGAAGCTGAAACGCGTGATGAAGAAAACTAACGAAAAGAACAAGCTGGTTAATCTGTTCCGTACAAAGAAATTCATCGAAGAGAACTATGAAGCAGACAAGCAGCTGATTATCGATAAATACAATGAACTGGGTTACCGTGATGCCATGATTGTGGAAGACAGCATCAAGCCTTACGATGACCGTACAGTTGACATCTTCATGAAAATAGACGAAGGGCAGAAATATTACCTCCGTAACGTTACATGGGTAGGTAATACCCTATATCCTTCCGAACAACTGAACTTTATGCTCCGCATGAAGAAGGGAGACGTCTATAACCAGAAGTTGCTGGAAGAACGTACCATGAGCGACGAGGATGCCATCGGTAACCTGTACTATAACAACGGTTATCTATTCTATAGCCTCGAACCGGTAGAGGTTAATATTGTCGGTGATTCCATCGACCTTGAAATGCGTATCTTTGAAGGCCGCCAGGCTACCATCAATAAAATCAGCATCAACGGTAATGACCGCCTGTATGAGAATGTAGTGCGCCGTGAACTTCGTACCCGCCCGGGCGAGTTGTTCAGCCGCGAGGACTTGATGCGTTCCATGCGTGAAATTCAGCAGATGGGGCACTTTGACCCGGAACAAATTACCCCCGACATCCAACCCAGACCGGAAGACGGTACAGTAGATATCGGTTATGACCTTGTTTCCAAAGCCAACGACCAGGTAGAGTTTTCCGCCGGTTGGGGACAAACGGGTATCATCGGTAAGTTGAGCTTGAAGTTTACCAACTTCTCCCTTGCCAACCTGCTGCATCCGGGTGAGAACTATCGTGGAATTCTGCCGCAAGGCGACGGTCAGACATTGACCATCAGCGGCCAGACCAATGCCAAGTATTACCAGTCTTACAGCGTTTCATTCTATGACCCGTGGTTTGGCGGTAAACGTCCGAACGCATTCTCCGTATCGGCTTTCTACTCTCGCCAGACAGACATCAGTAGCCGTTATTACAACTCAGCATACATGAATAACTACTACAACAGCTATTACAGCGGCATGTACGGTTATGGTATGTATAACTATGGCAACTATAATAACTACGAGAACTATTATGACCCCGACAAATCCATCCAGATGTTCGGTCTCGCAGTCATGTTCGGTAAGCGTTTGAAATGGCCGGATGACTACTTCCAGTTTACAGCAGAGTTGTCCTACCAACGCTATATCCTCAACGATTGGCAATACTTCCCCGTTACGAACGGCAAGTGTAACAATCTGAGTCTGAACCTGACTTTGTCCCGCAGTTCTATTGACAACCCGATTTACCCGCGCCAAGGTTCCGAGTTCTCACTTTCTGCACAGTTAACGCCTCCTTACTCTTTGTTTGACGGCACAGACTACAGCAAGTACAGCACCAGCAACCAGGATGACATGAACAAGATGCATAAATGGATTGAATACCACAAATGGAAATTCAAATCCAAAATCTATATCCCGTTGATGGATCCGCTGACGGTAAAACGTACTCCGGTAATTATGGGCCGTGTAGAATTCGGCTTGCTGGGACATTATAACAAGTACAAGAAGTCTCCGTTTGAAACCTTCGACGTGGGCGGTGACGGTATGACAGGTTACTCCAGCTACGCAACTGAAAGTGTCGCCCTTCGCGGTTATGAAAATAGTTCATTGACTCCTTACGGATATGAGGGTTATGCCTATACCCGTCTCGGACTGGAATTGAGATATCCGCTGATGCTGGAAACAAGTACCAGTATTTATGCGTTGACTTTCGTTGAAGCCGGTAATGCCTGGCAAGACGTAAACAAGTTCAATCCGTTTGACTTGAAGCGTTCAGCCGGTGTCGGTGTCCGCATCTTCCTTCCGATGATCGGTATGATGGGTATCGACTGGGCCTATGGTTTCGACAAAGTATTTGGTTCTAAACAATATGGTGGCAGCCAGTTCCACTTTATCTTAGGACAAGAATTCTAAGCTGTTGACAATTGGAAATTGGCAATTAGTGATAACTTAAAAACCAGACGTTATGAGAAAGAGTATTTTATTAATGTTGCTGCTGCTTACCGCAGGTATGACAGCAAATGCGCAAAAGTTTGCCTTGATTGACATGGAATATATCCTGAAAAACATCCCGGCTTACGAACGTGCCAACGAACAATTGGCCCAATCCTCTCAAGTATGGCAAAGCGAAGTTGAAAAAATCTCCGAAGAGGCCAAGACTATGTATAAGGAATACCAGTCCAAGATAGCCACTCTTTCAGAAGAACAAAGAGGCAAAAGAGAAGAGGCTATCGTGGCAAAAGAGAAATCGGCAGCCGACCTGCGCCGTCAATATTTCGGCCCCGAAGGCGAATTGTACAAAAAGCGTGAGAGTCTGATGAAGCCTATCCAAGACGAGATATACAATGCCGTCAAGGAAATTGCCACTCAAAAAGGATATGCAGTTGTGGTTGACAGAGCCTCTGCGTCAAGCGTCATTTTTGCCACTCCAAGCATTGACGTCAGCAATGAAGTGCTTGCTAAATTAGGATATTCAAATTAATTTCATACATTTGCCAAGCAAATACAGGCTGTATCCGGCATTAAAAGCAAGCATATTTTGTATAACTCCCGGTTTACACTATCTTTGCAACGATACAACAAATAATCATTCAAATAAATAATAAACATTATGCTTAAAAAAATCGCACTACTCGTAGTTATGTTTGTCCTCCCCCTGGGGGTTATGGCGCAAGCTAAATTCGGTCACATGAATTCTCAAGACGTTATTTCCGTTATGCCTGAATTTACAAAGGCACAGGCAGACCTGGACGCTTTGTCAAAGCAATATCAGAAAGAAATGGAAACCGGTCAGGCAGAATTCCAGAAGAAATATCAAGAATTCCTGGCACAAGCTGACTCTCTGCCGAAAAACATAGCAGAAAGACGCCAGAAAGACCTGCAGGAAATGGCACAACGCCAGGAAGCATTCCAACAAGAAGCTTACCAGGCCATGCAGAAGGCACAGCAAGATGCCATGGCTCCTATCTACAAGAAGTTGGATGAAGCGATTCAAGCCGTAGGCAAAGCAGAAGGTGTAGTTTATATTTTCGACTTGGCCCGCACTCCGATACCTTTCGTCGGTGCACAGAGCATTGATGTAACCGCTAAGGTCAAGACACAGTTGGGCATTAAGTAACAAGCCAACAAAAAGACAATAAGGAGGCGCAGGTGTAGACTTGCGCCTCCTTATTGTTTACCGGTGCCTTATCCTTAAAAAGGAAAGTCACAGTTACCCGACCTACTTAATCAAAATTTTACACTATCTTTGTAAAGCAGATAATTCTTGAAAAGTATGAAACAGATGTTACCCTCTACCCCCGGCCCTATCGGCGTATTCGATTCCGGTTATGGCGGCTTGACTATCTTAAGCAAAATACGCGAAACACTTCCCGAATACGATTACATCTATTTGGGAGACAATGCCCGTACCCCATACGGTACCCGCTCTTTCGAAATAGTCTATGAGTTCACTCTGCAGGCAGTCACCAAACTGTTCGAGATGGGTTGCCACCTTGTCATTCTGGCATGCAACACAGCTTCGGCCAAGGCATTGCGAAGCATACAGATCAACGACCTCCCGCGCCTCGACCCGATGCGCCGCGTACTCGGAGTCATCCGCCCCACTGTAGAGTGTATAGGAAACATCACCCAAAGCCGCCATATCGGTGTCCTGGCCACTGCCGGAACCATCAAATCCCAATCCTATCCGCTGGAAGTACATAAGCTGTTTCCCGACATCAAAGTCAGCGGAGAAGCCTGTCCGTTGTGGGTACCGCTCGTAGAGAACAACGAAGCCCGGGGAGACGGAACGGACTATTTTATCCGTAAATACATTGATGAGCTACTTGCCAAGGACAACCAGATAGATACCGTTATTCTGGGCTGCACACATTATCCGATATTATTGCCTAAAATCCGGCAATATATGCCTTCAGGCATTACAACCGTTGCCCAGGGAGAGTTCGTTGCAAAAAGCCTCAAAGATTATCTCCAACGCCATCCGGAGATGGATAAAAAATGCACCAAAGGAGGAAGATGTGTATATCGTACCACGGAAGCAGAGGATAAATTCATAGAATCGGCCTCCACTTTCTTGAACGAAGCCATTAAAGTAGAACGGATCTCACTGGAGTTTTAAGCCTGCGACCGGAATTGCGGATATCACCGGAATCGCCCAAAGAGAGTATGTCAAAACTAAAATGGCCACTCTCCAAAGTTACAGATTATAACTATAACACTTAAAAGGGAGGTGTGTCAAAACTGATAAAAGAACGCAAATTACACAAATTACGCAAAAAAAAGCGAATCTGATAATCGCTGACTATCAGGAGTCATTAAAAAGCAGGGGTTGTGTAATTCGTGTTAGTTGTGTTCTAAATCTTTATTTTGAGACACCTGCCTTTCTTTAGCCTTTTAATATATGCTCAAATCATAAGTTCATCGTTTCAAAATTTGAGTTCTGAAACACCTCTCCTGGCACATTTTACCGATACAGCCTTTTCACCGGATCAGCGACTCAATCCGCCCCGATTGCAGGGAAGGTCTGATACTTTATTCTAAGCTTGCGGATATGTATTCGCAACGTGCGGATATATGTTCTAAGGCTGCGGATATGTATTCACAGTGCGCGAACAGAGATTTCTCTTAACTCCTACAGACTTTAGAGCCAGTACTAAAAAGTTTTTCTAGCTGTTTCCCAGAACTTTTCCATTAACTCGCAGGACACGGGATATCTATGTCAGTAAGTAAAGACACGCACATCCTCACTCAAGCTTATCTTTTACATTCTCCGACAATCCATCATTTTTGCGAGAATCTACCTTCCATTCCCGCTGAATTTATCCAAATAAAAAGCGGAAAAGCGAAAACTTCTTTACCTTTACAATTGTTAATACATAGAAGAGACCAGAAGCGCAGATGCGCTTTTTCTGAAAACAGAATAGAAATATTATCCGATAAATATTGATAAGTATAACAGCCATTTCAAAACTTAACGCTATATTTGTCAGACAAAACCTCTAAATTCATACCATTATGAAAGCAGAAGACAAAAGTAAACTCGTTGAAGTATTCAAAGGGGCACCGTGGGAAGCCGAACTGGTAAAAACCCAACTTGCGAGCAACAACATCGACTCCATGACCAAAGACAGCCTATTGGTAAATATTGTATTGCCCCCCACCGCAATTGACATTGCCGTTCTCGTCAGAGAAGAAGATTATGAAGCTGCGATGGAGGTGGTCCGCGAACGCGAAAAAAACAAAGATGGAGATTAAAAACAGCCTGAAGGCCTATCACAAATATGAAACAACTATTTACAAGAGTCGCTGTCAAGATAGGCAGCAATGTCTTGACACGCCGTGACGGAACATTGGACGTCACGCGCATGTCTGCACTTGTAGATCAGATAGCTGAACTGCATAAAGCAGGCATAGAAATCATACTCGTC
The DNA here is from genome assembly GCF_000195635.1 of Bacteroides fluxus YIT 12057. Lineage (GTDB taxonomy): Bacteria > Bacteroidota > Bacteroidia > Bacteroidales > Bacteroidaceae > Bacteroides > Bacteroides fluxus. The sequence goes on along the minus strand of NZ_GL882689.1, from coordinate 273,411 downwards.
TCCTCCGGAGCCGTAGCTTCGGGGAGAAGCGAGATACATCCCGGCAAAAAGCTGGACAGCGTAGATCAGCGCCAGCTGTTTTCTGCCGTGGGACAGGCAAAACTTATCAACCGGTATTACGAATTGTTCCGAGAGCACGGCATCCCCGTAGGGCAAGTGCTCACGATGAAAGAAAACTTCAGTACCCGCCGCCATTACCTCAACCAGAAAAACTGCATGACCGTCATGCTGGAAAACGGGGTTATCCCCATTGTCAATGAGAATGACACAATCTCAGTAAGTGAACTGATGTTTACGGACAATGATGAGCTTTCAGGGCTGATAGCTTCCATGATGGATGCCCAGGCACTGATTATCCTGAGCAATATAGACGGAATCTACAACGGGCCTCCTGCCGACCCTTCTTCACAAGTAATCCGGGAGATAGGACAAGGCAGAGACCTGTCCTCCTACATCCAGACGACCAAGTCAAGTTTCGGAAGAGGAGGGATGCTGACCAAGACAAGCATTGCCCGCAAAGTTGCCGACGAAGGTATCACCGTCATCATAGCCAATGGTAAACGGGACAATATCCTCGTTGATATAATCAAGAATGAAGACGTCCCCTACACCCGCTTCATCCCCTCATCAGAACCGGTGTCAAGCGTAAAAAAATGGATTGCACACAGCGAGGGGTTTGCCAAGGGGGAACTCCACATCAATGACTGTGCCACGCAAATACTGTCCTCCGACAAAGCCGCCAGCATTCTCCCGATAGGCATCACAGCCGTAGTGGGTGAGTTTGAAAAGGACGATATCGTGCGAATCGTCGACTCCGAAGGCAATCCCGTCGGGATAGGAAAAGCGGACTGCAATTCCGGACAGGCGCGTGAGGCAATGGGAAAACACGGCAAAAGACCGGTGGTACACTATGACTATTTATACATAGAATAAAAAGATCCCAATAAACAAACATTATCAGTTGTACTTTGTACACAGAACCATCGCTTATCTGAAATAAAGAAATGAACTTACATGAGACTTTTGCTGCCGTACAGAATGCAAGCCGCAAGCTACTGGCCCTGAGCGACAAAGAAATCAACCATATATTACTGGCTATCGCGGATGCAGCCATACAGCACACGGCCTTTATCCTGGACGAAAACCGGAAAGACCTGGAACGCATGAATCCTGCCGACCCGAAATATGACCGTCTGAAACTGACAGAAGCCCGCTTGCGAGACATTGCCGCAGATATCCGCAACGTAGCCTCCCTCCCCTCACCCTTGGGACGGATTCTGAAACAGAATATACTCCCCAACGGACTGAAGATAAAGAGAGTCAGCGTGCCTTTCGGAGTAATCGGCATCATCTACGAAGCCCGTCCCAACGTCAGTTTTGATGTATTCTCACTCTGCCTCAAAAGCGGCAACGCCTGCATTCTGAAAGGTGGAAGCGATGCAGACTATTCCAACCGTGCCATCGTCAGTATCATACATGGAGTGCTGGAACATTTCAATATAGACACCCACATCGTAGAACTGCTTCCTGCAGACCGTGAGGCGACAGCCGAGCTGCTGCACGCCAACGGCTATGTGGACCTGATAATACCGCGCGGCAGTAGCGGGCTGATCAACTTCGTACGCCGGAACGCCACCATTCCGGTCATCGAGACAGGAGCCGGCGTATGCCATGCTTTCTTCGACCACTATGGCGACGCAACGATGGGAGCTGCCATCATCAACAATGCCAAGACGCGCCGTGTCAGTGTCTGCAATGCGCTGGATTGCCTCATCATCGATCTTGGCCGCCTGGCCGATCTGCCCGGCCTGTGCCAACCGTTACATCAGAATAATGTGGTAATCTATGCCGACCGTCCGGCCTATATGGCCCTGCAAGGCAAATATCCCGCCGGATTATTGCAACCTGCCACTGAAGAATGCTACGGTAAAGAATTCTTGGACTACAAGATGGCTGTCAAGACAGTGACGTCCATGCAAGAAGCGATGGCACACATCCGGAAATACAGCTCCAAGCATAGCGAATGCATCATTACGGAAGACCATGCACGCGGCGAACTGTTCTGCCGTGAAGTGGATGCCGCATGCGTCTATGTCAATGCACCGACTTCATTCACTGACGGCGCCCAGTTCGGACTAGGTGCCGAGATAGGCATCAGCACCCAAAAATTACACGCACGCGGTCCGATGGCACTGGAAGAAATCACCACGTACAAGTGGATTATCGAGGGAAACGGACAAACGAGAGACTAAAATACCGGTATCGTATAAACCAGTCCCAACGAAATGCGTTGGGAACTGTAGTCATCTGCTCCCAACGCCTTTGCACGTTGCGTCAGGCCATGGTTCTTATACAGGAGATGAAGGAAGATAAGCAGCTCACTGTTCTCCATAGGAAAATATTCAGCACATGCCTGCACATTCCAGGTGCGGCGGTAAAGGCCTTTCTCATAAAAGCCGTTTGCCTTGTAAACACTTCCCGTTTCGTACGCACCCTTGACATACAGGTTCCAATGCCTATGAACGCGATAGTCAAAATTGGCTATCGTAGCGAAATAAGAGACGTGCTGAGCCGTAACACCACCTTCCGGACGGCTGGCGGAAAGCTCACTGACCAGCCCTTTACTGTCCAGCCCTTCACGGGAATACATGAAATCCACATAAGCCAACACCGGGCCTTTCTCCCAAACATTACCGGCTGTGAGATAGAGGATGTTCCGCTTATCCGCCAACTGCCCCCACGATACCGAATAGCGGAGATTCAGCCCACGGTCAAAGAAATAGCCGTCCCAATTGGCAGTGGAGAGCATAGGTACACGAACCTTGCCCACCTCTTCCGGACGGCCGTACAGAAAAGTCTCATCCTCATCACCGCCGCGGTTATTCACGACCTGGAAGTTCAACTGCTGGGTCGGCGACAAGCTGACAGCCCCATTCACCCCTGCCTGATAACAAGCTATGTTATTATTGAAATCACTGAATTCACGCACCTTGATGGAGTTCACCCAATATTCATAGCCGCCCAACTGAAGTGCCTGCTTACCCACAGTCAGTTTGAAACGCCTGTTCATTTTCCAGTTGACAAGCGCACATTCCACGGAAGATGACAGTTTATCAAGCACATGCGGATTACTGTATTTATTGAAAGACTGACGGAAATGGTAAGAGAAATCTTTGCCGAAAGAGCCCAATATCTCCAGACGTACGGCATTGATCTTGAAAGCCGCCTCATCCAGCTTCCCGTCGGTAAGGTAGGCTGCCGCCGAAGTATAGAACTGGAGGTTCATACTGCTGGAAGCAATGGATTTGCCCTCTTTCGTGACACGTTCCAGCAGGGTTTTGCCTTCTGCGGGACGTATTAAAGGTTCTTGTGCTACAGCAGCCATCACTCCTCCCGCCAACAGACAGGCAAATAAAATCGTCTTTTTCATTATTTACGCGTATTAGATTTATCGGACAAAGATAGTGCAAACTGAAAGCAGTTGCAAATTTATTTGTAATTCACATTTAATCTTTATCTTTGCCAAAGACAAGATAAGCTGCATCTCGGCATAAAAATGAAACAGCTCATTTTATGCTGCTCCCAACTTGCATTATCTTTGCCGTGGATATAGATACACTAAAAGAACAGTGAACATGAAGAAATTTACTTGCGTGCAGGACATCGGTAACCTGAAGTCCGCACTGGATGAAGCATTCGAGATCAAGAAAGACCGTTTCAAATATGTGGAACTGGGACGTAACAAAACGTTGATGATGATTTTCTTCAACTCCAGCCTGCGTACCCGCCTCAGTACCCAAAAAGCCGCCTTGAACCTGGGCATGAACGTGATTGTACTGGACATCAACCAGGGAGCCTGGAAGCTGGAAACCGAACGCGGTGTCATCATGGACGGTGACAAACCCGAACATCTGCTGGAAGCGATTCCTGTGATGGGCTGCTATTGCGACATTATCGGTGTGCGCTCCTTTGCCCGCTTCGAGAACAAGGAATATGATTATAATGAAGTGATACTGAACCAGTTCATCCAACACTCAGGCCGCCCGGTATTCTCGATGGAGGCTGCCACACGCCATCCTCTGCAAAGTTTTGCCGACCTCATCACCATCGAAGAATACAAAAAGGCCGCACGCCCTAAAGTAGTGATGACCTGGGCTCCGCATCCGCGCCCGTTGCCACAAGCTGTCCCCAACTCTTTTGCCGAGTGGATGAATGCTACGGATTATGAATTCGTCATTACGCATCCCGAAGGTTATGAACTCGATCCCAAATTCGTAGGCAATGCCCGTGTGGAATACGATCAGATGAAAGCTTTTGAAGGTGCAGATTTTGTATATGCCAAGAACTGGGCTGCCTATGCGGGCGACAACTATGGCCAGATTTTAAGCAAGGACCGCGAATGGACCGTCAGTGAACGCCAGATGGCTGTTACCAACAATGCCTACTTCATGCATTGCTTGCCCGTACGCCGCAACATGATCGTGACGGATGATGTCATCGAGAGTCCGCAGTCCATCGTTATCCCGGAAGCCGCCAACCGTGAAATATCAGCGACAGTGGTATTGAAAAGACTGATTGAAGGACTATAATAAGGATGGATGTACGGTTTACGGTTGAAATCTGTATTGTAAACAGCCGGTCCGGTGATAGGTCTTGGCAATTCCATGGATAATATCAACCGCAAGCCGTACCTCCTCAAATCATAAGTCCCATCATTTTTCCGTTTCTTTTCCCGCTTCCTGCCAACCGGCCAAACCTCTGTCAAGATCATATACCTTGAATCCCTTCCCGCTCAGAATGACAGCGGCTTTTTTACTGCGTTTACCGCTACGGCAATAAACGGCGACAGGTTTATCTTTCTGTAAGATGGAATCGGCCACCGACGCAAATTCCTTATCCAGTACATTAATATTGACACTGCCAGGAATATGCCCCTCCGAATACTCGGCAACAGTACGCACATCCAGACATTGTATTTCCGGATCGGCTATCAACACGGCAAACTTTTCTACAGGGACAGACTCGAAATCTCCCCCTTTATGCTGGCAAGAGAACAAGGTGGAGAATAAAAGACAAATGCCTGCAAACAATACTTTCATACGGTATTTCATTTAATATAGAGGAACGTAATCAAAATCATAAGTTTTCATTTCACCCGAGTAAGTATGCAGGCTGAAATGAACCGTCACTTTCTCCACGCCTTCCGCCGCATACTGCCGCAAAGGCACGGACAAGTAGGCACGTTGCGTATAGCCCGTATCGTGGGCGGCATCATGGTAAAGAGTCAAATACACCTCTTTATGCCCGGCCTCTACATCTGAAGCCACCTTGTCTTCAATGAAATGAAAGGTGTGCCTGCCACCCTGCGCCTTGATGTTCAAGGTAATATTCAAGTAATCAAGCCCCATCCAGATACTCAACACATCGGCAGGATCCGTCTTGACGCCTCCCTCAAATTCTCCGGCAGGCTGTGGCACAGGAGAGACCGTACGCATCGCCGCATACAACTTTACTCCGGAAATACCGTCGGATGCAGTTGCCGGACCGTAATTACCGACTATGCGGACTGAGGAATTTGCATCTATAACTGAGTTCGTCGCATCTTCAACCACCCTGTAGGTTTTCCCCTCATCGGTCAGGACGGACTGCAAACTACCATCCGCCCCTGCATGAGCAGTGAGAAATTCCAGCTTCACGGACGGATAATGATACTCGTCATCACCACAAGCCGCCAACAGACAGGCAAACAAAGGCAAAAGCCACCGATAATACTTACCTTCAGTCATTCTCTTATCATAATTTAGTCCTGATACCTTTCAGGAATTTGTTGCCGCCAGGTAATTCTTCAAAGGATTGGCATACATCAACAGTATCTTCTCACGCAGGAAGTCCATATCCTTATCGGGAATCTCGATACGCGCCAACTGCTGTTCAAGGTAGGCCAGGAAACGTTGCTTGTCATCAGCCGTATAGTGACAGGAGAAGTTTTCATTTCCTTCCAGAAGATCACATGCCACATAATTATTCGGATAAATCCGGTAATTAGAGTGGATGCGCCGGTCTATCATGGCCGATATACGGCTGAAAAGTTCCGGTTTAGGCAACGAACGGTCCATCCGTTCCAACTCATCATTGATGCAGGCACCCGTCTGAAAATGCACCGATCCCTTGAAACCGAACAAGCCGATCTGCATACTTCTCAAGTCATCAGCGGTTGTTTTCTTATAGTCGGGCATATCACGCTTCAACTGGAACTCCCACGCCTTCAGAAAATCGCAAGGGTCATATTCGTACGAAATGGCCAACGGAGCAATATTCATCTCCATCAGACGGTCAACGATATCTCCCTCGCCACCGATGGCAAGCATCTTCAAGATGCTGTCCTGCGTAAGGTCGTTGGAATCCTTGGCACGCCCCTCGCGCTGGGCTATCCAGATGGACTGTTTCTTTTGTGCAATCGTATAATGCATATAACGCGACATACGTGCAGAAGATTCAAGCATCTGGCGCATGGGCAGTCCGCGCTGCACAATGAACGATTTATTGACACGTACCAGTTTCTTGATCCAAGGATAGATCAGCAGATTATCACCGATGGCAATCTCTACCGTATCCATCCCCTGATCTATCAACAAGATAGACAAGAAACCGGAATCGAGTATAATGTCACGGTGATTGGAAATATAAGTATAAGCCGCCTTCTTGTCTTTCAAGGCAGTATGATCCAACGACAACCCATTGGCTGCATCCTTCGCTATTTTCCACAGGAGATCGTAGCAGAAGGCTTGCTGAAACTCCAGCTTGCTTTTGCAAGCACGCATTTTCCGGGCAATCATATCAAAAGGCACCCCGGGAATCACCGCAGCAACCACTTGGCGAAACGCCGGGTCGGCAATCAGTTCCTCATAGATTTGAGGAAGTTCCTCGTCATGATAAGGACGGATTTCATCAAATTCCACGTTCACGTTCATAAGGATTAGTCACTAAACTTATTTTCTATAATATCGGTCATTACATCTTTGATATCAAGCCCTGCCGCACGTACCTGTTGGGGGATAAAACTGGTGGCAGTCATACCTGGAGTAGTATTCACTTCCAGCAGGTTAATCTTATCACCGGCCGTGATGATATAGTCCACACGAATGATTCCCGAAGCCCCCAATATGTCATAAATGGCAGAAGTCAACGCCTGCACCCGCCGGGTCAGGTCGTCTGAGATACGGGCAGGAGTAATCTCGTCGGACTCGCCGTTATACTTAGCCTTGTAGTCAAAGTATTCATTGTGGGTCACGACTTCTGTAATAGGGAACACGACAGCTTTGTCCTTTGTTTTATAACATCCGCAGGTTATTTCCGTCCCATCCATAAAGGCTTCCACCACTACTTCCTGCGCTTCTTCAAACGCCTTGGCTATGGCAGGCTGTATCTGTTCTTCGGTCTTCACCTTGGTCACGCCGAAACTGGAACCTCCCAGACTGGGCTTGATGAAGCAGGGCAAACCTATTTTTTCCAATACATCCCTGTTGGAGACAGACTGCCCCTGACGCAGCATCAACGACTCGGCAATACGCACACCGAATGCTTTGAGATATTGGTTGCAGGCGAACTTATCGTATGTAAGGGAGGCAGCCAGAACACCGCAACAGGAATACGGGATATGCAGCATATCGAAATACCCCTGCAAGCGCCCGTCTTCACCCGGAGTACCGTGAATAGTGATATATGCGAAATCAAAGACGATCTTCTCGCCGTCCAACCGGAAACTGAAATCATTGCGGTCCACCGGTGCTTTCGTACCGCCGGGCAATTGGACGTGCCAGTCCAGCCCATGCATCTCAACAATATACAATGTATATTTCTCCTTGTCGATAAAGGAGTAAATCCCCTGGGCACTGCGCAGGGAAACATGGAATTCGGAGGTATCCCCTCCGGCTACAATAGCAATCGTGCGTTTCATTCTAATTCTCTGTTACTGATATAGCTTCTCCATTTATCAATCAGCCGGGTCATGTCGTCGGGCATTTCTGAGGTGAAATACATTTCCTCCCCGGTGACGGGATGCACAAACCCCAGCGTCATGGCGTGTAATGCCTGCCGCGGACAAGTTTCGAAGCAATTGTTTACAAATTGTTTGTATTTAGCAAAATGAGTTCCTTTCAGAATTTCATGGCCGCCATAACGCTCGTCATTGAAAAGAATGTGCCCTATGTGTTTCATGTGCACACGAATCTGGTGGGTACGTCCCGTCTCAAGGATACACTCTACGAGAGTCACATATCCCAAGCGTTCCAGCACCCGGTAATGAGTGACGGCATGTTTGCCCTGGTCATCGGAAAGAACCGCCATCTGCATGCGGTCTTTGGGGTTGCGCCCGATGTTGCCCACTACGGTGCCTTCATCCTGCTCCACATTCCCCCAGACCAACGCACGGTAGCGGCGTTTCGTCGTTTTATTGAAAAACTGGTTGCCCAAATGAGTTTTGGCATCCGGGGTCTTGGCTATCACCAGCAGGCCGGAAGTATCCTTGTCGATGCGGTGCACAAGTCCCACATGCGGATCATTGGCGTCGTAATCGGGATTATCTTTCATGTGCCAGGCTATGGCATTGACAAGAGTACCATGATAGTTGCCGTGTCCGGGATGTACCACCAGCCCGGCAGGTTTATTCACAACCATGAGGCATCTGTCTTCATATACTATATTCAAGGGAATATCTTCGGGGATGACCTCGTTCTCATAACGGGGACGGTCCATCATCACAGTGATGACATCCTGCGGCTTCACCTTATAACTGCTTTTCACCGGCTTGCCGTTAGCCATTACAAAACCCGCGTCGGCAGCCTTCTGAATGCGGTTGCGGGAAGCATTCGTCAGACGGTCGAACAGATACTTATCTACACGCATCATCTCCTGCCCCCTGTCCACTACCACACGGAAGTGCTCATAGAGCTGCGCTTCATCGCCAACGGCTTCTACATCATCCAGATCATCATTTTCTATGTCGTCCGGCAATTCTTCTATCATCACTGTATTTACGATTTGACTAATTACGATTTACGGTTGAAGTCACATTTTTAATTAAAACCAAGACTCGTCTGCGGACGAGCCAGCGGAAGCAGCAGGTTCTACCGTTTCTGTACCTAAAGAGTCCGTCTCCTGCGGCAACTCTCCACCGTCACCGACCATCAAGGTCAACACGGCTCCCATAGGAATCTTCTCGCCGATTCCCAGCTCCTTTCCCTTATATTTTACGCCATATACCCAATCCTTTTCTCCAGCTACGTATTGAATTTCCGCCAACTTGAATCCGGATGCCAGAATACGGGCTTCCGCCTGACGCAACGAACTGTTGTCTGCCACATCAGGAACAGTCTGCAAGGGAATGTTCAGTGTATTAATGGTAAGATAGATAGTGCGGCCCTCCTTCACTTTCTGCCCGGCAGCAGGATTGTATTCAAGAATACATCCGGCAGGCAATGTTTTTACATAGCTGGAATCCGACACCACACAGACCAACCTATGGTTACGGAACATTTTTTCAGCTTCTCCCACGCTCATGCCTTTAACGTCAGGCACTACCACAGCTTCACCATGACGGGTATATATATCCAGTCCTTTCAGCACTCCAAATACCAGACCGACGACCACAACCGCCATTGCAATCAAATTCACCCAGAAGTATCTATTCTGACGGATAGAGAAAAATTCTTTTATTGTCATAATATCATGCGTTATTGGGGACAAAGATACAATTTTCAGTACAGAGTATCACCGCATGGCAGGCAGTTTTTTGACTCGGTACGCAAATACATCGGGATATAACAAGAAAAGCCGCAGAAGACTTTACAGTCTTTTGCGGCTTTCTTATTTCCTGTTAACAGGTGAATTATGCCTTCACTCCATTGTATTCGTCAGAAACGGTCAGTTTCTTGCGGCCTTTGGCACGACGAGACGCTAATACTCTACGGCCATTTGCTGTAGCCATTCTCTCACGGAAACCATGTTTGTTTTTTCTCTTTCTGTTAGAGGGTTGAAATGTTCTTTTCATTACTGTATCTTGTTTTATGTTATTATTCTCACGAATTCGGGCTGCAAAAATAGATACTTTTTTCAAATAAACCAAGAGATAACTCATTTTCTCTCAAAAGTTTTTGTGTTTTTTACCGATTTCCATTACTTTTGCACTCGCTAAGAGACTTCAACGAAGTATAATCTAACATAATAACATAAAGACAATAAGTATGATTAATGCCCAAGACATTAAAAACGGAACTTGCATCCGTATGGACGGCAAGCTTTATTTCTGTATCGACTTCCTGCATGTAAAACCGGGAAAAGGTAATACTTTCATGCGTACAAAACTGAAAGATGTTGTTAACGGTTATGTACTGGAGCGCCGTTTCAATATCGGCGAGAAACTGGAAGACGTACGTGTAGAACGCCGCCCACACCAATATCTCTATCACGACGGTGACAACTACCAGTTCATGAACCAGGAAACTTTCGACCAGATTCCTATCGACCACGACCTGATCAACGGTGTAGATTTCCTGCTTGAAGGTATGGTAGTAGATGTGGTTTCCGATGCATCCACCGAAACCGTTCTTTACGCTGACGTCCCCGTTAAAGTCGTACAGAAAGTTACTTATACAGAACCCGGATTAAAAGGTGATACCGCTACCAACACCTTGAAGCCCGCCACTGTAGAATCCGGTGCGACCGTACGTGTCCCGTTGTTCATCAACGAAGGCGAAAGTATTGAAATCGATACTCGTGACGGCTCATACGTAGGCCGTGTGAAAGCATAAGCCGGCAAGACAAGAACAGGCATAGATTCTGTCATCCCATAATCCCCGATTCCCTGCGGCATCGGGGATTTTTTCTTTATCCGCAAAGAAAATGGAAGCGACAAGTATTATCGAAATTTAATAGTGTATCTTTGTGGGACAATTTAGAATATAAAGAGCCATGAGATACTCCGTTATCATCCCAGTATATAACCGCCCCGATGAAGTGGACGAGTTGCTGCAAAGCCTCACCGGACAAAGGTTCAAGGATTTTGAAGTCATCATTGTGGAAGACGGTTCCTCCATTCCCTGCAGAAAGGTAACAGAAGCCTACCGGAAAAAGCTGGACATACATTATTATGACAAGCCCAATTCCGGTCCCGGACAAAGCCGCAACTACGGTGCAGAACGCAGCAGCGGAGAGTACCTAATCATCCTTGATTCGGACTGTATATTGCCGGAAGGCTATTTTGAAGCGGTAGAAAAAGAACTGCAAGCATCCCCGGCCGACGCATTCGGCGGGCCAGACCGTGCACATGAATCGTTTACGGACATACAAAAAGCCATCAATTATTCCATGACATCTTTCTTCACTACCGGAGGCATCCGGGGAGGGAAAAAGAAAATGGACAAATTCTATCCGAGAAGCTTTAATATGGGAGTACGCCGCGAAGTGTATCACATTTTAGGCGGTTTTTCAAAAATGCGTTTCGGGGAAGATATAGACTTCAGCATCCGAATCTTCCAAGGAGGATACCGATGCAGGCTGTTCCCCGATGCATGGGTTTACCACAAACGCCGGACAGACTTGAAGAAATTTTTCAAGCAAGTGCACAATTCGGGAATTGCCCGCATCAACCTGTACAAGAAGTATCCGGAATCACTGAAACCCGTTCACCTGCTTCCCGCCGCATTCACGTTAGGGGTGGCATTGCTATTATCAGGTGCCCCCTTCTGCTTGTACAGCCTGTCACCAATCCTGCTGTATGCCTTGCTGGTAGGTACGGACTCTACGATCCAAAACCACAGCCTGCGTATCGGGATCTACTCCATCGCCGCCTCTTTTATCCAACTTATCGGATATGGAACGGGGTTTTGGCGCGCGTGGTGGAACCGCTGCATCCTTGGGAAAGATGAGTTTGAGGCCTTCAAAAAGAACTTTTACAAATAATCGAGAAACAAGAGATGAAGCCCGGAGACCAAAGGAAAAAGAAGAATACGAAATGGAAAAACTGAATATCAACCAGTGGGCAGAGAAAGACCGTCCTCGGGAGAAAATGATGCAAAAAGGAGCAGAAGCATTGAGCGACGCCGAATTGTTTGCCATCCTTATCGGTTCCGGCAACACGGAAGAAAGTGCCGTATCCCTGATGCAGCGAATACTTGCCAGCAGCGGCAATGATCTGAACCAACTGGGAAAATGGGAGATTCAAGACTTCGCCCGCTTCAAGGGCTTCGGACCGGCAAAGAGCCTTACCATCATGGCGGCCCTGGAACTTGGCAGACGCCGTAACCTGCAGGAACACCACGAACGTCCAACTATCCATTGTTCTCAAGACATCTATGAGCTATTCCATCCTCTGCTCTGCGACCTCGCTCAAGAGGAATTCTGGATACTGCTCATGAACCAGGCTTCCCGTGTCATCGACAAAGTGCGTATCAGTCGGGGAGGCATTGACCAGACTACCGCCGATGTACGCAGCATCCTGCGGGAAGCCTTGCTGCAAAGAGCCACTCAGATAGCGCTGATCCACAACCATCCCTCCGGTAATCCACACCCCAGTCGGGATGACCAGAGACTGACCGAACTCGTACAAAAAGGAGCGCAGACCATGAACATCCGGTTGACCGACCATGTGATTATCACGGACGGACGCTACTACAGCTTCTGCGATGAAGGGATGCTATGAAGCGGTCAAGGCAAACGCCGTGCCATTTTTTTTGTAGTCTCAAAGAAAATCTTTAGCTTTGTTTCGGAAAAATTGAATTATACACCCTTACGAATATGACCAAATTTGAAATAGAAGAGAAAGTCGTTGCAATGCTCAAAACCGTATATGACCCGGAAATACCGGTCAATGTATATGACTTGGGGCTAATCTACAAGATAGATGTCTCCGACAATAACGAAGTAACTGTCGATATGACCCTGACTGCCCCCAATTGTCCGGCAGCAGACTTTATCATGGAAGATGTCCGCCAAAAGATTGAATCCATAGACGGAGTCGGTTCCGCTATCATCAACCTGGTTTTTGAGCCCGAATGGGACAAGGATATGATGAGTGAAGAAGCCAAGCTGGAATTAGGATTCCTTTAAATCAACTATCATCCGATCATGAAGAATGTATATTTCCTTTCAGACGCTCATTTAGGTTCACGGGCTATCAAGCACGGACGGACCCAGGAGCGGAGGCTGGTCAATTTCCTAGACAGTATAAAACATACGGCAGCCGCCGTGTACCTATTGGGAGACATGTTCGACTTCTGGTACGAGTTCAAGACCGTGGTACCCAAAGGCTACACCCGCTTTTTAGGCAAGCTCTCCGAGTTGACCGATATGGGGGTAGAGGTACATTTCTTCACGGGTAACCATGACATCTGGTGCGGTGACTACTTGACCAAGGAGTGCGGAGTCATTATCCACCGTGAAGCGCTGACCACCGAAATATATGGCAAGGAGTTTTATCTTGCCCATGGTGACGGGCTGGGAGATCCCGACAAAAAGTTTAAACTCTTACGCTCCATGTTCCATAGCCATACCCTCCAGACCCTTTTCTCCGCCCTCCACCCACGTTGGAGCATAGATTTGGGACTGACATGGGCCAAGCACAGCCGCATGAAACGTATAGACGGTAAAGAGCCCGATTATATGGGAGAAAACAATGAGCATCTGGTACTTTACACCAAAGAGTATCTGAAAAGTCATCCCAATATCAATTTCTTCATCTATGGACACCGCCACATCGAGCTTGACTTGATGCTCAGTTCCACGTCACGCATCCTGATCTTGGGAGATTGGATAAACTTCTTCTCCTACGCCGTTTTCGACGGCGAGAATCTATTCCTGGAGGAATTTATTGAAGGAGAGACCAAACTGTAACAGTGCTTTCCAAAACTAAATGATTACGAAAAAGAGCAAAGAACCGGAACATTTCCCGTCCGATCTTGTAATAGTGTCATAACCATTAAAACAAAAAGTTATGGATGATATGATTTATAGGAATGACCCTATTGCCGAAGAAAATTTAAATCCTGACGGACATCCGGCAAAAAATGACCTTGAAGAATGGAGCGAAGAAGTTTCCGAACGTACAGATACCGGCTACAAGGATCAAGAGGTAAAGTCTGCCAAAGAGCGGAAAAAACGCATCCGGGAAATGGATGAGATTATCAAGAAGGATTTGGAATAAAACATACTTGTAAAACTGAAAAAAGAGAAGTGAACCCTAAAAGTTTTTTGCCTGACTTTTAAGGTTCACTTCACTTTTGACAATCTCCTTTTTCAGAATCGTCCCGAATACTTATTTATATCCGGCGGCTTTTGCTATACGCTTCGGAATTTCCGTATTGTCCATCTTGCCCATAAACAACTTGGAGCCTGCCCCCACCGCAAATACCGGTACATATCCGGCTGTGTGGTTACCGCTTGTCCAGCCCACCATGGCAATCTGGCTCATCACCTTCTTGGCAGCAACAGCCAAAGGCTCAGTCTTGGCATAGAGGCTTTCCTCAAATACCACGTGCTTGTTGACAAAAGACTCTTCATAGGCATCACGCAACATCTTCTCCTGTTCCCAAGTAACGGGCAGTTCCTTCCAGAACCCCATTTTCTCCCCCAGGAAGTCTTTTATCTCTTCCCAATTAATAACCTTACGCATCTTGCGCAAATCTGTAATGGAACGTGAGAGGAGATCCTGAGACTGCTTCTGGTTCATCAATGACTTCAGATGCAACTCATATTTGGATGTACCCAGACCGATACCGCCTGTTTCATGGTCGGCTGTAACAACAATCAATGTCTCCTTCGGATGCTTCTTATAGAATTCGTATGCCACCTTAATGGCATTATCCATATCAATCACTTCTTCAAAAGCTGTAGCAGGATCGTTGCCGTGGCATGCCCAGTCTATCTTTCCTCCTTCCACCATCAGGAAGAAGCCTTTTTTGTTACCTTTGGTCAGGAAAGAGATGGCACTCTCTGTAATTTCAGCCAAAGTCAAATCACCTTCCTGGCGGTCAATGGCATAAGGCAGACAAGAAGGTTCCGCACCTTCCTTCTGGATAAGCACCATTTTCTTGGCATCCCCCGCTTTCGCCTTGTACTCATCAAGCCCTCTGGCAATGGTATAACCAGCCTCTTCAATAATAGGAAAAATGCTCGGTGCTTCCTGCTTATCGGCAGTAGTGGTGGGTTTCAGGAAACCGCCTCCTGCATAGAAGTCAAAACCGGCCTTCGGGAGGTCGAGAGCGATTTCGTAATACATATTACGATTAGGCTGATGGGCATAGAATGCAGCCGGAGTGGCGTGGTCCACACTCACGCTGGTAGTGACACCCACCTTCTTGCCGGCCTTTTTGGCTTTCTCGGCAACCGTCTGGAGCACGTTCTTGTCATCGTCCATGCCGATGGCGCCATTATAAGTCTTCGCACCGGTAGCAAGGGCAGTTCCGGCAGCCGAAGAGTCGGTGACAGAATTTGTGGCAGAGAAAGTGGTAGCCATACCGGCAACCGGAAAAGTAGTAAACAACAGAGGCTTTACACCGATACGCCCTTCCTGTTCGGCAAGATACATCTCGGTTCCATTCACCTGGTTTACTCCCATTCCATCTCCGATGAAATAAAATACATACTTCGCCTGTTGGGCATACACTGTACCCGCCAACAGCACAAAGAGCAACACATACATCAATCGTTTCATAAGTCTATCCATTATTTAAAATTGTTCAAAAAGTCGCCTGTGTTCCTTAAAAGTGTAACAAAGATAGGGATTTTATGCCACTTACTTATGAAGATACTGTTAAAAATAAGAAGCCGGAGAACAGCTTTGCTGCCTCCGGCCCTCTATTTTAACCAATCCGGAAATATGATTTCCGGGATTATTTATTCTCCAGAATAGCGAGTGTATCCGAAGCAATCACCAACTCTTCGTCTGTGGGAATCACTACGACCTTCACCTTGGAATCATCGGTAGAAATAACCATTTCTTCACCGTGAACCTCATTCTTTTCAGCATCCAGTTTTACACCCATGAATTCCAGCCCCTCGCAGGCACCCCAACGGGCACTTGCCTGGTTTTCACCGACACCACCTGTAAATACGATGATATCCACGCCACCCAAAGCAGCAGCGTACGCGCCGATATATTTCTTAATACGGTAGAAATACATGTTCTCAGCCAAGATTGCTTTCTTATTGCCGGCAGCAACAGCAGCTTCCAAGTCACGCATATCACTGGATTCACCGAAGATACCCAACACACCGCTCTTCTTGTTCAGAAGGTTGGAAACACCGTTTGCATCCAAGTTTTCCTTCTCCATGATGAAAGAAACGGCGCCTGCATCAATATCACCGCTGCGTGTACCCATCATCAAACCTTCAAGCGGAGTCAGACCCATGCTGGTATCCATGCACTTTCCGTCTTTGATGGCAGAGATAGAGCCACCGTTTCCGATGTGGCAGGTGATGATTTTCTTTCCCTCCGGCTGCACACCGAGGAATTCACAAACACGTTGTGACACATAACGATGAGAGGTTCCATGGAAACCATAACGACGTACACCATATTTTTCATACAGTCCATAAGGAACAGCATACAAATATGCATAATCCGGCATAGTCTGATGGAAAGCGGTATCAAACACACCAATCTGCGGAACATCAGGCAGAATGGCAGAGATTGCATTTACACCTTTCAAGTTAGCAGGATTGTGAAGCGGAGCCAAGTCATTGCAGGCAATAAAAGCGTCCAACACTTCCCGAGTCAACAATACAGACTTGCTGAACTTCTCACCTCCATGCACCATACGGTGCCCCACGGCGTTGATCTCATCCAAAGATTTGATCGCACCATATTCCGGGCTTATCAATGTATTCAGAATAAACTCTACACCTACAGTATGTTCGGGGATATCTTTTTCCAGAATCTTCTTTCCGCCGCCCGGCAGAGTAAACTTCAGGAAAGAGTCTTTCAGACCAATCTTTTCAATGCCACCCTGAGCGATTACTGCTTTATGGTCCATATCAAACAATTTGTATTTGATGGACGAGCTACCGCAGTTCAATACTAAGACTTTCATATTATCAATGTTGAATTATAAATTATGAATTTTGAATTATGAACCGGAAATGATGAATCACGGAAGAGAACAACAGGCCTCCTCCATAATTCATCATTCAAAATTCATAATTATTTATTGTTTTTGGCTGCAATAGCCTGATTAGCAGTAATTGCAATCATACGGTAAACATCTTCGATGGAGCAACCGCGTGACAAGTCGTTCACCGGACGGGCGATACCCTGCAAAATCGGGCCTACCGCATCGGCATGCCCCAAACGCTGTACCAACTTGTAGGAGATATTACCTACCTCAAGGCTGGGAACAACCAGTACATTGGCGTGTCCCGCGATAGAAGAACCCGGAGCCTTGCTTGAGCCCACTTCCGGCACCAAAGCGGCATCAGCCTGCAACTCACCGTCGATGGCAATGTCCGGAGCCATCTCCTTGGCAATCTTCAAAGCCTCAACCACCTTATCCACCACTTCGTGTTTGGCAGAACCCTTGGTAGAGAAACTCAACAAAGCCACTTTTGGATCGAGACCGGCAACAGCCTGGGCAGTACGTGCCGTACAAATGGCAATCTGCGCCAGCTGTGCAGCATCGGGGACAGGAGTCACCGCAACGTCACCCATCACCAGAATACCGTTCTTACCATATTCGGGAGCATGAGTCAACAACAACATGGCACCGGAAACACAAGTGATGCCGGGAGCAGTCTTGATAATCTGCAAAGCCGGACGAAGCACGTCACCCGTAGTATTGCGGGCACCTGCCAACTGGCCGTCAGCATCACCATTCTTGATAATGAGACAACCCAGATAAAGCGGATCGAGCACCAACTTGCGGGCTTCCTCGATAGTCATGCCTTTCTTCTTGCGCAATTCACACAGCAACTGTGCGTACTCTTCTTTTTTCGGATGGTCTTCCGGATTGATAATCGTAGCCTTGGAGATATTACCCAATCCCCACTCTTGGGCACAAGCATTGATTTCTTCGGGGTTACCCAAAAGAATCAGGTCAGCAATTCCGTCAGTCAGAATCTGATTGGCAGCTTTCAAAGTGCGTTCTTCCGTACCTTCAGGAAGAACAATGCGTTGGCGGTTGGCTTTCGCACGTTCAAGAATTTCGTTAATTAATCTTTGCATGATATTTTAATTGTGTATAAAGATCGGTAGCCTGTGTTATTCACGGCGCAAAAATACACAATTTTGCAACATCTACATTGCAATCCGGGGTGTTTTTACACCCCGAATTACAATTATTGTAATATTTAACACTAATAGATAACTTCCGGAGCCACATTCTTGTACTGATCCATACAAGTACCGATGGGAGCACCTATGTAGGTAGGGTCACAAATCAAGTATTCGGTACCGTCTTCCAGCTGCACATAGTCACCGGGAATCTCTTCCGTGAAACGGACAGCCGAAGCTATATGGTTGGGGTAATCCAGCAGGATAGTATCCAGTCCCATCAGTTCTTTCACCAAAGTGGAATACAGCATGGCACGATCCTCACAGTCACAATAGGGATAATAGAATGTTTCATCCGGGAAATTCGGCTTCTCATAACCGAACTGCTCCCCATCCGTCTTGTACTGGAAAGCGGTCTGCACAAAATTCAACAGCAAATTGGCAGCATCTTTCTGTGATTTTCCCTCGATTGCCTTCTTCAATTGCGGGTATAAGGAAGCCCGCAGCTCTTCACTCATCGGAGTCTTATAATGTATCACGACATCGCATTGGGGATAGTCCAGATAGAAATCTATCAGATTCTTGTTGACTACCGTCTGCACCTTCAGCTCATTGCCTGCCAAAGAGAGCGTACGGTCCTGCTCCTCCATGGCAAAAGCCGGGATACCTTCTATATTCAAGCAAACCAGATTCTTGGCATCTGCAAAGTTCTGGCGATAGGTATAAAGGCTTTTAGAACCTTTCGGGTCCGGTTCGAAGACATAGTATTTGTCTCCGTCCTCCATCTTCAGATAAGGAGTGCCGTAAACGGTTCCCGCTGTAGCAATCATCAGTTTCAGACCGTCGTCAATCTTGGCAAGGCGGACTTTATAGCCGGATTTGCAAAGCAGGAACATTTGCAGGAACACGACATCATTGGTGCGGTCCTTACCATACAATTGCTCGCCTATCCGCTTCGTCAAGAGCAGATAAGCCCAATCACTCAGTTTCTTTTCCTTTTTAAGGGTCATACAGTCGCTGACCAACTGCTCGTAATCTTTCTGGCACAGTTCTTTCCAGGCATCAGCCACATTGGCCTCCTTGTCACCGGATAAAGAAAAATGATCGATAACCTCTGTTGCTACCTCAAAGTCAGTGCCATAAAACTCGACGGGAGTACGGTGTACGCTCCTATCGGGCTTAACCACGGGA
The DNA here is from genome assembly GCF_000195635.1 of Bacteroides fluxus YIT 12057. Lineage (GTDB taxonomy): Bacteria > Bacteroidota > Bacteroidia > Bacteroidales > Bacteroidaceae > Bacteroides > Bacteroides fluxus. Next base: position 253,961 of record NZ_GL882689.1, on the reverse strand, counting down.
ACTTTCACCACAACAGGCGTATAAGGTTTACCGGGCACATATACTCCCGGAGCCGGTTTATCCTGTATGGCCGGCAAGTCGGGATGCTTCGGATCTACCGCCACCTTACCGCCGACAGCAGGTACAGGCGCTTCGGGAATTTTCAATGCACCCGGTTTGACAGCTACCGGAGGCATAGCAGGCCTGGCCTTGTCAAATATGACCGGCTTGGGAGGCTCGGGACGTACAGGAGCGGGAACAGGCGCAAAAGCATCATATTTCTTCCAGGTTTCCCGCAGGAACGTTTCAAACTCCGCATCCGCCTTATTCTTGAACTCTTCGAATTCCGCTTGCTGCTTCTTCTCGAATTCCTCAAACTCTTTCTCAATGTCCTGTGCGCAAAGAGGCATTGCCGACAAGAAGCAGGCAACGCAAACCACTGATAAACCCTTCATCTTATTCATCCGTATCAATAGATTTAGAGAAGTTAATATAAACTATTTAATCAGTATCATGTCATAAAAGGCACAACGTTTATCATTGGGAATGGAATATACCCATTTCAACACATTCTGATAGGTAACCTCTTCCGTAAACGGGATATTCTCCTTAGTAGCCACCATCATCATGTTGATTTTTTCACTTTCCTTTCCTTGTTTCTCCATACGGTAGTCCACCGCATTACTGAAAGGAACATGATACTCTTTCTCAGCCTCCAGCAGGGAATTACCTTCATAGTCATTGGGGTAAAGCACAGCCCCTCCCGTACTGTCAAACCAAAAAAACTTCAGATAAGAATCCGTACCGTGCACTTTCAAGGAACAGGTAAACACATCTCCCTCCTTATATAAGGTAGAAACGCCCTTCACTTCCAGAGCATACGATTTATCCACCTTCTCTTCTTTCTGTACCGTGGCATCAATAGTCACGACCTTATAAAGGCTGCGGGTATCCGTATCCCAGATTTCCTCCACCTTTTCCTTGGTTACATTCACCATTCCCCCAATCGCCAGTACATTCATTTGCGAATAGGCCTCATGAAGCTCGGTTCCGCTATCCTGGGATATCTGTCCGAAAACGGACCAGACATTCTCCATCACACCGGCCTTGCGCAATGCTTCCTTTTTGGCTTCCATACGGGCACGTTCTTCCGCCTCTTTCAAAGTAACATTATCGCTGACTTGCCAGCGTCCCTGCACACCCTTCACCTTTACGGTGTTCTGAGCATGCAGCGGAGCAACAACCAATACTGTCAAAAGGAATATCCAACCAATCAGTTGATTCCGATTCATTAAAGTCTAATTTTAGTGACAGATTGATTAATAGCCCAACTTATCCAATTCCTTTGCCAATTCTTCTGACTTGGAAGCCAGTTCCTTGCGGATTGCCTTGACGGCTTCCTGGTTGGCAGCCTGCATGCTGTAACCGATGGTTACCATTACTTCCACATTCTTATTGGGCAATGTCCTGTAAACTTCTACCAAAGGAATGGTACGTCCCAAAGTTGCAGAGATGACACTTTTGCTGGAAGCCACTACGCTTGTCAGACTGGCAGCTTCTTCCTGCCCCATATCATCGTTGGCAGCTTTAGCCTCAATCAGCTGGGAAACCTTCGTCTGAATCTGTCCGGCAAGGTCAATCTTGGCTGTATTGGTAGCCTGCAAAGCAGCGGCAGACTGGTTACCGCCGATAATCCTGGATGAAGCGATGTACCAATAAGGATTTCCATCCATATCCAACTCGGCTTGTCTTTCCCAGGCATTTTCCAACTGTTTTGCCAAAGGCAATTTACCCACCGGAGTCTTGAAGCCTTCCTTTTCCAATTTTTTAGCCTCTTTGCGCGCCTCCTTTATAGCCTTTTTCTGCAAGTCTTTATCCAAAACTTTTTCATGTTTTTTCAAGTCCTTGAAATCTTTTCCCGTTGCTCTTTCTTGTGCATTAACATTAACAGCGAACATCATGACAAACGCTACAAGAGCGCTGATAAACAAACTCTTTTTCATCGCATTTTTTGTTTTAATGATTAGTATTGTTAGTAATTCTTCAAACACACTATACTCTGCAAAAGTAGGTAAATATTTCAAATCACACCCATTATTCGTATCTTTTTTTCACCGATTGTACCTATCAAGTCAAATCACGGATTATTCAAATAAAAAAAACGACTAAAAATAACTCAAATCAATCAAACCGAAATACGGAGCGTTCTCCGAAAAGACAAGTAACATATTTATTACTAATAAAATCATCAAGAGTATTGGGACTTGGCCCAAAACCCATGTTTAACCGCTGTCGCCATACGCCAGTTCATATGGTTGCGGTCGAATAAATTTCATTGTTGACGTGTTTTTGTTACCCGTTTTCGCTACCTTTGCATCCGTTTTTCAGAGTATCAATCAACAGGTATAACATTTATAGTATTATGATACGTCAATGCGCCATCCTTTTCGGATGTTTAGCTTTGGGTGAACTGATTGTCTTCATTACGGGTATCAAGCTACCGTCCAGCATCATAGGGATGCTGTTACTCACCCTTTTCCTGAAACTGGGTTGGATAAAACTGCACTGGGTGCAGGGCATGTCCGACTTCCTTGTCGCCAACCTGGGATTTTTCTTTATCCCTCCCGGCGTAGCCCTCATGCTCTATTTCGATATCATCGCGGCTGAATTCTGGCCGATAGTAACAGCCTCCGTAGTCAGCACCTTGCTGGTGCTGGTAGTAACCGGATGGGTCCACCAATTAACACGTAAAATCAAATGAACTTCCTTGAAAACGAATTCTTCCTGCTAGCAATTACTTTCGGGATATTCTTCCTGACCAAACTTCTGCAAAAAAAGACAGGAGTCATGCTGCTCAACCCCATACTGCTGACCATCGCCATTCTCATCATCTTCCTGAAAATGACAAATATCAGCTACGAGACCTACAATAAAGGAGGCCACCTGATAGAATTCTGGCTCAAACCGGCAGTCGTAGCATTGGGAGTGCCTCTGTACCTTCAGCTGGAAACCATCAAAAAACAATTGCTGCCCATCCTGCTGTCCCAATTAGCCGGATGTATCGTCGGGGTCATCTCTGTCGTGCTGATAGCCAAGCTGATGGGAGCTTCGGACGAAATCATCTATTCGCTCGCGCCCAAATCCGTCACCACACCGATCGCCATGGAAGTGACCAAGACATTGGGCGGAATACCTTCGCTCACGGCAGCAGTCGTGGTATCGGTAGGGCTGTTCGGCAGTATCTTGGGATTCAAGGCCATGAAACTGACCCGCATCGGCAGCCCAATGGCCCAAGGACTATCCTTGGGCGCGGCAGCACATGCCGTAGGTACTTCCACAGCCATGGATATAAGCAGCAAATACGGAGCGTTCGCCAGTCTCGGCCTGACCCTGAACGGCATATTCACTGCCCTGCTGACACCAACAATCCTGCAATTATTGGGGCTACTCTAACAAAATCCATCTATTTTTGTTATTTATAATTGTAACCAACTAAAAACCATTTATGATACCATTCAAAGATATCGAATTAAAAGATAAAGAACTTATCACTTCCTACACACTAAATAGTCCGCGACGGAACTGCGACCTTTCATTTTCAAACCTATGCAGCTGGCGTTTCTTATACAATACTCAATTTGCCGTCATGGACGGTTTCCTTCTGCTGAAATTCTGGGCGGAAGGCGAACTGGTATATATGATGCCCATCGGCAACGGTGACTTGAAAAAGATACTGGATGCACTGATTGAAGATGCCCACCGGGAAGGTGAACCTCTTTGCCTGCTGGGTATCTGTGAGGACATGTGCGCAGAACTGGAGGAGCTGATGCCCGGCAAGTTCCAGTTTACGGCCGACCGCGACTATGCCGACTATCTCTATCTGCGTACCGACCTCGCCACCCTTTCCGGCAAGAAGTTCCAGTCCAAACGCAACCATGTCAACAAGTTCAAGAAGACGTACAATTACGAATATACCGCCATCACCCAAGACCGTATCCGGGAATGCCTCGACCTTGAGGCCGAATGGTGCAAAGCCAACAATTGCGACCAGCACGAAGGTACAGGCAACGAACGCCGCGCACTGGTATATGCCCTCCATCATTTTGACGAGCTGGGGCTGACCGGCGGCATTCTGCACGTAGACGGGAAAATAGCCGCCTTTACTTTCGGCATGCCTATCAACCAGGATACCTTCGGCGTACACGTTGAAAAAGCCGACACCCGTATAGACGGTGCGTATGCAATGATAAACTATGAATTTGCCAACCACATTCCGGAACAGTATGTGTACCTTAACCGGGAGGAAGATTTGGGCATCGAAGGTTTGCGCAAAGCCAAACTCTCCTACCAGCCCACTATTATCCTGGAAAAGCACATAGCCTGCCTGAAGTCGGAACCGGTGGAGGCAATCAAATGGTAAAGGAGGAGAACGGATGTTACGGGAAAAGGTGAAAAGTTTATGGAAACTCTGTTTCAATGACAGCGAGGAGTTTACGGAAATGTATTTCCGCCTGCGTTACAACAATGACGTCAACATCGTCCTGCAAAGCGGCGAAGAAGTGATTGCCGCAGCCCAGATGCTGCCCTATCCCATGACCTTCGGAGATACGGAGATCAAGACCGCCTACATTTCCGGTGCCTGTACCCACCCGGATTACCGTAACCGGGGAGCCATGCACGAATTGCTGTCGCAGGCTTTCATCCGGATGCTCCACAACCATGTGGTCCTCTCCACCCTGATTCCTGCAGAGCCCTGGCTGTTCGATTATTATGCCCGAAACGGCTATGCCCCCGTATTCAATTACCGGAAAAGCAGGTTCAACGCACCTGCCACACCACTTCCCCAAGGAAGCCCGGCACTGAAAGCCACCCGTGAATACAGGCAGGAGTTATACACTTATTTAAACCGGAAACTGAGAGAACGTCCTTTCTGCATCCAACACACGGAACAAGATTTCCAAGTGATTATGGCCGACCTGCAATCAAGCAAGGGATGCATCTTCAGCCTGAGCCAAAGAGGCAACACCATTGCACTGGCCGTTGCCTACCCCACTTCGGACAAGAGTTGGTGCATCGGTGAGCTGGTGGCCGACACTCCCGAAACAGGCACAATGCTACTCCAACGCATTTGCGAGAAAGCCGGTATCCCGTCCGTCGAGATCCTGCTTCCGCCTGCCGGGAACGCCAACAGTTCCCCTCTTGGAATGGCGCGGATCATCAACGCCAAAGAGATACTGCAACTTTATGCCGCCGCCCATCCGGAAGTAGAACTCAACATTCGCCTGTCCGACGAGCAGGTCAGCGCCAACAACGGCTATTACTACTTGAACAACGGTAAGTGTATGAATAGTGCCAAGCGTCTGCCCGGCAGCCACTTGGCACTTACAATCGGTGAACTCACCGAAAAGATATTCGCACCATTAAGCCCGTATATGAGCCTAATGCTGAATTAGCGTCACAATCCGCTGAAATTGACCCCTTCGAATACCAGTGAAGGTATCTGCCAGGAACGGTTCCGTTGCGGGTCATTGCCTACAGCGGCCAAAGAATTCCACAAAGAAAGCATATTTCCCGTCACATTCATCTCATTGACCGGTTGGACCAGTTTGCCGTCTTCAATCAAGAAACCTTCTATACCGTAAGAAAAATCTCCGGTACTGCTGTTGCTGTTACCGCCATTGAAACCGGTAACCAGGATTCCCGATTTGACATCAGCTACCAATCCATTCAAGTCCTTGTTGCCCGGTGTCAGAATCAGACGTGAAGGCGTACTGATGGTAGGAGCCATATTCATCTTCTTGCCATTGTAGGTATCGATGAAATAAGTCTTCAGTACCCCTTTGTCAAAGATGGCACGCGGCTGGGTAGCCACCCCTTCACTGTCGAAATAGCGTGAACCGTTCGCACCGACAACGTGTGGTTCGTCACGCAAGGTAAAGAGTTCGGAAGCCACCTTGGTGTCTTGTTTATCCAGCAGGAAAGAGTTTTTCTGCTGCAAGGCGGAACCGTACAATGCGCTCAGCATCGGGCCAAGCAGGTTACCCGTATTCATGGGATCGACTACCATCGTATATTTACCCGACTTCGCCTTCTTCTGTCCCAACTTGCGCAATACACGCTCCAAAGCCTTGGCACCGATTCCCGTCTTCGTCAACTTGTCATAGAACAAAGCCGAATCATACCAATAATCCTGGGGACGCGCTTCGCCTTCCCCTTTAATGGATACACTGGCGGAAACGGAGAACCAGGTACTCTTCGACTCCCCTTCAAATCCGTTGCTGATCAAACGATAGGAAGAACCTTCACCGTCACTGTAAGAAGAATCTACGGAGATGATACGCTCATCCTTGCCCAGCACCTCCTCAGCGGCGGCACGGGCCAGTTCCACCTTATCATCCGGATGGATATCATAGAGTTTCTTGTCAAAAAGCTGCAAATCCGGTTTACCGCCTTTATAATAGCGGGCAGGATCAGCCAGTATGCGCGACTCGTCCACCGCCAGGTAGCGGGTGGAGTCTATGCCGTTCTTTATCAGGGTCTCCAATTCCTTTTTATCCAAACGGTTGGTAGAGAAAGAGCCGAAACGTCCATCTACATAAAGACTCAACCCCAAGCCGTTTTCCGTAGCCTGCTGCAAACGGTCCATTTTGCCGTCGCGTAACTCAAAAGAAGAATTAGAGTTGGTATATAGCACTAACTTGGCTGCCTGGCAACCATTCTTCAAGGCATATTCCATTGCCCATTGCGCCAATTTCTTATTGTCGTCTGTAATCATGTTAGTAATTGTCCATTAATATTTAACTTTCTCCTCCTACTGTCAATTTGCTGACCAATGCCGACGGCATGCCGCAAGTAACCGGACAAGCCTGTCCGTCTTTACCGCAAGTCCATGTACCGTTGTCAATCTTGTCATTATTCGCCACCATCGTGATATCCGCCAAAGCTTTCGGACCGTTTCCTATGATGTTGATGTCCTTAACGGGTTGCGTCAGCTTTCCGTTTTCAATCAAGTAACCGGACTTCACGAAGAAGGTAAAGTCTCCGGCACCGATCTGTACCTGTCCGTTGGTGAACTGGTCGCAATAGATACCGTTCTTCACAGTGGAGATGATGTCCTCTTCTTTCACATTGCCGGCCTCCATATAAGTGGCACGCATACGAGGAATAGGCGTATTGCGGAAAGTGTCGCGGCGGCCGTTGCCGGTCGGAGCCACACCGTAGTGCTTGGCACTGATACGGTCGTGCAGGTAACTGGTCAAGACCCCCTCTTTCACAATATAGGTCTTCTGTCCTTCCACACCTTCATCATCGAAGTTCACAGCCCCACGGTTGAAGGCGATGGTACCGTCGTCCACCACATTGATATGCTCGTTGCATATCTTCTTGCCGAAGAGGTCACAGAAGATGGAAGTACGCTTGCGGTTGAAGTCCGCCTCAAAAGCATGTCCTATGGCTTCGTGCAACAAGATACCCGATCCTCCGGCTCCCATCACGACAGGCATCTCACCGCCTTTAGGCTTCACTGCCTTAAACAGGATAGAAGTCTTGTCCACCGCCTCCCGTGCAAGGATGTCCACGATATCGTCTGTCATGAATTCAAAGCCTTTACGATAAGACCGGCTGGCAAAGCCATTCTCCATCTTCCCATCCTCTTCCATGATACAGACCGCCACGAAAGACACCATCGGACGATAGTCATAATAGCTCACTCCCTCCGAATTGCAGAACAGCACGTGAGAAGTGTTGTCCGAAAGAGAAGCCTGCACTTTACGCACCCGCTTGTCCAAAGAGAAAATCTTTTCGTTCAGTTTCTCCAGGAAAGGAATCTTCGCCTTGATACTTACGTCCTCCCAAGGCTCGGTAACCGAATAGCGGCTTTTGGCAATCGTCTTTTCCGTAAGCCCTACAGGTTTCCCCGCCTTGCCGGAAGAAGCGATACGGGCAGCAGTGCGGGCGGCACGCAGCATTTCCTCCAGCGTCACGCCCTCTACATAAGCATAGCCCGTCTGGTCACCCGCCAATACACGTACCCCCATACCGAAGTCGATGTTGGCACCGCAGTTATTGACCTTGCCATCCATCAGCGCCACACTGTTATTGAAGGTATGTTCAAAATAAAGGTCGGCATAATCGCCGCCTTTTTCCAAAGCGGCAGCCATCACTTTCTTCAAGTCGGCCTCCGTTACACCGAAATGAGCCATTGCCGAGGCTACGGCAGACCGGTTGTCCGCTCCTCCCAAGGCTCCCCGTACTGATGCCGGCATTGCCAACGATGGTATCGCCAACGAGCCTAATACCGCCAGTCCACCTGTCCGTAAGAAATTTCGTCTATCCATACTTATGTAGTTATTGGTTAATAAGATATTGGTTATTTATTTCATATCATGCTATAAGACGTGAAATCAATCCCTTTTGTCACACCGGAGATTAATTTTCTTTGGTCAGCAAACTTTCCAGCTCTTCAGCATTCAGGCGCAGATAGAACTGGCCTTTGTAGGCAACGGAAATGGAACCGGTTTCTTCCGAAACAATAATCGCATGCGCATCCGAAACCTGGGAAATCCCCATTGCCGCCCGGTGACGCAATCCCAACTCCTTTGGAATATCAAGATTATGGGACACGGGCAAGATACACCCTGCCGCCTTGATGCGCTTCTTGCTGATAACCATCGCCCCATCGTGCAAAGGGCTGTTCTTGAAAAAGACATTCTCAATCAAGCGCTGGTTGATATCGGCATTGATCACCTCACCGGTACGCACTACATCGTCCAACGGCATGTTATGCTCCATCACAATCAATGCACCTACCTTCTGCTTTCCCATGCTTATACACGCCATCACGATCGGCATGATGTCTTCATGTTCCAGTTTCTCTTTCTTGTTTCCGGTGAGAAAACGCACCAGAGCACTGGCGTGCTGATGGGAACCGAGGGTCAGCAAAAAACGCCGTATCTCATCCTGGAACAAGATAATGAGCGCCAGTACACCTACACTGACCAATTTATCGAAGATAGAACCGAGCAGTTTCATCTCCAGTACCTGAGATACCACCAGCCAAATCAATATAAATACCAGGATACCGGTAAATACATTGATGGAACCGGAAGCCTTCATCAACTTGTAAGTATAATACAGCAGGAAAGCCACCAGCAGTATATCTATAAAATCTTTTATGCTAAATTCAAAAAACACGGCTACCGAATTTATTAATTATGAATTATAAACTATGCATTATGAATCGCCCCTACTATTTTCACCGTTTCAACCGCTTCACGCACATCATGTACACGAAGGATATCAGCGCCTTTCATCAAAGAAATGGTATCCAGCACAGTGGTACCGTTCAAGGCCTCTTCGGGAGTAGTTCCCAACAAACGGTAAATCATTGACTTACGGGACACTCCTACCAACAGGGGTAAATTGAAAAGGCGGAATTCTTCAAGATGCGCCAACAGTTCATAATTATGCTCCACTGTCTTGCCAAACCCGAATCCGGGATCCAGAATGATATCCTTTACACCTAAATCGCGCAACTGCTGTACCTTCTGCGCAAAATAGAGGAAAACCTCTTTTAAAAGATGATCATAATGCGGGTGCCGCTGCATGTTTTGCGGGGTGCCCTGCATGTGCATCATTATATAAGGTACATTCAAATCAGCTACCGTACGGAACATATCCTTATCCATCTCGCCGGCAGCTATATCGTTGATTATCGCAACACCGTATTCTTCCACACACATTCGGGCAACATCGGCACGGAAGGTATCGACAGACACCACAGCATCAGGCTGCACTTTACGGAGTATGGCCAGCCCCATCCGCAACCGTTCCATTTCCTCCCGTGGAGAAATGTTCTCAGCATTGGGCCGTGAGGAATAGGCGCCTACGTCGATCATCCCGGCACCCTCTTCCATAATCTGCTCCACACGCCGGGCTATTTCTGTTTCCGTCTGCATACGGCTGCCTTCATAAAAAGAATCGGGAGTAACATTCAGAATGCCCATGACACAAGGGGTAGAAAGATCCATCAACGAGCCATTGACATTTATGTATTTGGTATTCAGAAGTTCCATAGACTATTTATTTCCATTAGGTATCTGCAAATGTAAACAAAAAAGCGATTATTAAATGTACAAACTCACAAAAATAAACGATCTTTGCTCGGAATGAGCAAACAATCATCATGGTTTCTCCAAATACGTATTCATGTTAGCCACTTTTGTCTTAAACCCTTTATTATTAACTCATGCGCCGTTCTGCTCTACCTTTCAAATTTTCTGCTTATCTTTGCCGAACAATTTGTACAACCATTAAAAGCGCTTCAAGAAGAAGCAAACCACTATGGATATAACTGCTCTTTACCGGATATTTCAGAAATGTACTTGTGTCACGACAGACAGCCGCAACTGTCCCGAGGGTTCTTTGTTCATTGCCTTGAAAGGCGACAACTTCAACGGGAATGCCTTTGCTTCCAAAGCCCTGGAAAACGGAAGCGCCTATGCCGTGGTAGATGAGGCCGGATATGCCCCTACCGGGGATGCACATTATATCATAGTGGATAATTGCCTGCGTACCCTCCAGCAACTGGCAAATTTTCATCGCCGCCAGCTCGGTACACGCATTATCGGTATCACCGGAACCAACGGGAAAACCACAACCAAGGAATTAATGTCCGCCGTACTCTCGCAAAGCTACCATGTACTCTATACAGCGGGTAATCTGAACAACTCCATCGGGGTGCCCTTAACCTTGCTCCGCCTCACGACAGAACATGACCTTGCCGTTGTGGAAATGGGGGCAAGCCATCCCGGAGACATCAAAGAACTGGTCGAAATCGCCGAACCGGACTACGGTATCATTACCAACGTCGGAAAGGCTCATTTGGAAGGTTTCGGTTCCTTTGAAGGAGTCATCAAGACCAAAGGGGAATTGTATGATTACCTGCGCCGACGAAAGGAAGGCTCTACCATTTTCATCCATTACGACAATCCTTATCTAAGGGAAATAGCCTACGGACTGAACCAGATAACCTATGGCAGTGAAGAAGAGCTATATGTCAGCGGCCGTGTAACGGGTAACTCCCCCTACCTTACTTTTGAGTGGAAAGCCGGCAAAGAAGGGAAAACTCACCAGGTGCAGACGCAACTCATCGGTGAATACAATTTCCCGAACGCCTTGGCGGCTGTCACCATCGGGCGTTTCTTCGGAGTAGAACCTGCCAAGATAGACAAGGCATTGGCCGAATACACCCCGCAGAACAACCGTTCGCAACTTAAAAGGACAGCGGACAATACCTTGATCATTGATGCATACAACGCCAATCCGACCAGCATGATGGCATCCATCAGCAACTTCTGCAAAATGGAGGCAGCCCACAAGATGCTGATACTGGGAGATATGCGCGAACTGGGAAAAGACAGTGCCGAAGAGCACCAGAAAATAATAGATTATCTGGAAGAATGCCATTTTGAGCATGTAATGCTTGTAGGCGAACTGTTTGCCGCAACCAGGCACTCTTACCCTGCTTATGCCGATGCGGCGGCGGTAATTGCCGAACTCCAGAAGAACAAGCCTACAGAAAGGATGATTCTGATAAAAGGTTCGAATGGCATCAAACTGAGTTCGGTAATAGAATACTTATAACCGTCCATCATTTCATCCTTGGCCGCAACAGGAAATATCCCACCAAGGATGCAAGGACAGCCCCTGTCGTATTGGCCGCAAAATCCAGCCAATCGCCTCCGCGATAGGTGGTGCAATACTCTTGCAACAACTCGACTATTCCACTGAACAGGACAGGACAGACCAACGCCCCAACCCACGCATGCCATAATGGAGCGCCGTCTTTTCTGTGTGCCCGCAGGAACTCCATCCACAGCATACCCGACATTCCGAAATACATACATATATGTACCACTTTATCAATATTGGGGATAGTACCTATTTCCGTGGAAGGCGGCTTGAAGAAAGAAAGGTAAATCACTGCCAAGATGATGAACAAGGATACCGGGTATTTCTTAATATAGTACAGCATATCTCATTTTATAAACGATTTGTGCGCAAAAGTAAGGAACATTTTCTATATTTGCACGTTTTAGCAGGTATTAATAACGAATTGAAAGAAAAATCCACGTTTTATGACAAGAAATGACAGAGCCAACTTTGGAAGCAAATTAGGTGTCATACTCGCTTCGGCAGGTTCAGCGGTCGGTTTGGGCAACATCTGGAGATTCCCTTTTGAAACAGGGAATCACGGCGGCGCTGCGTTTATCCTCATATATCTGGTTTGTGTCCTCCTATTAGGAATTCCCATCATGGTAGCCGAATTCCTCATCGGCAGGCATTCGCGTGCCAATACAGCCGGAGCCTATCAGAGACTGGCACCCGGTACAAGATGGCGCTGGGTAGGGCGTATGGGAGTGTTAGCCGGATTTCTGATACTCGGCTATTATTCCGTTGTTGCCGGATGGACCCTTGAATTCATAGGGGAGGCCGCGACCAACAGCTTTGCCGGAAAATCGGCAGCGGACTTCATTGCATCCTTCAACAGTTTCACCGGTAACCCTTGGCGTCCGATTGTCTGGTTAATGCTGTTCCTTCTCGCCACCCACTTTATCATAGTCAAAGGAGTGGAAAAAGGAATTGAAAAATCATCGAAGATCATGATGCCTGTATTATTCATATTGCTGATAGTGCTTGCCGTCTGCTCCGTATCCCTGCCGGGAGCGGGCGCCGGCATTGAGTTTCTTCTGAAACCGGATTTCAGCAAAGTAGATGGAAATGTGTTATTGGGAGCTATGGGACAGGCCTTTTTCTCTCTAAGTCTTGGAATGGGATGCTTATGTACGTATGCTTCCTACTTCAGAGATGATACCAACCTGACGAAAACGGCCTTCAATGTAGCCGCTATCGATACCATGGTAGCCATCCTGGCCGGCTTCATCATCTTTCCCGCCGCGTTTTCCGTAGGCATCCAGCCGGATGCCGGTCCAAGCCTGCTGTTTATCACGCTGCCCAATGTATTCCAACAGGCATTCGGCAATCTGCCGTGGCTTGCCGTCATCCTGTCACTGATGTTCTACATCCTGTTGGCATTGGCGGCGCTGACTTCCACTATCTCACTGCATGAAGTGGTTACAGCCTATTTGCATGAGGAATTCAAATTTTCACGCAGTAAAGCGGCAAGACTGGTGACGGCAGGCTGCATCTTTCTGGGCGTGTTCTGTTCCCTCTCGCTGGGAGTAGGCAAGGATTATACGATATTCGGATTAAACCTGTTCGACTCGTTCGATTTCATCACGGCCAAAATCATGTTGCCGTTAGGAGGCTTCTTTATCTCCATCTTTACCGGCTGGTATCTGGACAAGAAAATCGTGTGGGAAGAAGTCAGCAATAACGGCAGTTTAAAAGTACCGGTCTATAAAACGTTGATTTTCATATTAAAATTCATTGCTCCGATAGGTATCGCCGCCATATTTATCAACGAACTGGGTCTGCTGAAATAAACTACGCATGCAGAATCCCTTTAAAGACTTCTTGTACTTCTCCCGGGAAGAAAAACGTGGAATACTTATTCTGATTGCCGGAATCATCCTCGTCTTTCTTTCCGGATATTTATATTCCTATCAAAGGAACAGGCATCTTTTTACAGAAGAGGATATACGCCGACAAACCGCTGCCGTAGCCGAATGCGACTCTTTCATCGCATCGGTGCAGAAGAAAGAGAAACAATGGAAACAACGTTTCCCCAAGAACAACCATAAAAGGGAACAAAAGGAGAATATCGTTTTGAGTACTTTTGATCCCAATACAGCCGACTCCCTCACCCTCTGCCGGTTAGGCCTGCCGGACTGGATGGTACGGAATATTCTGAAATATCGGAAGAAAGGAGGGCGATTCCGCAAGACAGAAGATTTCAAGAAGATATATGGCCTGACAGAAGCGCAATATCACGCACTGCTACCCTATATACATATAAGCAGGACAGACACCGCAACGACATATATGGCACAATTGTACACTCCCCCGGCGGCAAAAGACACCACCGCACATCTCTATAAATATCCGGCAGGCACCGTCATCGACCTGAACCGCGCCGACACTACCGAGCTGAAAAAGATACCGGGCATCGGTAGCGGCATTGCCCGCATGATTGCCCATTACAGGCAACGCCTGGGAGGCTTCCACAACATCGGGCAACTGCAAGAAATCAACCTGGATTTCCATCGGCTGAAACCTTGGTTCCACATCAACGGCAAAGACATCCGCCTCATCAACTTGAACCGTGCAGGCATAGAGAGCCTTCGCAACCATCCCTACATCAATTTCTATCAAGCAAAAGCGTTTGTGGAATACCGGAAAAAGAAAGGAAGGCTCCATAGTCTGAAACCTTTCGGCATTTATGAAGAATTTTCCGAGATGGACCTGGAAAGAATCAGCCACTACGTCTGCTTCGAATAAAGCCACACTCCTATGTTTCAGCCCATTATTTTGCCATCCTTTGCCATCCTATTGGCAAGACTTTGCCATCGCCTTGGCAAAAGTTTGCCAACGCTTTGGCAAAGTCTTGCCAACGGAATGGCAGAAACTTGCCAATAGGATGGCAAAAGAACAGTAAAGGACGCCCTGTCCTGTCACTTCATACGATTTCTGTTTTATCTATCGCCCCGTCCACCAGATGAATGGTACGGTCTGTTATCCGCGCCAGCCCCTCATCATGCGTCACGATGACAAAAGTCTGCCCGAAACGGTTGCGCAGATCAAAAAAGAGCCGGTGCAGTTCCTCTTTATTATGTGTATCCAGACTGCCGGAAGGTTCGTCCGCCAAGACTACTGCCGGATGATTGATAAGTGCACGCGCCACTGCCACACGCTGTTTCTCTCCACCGGAAAGTTCATTCGGCTTATGGGAGGCACGTTCCGCAAGTCCCATAAACTCCAGGATTTCCGTAGCGGCAGTTTTGGCTTCCTGCTGTCCCCGCCCGGCGATAAAAGCCGGTATCATCACATTCTCCAATGCGGTAAATTCGGGCAAAAGCTGATGAAACTGAAAAACAAAGCCGATGTGCCTGTTGCGGAATGCCGAAAGTTCTTTCTCCTTCATACGGTTGACCCCTGTACCGTCTATGATTACCGAACCGCTATCCGCCCTGTCAAGCGTGCCCATAATCTGCAACAGAGTCGTTTTTCCGGCACCGCTGGGGCCCACAATGCTGACAATCTCCCCTTTCTCTATTTCCATATCGATCCCCCGCAATACCTGCAAGGTACCGAAACTCTTTGTTATATTTTCTAAGCGTATCAATTTATATCCAATTTATGATTTCTTTCCTGCACTGCACACTTACAACCTTCTGATCACATACTCGGCCAAGTAACAGCCGAAAACCGCCGGCATATAACTTACCGTACCGCAAGTTGACTTCTTGTTCATTTCCTCTTCCGTCAGCAGAACGGCATTCGGATCAGCCTGTTCCGTACTGAAAACTACGGGAACCTTTCGCTTGATCCCCATCTTCTGAAGACGTTTACGGACAGCCTTGCTTAATCCGCAATGATAGGTATCCCACAAATCCGCAAAACGCACCTGGGTAATATCACTTTTGGCGCCGGCTCCCATGCTCGATACTATTCTGATACGTCTCTTCAATGTTTCCGCTATCAGATGACATTTGGGAGCAAGCGTATCAATGGCATCCACCACAAAATCATAAGATGCAGCATCCAACAGCTCCGGAATATTTTCATCTTTCAAGAATAAGGGCAATACCTTTAATTTCAAGTCCGGATTTATATCTCTGAAACGTGCTTCCAGAATTTCCGCTTTCTTCAGTCCCATGGTAGAATGCAAAGCCGGTAACTGGCGGTTTATATTGGTAGGCTGCACCGTGTCCGCATCTACAATCGTCATTTGTCCCACTCCGGCACGGCATATCATTTCGGCGGCATACGCCCCTACTCCTCCCAAGCCTACCACAAGCACATGCGCCCGGCGCAGACGTTCCGTCTTCTCATCTCCCAGCAAGAGCCGGGTTCTCTGTTGCCAATCTTCCATGATCCTTTACTTTATCTTGATCCTGCAATCATTAAACTCATCCCTTCTTAAACCATTTATAGAACCACTTGCCCACCTTTTCGTAATGTTGCGACTCATTATTGCCGCGCGGATTGGAGAATGAGACAGCATCCTGCGGTTCTCCCAACTGATCGGGATACAATACAATCAAACTGTTATTGGCAAAATACTTGCTGATCTGAGCCGGCAATTTCTCAAAGGAACTATCATAAGAGATAGAGCCCCGGCGTGCACTGATTATCACCAACAGATGGTCGAAATTAACCTGACCGGTCAACAACAGCAAATCACCCCAGTCATCCAACCTGGAAAAATCGGTAAGGGTCTGCCCATATTTTTTCTTTACCAATGCCTGCAAGTGGGCCGTAGTCTCTTCATTGGCAAAAAAATGCACCCTACATCCCAACGTCCCGCCCAAACGGCAGAAATGTTCCACCCACTTCAGGAAACCGGCTTCATACTCAGCTTTCGGGGGCACTGCGACAATCACGCGCCGTATCGTATTGATAGGCATCAGGAACTTGGAAACCATCACTTCCCGATGCAGGCCTTTCAGCAGATTCTCTGTAAGCATACCAAAAAACGAATCCACAATATTGACCTTACGGTGCAGACCTATAATGACATCCGTAGCCTCATACTCCTTGGCTGTATGGATAATGCCGGAAGCAATGTTCATATCGTAGCGGGTAATCTGCTTCAACGGGACATCTACCGATGCCGTTATCATGGCAGCCTTCTCCAGATAACGTTTGCCCCGCAGTTCGGCAGCTTCCGAACTACTGTCATCATTGATTACATTCAGAGCCAACAAATTATCCCGTTGCTTCGGGTCACGTATCACCAAAGACAGGTTTATCAAATCTTCGATAGTATCGGGGTTCGCCACAGGAATCAGGATCTTCTCCTCTTCCACAGAACGGCTCTCTTCCAGATGCGCCTCATCCATAGCTATCTTCCGCGCAGCACGTTCCGTTATAAACGAACTTACAATGCAAGTGACAAGTATCAGCAGAACCGTCCCGTTCAGCACATCGTCATTCAACAGGCGTTCCCCATTGGGCAGGATAATATTATATCCCACCAATACAGCAGCCAAAGTTGCCGCAGCCTGCGCATTGCTCAATCCATACATCAGTTCCCGCTCGATGGCACCCATCTTATAAAATTTCTGCGTCAGCCAACAAGCAATCCATTTACCCGTCAAGGCTACCACAATCATGACTGCCGCCACCTTCAAGGCATCTCCGTGACCGAAAATCACGTGTATGTCAATCAG
Source organism: Bacteroides fluxus YIT 12057 (assembly GCF_000195635.1). Classification (GTDB taxonomy): domain Bacteria; phylum Bacteroidota; class Bacteroidia; order Bacteroidales; family Bacteroidaceae; genus Bacteroides; species Bacteroides fluxus. Next base: position 236,628 of record NZ_GL882689.1, on the reverse strand, counting down.
CATCCCCACTCCTATCAGAAAGTAGGGAATAAAAAGCGCATTGCCCACAAACTCCAGATGATTCATCAGCGGAGAGACATGCGGAATGAGACGGTTCAGCACCAAACCTGCAAGGAAAGCACCCAGAATGCCTTCCATGCCCACAAATTCCATCAGGCCGGCTCCCAAGAACACCATGGCAAGCACAAAGATAAACTGCATCACATTGTCATCATACCTTCTGAAAAACCAGCGCCCTATACGAGGAAAGAAATAAACAATCAGCCCTCCCAGGAAAATGACCTTTATTACCAGCCAAACCCAGAAGAATCCTCCCGCCTCTCCCTTGAACATGCCGCCGACCACCGCCAACACCAACAGGGTCAATGTATCTGTTACCGCTGTTCCTCCTACGGCAATGCTCACGCTGCGATGACGCGATACACCATAACGGATTACAATGGGATAGGCCACCAGCGTATGCGAAGCGTACATACTTGCCAACAACACGGAAGTCACTACCCCATACTTCAACAACGCCACATTCGTAACCAAACCGATCCCTATCGGAATAATAAAAGCCAACAGCCCCAATACCAATGCTTTTCCACGGTTCTGCTTGAAATCTCCCATGTTCATTTCCAGGCCGGCAAGGAACATGATATAATACAGTCCCACTTTTCCGAACAGTTCAAAACTACTGTCACGTACCAAAATATTGAAACCATGCTCGCCAATCACAAGCCCCGCCAATATCATGCCTATGATATGTGGAATACGGAGTTTATTCAACAAGATCGGTGCAAACAATATGATGAGGAGTACAAGGAGAAATATCCATGTAGGGTCAGTAATCGGGAGTTTAAGACTGAAATCAAACCAATCCATAGGCTGCAAGTTTTAGGTTTTAAGTGCAAAATAACGAAAAAGTTTTCACTTTATGCCGTGTCATACAGCATTTTGTTATAAATTTGTGGCCAATTCTATCTTTTTAGAGATAGGTCATCACTTTTTATAAACTTAATTAAAAACAAAAGAAAAATGAAAGTAGCTATTGTTGGAGCAAGCGGAGCCGTAGGACAAGAGTTCCTGCGAGTGCTCGATGAAAGAAATTTCCCGTTGGACGAGTTAGTATTGTTCGGCTCTAAACGCAGTGCCGGTACTAAATATACCTTCCGCGGTAAACAGATCGAGGTTAAACTCTTGCAACACAACGATGACTTTAAAGGGGTTGATATCGCTTTCACTTCCGCAGGCGCTGGCACTTCCAAAGAGTTTACCGAAACCATTACCAAACATGGAGCCGTAATGATTGACAACTCCAGCGCTTTCCGTATGGATCCTGATGTACCCTTGGTGGTGCCCGAAGTAAATGCAGCCGACGCCAAAGACCGTCCGCGAGGCATTATCGCCAATCCCAACTGTACTACTATCCAAATGGTAGTAGCGCTGAAAGCCATCGAACAGCTTTCTCATATAAAAACCGTGCATGTTTCTACCTACCAGGCTGCCAGTGGTGCCGGTGCGGCCGCTATGGACGAGCTGTACGAACAATACCGCCAAGTATTGGCAGATGAACCTGTGACCGTTGAGAAGTTTGCCTACCAGCTGGCATTCAACCTCATTCCTCAGATTGATGTATTCACAGAAAACGGATATACCAAGGAAGAGATGAAGATGTACAACGAAACCAAGAAGATTATGCACTCCGACGTAAAAGTCAGTGCTACGTGCGTACGTGTTCCCGCCCTTCGTTCTCACTCCGAGAGCATCTGGGTAGAGACAGAACGTCCCATTTCCGTAGAAGAAGCCCGCGAGGCATTCGCCAAGGGCGAAGGTCTGGTATTGATGGATAATCCGGCAGAAAAGGAATATCCGATGCCGCTGTTCCTTGCCGGCAAGGATCCCGTTTATGTAGGCCGTATCCGTAAAGACCTTACCAATGAAAATGGCTTGACTTTCTGGATTGTAGGCGACCAAATCAAAAAAGGTGCCGCATTGAATGCAGTACAGATAGCAGAATATCTGATTAAAGAAAAGGCGTTGTAAGTTTAAAAACTACTGCATGACCCTATTAAGGGTGTGTCACACTCAACTGCGACACACCCTTCTTTTTTATTGCATGATTCCGGAAAATTACCAGCCCGGATTCTGCTCTAATTTAATAGAGGGATCTCCTAATTGTTCGCTCTTACTCTTATACAAAGATATCTGTCCTGTCGGAATAGGATAGAGATAATCTTTTTCTCCATAAGCACGTAACAATGAAGCGGCCTGGATAGGTTTGATATAGCCGGCATTACCTTCACGGTCCAAAACGACGTCTTTCAAATCATCAATGGTGTATGAAGTTCCGTTGGCCTGGTTGTATTCTTTCAAATAAGCATCTTTATCCAACCATGCGCCCAAGTTCAACTTTTTATTGATCTTCATATCTGCATAATGCAACTTACCCCAACGGCGGATATCATCGAAGCGAATACCCTCGTACACCAACTCAATGCGTCTTTCACGACGTACTTCCCAAAGGATAGGAGACACTTCGTAATCACCCGCTATCTCCGGATTACCCAAATCACGGTCCGGATCATTGATAACCACTCCTTTTACACTAAAGTTATTTCCACTTAGTGTTACAGAAGGCATATTTACAGAAGCTCTCTTACGGATTTCATTAATGGTAATATCCAGATCATTCTGTGACAAAGTGTAAGCTCCCATATCATGCAATTCTGCGGCAGCTTCCAAATAGTTCAGCAGCACTTCATTCAATTTCATGATAGGTGCATCGGTAGTATTGGTATTACTTTGCCCGGCCGCAGTATTGAACAAATCTTCATTAATAAAACGAGTACCGAAATAACCGCCAATACCATATACAGCACCGGCAATACCATTCAGTCGTACCCCTTCAGAGTCAATATTAGCCGCCAAGCGCGGATCCCGATTAGCCATTTCATCTTTGAAAACTTTATCACCTTTAAATGCAGTATTTCCTTCTTGATGAATCGGTAGTCCATTATTAGTCAAGTAACTATCAACCAAATCTTTAGAAGGCCCGTTACCCAATGTTTGCTCTGACTGCCATGACATTTCGGCATGAGTCAGAATCCCCTCTACATAAGAACGATACAATATCATCTCAGGGTTATTGCCCAAATCAAGTGAAATTGTCAATGCTTTATAATCACTTGAGATTTGATATTTCTGAGTACTCATGACCCTATTGGCGGCTGTCTTCGCAGCTTCCAAATACTTCTTGGCCAGTTCAGTGTTTTTTTCACGATATTTTTGCCAAGTCCCCTCAAACAACATAATACGGGACTCAAAAGCATTTACCACATGACGGTTTACACAAAGACCGTCGGTTCCATCAGACTCTCTTACGTTTACAGCTGCAAATTCCAAGTCGTCCAATACCTTGTCCATAACCAGACTTCTGGAATCCCTACCTTTATAAAGGGCCTTTTCATCTGTATTATCTACCACATGGTCATAATATGGAACATCACCAAACATACGCACCAAACGAGCATATTCCATGCCACGGAAGAACCGTGCTACACCCATCCAGTGCTTCTTCACCTCTTCGGGCAGAGTTGAGCCTTCAAGTCCGTCACATACAAGATTAATACGGCGGACATTTGCAAAAGACCAATTTCCACCAGTGGCAGGAGCTGTATTGGTAAAGAAAGTAGCTTCTTTTTGTGCCAGATCATCCACCCAATTGGCAACATTAGTGCCATCAAAAAAGTCTGATTTCACCCAACCACTCTCATAACCAGCAAAATAAATGTCATACCAACCATATATTGTAGAACGGATATTGTTCTCACTGTTATAAAAATCCGCACTATTCTCTATCTGGTCCATAGGCGGACGATCCAAAAAGTCCGAGCAGGAAGAAAGACCGGCGGCCAATGCTAAAACTGCAAATATCTTTGTTTTCATAATTTTATTAGAATGTAAGTTGAACACCAAATGAAATTGTTCTCATAAATGGATAGCTCTTTCCAAATTTGTACTCACCATTAGAGGCAGCCGCTTTCTCTGTTGTTTCTGGGTCAACCGGAATATTGGTATGGTCGAATTCAAATACATTTTCTGCGCTGACATAGATACGGCCACTTGTGAAAGTCATGGCTTTCATCCATTTTTCCGGAACTGTATAACCCAATGTAATATTCTTACAACGCAGATAGGACATGTTCTGCAAATAACGGGTCTGACGCAAGAAGTTCTGGCCGTTGTTTATCCAAGAATGGGAAGTGGGCGTAGGATAGAATGCATCCGTATTTTCCGGAGTCCAATAATCCATCTGATGTTCCAACCAACCTTCACCCGGCATAAATCCCGGAATACCAGTCTGGCCGACAGCCCATACATCTCTTGATCCGATACCTTGGAAGAAAGTACTGAAGTCAAAATCCTTATACGTCAATGCGACAGAGAAACCATATTCAAAATTAGGCAAGGTATTGCCAATACGCTTCAAGTCGCCATGATCTTCCAGGGTCTGTTCACCATAAGTAATTTCACCGTCACCATCCAAATCCTTGTATTTCACATCACCCGGGCCATATTTAAATGCTCCAGTTTCATACAATGCCTGTGAAGGAACTTTATTAGTGTCAATAAACCACTTTCCATCCGCATCCTGATAACAATCTTCATATTGGAACAAACGGTCTGTTTCATACCCCCAGATTTCACCGATAATCTTGCCTTCATAATTACCATAAATATTCTTGTTCGGATTATTGTACTTCGTGATTTTTTCACGAATCTTGGACAATGTTGCACGCGCCGTCAAGCCGAGTCCACACGCAAATTGCTTATTATAATCTATTGCCAATTCAAATCCACGTCCCTGCAACTCTCCGGAGTTTACCTTAGGCATCGTCGTGCTTCCGAAAGTCGAAGGCAAAGTTTCACCGGGCGAGTGCATATCAGAGGTAGTACGCTGATACCAGTCAAAACTAACACCCAGTGCGTTATTGAAAAAACGAGCGTCAAAACCCACGTCAATAGTGGTAACACGTTCCCAGGTCAACGACGGAGAAACGACGGAGGGAACACCGATATAAGGCATCTGTTTGCCATCTATCACCCATCCGGAAGATTTGTTCACAGACATTACAGAAAGGAAGGAATTGGCAGCCACGTCTTGGTTACCAATCGTACCCCAAGAGCCACGTACTTTAAAATCTGAAAGTACTGGTTTTGCCCATTTCATGAAAGCCTCCTCACTCAAACGCCATCCTGCAGAAACCGAAGGGAACAAAGCCCATTGGTCTCCCGAAGGGAATTTAGAAGAGCCGTCATAACGTGCATTGACCTCAAGAAGGTATTTTCCCATATAGTCATAGTTGACACGCCCGAAGAAACCAGCCGCTGCAAAATCATTATGATAAGTAGTACCATCTACATACTGATCTCCAATAGCCAGATTAATTTCCGGCTTATCAAAGTTCACCAATGTGCGACGATCTGAACTATGCCCTATCTTTTCACGGGTCTCGGCATCCATACCCACCATTACCTTCAAATTATGCTTTTGCGCAAAAACCTTTTCATAAGTAGCATAAGCCTTGAAAGTATTGGACATCGTATATCGGCTACGTTCAACCACCCGGTTATGGGTAGCACCATAGAAACTTGAATTATAAGTCAAAGGATTACTACTATTGAACATATCCCAACCACTGACTTCACCACCGTTACGTTTCTGATAATCATTGAGCAAAGCAAAGGTATAATCAAAATTAATAGCCAAATCCTTAATCGGATTGATAGTAGTTCCTAAATTCACACGTGTAAAGTTGTTAGTCAAACTTTCACGATTAGCCTGAGAAATTTCAGTCATAGCTGAACGGAAAGGTGTTCCTTGATAATCAGCGTAGGGATAGAAAGAAGGCCAACGCAACAGATAATACCAAACGTCCGTATAACCGCTCGTGTATTGATACGGTTCTGATTTCGTGGAACGGGAAAACATTACATTTGCCCTGACAGACCACCAGTCACGAATTTGTGTATTGACATTGGCATTGAAGTTATAGCGATCATACTCGTCCGTATTAACTTTCAGAATACCTTTCTGGTTCAAGTAACCCAAACTGATATTATAGGTTGTCTTATCACTACCGCCACTGACAGAAAGATTATGCTTTTGTTGAGGAGTCCAATCTTTCATAAACATATCCAGCGGGTCAAATTGACGATAGAAATAATACTTGCCACCACGCTCTTCAAAGTCTCTGCCTAACTGCATTTCACCCAGCTCATCTTGTGACATGCCTCCATAGGTATCATACCATTCTCTCATTTTCTCTACAGCCAACTCATCAACATTGTAGCCTATGGAACTAACTGTTGAAGCCCCATTTCTTTTAGCTGCAAGCAACATAGCCTGTGCTCCTTCATAACTCTTAGCCACTTGCGGCATTACAGTCGGAGTACTCCACGAGAAGTTGTTGGAGTAACTAACGCGCGGTTTATCATTTTTCTTGCCCGTTTTTGTAGTTATTAAAACCACGCCCCAAGCCGCACGAGTACCATAAATAGATGCAGAAGCAGCATCCTTCAGTACCGAGATACTGGCTATATCATCCGGATTCACCAAACTCAAACTGGGAACCTCCACGTTATCTACCAGAATCAACGGGCTTGTTCCTTCCGTAGCGCTCAAGGAACCGGTAGCACCACGCAGTTTGATATTAGAATCCACACCAATACCACCTACATTCGTTGTAATGCTCAAACCCGGAGTAATGCCTTGCAAAGCTTTTGCGATATCTGTCACAGGACGGCTTGCAATAGCTTCCTGAACATCCACATTGGCCACCGCACCGGTCAAGTTAACCTTTTTCTGTGAGCCATAACCCACAACTACAACTTCATCCAACAATTCGCTGTCTTCTTTCAAAACCACCCGCATACTCCGAGTTGCTTTAAGTTCTGAAGTTTGAAATCCGACAAATGAGATTTTTAAAACAGCACCTGGCTTTACATCCAAGGTAAACCGGCCATCCACATCAGTAATACAACCATTGGCAGTACCTTTTTCCACAATACTGGCGCCAATAACAGGGTCACCATTAGCGTCCGTTACAATCCCCGATACACTTTGGTTTTGTAACTGTTCCGTAATTCCTAAAGAACTACCTAAAGCAGTTGGGGCAGCCATTGCATTATTATTACATAAGAATAATGCACTTATCGCTACCGCAGTGAGGAACTTGCCACCAGCCAGTTCCCATCTTTTGCGATCTTCATTCATAAATGATTGATGATTTTGTTAATAAAAAATAGCTTTTATAAAATTTAAGATAAGGGTAAAAATAACGTGGAACAGTATAACCATTCCTTTATCAGTTTTTCATTAGTCCATAGGCATTTTCTCTGTTTAAAGGTTCACAACTTTATATATTATATCTCTTTTTTTCTCTTTTTACCAAGTCCTTGCGGAACTAAGTATGTATTTATTAAAAATAAACTTTTTCCAGTTATCAACTTTGTTAGTTGATTTAAGAGATAAAACTTGTTATTAACAAAGGTGTCAAAACAGTATGGAAATAATTCATTCCTTTCGACTTAGCAAAGATATGTTTTTATTTAATATCATGAACACTCATTTGCATCTTTTTAAGTTTATAATTAAAGTTTTGCAATATGAGCAATCTATACCTTAATTATATTAAGTATTTAAGGTTCTTCAATATTTAAAGAATGGAATTCAATCAAACCATTCATTGGGGTTTCTTCAATAACATCTAATTCAATACCAAATTCATGGGCAACCTCACGCAGCATGTCAGCATAGCTATATGCCAATGAACCGACAAAACGAATCGGGTAATTCTTATAGTCATATTGACAAACATTTCGGGTAAAGAAATTCCTTAAATTATTTGTTATCAAATCGAATACATAATTATCATTAACGTAGTCCGCCAAGAAATAAGATAAAGTACCCAAGAAACGATTGGGGAATGGGCGATTATAAACAGATTCCATCACCTCATTTGAGTTTATACGGAATTTTTCGAAGAAGTCAGTCATTATTTCTTTGGGAGCCAATCCTTTTAGGACATCTGATAGAAAAAGTTTGCCAAGAACCGCACCGCTACCTTCATCACCCAAAATATAACCTCCTGCCTTTACGTTCTTTACTACTATTTTCCCGTCATAAAAACAAGAATTAGAGCCTGTTCCCAAAATACAAGCAATACCGGACTCGCATTTGAATAGGCCACGGGCTGCAGCTAAAAGGTCACTTTCTACTTGAATAGGCGTTTTAAACTGTGCTACCAAAGAGGCTCCCAATACATTCTTTTTTTCGTAAGAAGTACAACCTGCACCATAATAATACACTTGTTCAAGTTTCTTCTTAAAGAAAATCTCTGGTAATCCTAATCGCACACTTCTACTAATTTCTCTCCGAGTTTGAAAAAACGGATTAAGCCCCTCAGTGAAGACACGCTGTATGAGGTGGTTGTCTTCAACCAAAGCCCATTCTGTTCTCGTAGAACCACTTTCTGCAATTAGTTTCATAGATAATTAGTTTTAGAATTGAATACAAATATATAGTTTTTTTTAATCTCCCCAAGGTGTATTTGCGAAAAAAACATTTTAGTCACGGAATTTTTCTTATCTGGTTTTCTTTTTTCCGTAGTTCCATGACACCTACGTTCTATCGTATTTTTTCATAAAGAATATGATGTACAATAAACAATGTGGCAAACCTTATATACCGAGTTGGATATAGTTCCGCAAGAACTGACAGTTAAGAATAATAAAGAGATAATATAAAGAACTATGAACCTCCAAACAACGAAATACCTATGGTAGGCAACAATTAAGATATGAGATAGATACAGTTCTTTCTTCTCTCACCATTCTCTTATCCTGTTTTAGAGAAACCTATTGATTAATATCAAAATCATCAATCATTCATGAATGAAGAACACAGAAAACAAGGGTGAGAACAGTGGGGACAGCCTTCCCGCTCTATTAAGTAAAGTATAAGCGCCACAGTTTGCAAATTAAGATTGATAATACTAAAAATTACCAAATAAGTGTTTTTGATATTAAAATAAAGTCTATCTTTGTTGCAGGTAACATCCTCCTTATATAATACTATTATGAAGAAACTGCTGCTTTTAGCTATTATGCTATGTAGTTCTTTCCTGTGTCAGGCACAAAAAGAACGGATTATTTTAGGCGATGAACAAACCGCCGAGTATTTTCCCATCCTAAAAGGCAAACGAATCGCCATTTTCTCCAACCACACAGGAATGATAGGAGACAAGCATCTGCTGGACATCCTATTGGAAAACAAATTCAACGTAGTAGCCATCTTTTCACCGGAACATGGTTTCCGCGGTGATGCGGATGCAGGCGAACACGTATCCAGTTCTGTTGACAAAAAGACCGGCGTGCCCATCCTCTCTCTTTATGACGGCAAATTAGGAAAGCCCAGTGAAACTTCCATGCGCAAGTTCGACATTCTGATTGTAGATATACAAGACGTGGGACTGAGATTCTATACTTATTATGCCTCCATGTGCAGACTGATGGATGCCTGTGCAGAATATAACCGAAAGGTATTGGTTCTAGACCGTCCCAATCCGAACGGGTATTATGTGGACGGCCCGATTCTCGACATGAAATACAAATCCGGAGTAGGCTGGCTGCCTATCCCCATTGTACACGGCATGACTTTAGGAGAACTCGCCTTAATGGTCAATGGCGAACGTTGGTTACCCGCTTCACGCGTATGCGACTTGACAGTGATTCCTTGCAAGAACTATACACATCAGACCCTGTACAAGTTGCCGATTCCCCCATCTCCTAACTTGCCGAACATGAAGTCCATCTATCTGTATCCGTCAACCTGCTATTTCGAAGCCACCCCGGTCAGTTTGGGCAGAGGTACAGACCTTCCGTTCCAAGTATATGGCCATCCCAATATGACAGGTTACAGCTACAGTTTCACCCCACGCAGCATTCCGGGAGCCAAGAACCCTCCCCAACTCAATAAACTTTGCCACGGCGTAAACCTCAGCAACATGAGCGATGAAGAAATCCGGAAACGCGGTATAGATTTGAGCTATGTTATCGATGCATACAGGAATCTGAATATGGGCGACCACTTCTTCCGTTCTTTCTTCGAACTATTGGTAGGTACGGATTATGTACGCAAAATGATAGAAGCGGGCAAAAGCGCCGATGAGATAAAAGCAATGTGGAAAGACGATGTAGAGAAATTCAAGGTACAACGCAAGCCCTATTTGCTCTACGAAGAATAATCATCAAATCGTAAATCATTAAACCGTAAATAAAACCATGAGCCCACTCTCTGTCATCATTACCATCGCCGCCTACTTCGCGATATTATTTACCATATCCTATATTGCAGGCAGAAAAGCAGATAACGAAGGATTCTTTGTAGGTAACCGTAAATCATCCTGGTATGTCGTGGCCTTTGCCATGATCGGCTCCGCCATTTCGGGAGTAACCTATGTGTCTGTACCCGGTATGGTGGCTGTCAGCGGTTTCGGCTATCTGCAAATGGTACTGGGATTCATAGCCGGACAGCTTATCATTGCTTTCGTCCTGGTACCTTTGTTTTACCGGATGAACTTGGTATCCATCTATGAATACTTGGAAAACCGTTTCGGCATGTCTTCTTACCGTACGGGAGCCTGGTTCTTCTTCATATCTAAAATGCTCGGTGCCGCTGTACGCCTGTTCCTTGTATGCCTGACCCTGCAACTATTGGTTTTTGAGCCTTTCGGCCTTCCTTTCATTCTGAATGTAGCCATCACAGTGGCTCTGGTCTGGCTCTATACTTTCCGTGGCGGAGTCAAATCCCTGATATGGACAGACTCCTTAAAAACATTCTGCCTGGTGGTGTCCGTTGTACTCTGCATAGGTTATATCGCATCCGACCTGAATTTGTCATTCACCAGTATGGTAAGCACTATCGCAGACAGCGACATGTCACGCATCTTCTTCTTCGATGATGTAAACAGCAAGCAATACTTCTTCAAGCAATTCTTGGCGGGTGCTTTCACCATGATTGCCATGACGGGGCTAGACCAGGACATGATGCAACGCAACCTGAGTTGCAAAAACTTCAAGGATTCACAGAAAAACATGATAACCAGTGTTATCTCACAATTCTTTGTCATCCTGCTTTTTCTGATGCTGGGCGTACTGCTCTACATCTTTGCCGCCAATCAGCAGATTGAGGTAGCCAAAGGAGACGAGCTCTTCCCGCTGATAGCCACAGGCACGTATTTTCCCGCTATCGTAGGTATCTTGTTCATTATAGGGCTGATTTCTTCCGCTTACTCCGCCGCCGGTTCCGCACTGACTGCGCTGACCACCTCCTTTACCGTCGATATTCTTGGAACAAAGGGAAAGGCAGAAGAAGAAGTCGTTAAAATCCGCAAGAGAGTACACGTCGGAATGGCAGTAATCATGGGCATCACCATCTTCGTTTTCAACCTGCTCAATAATACCAGTGTAATTGACGCAGTTTATATTCTGGCAAGTTACACTTATGGTCCTATACTTGGCTTGTTTGCGTTCGGAATCTTCATGAAACAACAAGTCCGTGACAAGTACATCCCTCTGGTAGCCATTGCCTCTCCTGTGTTCTGCTACATTCTTCAAAAGAATTCTGTAACTTGGTTCGGAGGCTACCAATTCAGCTACGAGCTTCTGATATTCAACGCACTGTTCACGTTTATCGGACTCTGCCTGCTAATAAAAAAAGACAAAAAGAACAATTAACTTAATGCATCATCATGAATGTAAGACGTCATTTCTTACTTAGTCTGCTCGCCGCCTCCCTCTTCCCCCAAATGGGAGGCGCGCAAGAGCTTCCGACGGAAGTCCGTCAGGAAATCGGAAGATTTTTGGATGCCACCGCCAAAAAAGAAATTTCTGTAGGACGTATAAAGATTGACTCTGTAGCCATTATCGGCAATACCCTGCAACTGTTCGCCAACATGAACTGTGCCTATATTCCTTTCCGGGAAAAGAATGTTGCCGAAATCTACACAGGTGTAAATGCCCTACTTCCTGCCGAGTTTGCCAAATACCACCTGCAAATCCGTACGAACAAACGCAGCATCGAGGAACTTATCCCTCAAGCTCTACGCAGTAAAAAAGACAAAAAAGCAAAAACATTCAACCCTGGTGCCGGCACCCCCCTGACAACGAACCTTTCCGCCCCCTATACTCCCGCCAATGGATTACGGGACCGGCATATCGCATTGTGGCAAAGCCATGGCTTCTACTACGAGCCGAAACTGACACGCTGGGAATGGCAACGTGCACGCATCTTCCAAACGGTGGAGGACTTATACACACAAAGTTATGTACTCCCCTTCCTCGTGCCGATGCTGGAAAATGCAGGCGCCAATGTACTGCTTCCCCGTGAACGCGACTGTCAGACAGTAGAAGTGATCGTGGACAACGACGGCAATCTCAACAGCCGTTCCGTCTATACGGAAAATATAGCCGACAAAGCGTGGACACAAGGAAACGGGAAAGGTTTTGCCCATCTGCGGAATCAATACATCGACTTTGAGAACCCATTCAAGGAAGGTACCTTCCGCACCATTGAGACTATCAAGAAAGGAAAAGAAAGTACGGCTGAATGGATTCCGGAAATTCCCTCCACAGGCCGGTATGCCGTATATGTATCTTACCAGACCCTTCCGAACAGTACGGACGATGCCCTTTACACCGTTTATCATAAAGGCGGTGCTACCCGGTTCAAGGTAAATCAACAAATGGGTGGCGGTACTTGGATTTATCTCGGTACCTTTGGCTTTGATGCAGGAAAAAACAAGACATGCAAAGTCACTCTAAGCAACCGTTCGGCCAAAGCCGGACAAACAGTAACCGCAGATGCCGTAAAAATAGGTGGAGGCATGGGAAATATAGCCCGGCGCCTATCTGACGCCGGAGTTACGGAGAACATAAAAAGTTTGGATGCAAACGCCGCCATCGTGCACAAAGAAATGCCGGAAGTCGATTATCCGTACGAGACAAGTGGTTATCCCCGCTTCTGCGAAGCGGCACGTTACTGGCTGCAATGGGCGGGCATACCGGACAGCGTATATTCAGAAAGCCAAGGAAAGAACGACTATACGGATGACTATAAATGCCGTGGCATTTGGGTGAATTACCTCGCCGGCGGTTCTTCCGCCAATCCTACAGAAAAAGGTCTGAATATTCCTGTAGACATGGCTTTCGCATTCCACTCGGACGCCGGTACCACACTGAATGACTCCATCATAGGAACACTCGGCATCTACCATACCAATGCTTGCAATGGAGTATTCTCCAACGGAGCATCACGTTACCTCTCACATGATCTGACAGATCTGATCCAATCCAATATCGTACGTGATATCCGCGCACTTCACGAGCCGGACTGGACCCGCCGGGGCAAGTGGAACCAATCTTATTACGAGGCACGTGTTCCATGCGTACCGACCATGTTGCTGGAATTACTATCCCACCAGAACTTTGCAGACATGCGTTACGGTCTGGATCCCCGTTTCCGCTTTACCGTAAGCCGTGCCATTTACAAAGGAATGTTACAGTTCCTCTGCTCACAATACAATATGGACTACATAGTCCAGCCTCTCCCGGTCAACCGGATGTCATTACGCATGGCAAGTGAGAATGAAGTTGAACTGACGTGGCAACCGGTCACCGACCCTCTCGAGCCGACCGCCACAGCCGAAAAGTACATTGTATATACCCGTATCGGAGACGGGGACTTTGACAATGGCGTATTGGTAGATAAAAACTGTTATCGCACTGTTCTTCCTTCAGGAGTGGTATGCAGTTACAAAGTCACGGCCGTCAATAAAGGCGGTGAAAGCTTCCCGTCCGAGATCCTGTCCGCCGGACGTGCCTTCAATTCCCAAGGTACGGTATTGGTGATAAACGGATTTGACCGTATCAGCGCACCTGCCGATTTCGTTGCCGCCGCTCCCGCGGATACTTTGCTTGCAGGCTTCTTAGATGATCTGGACCATGGAGTACCTTACATCAAGGATATCAGTTACATTGGCAAGATGAAAGAATTCCGCCGTTCCATCCCTTGGATGGACGATGACGCTTCCGGTTTCGGAGACAGTTACGGAAATTATGAAAGCCAGGTCATTGCCGGCAACACTTTTGATTACCCTGCCGTGCATGGTGCAGCTATCCTGAAAGCTGGCTACTCCTTCGTATCCGGCAGTGACGAAGCTGTAGAAAACGGGCAAGTCGATTTGAACGACTACAAATATGTCGATTTTATTTTAGGCAAAGAGTGTCAGACCAAAATGGGCAGAGGCGGTATTATGCCTTTGGAGTTCAAGACATTCAGTAAGCCGATGCAGGATGCCATTGCAGCCTACTGCAGCCAAGGCGGAAATATCTTCATATCGGGTTCATACGTCGGAACCGACTTGTGGGACAACCGCCTTGCCAAAGCAGAAGACTCCGACAAGAAATTCGCCACAGAAGTATTAAAATACAAATGGCGTACAGGCCAGGCAGCCACAATGGGCAAAGTTAAAAGCGTGGCTTCCCCGTTCGCTGTCCTTACCGGAGACTATTCTTACCACAATGAATTGAATCCGGACTCCTATGTGGTAGAATCTCCGGATGCCATTGAGCCCGCAGGCAAGGAAGCCTACACGGTAATGCGTTATTCGGAAAATAATCTGAGTGCGGGCATAGCCTACCGCGGCGCGTACAAGACGTGCGTATTAGGATTCCCCTTTGAGTCCATACGCACCGAATCTGAAAGAGAAGCTCTGATGAAAGCTGTATTGACGTTCTTTAACGAGAACGAATGACAGGCATTCACAAAGGCAATTTTTATCATTAACAAAGACAACATCATCAATAAAAACAATTATCATCTATGAACCGAAGACAATTCTTTCTCATCCTGCTTACGTGCCTGCTTCCCCTCGGGATGCAGGCACAGCAAGAAACATTCCGGTTTGCACAGCTCACGGATCTGCACCTGAGCCCAAGGAATGCAAACCCCACGGAGGATTTACTACGCAGTGTGGCGCAGCTCAATGCTACCGACAGCCTCGACTTCGTGCTAATCACCGGTGATGTCACCGAAGAAGGAGATCGCACCACAATGGAGAAACTGAAGACGTGTCTCGACCTGTTGAAGATGCCCTACTACATTGCCCTCGGCAATCACGAAACCAAATGGAGCGATTCAGGCTGTACCGCTTTCAGCGAGATCTTCGGGGGTGACCGTTTTAAGTTCGAGCACAAAGGCATTTTATTTCTCGGTTTCAATTCAGGACCGCTGATGCGTATGGCCTATGGCCATGTAGTACCGCAAGACATCAACTGGATGAAGGAAAGCATGGACGCGTTTAACCAAGGTAACCCCAAACGGGGCAAACCCGTGATACTTGCCACCCACTATCCCATGCAGGAGGGTGATGTAGACAATTGGTATGACGTAACGGATGCCGTACGCCCCTACAATGTACGCCTGTTCATCGGCGGACACTACCACAGCAACCGCAATCTGCGTTACGACGGCATTCCGGGCATTCTGATGCGCAGCAACCTGCGTGATAAAGAAGGCAAGCCTGGTTATGGCATTTACGAAGTAACCCAAGATTCTATCCGGGTCTATACACAACGTATCGGGGAACCCCCAAAGAAATGGGCCGCCTTTTCCTTGACCCGGTCTTATTACGACCGTAACGGCAAGGCAGAAAAATATCCGGACTTCTCCGTAAATAAGGAATTTCCCAAGGTAAAAGAACAATGGACAGTACAGACCGGTGCAGGTATCTACTGCTCGCCTGCCGTAGAGAAAGACAAGGTATTTGTCGGCGATGACTTGGGATGCCTGACAGCTTACACCTTGAAAAATGGGAAGAAGTTATGGAGTTTCCAATCCGGCAAGCGTATCGTAGGTACTCCTGCCGCGAGTGAAGGCATCGTCGTATTCGGCTCTGCCGACCGCCATATCTATGGATTAAGTGCCAAAGACGGAAGCCAGCTATGGAAAGTTGAGGCTGCGGAACCAGTGCTAGGAGCCGTCACCATTGAGAACCGCATTGCCTATATCGGCGCAAGCGACCATACTTTCCGCGCCATAGACATACACACAGGCAAGGTTATCTGGGTTTATACAGGCATTAAAGGCTATATCGAAACCAAACCGCTCGTTACAGAAGACAAGGTTATCTTCGGTGCATGGGACAATACCTTATATGCATTGAACAAAACTGACGGCAAAGAATTGTGGAAATGGACCGGTGGACTGACCCGTATGCACTTTTCGCCTGCTGCCGTATGGCCGGTAGCAGCCAACGGAAAAGTATTTATTACAGATCCGCAGCGTGCCATGACCGCCATTGACATCCAAACGGGAAATACGGTATGGCGCACCTTCCAGTCCATGGTACGTGAAACCATCGGCTTATCCGAAGACCACGAGCGTGTTTACAGCAAAACAATGAATGACAGCATCGTCTGCTATTCCACCCTGGAGGACACTCCCCGGGAACTGTGGGCATCGAATGTAGGATTCGGTTATGAACACGCACCTTCCATGCAGGCAGAAAAAGAAGGTATCATGTTTGGCAGTACCAAAGAAGGCCTTATCTTCGCACTGGAAGGGAAAACAGGCAAGGTGCTGTGGAAACACAAGATAGGAAACTCACTCATCAGCACTGTAGTCCCGCTGAACGGACATGAACTCCTTTTCACGGCAACAAGCGGTGAAGTGGGACTTTTGAAAACTAAAAAATAAGAATCAGAAATTAAAAGAAAATACATTATGAAGAAAATCAGTTGCTTTCTTCCTTATGCAGGAAAAGAAGAAGTAGAAAAAACTGTCGCAGGATTGCAGGCTACAGGACTCGTAAAGGAGGTCTTTTTGATAACCACAGACGCTAACCCCGAAGAACTGCCCGGCTGTAAAATCATAAGAACGGAATATCCTTTCAGCAGCATGATGATACAGACGATGGCACACGCTGCCGAAGCTGACTATGCCTTGCTCTACACCAAAGAGACCACGCTTGAAATGGGTATGTTTGCTCTGGAACGCATGATACACATTCTGGAAGACTCCAAAGCCGGCATGGTGTATGCCGACCATTACCAGATAGCTGACGGCAAACAGAGCAACGCCCCGGTCATCGACTATCAATTCGGTTCATTGAGAGATGACTTCAACTTCGGCTCCGTACTCTTGTTCAATACTAAAAAACTAAAAGAAGCCGCCGGAAAGATGAAGTCAGAGTATCACTTCGCCGGTCTTTACGACTTACGCTTGAAACTGAGCCAACTATCAGAATTGGTGCATATCAATGAATACCTTTACAGTGAAATAGAGAACGACAACCGCAAAAGCGGTGAGAAAATATTCGATTACGTCGATCCCAGAAACCGTGACCGCCAGATTGAGATGGAAAAAGCCTGCACCGAGCATCTGAAAGAAATCGGCGGATACCTGGAACCGGAATTCAAGCAGATAGAATTCTCGGCAGGCAATTTTGAGTATGAAGCCTCCGTCATCATCCCGGTACGAAACCGCATCCGCACCATCCGCGACGCCATCAGATCCGTACTGAACCAGAAAACCGATTTCAAGTACAACCTCATCATCATTGACAACCATTCCACAGACGGCACCACCGAGGCCATCGATGAATTCAAAGATGACAAACGCCTCATCCATCTTATTCCCGAACGAAACGACCTCGGAATCGGCGGTTGCTGGAACATGGGCGTACACCATCCCAAGTGCGGCAAGTTTGCCGTGCAACTGGACAGCGACGATGTATACAAAGATGAAAACACCCTAAGCATCATGGTACGTGCTTTCTATGAACAAAACTGTGCCATGGTGGTAGGTACCTACATGATGACAGACTTCAATATGAACATGATTGCTCCGGGCATCATTGACCATAAGGAATGGACACCCGAAAACGGACGCAACAATGCATTACGCATCAATGGCCTGGGCGCTCCCCGCGCGTTTTACACACCGGTGCTCCGTGAAATCAAAGTGCCCAACACCAGTTACGGTGAGGATTATGCCTTAGGATTGAATTTTTCCCGCCAATACCAGATCGGCCGTGTATATGACGTTGTATATCTCTGCCGCCGCTGGGATGACAATTCGGATGCGTCCCTTGACATCGTAAAGATGAACGGTCACAACTTATACAAAGACCGCATCCGCACTTGGGAGTTACGAGCACGGGTTACGCTGAACCGGCAGAAGTAACTTCCGCATATCGTAAATTGCCAACGTACCTATCGTGCCAAAGATAAAGGATATGTCATGGCCGTAGGGAATAAATTGTAAATAAACAGAATGAATCGAATGATAAACAATCTTCTGACCGAACAACTGTCTTCCTGGGAGACGGCACGCAACAATTATGCCGCTCTCTCCGGGGTACAGGTAAAGGAACTGGATGTGAACGGTATTCCTTATAAGGTACAGTTCAATCCTGCCCGCATTGTCTCTTCCGGAGCTAAGGTAGATGCCAAGTCCATCCGGGAACGGAAATGCTTTTTGTGTCCGGCAAACTTACCCCCCGTACAGAAAGGGATCCCGTTTGAAGGTCACTACAATATACTGGTAAACCCGTTCCCCATCTTCCCCCGCCATCTGACGATACCGGAAACGGAGCACGTGGACCAGCGTATTGCCGTACGCTTCAGCGATATGCTCGACCTGGCACAGGCGCTCTCTGAATACACCATTTTCTACAACGGTCCGAAATGCGGTGCCTCCGCTCCCGACCATGCCCATTTCCAAGCCGGGAATAAAGGATTCATGCCAATCGAGAAAGCTTGGAGAAGCCAGATCGCAGGTAAGATCGCCGATTACAAGGACGCCTCACTCTGGTATCTGGATGACGCACCGCGTGCTACGTTGGTCATCGAATCATCCGGTAAGGATACAGCCGAAAAACTGTTCGGCCTCATTTACCGTTCGCTTCCCGTAAAACCCGGTGAGGAAGAGCCTATGATGAATGTACTCGCCATGTATGAAACCGGCAAATGGGTTGTCTTCATATTCCCGCGTGCAAAACACCGCCCCGCATGCTATACGGCCGAAGGCGATGCAAACCTGTTGAGCAGTCCTGCCTCCGTGGATTTGGGCGGTGTCTTTATCACTCCCGTAGAAAAGGATTTTCTGAAAATTACTGCCGGAGATATTGCACAGATTCTCAGTGAAGTCTGCCTTTCCGCATCCGACTTCCAGCAACTCAGACAACACATTAAAGAACAAATCTAAAAACTTGAATATCGTTATGAAAGAGCCCAAAGTACATGTAGGTATCTTATTTGAACCTCAGATTGAGTTCGTTTTACTAAATACATATCTGATAGACGGTACGGAAATAAGCGGCAAACAAGTGGTTACCTACGATGAGGGTAAGATACTCTGGAACGGACGCCGTTATGAAGAACTCCTGTTCGAACCCCGGCATGAGCAGACAGATGCCTTTGAACTATTGGACGTAACCATCGGAATCAACTTCCATTGGGAACGCAAAGAGGACCAGCGTTTCCTCGGTGCCTTGAAGATTATTGTTGAAAACGGCAAGCTCACCGGTATCAATGTCATCCGCGTGGAAGATTACCTGACCAGCGTAATTTCTTCGGAGATGAGTGCTACCGCATCTTTGGAATTGCTGAAGGCCCATGCAGTGATATCCCGCAGCTGGCTACTCGCCCAAATACAGAAGAATAAGGAAATCACGGAAACTCATGCCGATTACTCGGCTTTCACACAGACCGAAGAAGAACTGATCCGTTGGTATGACAGAGAAGACCATACCCGTTTTGACGTCTGTGCCGATGATCATTGCCAACGTTACCAAGGCATCACCCGTGCCTCCACGGATATCGTGAAACAGGCCATTGCAGCCACGCGCGGACAAGTATTGACATCGGACGGCAAGATTTGTGACGCCCGCTTCTCCAAATGTTGCGGCGGCGCCTTCGAAGAATTCCAATATTGCTGGGAAGATATCAAATATCCCTATCTTGCCAAACAAAGGGACTACCGGACGGAAAACGGGAAAGCAGATAACGGGACACTGCCCGACCTTACCCGGGAGGTAGAGGCCGACCGTTGGATACGTACCTCACCGAAAGCTTTCTGCAATACTACTGACAAGAAAATCCTCTCTCAAGTACTCAACAACTATGACCAAGAGACGACAGACTTCTACCGTTGGAAAGTGGAATATACCCAAGATGAACTTTCCAAGTTGATAAAGGAACGTTCCGGCATCGATTACGGACAAATTATCGATCTTATTCCCGTAGCCCGCGGAACATCCGCACGCCTATGGAAACTGAAAATCGTGGGTAGCCAAAGAACACTCACTATCGGAAAAGAATTGGAAATTCGCCGTACACTATCTCCCTCCCACCTCTACAGCTCTGCCTTTGTAGTCGATAAGGAAGATATTTCTCCCGAAGGCATTCCCGGGCGTTTTATCCTCACCGGAGCCGGTTGGGGCCATGGCGTGGGACTTTGCCAGATAGGCGCAGCCGTGATGGGCGAGCAAGGATATAAATATGATGCAATACTGCTACACTACTATATAGGTGCCAACATCGACAAACTGTACGAGTAAACTAACAGACAAATAAACCAATATCATGAACCATACAAAAAACATATCGCCATGGGCATGGGTACCTACCCTGTACTTTGCACAAGGCATTCCGTATTTCATCGTAAACAACATCTCCGTAATGATGTTTACCAAGATGGGCGTACCGAACGGAGAGATGGCCTTGTTTACAAGCCTGCTCTATCTGCCCTGGACCATCAAACCTTTCTGGAGCCCGTTTGTCGACATCATCAAGACCAAAAGATGGTGGACCCTTTCCATGCAGATTCTGATGTCCGTGGCATTCATCCTGCTGACGCTGTCCATTCCACGACCGGACGAGGCGACTATGGCTGCCGGAACAACTCCCATCAGTATGTTCAGCATCACACTGATGCTGTTCATCATCACGGCTTTCGCCTCTGCCACACACGACATTGCCGCTGACGGCTTCTACATGCTGGCACTGAAACAGAGTGACCAGGCAGCCTTCGTGGGTATCCGAAGCACTTTCTACCGGCTTGCCTCCATCTTCGGACAAGGAGTGCTCGTAGCCATTGCCGGTGCCATCGAACTGAGAACCGAGAACATTCCGCTGTCATGGACTATCACGATGCTGGTTACAGCCGTTCTGTTCAGCCTGGTGACATTCTATCATCTCTTTGCAGTCCCCAAACCAACTTCGGACAAGTCAACACTGGCAGCCGATGCCGCCACCGCAGGAGCCATCTTCAGAGAGTTCGGACGAACATTCGCCACCTATTTCACCAAACCGGGTGCATTGCTGGCTATCGTATTCATGCTGCTCTACCGCCTGCCGGAAGCATTCCTCATTAAGATGTGCATGCCTTTCCTTGTAGCTTCCAAGGAATCGGGAGGTCTGGAACTCTCTACCGCAGAAGTAGGTATCGTATATGGTACCATCGGAGTCATATTCCTCACCTTGGGCGGTATTCTGGGAGGACTGTTCGCATCGCGCATCGGGTTGAAAAAATCCATCTGGTGGATGGCAGGATGTATGACGCTGCCATGCCTGACATTTGTCTATCTTGCCATTGTCCAGCCCGATAACCTGTTTGCCATCTCCACCGCCATCGCCATCGAGCAGTTCGGTTACGGCTTTGGCTTCACTGCCTACATGCTCTACATGATGTACTTCTCCGAGGGTGAATTCAAAACATCCCACTACGCCATCTGTACCGCATTCATGGCACTGAGCATGATGATTCCGGGCATGTTTGCAGGGTATATTCAAGAAGCTATCGGATATACCGACTTCTTCTGGCTGGTAATGATATGCTGTTTCGCTACAATTATCGTCACCATTTTTGCAGACAGAAGGATAGACCCGCAATATGGGAAAAAGTGATTAGGGATGAATATTTAATGATTAATGATTAGTAATGAAAAAGATTATTATACTATCCCTGCTCTGCCTGCTTTGCGCAAGTGTGGCACAGGCTCAAAAAATAAGAATCAAGACCGGCATCGAAGTACTGAAAGAGCAGAGCTTCAAATGCCTGGAAGGCAAACGGGTAGGATTGATTACCAATCCTACAGGCGTGGACAATCAGATGAAATCAACGATCGACATCCTGCATGAAGCACCGAATGTGAACCTTGTTGCACTTTACGGACCGGAACATGGTGTACGCGGTGACGTACATGCCGGAGACCATGTGACAGACATAAAAGATGCCTCAACCGGGCTTCCTGTCTATTCACTTTACGGAAAAACCCGCAAAGCCACTCCCGATATGCTGAAAGACATTGACGTATTGGTCTATGACATCCAGGACATCGGCTGCCGTTCATTTACCTACATCAGTACCATGGGGCTTGCCATGGAAGCCGCTGCCGAGAACGGCAAGGAGTTCATCGTACTGGATCGTCCCAACCCCGTAGGCGGACTGAAAATTGAAGGCAACCTGGTCGAAGATGATTGCATTTCTTTTGTCAGCCAATTTAAAATTCCGTACCTTTACGGGCTCACTTGCGGTGAGTTAGCATTGATGCTGAACGGTGAAAAGATGTTGAAGGATGGAGAACAATGCAACTTGCAGATCGTCAAAATGAAAGGTTGGAAGCGTAAAATGGACTATACTCAGACCGGACTGCAGTGGGTACCTTCTTCACCCCACATTCCACATCCCCACTCGGCATTCTTTTATCCCGTCAGCGGTATTCTGGGTGAATTGGGCTATATGTCCATCGGTGTCGGTTACACCATTCCGTTCCAGATGTTCGCCGCCGAATGGGTAGAAGCAGAAAAACTTGCCAGAAACCTGAACAGTTTGAAAGTTCCGGGAGTCATATTCAGGCCGATGTACTTGAAACCGTTCTACAGTGTAGGCAAAGGCGAATTGCTGCAAGGTGTGCAAGTGCACATCATGGACTTCGGCAAAGCGCCGTTGAGCGACCTGCAATTCCTGGTAATGCAGGAAGTCGCTGCCCTCTATCCTGACCGCGCCGTATTTGGCCATGCCGACAAGGGACGTTTCAACATGTTCGACAAGGTAAGCGGTTCGCGGCAGATACGCGAACGTTTCTCAAAGCGGAATCGCTGGGAGGACATACGCGACTACTGGTATAAAGATGCTGAAGACTTCCGTAAGTTGTCGAAGAAGTATTATTTATATAAATAGTTTTACAGACGAACAAAGAGGAGAAATAGCGACAATACAGAGGGTACCTCCCCATCAGACCCGTTTATAGTCCACTTTGAAGAGAAATGATACGATAGTAAAAAAACAGATATGAAAGAGCGCAGTTACATGGCTTTCCTACAGGAAGCACGTCCATTCATTCCGCAAGAAAGAATTTATACCGACGAACTTCGCCGGCTGGCTTGGGGAACAGATGCAGGTTTCTACCGCCTGATTCCCCGAATTGTAATCCGTTCGAAAAACGAGGATGAAATTTCACAACTGCTGAAACTGGCGAGCCGCCACGGGCTGCCCGTCACCTTCCGGGCAGCAGGGACCAGTTTGTCGGGGCAAGCCATCAGTGATTCTATCCTTATTGTAGCCGGTAAACATTGGGAAAAATATACCTTGTCTTCCGATCATGAGCAAATTACCCTCCAACCAGGCATCATCGGACAACGCGTCAACGAAATACTCGCTCCCTACGGCCGTAAGTTCGCACCGGACCCGGCCTCTGTAAAGAGTGCGATGGTGGGCGGCATCGTCATGAACAATGCTTCCGGAATGAACTGCGGCACACATGCCAACAGCGACAAAGTACTTCTGTCCGTCCGCATCGTATTGGCAGACGGTACTGTATTGGATACCGGTTGTCCGGTAAGCCGCGCATCCTTTGAAGTAACACACCGCGATTTTATCCGCCGCATCTGCGAACTGCGCGACCAAGTACGCGCCGACGAAAAGCTGGCGGAACGTATCCGCTATAAATATTCCATCAAGAATGTAACCGGACTGAACCTTCTGCCTTTCGTCCGGTTTGATGACCCGTTTGATATCATAGCCCATCTCATGGTCGGCTCGGAAGGTACCTTGGCCTTCCTTTCAGAAGTTACCATGAAAACAGAATATGATTATCCGTGCAAGGCGAGCGCCATGCTTTACTTCAAAACCATCAAAGAAGCTTGCCGTGCGGTAGTTGCCCTGAAGAACGTGACCAACGAAACCGGCGAATGGACCGTAAAGGGCGCCGAACTGCTCGACTGGAAATCATTGGCCTCCGTCAACGACCCCATTTTCCTGCGTTACAAAGGTGAAGTGGCATCTTCCATCCTCCCAGGAGTGGAACCCGGCGACGAAAGCGGTCTGACTGCCGTACTGACAGAAACAAAAGCCCGTACACCGGAAGAACTGCACCGGAACATTACCACCATCGAAAGCGTATTACGCGCTTTCCACACCTATATCCCGGTACATTTTACCGACAAGCCGGAAGAATACTCCCAATATTGGGCCATCCGTTCCGGTATTTTCCCTTCGGTAGGCGGTACCCGCAAGCCGGGAACAACTTGCCTCATCGAGGATATCGCTTTCCATATCGAGAACCTGCCCGAAGCTACGGTGGAACTCCAACAGCTCATCGCCCGTCATGGATATGACGATGCCTGCATCTACGGACATGCCTTGGAAGGGAATTATCACTTCATCATCAACCAGTCTTTTGGCAGTGATGAAGAAGTAAAACGCTATGAGGACCTGATGAACGCTGTCAAGACATTGGTAGTGGACAAATATGACGGTTCGTTGAAAGCCGAGCATGGTACGGGACGCAACATGGCTCCTTTCGTACGCTATGAATGGGGAGAAGCGGCATTCGAGGTCATGAAAGCTGTCAAATCGCTCTTCGACCCCAAGGGTTTATTGAATCCCGGTGTCATCTTCAATGATGACCCCCAGTGCCATATCAAAAACTTCAAGCCGCTACCTTTATTAGCTACAAGGGACGAGCTACGAGGGGGGACAGAAGACAAGTGCATCGAATGCGGGTTCTGTGAGGTAAATTGCCTCTCTTGCGGATTTACACTTTCTTCGCGCCAACGTATCGTTCTGCAGCGTGAAATCTCCCGCTTGAGGCAAAGCGGCAAGGAGCCGGAACGCCTTGCTTTATTGGAAAAGCAATACAAATATCCCGGAAACCAGACCTGTGCCGGAGACGGCCTCTGCTCCATGTCCTGCCCGATGGGAATCAATACCGGTGACCTTACCCACATGATCCGCCAGAGGGCGCTGCCTAAAGGTAGTCTGGGATATAAAGCCGGTAATTTTGCCGCCAATCATTTTGCCGGTATTAAAAGTTCTTTGCGGCCCATATTAGGCTTGGCCAATTTCGGACATTCCATTTTGGGAACGAAAGCAATGAGCAATATTGCCAAAGGCATGCATAATGCATTAGGGGTACCTTTATGGACTCCGGCCATGCCGAAGCCTCTTCCCCCTTGCTCCCTTCCCTATCGGGGAGAGGGCAAGGGGAAAGAGGCTGTAGTCTATTTTCCCAGCTGCATTAACCAGACCATGGGATTACCCAAAAAATCTCCCGTAGAACAACCATTGGTCAACAAGATGGTCTCCCTGCTGCAAAAAGCCGGTTACGAAGTAATTTTTCCAGCCAACATGGAAAGCCTCTGCTGCGGTACCATCTGGGAAAGCAAAGGCATGCCGGACATTGCCGACCGCAAGTCCGCAGAACTGGAAGCAGCCCTTTGGGAAGCCAGTGAACAAGGCAGATATCCTGTTCTCTGCGATCAAAGTCCGTGTTTGCACCGTATGCGTGAAACCATCAAGAAAATGAAACTTTATGAACCCGCAGAGTTCATCTATACCTTCTTGAAAGACAAGCTGGTATTCACACAGACAGACCGTCCCGTTGCCATTCACATCACTTGTTCCATGCGGAAAATGGGACTGGCAAATACGCTCATAGAACTGGCACACCTCTGCTCTACCCACGTCCTCATACCCGAAGAAGTAGGTTGTTGTGGTTTTGCAGGTGACCGGGGCTTTACCTATCCCGAACTGAACGCTTATGCCTTGCGCAAACTGCGTCCACAGATAGAGGCTGCCGGAATAAGTATCGGTTATTCCAACAGCCGTACCTGTGAAATCGGACTGACTACCAATGCCGGCATCCCTTACGTATCTATAGCATATCTTGTTGATCAATGTACCAAGCCTAAAATGAGGGACAAGGAATAAAGGATTGGGAACGATTCATATTTCACAATTAAACTTAACACACATAACGCTATGAACAGTCAAAAAACAAGCAAACGTATTCTTGCCCTTGATATCCTCCGGGGTATCACCATTGCAGGAATGATTATGGTAAACAACCCAGGGTCGTGGGCTCACATTTATGCTCCCCTGGCACATGCACAATGGATTGGACTGACTCCTACCGACCTCGTTTTCCCTTTCTTCATGTTTATCATGGGAATCTCTACCTATATTTCCTTGAAGAAATACAATTTTGAGTTCAGCCATGCCGCTGCCTTGAAAATACTGAAACGTACCGTCATAATCTTCCTTATAGGAATGGCTATCGGCTGGTTTTCACGGTTCTGCTATTATTGGAGTTCTGCTCCGGACAATCTGGGCTTTGGTGAAAACCTATGGGCATCTGTATGGACTTTTGACCGTATGCGTATCCTGGGCGTCATGCAACGTCTGGCACTGTGTTATGGAGCAACGTCCATCATCGCCTTGACCATGAAGCATAAGAATATCCCCTATCTCATTGCCACCTTATTAATAGGCTATTTCATTTTGCTGTTGGGCGGAAATGGATTCGCCTACAATGAAACAAATATACTTTCTATTGTTGACCGTGCTGTCCTGACTCCCGCACACATGTACAAAGACAACGGAATTGACCCGGAAGGAATCTTGAGCACCATCCCTGCCATTGCCCATGTATTGCTGGGCTTCTGTGTAGGACGTATGATGCTGGGAGACAGCCAAAGCGCCAAGGGAGACCGTACTAACGTGCTTGACTCACACCTTATCAAACTGTTCCTTGCCGGTACTATCCTTACTTTTGCAGGTTTTCTGCTGAGTTACGGATGCCCCATCAGCAAAAAAATCTGGTCGCCGACGTTTGTACTCGTTACCTGCGGATTGGCATCCAGCTTCCTGGCACTGCTGATCTGGATTATCGACGTGAAAGGATACAAGAGATGGAGCATGTTCTTCGAATCCTTCGGAGTGAACCCATTGTTCATGTATGTATTGGGCGGCGTGCTCAGCATTCTTTTCGGATGCATCAGTTTTCCGTGGAACGGAGGCAGTATCAGCATACACGGATTTTTGTATAAGACCACCCTTGTCCCTCTGTTTGGTGAAACCGGTGGTTCTTTGGCGTATGCCCTGATATTCATTGCCATCAACTGGTGCATCGGATATCAGCTATACAAACGGAAAATATATATCAAAATATAGTTCCCCCTAAAGTTATAATTCATAAATCATAAAATCATAAATCAAAATGATTCTAATCGCAGACAGTGGCTCTACAAAAACCGATTGGTGCGTTGTAGAGAATGGAGTGCTTCTCCAACAGATATTCACGAAAGGTACTAACCCTTTCTTTCAGTCGGAAGAGGAAATCAGTAATGAAATAGAGACCGCCCTATTGCCTCAATTAAGAACCAAAGAACTGGATGCCGTCTATTTCTACGGAGCCGGATGTGGTTTTCCCGACAAAATAAGTATGGTACATCGTGCCATCACCCAGCATCTGAAAGTCAAAGGAGATGTGGAAGTCAGCACCGACATGCTGGCTGCCGCAAGGGGGCTTTGCGGACACGGCGCAGGCATCGCCTGCATTATGGGAACAGGCTCCAACTCCTGCTACTATAATGGGAAAGAGATTGTCACCAATGTCTCCCCATTAGGCTTTATCCTTGGAGACGAAGGCAGCGGAGCTTGCCTGGGCAAGTTACTGGTAGGCGATGTCCTCAAAAACCAGATGACTCCGGAACTGAAAGACAAATTCCTCTCGCAATTCAATCTGACACCCGGAGAAATCATAGACCGGGTTTACCGCAAACCATTCCCGAACCGTTTTCTGGCAAGTTTGTCCCCATTCTTGGCACAAAACCTGGACGAACCGTGTGTGCATACCTTAGTTTTGAGCAGTTTCAAGGCTTTCCTGAAACGTAACGTCATGCAATACGACTACCGGCATAGCAAGGTACATTTCATCGGTTCCGTAGCTTTCTATTACAAAGATGTTTTAGAAGAAGCAGCACAGGAAATGGGTATCCAACTAGGTAACATCATCAAGAGCCCGATGGAAGGATTGATTAAATATCACAATGAAAAGTAATAAATAACAGATACCATTATGTTCGTAAAAATTTCAGAGCAACCTTCGCTCTACAACGACCTGGAAAAAAAGTCTGTCCGTGAGATTCTGGAAGACATCAACACGGAAGACCAGAAAGTGGCACTTGCCGTACAAAAGGCAATTCCTCAAATAGAGAAACTGGTAACCCAGATTGTACCCCGCATGAAACAAGGCGGACGTATCTTCTATATGGGTGCGGGAACCAGCGGACGCCTCGGAGTTCTCGACGCTTCGGAAATACCACCTACATTCGGCATGCCTCCCACTTTGGTTATCGGTCTGATTGCCGGAGGCGACACCGCCCTCCGTAATCCGGTAGAAAATGCCGAAGATGATATCCATCGCGGTTGGGAGGAACTGACGGAACGCAATATTACCGATAAAGATACGGTAATCGGTATCGCAGCTTCCGGTACAACTCCCTACGTGATCGGGGCCATGCACGAAGCACGTGAACACGGTATCCTGACCGGTTGCATCACCAGTAATCCCGATTCTCCAATGGCTGCGGAAGCAGATGTGCCTATCGAGATGGTGGTAGGGCCGGAATATGTAACCGGAAGCTCCCGCATGAAATCCGGGACAGGTCAAAAGATGATTCTGAACATGATCACTACCTCCGTCATGATACAATTAGGACGCGTAAAAGGTAATAAAATGGTAAATATGCAACTCAGTAACAAGAAATTGGTTGACCGTGGTACACGGATGCTCGTAGAAGAGCTTGGATTGGATTATGGCAAGGCCAAAGCATTGCTACTGATGCATGGCTCTGTGAAAAAAGCAGTCGATGCCTATCGTACACAACCGTAAAAGCTTCTTTATATGAAAACATTACATCTTCTCCTTTTCCTGCTCGCCGGCTTACAGGTCGCCATAGCACAACCTTTGCAGCGGGTAGCCCCCGAACAAGTGGGAATGGATTCCCGTAAACTAATGTACGCCGATGAAGCCATCGAAAAAGCCATTGCCGACAAGAGTATTCCCGGCGCCGTACTTGCCGTAGTACGCAATGGCAAAATGGCTTATTTAAAAGCGTACGGCAACAAGCGGACTTATCCGGATGTAGAACCGATGACCCCCAATACCATCTTCGATATGGCTTCCTGCAGCAAATCAATGAGTACGGCCATTTGTACCATGATATTGGCAGAACAAGGCAAATTGCGTATGCAGGATCCTGTCAGCCTTTATATTCCCAATTTCAAAAGTTGGGAAAGTGAAGACGGCAAAGAAAAAAAGACAATCCGCATTGCCGATCTGATGACACATACTTCCGGCCTGCCTCCCTACGCCCCTGCCGCCGCACTGGAGGAAAAGTACGGTTCTCCCAACCCTGAAGGACTGATGGAATATATAGCTACCTGCAAGCGCGATTTCAAACCGCAAACCGACTTCCAGTACAGTTGCCTGAATTTCATCACCCTGCAGCACATCATAGAGACTGTCAGCGGAAAATCATTACGCGATTTTGCCCGCGAAAACCTGTTCGATGTACTGGGAATGGACCATACCGATTACCTGCCCTGCAAGCGTGACAAGAATGGCCAGTGGATCCATACGGAAGATGCCCACTGGACAAGCATGACTGCCGGAGACTGGCACAGCCTCATCGCTCCCACAGAAAAACAGCCGGATGGACAGGTGCTCTGCGGACAGGTGCATGATCCTCTTGCACGTATCTTGAACGGAGGCGTCAGCGGCAATGCCGGCGTGTTCTCTTGCGCAGAAGACATTGCGGTCCTTTGTGCCGCCCTGCAGAATGGCGGTGAGTGGAACGGACACCGCATACTCAGCCCT
The DNA here is from genome assembly GCF_000195635.1 of Bacteroides fluxus YIT 12057. Lineage (GTDB taxonomy): Bacteria > Bacteroidota > Bacteroidia > Bacteroidales > Bacteroidaceae > Bacteroides > Bacteroides fluxus. The sequence continues at coordinate 206,353 of NZ_GL882689.1, read as the reverse complement.
TTGGGGGTAAAGGCCATGCGCACTGTTCCTCGCGCAACTGCCGACTTGGGACGTACATTAGGGTGGGACTGCTTTACAGCATACGCTTCCAACAATGGAGACTTCTTCGGTCCGAATACATATAGCCATACCGGCTATACCGGTACTTCCATCGTCATCGATCCGGACAACGACACCTCGGTCATCCTTTTAATCAATGCCGTACATCCTGAAGACGGACATAGCACCGTACGGTTACGTTCATTAGTGGCAAACGCCGTAGCCGCTTCCATCTATCCCGCTCCACGAGTATATAGCGACCACTACTACAAACGTTTTCTTCAATTCATGGATGAACCTGCCATTGCTTCAAAAGATGTAGTCATGCTGGGAAACAGCCTGACCGAAGGAGGCGGAGACTGGTCTGCACTTCTTGGCAAGAAGAATATACGCAACCGGGGAATCATCGGTGATGAAGTTATGGGTATCTACGACCGTTTGCACCAAATACTGCCGGGGCATCCGTCAAAGTTGTTCTTGCTTATCGGTGTGAATGACATCTCTCATGATTTGACCACCGACAGCATAGTGAACATGATCCGTATGACAGTTGAACGAATCCAAAAGGAGTCTCCCGATACCAAACTTTATCTGCAGAGCCTGCTGCCTATCAATGAAAGTTTTGGCCGCTACAAGAAATTGACCGGTAAAACAGCTATGATACCCGAAATCAATACCCGATTGGAAGCATTGGCTAAAGAAAGAAAGATCAACTATATCAATCTTTTCCCACTTTTTACGGAGAAAGGAACCAATGTATTGCGGACAGATTTAACCTCTGACGGATTGCATCTGACGGATGAAGGTTATAAGATATGGGCCAAGAAACTGAGGAAAGCAATATAAGCATAATAAATAAACAGGGGCTATCCCTATTTTTAAGGACAGCCCCTGTGTTTCATATCGGTATATTTCTATTGGGCAAAACTATGCAACAGTACATCAAACGTAAGTGTAGAACCACCGGGAATGGAATTTGAACTTGAATCATCATAACCATATCCGCTTTGATAAGGTATATACAACATCCAACGTTCCCCCATCCTCATAAACTGCAAAGCCGCCGTCCATCCGGTTATGACACCGGAAACACTAAAAGCCGCATACGAGTCAAATGCAGTAGGTTGCTTTTGTTCTTCCGGAGAAAGCGGAATCTCTTTATCAAGAGCACCATAGCCATCAAAACATCCGTCGAACTCCTCACCGTTAACGTAGGTTCCATAATAATAAGCATTCACTTTTGAATGGTAACCTGAATATAGAGGACGGTCACCGGTCTCATTCTTTACTATTTTTTTACAATATACATATTGAGTAGCCGCACTGGTACTGGCTGTGGTCTGTATGGCATACAACTTTCCAAGTTCCATCGCATCGGCCGCTTCTGCTGTAGCCACATAGCGTTCTCCCGTCTCCCTCTTTATCGAGTCTATAAACACTTGATTGCGCTCCCGCCAGTTATCATATTTTCCAGCCTCCTTCACTTCTTCACAAGAAACGAATGCACCTGCCAGAAACAGCAAGAAAGGCAAAAACAAAAGGAATGTTCTTTTCATTCAATTCAATTATTTCAATTTCTACTTATTCCAAACTTATTGCAACGTCTTCAGCAAAGATGTAATGCTTACTCGGTCTGCAATGATATTATTCAGTTCAGAGATAGCTACACGTTCTTGTTCCATCGTGTCACGATTACGCAAAGTCACGCAGTTATCTTCCAACGTCTGATGATCTACAGTCACACAATATGGAGTTCCGATAGCATCCTGACGACGATAGCGCTTACCGATAGAGTCTTTTTCATCATATTGGCAATGGAAGTGGAACTTCAGGCTATCAATAATCTCACGGGCCTTTTCGGGCAAACCATCTTTCTTGACCAAAGGCATGACGGCCAGTTTTACCGGTGCCAATGCAGCGGGCAGTCTCAACACAACACGTGTCTCACCATTTTCCAGTTTCTCTTCACAATATGAAGCAGACATGATACTGAGGAACATACGGTCCACACCTATACTTGTTTCAATAACATACGGAGTATAGCTTTCATTCGTTTCCGGATCGAAGTACTTGATGTTTTTACCGGAGAACTTCTCGTGCTGGGACAGGTCAAAATTGGTGCGGCTGTGAATACCTTCCACTTCCTTGAAACCAAAAGGCATCAGGAATTCAATATCCGTAGCAGCATTGGCATAATGAGCCAATTTGTCGTGGTCATGATAACGATAGTGATCGTCTCCAAAGCCAAGAGCCTTATGCCATTTCAAGCGAGTTTCCTTCCAAGCCTTGAACCAATCAAGTTCCGTACCCGGTTTTACGAAGAATTGCATCTCCATCTGTTCAAACTCACGCATACGGAAGATAAACTGGCGGGCTACGATCTCATTACGGAAAGCCTTACCTATTTGGGCAATGCCAAAAGGAATCTTCATACGGCCCGTCTTCTGTACATTCAGATAATTCACAAAGATACCCTGTGCCGTTTCCGGACGCAAATAAATCTTCATGGCTCCATCGGCAGTAGATCCCATCTCAGTAGAGAACATCAAGTTGAACTGACGTACTTCTGTCCAGTTCTTTGTACCACTGATAGGACAAACAATCTCTTCATCAATGATAATCTGCCGGAGTTCATCCAGATTATTGTCGTTCAGCGCCTTGGAAAAACGTTCATGCAACGCGTCGCGCTTGGCCTGGTGTTCCAGCACACGTCCATTCGTACTGCGGAATTGAGCTTCGTCAAAGGCATCTCCAAAACGTTTAGCGGCTTTGGCCACTTCCTTGTTTATCTTGTCATCATACTTGGCAAGCTGGTCTTCTATCAAAACATCAGCACGATAGCGTTTCTTGGAATCACGGTTATCAATCAAAGGGTCATTGAACGCATCCACATGTCCACTGGCTTTCCAGATAGTAGGATGCATAAAGATGGCTGAGTCAATGCCGACAATGTTCTCGTGCAGCAGCACCATACTTTGCCACCAATATTGTTTAATGTTATTTTTCAGTTCTACACCCATTTGACCGTAATCATATACGGCTCCCAAACCATCGTAGATATCGCTGGAAGGGAACACAAAACCATATTCCTTACAGTGTGATACGAGTTTCTTAAAAACGTCTTCTTGTGCCATTTTCTGTTGTATCTAAATTAATTTGAATCTTATTTTCAGCTAAAAAACGCCACAAAGATAGGGATTTATATCATAAATAGGGAAGAAGGGGTATTAATTTATCTTATACTATTCTTTCTCAGAAAAAAGACGGGTACCGTCCATCGGAAAAAGGGGCTGCATTGCATCTTAAAAAGATTTGTACAATACAGCCCCTTACCCTGAAAAAGCGAAAAACTATATATTCAGTAATATCAACGTCGTCCTTTTCATTTAATCATATAAGATTTTGTTATACTACTTCCCTGGTAATCATCAGTCGGTAGTTTAATGGCAACATTACAACCTTCTTCCGTGAGGGTTACTCCATCAACCGCTTCCAGTTTCTTATTCAAAGACAAGGTCAGATCTGACTGCGTGTAAGTAGGGTCGGAAACAGTAATATGATACCTGCTATCGTTTTTTTCTATCAAGACAATGGCAGGTTTATCTACCGAAACCTTCAAATCGTCATCCATGGTCACACTTCCTTTTTGATAAAAGACAAAACCGTATTTGTTATTTTTACGTATGGCTTGTACTACACTGCTATTTTGAGCCACTTGCAAGTCAACTTGGTCTACAAGGGTCCGGAAAGAAGAAAGAGACTGTCCCGGCACAACAATATAGCGATAACTCTCATCAATCGGGTTAACTCCATGGTTAAACCAAAGACTGAATACCTTTTTACTGATAAGATCGGATTTCCCAGTGCCATTGATCTCTTTCCATGAACCAGTCTGGGTGTTATTCCGCATGGTTACATTATCAGCCTGGTCAAAAATGTAACCGGTATTGTTATGATGTACCCATTTCAGTTGTTTCCCCTGTAAATCACCATCAGAGTCCAGTTGCTTCTCCTCTCCATCGTTATAGACAACCATACCGTTCAGAAAATTCTGTTCCACTGATGTCAAAATCTCCTCACCTTCATGACAAGAAATGCCACTGCCCATACATATCATCATATTATCGATGAAAAAATAGGCCTTGTTGGCTTGTAACCCGTTGTATTCTCCACTAAACGCCATAATACCGTCGAGATTGTTGCTAGCTCCTCCTCCAAACTCATTATTCCCTATTTGATAACCGTTTAAAACAGTCTTGTCTTGATTGTTGATTGCCGTTGTCCCCGGAATCCGCGTCCAATCCCATACCGGAAATATATCGTTATACTCATTACCGGTTGTCATAATGTTAGTTGAGCCCAACGGTAAATTAAAAGCCTTTAAATTTTCTTGGTTCAGCGATTCAGTACCGTATGTACGTTTCGATATGATTTTGGCAGACAAATAAAACTCCTCTCCGTGTTGCGTCATCATGTCCGACTTCCAGAAATGTTTATTGACATTAGGCTTAGGGAAAGCAGAACCCTTTTCTATATGGTTAATCCAACCATTGTACATACCGGCATTATCAGGATCACCAACGGCCAATTTTCTGAGTACATCTTTCGAAATTGTGGTATAACCCGTAGAAGGACGTGCCACATTCCGGCCTCTAGTACCAAAATCAATGGCTTGGCGATAGCTGAGCAACAGTGTCCCATCCAGCAACATCGTATGAAATATTTCTTTCTTTTCAGACGTGAATTCATTGGCAAACGGAGTTTCAGCCGATATTTCCATAAACTGAGAAATATCATCGACAAGAGACATTCCATATGATCCTGACTGAATTTGCGCATGATGCTGATGATAGCTGCCATCAATCTTAATACCTTCATCACCTTGTTTCGGAACAATAGCCAATGTAGAAGCTATAGCATTGAAAGAGTGTTGTACGGTTGAGTAATTATCTTCAGCGCAGCCCTTATGCATGGCTATTTCCGCTATCCATGAAAGATTTTTGCCGCCACCGATGAAACCTTCAATCTTATCTTTCAGATAGACAGATACAGCCATCATATTTTTACGCGGAAGGCTTCCTTTGATCAGCAAGACAGGAACCATGTATTTCTGAGGGGCGCCTATATCATTGTAATACCAATTATCCGAACTTACAGGAGCTTTCTGTTTGAAGAAAAGCAGTCCTCTTTCAATTTTTTCCAATAGAGTGGGATTATTGTAAAAGCTGCTCTTGGGATGGCTATAATTGATAGCCATAGTGCGAAGCCTGTTAAGATGTCCTTCCGGCTTCCAGCCATCAACTGAAATTTGATCATCATAATCAATATCCGACCATGATCCGTCAGGCTGCATGCTGTTCATGAAACTCCCAACCCCCTTTTCATCGGGATCATCATTCAGATAGTCAGCTCTCAGCCGTTCGGTAATGGTATCGATGGCTTTTTGTTCTTCAGGAGTATTCACATGCTCCTCATTATTTTCATTATAGACTTCGATTTCAGCAATTCTGTATCCCCCCTTATAGTCCAATCTTCCACGCACCACAAACTCCACGTAGCGGGCTTCTTCCCTGAAACCTTCAAAGGTGCTGATTTTGTCTTCTTTTACATTGTTCTTGCCTACGACATTGGTTATTTTGTCACGCTCTTTTCCAAAATTGATATTGTAGGCATTACAACCTCTCCCATCGGCCCAACGCACAACAATCTTAGATACTTCCTGCACACCGCCCAAGTCTATGAGAATGGAATGTTTATATGAATCAGCAGATTCCCAATAGGTTGTCGAATCACCATCAGTAATCAAACCGGCCATTTTAGGGTTCGACCCTTGACCGTTCAAGTCATTCACCTTGGTCTCCACTGTTTTTCCCAATGCCAAATTGACTACTTCCGTATCAGGCTCTTGGCCGTCACCGTCTTCATTTCCCGGATCAATGACTTCGTCGTCCTGGCAGGAAATTGCAAGAAAAGAAAGAAATATCCAAAAAAATCTTCCCAATAATTTAGTTAGTTCCATACTATAAAAATTTAATAATGAATATTTAGTATCACCTGGTTGTTTCTGATTGCCACAAAGGAAACACTATATAAAAACCCGTTGGCGGAATTCTTTTATTAAACTTTATTCAAAGCTTGTGAATATCCGTTCGCAAGCCTTGAATATATGTTCGCAGCCTTTGAATATCCGTTCGCGCACTGCGAACAGAGATCTCACTTAACTCCGCGACTTTTTAGTCTTAACTTCAAAAGGTTTTTCTTTAGCTTTCCTAAAAGTTTCCAATAGATACCTCGCAGCCGGGAGATATAGTATCCGCCAACACGTTCTATACAGTGCGTATTGTAGATGCGGTTCTTCTTTCAGCTCTTTATACTTTCTATAACTCCGGGAATTAGCACTACCGGACCTAACAAGCCAGATTCGACCAATGGAGAATTCTTATCATAGTGTTTCCATGTGGTAAAGGTTATTCTTCCCCCATCCGGCTTAGGCTGTCCTGTCAAATACCAGTCAGGCAGTTTTTTTATACCACCATTTCCTGCTGCAATGTATTTATTGACAGGTTCCTTATAATCATACTCATTCTCGGCAGGTAAATATTCGTCACCTATCAAACGATTCACCCACAGGTTGGTAACTCGAATTTCAAGCATATTATCACCTTTATGCAACAAATGCTGTATATCGGCACAATAAGGCGGCGCCCAACAAGTAGCCACATATTTTCCGTTGACCCATATTTCAGCAAGAACTTCTACCCTTCCCAAATCCAAACGAAGACAAAATTCTTCCTTCAAATATCCGTCGGGGATGGATAGTGGATAAAAGTAAGACATTGTACCCGAGAAGTGCCTGACCCCAAAATCTTCTTCCAGCCGAAGTGAACGCAACTTAGGCAAAACAATTTCTTCAGGGGCGCCTTTCTTTTCGGGAAAACGAAGCGTCCAAGGGCCATCCAATGTAATCCGTGCAGGCAGCTGTTCGATTTGCTTTCGCAAGCAAGTACGGTTGGCTATAAATTCATAAACCCCTGTTTTCCAAGCAACGAACCTGTCATTGGAATACCATGAATAGAACCTATTCTCCTGTTGATAAGGTATTGGCATTCCTTTCCGATACAGTTCGATGATTTGCTCTTCAGCCATAGCATAGGGATATGCCTCAAAACCGCACATACCTCCTTCATAAGTGTCGGCCTTGCTCAACAAACCGGATGAATCAACGGCATAATGCACAGTCGTATTGGAAGGAGTACCTTCACCTATAAATGTTCCGTTTACCCAAAGTCCGGGCATATTTTCCCGATAAACCAAAACGAGGTGCAGCCAGCCAGACAATGGCCTTACATTTCTATATACAGCTTTATTCCGTACGGTACGTTCATATACCACAATGCCGTTCCTGCCAACAGACAACCCTACAGCACTATGCCCTTTTCCGTATCTTTGTTCTCCGCCAGGCGGATAGACGGCAAAAAAACGAGTACACATATCCCCCATTTCATGTGCATCTGTAACGGCTATGTCTGTTTCCGGCTTTATCCAACAGGCGATACTAAAATCAGACTGCATGAGAGGAGAGTTCCCTGCCTGTTTTTGAGTGGAGAATATAGAAACCCCATTATACTTAAAATCGTCCCATTTTGACAAGGAAGTTTCATTTGTTTTCCGAAACACAACAAATAAGGAACCTGCAGGAGGTAACTCCAATGGAATCTTGATACCTTCGTTATCGGTCTGATATACAGGACAAGGAAGAATCTCCGCCGTGTAAGGATTCCACAACTCCGGGATACGATTTTTCATACGGAAATGCGCTGTCCCATTCTCTGGCATACGCTTACGATTGGCCAGAAAATAGATGTCTGTTTCATTCTGTTGATAATGAATGGCATGTACTGCCGCATTGTTGTCCGCCGAATTATATAAAAAATCGGGTGAAACATTTAATCCGCGAAGAAGTAGCTGTAAATCTGCTTTTTCATAAGTATTGGATGCTCCCCATATTTGTTCCACAAGTGCTATAAACACATTTTCCTTTTCCCCGTCAAGCAAACTTAAAGTGCGTTGTGGTTTCTGCCCCACTAACGTAATCCCTTTTTTCACCAGGCGGTCGAGGACAGCCAAGGTCTGTAAAGACATGGCGTCTGAGTCCAGTAACACCAATAATTTGTAACCTTCGAAGTTTGTACCAGGAAGCATGATTCTGTTGTTTCTGACCTGTGCCTTTTCCAACAATTCAGCATTGATCATATCATAATCATATCCCTCGGGAGGAGCAAACGGTGTTTTTTCCGGTTCTACGGTTTCACCAAATGCGTTGTCGCCTCTGAGGTAAAGAATGTCGGCATAAAAAGTGGAATGCTGGAATATATGCTGGCAACGGTTCAAATAGCCAATCCACGCTTTTCCCGGTTCCCACCATGTATTGGTCCGGTCAAAGTGGAGGCCCCAAGGGCCCATAGTCATTCCAGGCATAGCCGTAGGATGTGGCTGATGGGCATAGCGATGGAAATAAATCCTGCTAAGCCCCTGTGTAAACATGTAGTCGCCCAGTGATTTGAGCGCATACGGATATAACAGCCATTTGTCCGCATCGGCTTCAGAGGTAAAAGCTTCTGCTCCTATTATCTTTGAACCTGTAGCATGGGCGATAGAAGCGATCTGCTTTACAGTACGATTGTACTTGTAGTTTGCCCAAAGAACCGTTTGCGCACACCAAAATTCACCCATATTTATATCGAGCCTCTGCGCTACCTGCAGTTCTTCCATCATGTTTCCTCCGTAAGGCTCCGTATAGGTAATGATACCTCTTTCTTTGCACCGTTTCTGAAAATGAGAATAATACCGATCGGCAAACATATCAGCTTGGGTACGTTTGAAATCAAATAAAAATCGGTCGGTATGTTCGGTACTTTCAATGACCCTATGAGCCAAAGCAGGCAAAAAGGTCACCAAGGCATATCCGCGTTTCTTTTGGAAATAGGCCGGCATATCATAAGTCCAATCCTGACTGCCCATTTCATAACTGTCAATAAGCAGCCCCACCTTGGAACGTTTAGCCATCTTTTCCATCGAAGGCATGATCCGTTTGAACATGCAGTCCAGATGATAATCCAAAGCTGCCGTATTGAACTTATCGCATTCCAATCCTGTTGACTTGGCCGGTGCCGAACGGTTGTTCTGCTTTCGCGCCGTCTGCCCAAAACGCAAGACGACCCATTCACCCGGAGGCACATTCCATGTAAGCACTCCATTTTTATCAAGTTGACCGGTTAAATCAAGCACAGATGATTGAGGTATTACATCAAGTCCGGCAGGGATGGCAAGACAATATGTATCAAGGTAGTGATTCAGTTGATGTTTGGGAACGGGCAATTGCAGGCTGACTGCCTGTCCGCCTTTCAGTTCAGTTTCACTCCAGGTCAGCTGCTGCATGGCTTTGTCTGGAGTAATCCAAGGTCCCCCGCTGGAAGACCATCCCGGGCAATTATGCATGGCAAATTCCAACCCCAACCGTTCCGATTCCTTCATGGCATGGATGACAAGTCCTGTCCATTCATCACTGAGCGATTCTACAGGACCGGCAGGAATACCGGTTCCCGCCTCAAACAATTGGTAACCGGCAATGCCGTTGTTTTTCATTGCCTCTAAATCACGGGTTATGCCTTCTTTGGTAATATTTCCATTCATCCAGTGCCACCATGTATATACCCCAGACCCGAAAGGAGGATTACGGAATTCTTCTTCCAATGAAAGAAAAGGATTACCGACTTTACTTTTGCAGACTTGTGCGGCAAAAGCAGGACTTAACAGACTAGCCACACCTGCGGATGAAACTATTTTAAGAAATGTGCGCCGTTTCATAATCTAAAATTTATATACACAACTGTAACTTCCGTTATCCAATCGTAAAGACTTGTCTAAGATGCTGATTCTTTGATTGTCCAACCAGCCCTCGGTTGCATCTTGGGGTGTAATTACATCAGCAGTCACTCCTATAGGCAGACGAATGTTCAGTTTTAATTTATTGCCCTCCAAGTGCCAACCGACATATATTGTTCCAAACGGAGTTTCTTTGGAGACTTTAGCCCACGTGACACCTTCTGGAATTTGAGGCTCTATGAACACATGTTTATATCCCGGTTGGCCTTCATCTGTGCGTATTCCTCCGACAGCCTGATAAAACCAAGTTCCTATCCCATTGTAGCAGTTGTGAATTCTACTCCGTTCCCCATGCCAATATTCCCAAGTGGTAGTGGCACCTTTGTTCAACATGTACAGATACCCAGGGTAATCCTGTTTTTTGAGCAGGTTGTACATGAAATCCGTTTCTTTGTTTCGAATAGCCCATTCCGTTAAAACAGGCACCCCTACTAACCCAACACCTATATGCCCTTTATTCTGCTCAGCCGTATATCTTTTCAGATTATTGGAAACCAAAGAATATAGTTTATCGGGTACTGCTCCTGCCAACATGGGATATATCATATCAAGCTGAGAACCCGTTGCGTATTTTTCCTCGGCAGGCCTGTAAAACCTTTCATGAATCAAAGCATTCAGTTCCGACCTCTTATTGGCAAAAGCTACAGCATCTTCACTCTTTCCCAAAACGGATGCAGCTTTGGACATAACCTCGAAACATTCACTGATAAAACAATTATTGACCAAATCTATGGAAACCGGATTGGTATAATCCACTCCCTTGGGAGCCAACCAGTCACCCAAGAACCAACTACGATAGGGAGTATCGGGCCAGCGCTTCAATAATCCATCTATTCTATATCGCTCTACATAGTCCATCCATGCCTTCATCGTATCATAAAAACGCTCCAACAAGCGAGGATCATTATAGTTTATATATGTCCTCCATGGAGCCATTACTACAAAACCACACCAGTAGGGACCACCCCCGCCCCCGCCACAGGGAGCCGTATGGGGCAAGCTTCCCCCTTCCCTCATGGCATCTTTCCATGCTTGCATCCAATTAAGGAAAGTGGGAGCGACATCATACATCGTCTGAACGGTTTGTGTGGAAGAATTTCCATCTCCCCCGTATCCCATACGTTCAAGATGAGGACAATCAACCATATATCCACTGAATGTCAGGCAACGTGTTGTATAGTCAATCATGTCGTGTATAGCGTTCAGATCCTTGTCAGAACAAATAAACGTGGATGCCGCCCTATAGTCACCGTGTATCAAGTGCGCCTTTATATGTTTAGAATCAGGCTTGTATGGCAGATTAACGATCTTTATATACCGAAAAGCATGATAATGAAATTTATTACGGAATATATTGCCATCCGGATTTCCGGAAACAATATAAAGATCGCTCTCGCCCTGTTCTTCTATTGTACCCTCTTCTTTCATATAGTCGCTGTAAAAAACAGAGATTTCATGCCCGGCAGGTAGTTGCGGTACCTGTAGTTCAAACCATCCTGTCAGCACTTTTCCCATATCCACCAACCATGTATCCTGATCCAGCGGAGTAATACTTTTGGGAGCGAGTGTTTCTTGGATGCGGTTGGGTTCACACATTTGCGGAGACACCGAATGTTCCCTTATATCCACTTCTGCGACTGTACCCCATTGCCTTTTATTCAGCTCACCGGCCGACAAGTCAGAGGGAACTATACGGGCATCTATCCGTTCCCCGCCGAAATGCAACGCTTTCCATGTTCCCATATCCGTATAGCCGCTTTCACATCCCGTCCATGTACGGTCTGTTTCAGCAATAGTTTCCCATCTTCCTCCATTTAACACGCTGATTTCTGCTTTTACAACCGGACCTTCGTATTGGGCTTTGAAATGTCCGGGCTTTTTATACCAACCTTGTCCTAACCAGATAACCAGGTCATTTTCTCCTTGGGACAAGAATGGAGTTATATCATAGGTAACAATCAACGAACGCTTGTCAAGCTGCGATACAGCAGGTGACAACACTTGTGAGTCTGCTTTTTTTCCATTTATATATACTTCATGGTAGCCTAATGAATTGACATGTAAAAAGGTCGTATTTTTTTGTTTTACCATAAAAGATTTCCTAAGCAAAGGAGAACGGACATCTCCTTCAGCAAGACCGATATATTTTCCATTAAAAAGTCTGTGATCCAAAATACCAATTGCAAACCGTTGTATGGAACTCCATGCGGACTGTTCACCATGTTCGTTCTCCACCCGGACCCGCCAATAACAAAGCATACGAGGCCTCAGTCCTTTACCCTTGTAGGGTACCATAACAGATTGGCCGGACCTGATTTTACCCGAGTTCCACAAGTTAACATTTCCTCTTGTCAACTCCAGACTATCAGTTGCGACCTGTATTTCATACGCACACTGCCGCATAGGTTGCCGGCTTGTCAGTTTCCAACTGAAATGTGGCAAGGTATTATCAATAGCAAGTGGATTGCCAAGATTTTCACAGCGCAAATCGTATAACAAGAAAGAAGAGGCCAACGACACACAAGTATGTGCAAGGCCCAATAATAGACAAATAAAACCTTTCTTCATAAATATTAGTATATATGTTTTTGTTGTCCGGAGATATCCGAAGATCACCACCTATAAATGTCACTGCAGACTACAGCCTGTTGAATGCAAAAGTAGCAGATAGGACTATCTTTTTATGATACTTTCTTATCTTAAACTGATTGAAGGACAACTATTGCCCTCTATTTTAGGAAAACAGGTTTTCTGCTTACATATCATCCTTTATTGTTTGCATATAACCATATTCATTAAAAACGAAAGACCGTTTCTCCAATTCACCGCCATATTCCACCTCCACCACCCCTACCGAGTATTTTATTTCAAGGATGTTAGAATATGATAATAAAGTATTAGTTTGTTAGAAAGCACGGCACTATCTTTGCTTCATGAAAAATGTCTATGAAAGACACCTATAGACACAAAAGAATATTTTTAGTTTAATAACAATCAATATTAATTTTTTAATCATGAAAAACATCTTTTTATTACTAATGTTATTGTCTATTCCGTTGTGTTCGGTTTATTCACAAAACCGAACCATCAAGGGTCGCATTATTGACAAAGAGACCGGCGAGGCTTTGATAGGTGCGTCTGTCGTGGTACAGGGTAGTGAACAAATCGGTACGATTACAAATCTGGATGGTGATTTCATACTAAGTATCCCCAATGGGAAACAAAAAATCGTAGTCAGTTACTTAGGCTACACTACTACAACACTAGATCCCAAAGATTATCAAATAGTGGAATTGACTACTGACGCTCTGGGACTTGACGAAGTGGTAGTCGTAGGTTACGGTAGTGCAAAGAAAAGAGACTTGACCGGTTCGGTCACTTCTATCAATTCCAAGAAGTTGATGGAAAGTCCTGCATTGTCGGCCGCCGAAGCCATCCAAGGCAAGGTTCCCGGCGTGTTGGTTACCAATTCAAGCTGGGGACCAGGTTCCAACCCCTCTATCCTGATTCGTGGAAAACGTTCTATCAAGGCCGGCAACGACCCGTTATATGTGGTTGATGGCATTCCTTGCTCAACAGCCTCTAACATGTTCGCTCCGAGCGACATCGAGTCTATCGAAGTACTCAAGGACGCTTCAGCCACTGCTATCTATGGTTCACGTGGTGCCAACGGTGTTATCTTGATTACTACAAAGAAAGGTAAAGCAGGCAAGATATCAGTAGATTACAGCGGTTACTACGGCGTACAGACCAAGCAGAACGACTTGGAGTACATGAACGGTGCCGAATTTGCAGACTACGTACGTGAAGCGGAGAGAGCTGCCGGAAAGTATAAATCTGATGTGCCTAATATTGACGAGGATAGAAATTTGTCGGCTTTCACCGGTGACGACTACACTTGGCAGTCTATTGCAATGGCTTATGACGCAAACGGTAATTACGACCCGAGCAAGGTACGTTCTACCGCCAGTAACTGGAAAGACCTGGTAGAACAGACAGGTATCATTACCGACCACCAGTTGAGCATCAAGGGCGGAAGCGACAAGGTACAGTTCATCTTGAACACGACTTATTTCAATAACGAAGGTATCTACAAGCAACAGGACTACACCCGCTACACCATTAAAGGCGGCTTTGACGCTCAGGTGAACAACTGGCTGAAAGTAGGTGCACAGCAACACTTCATGCGTTCAATCCAGAACCGTGGAAGAAACTTCCAGGATTGTTGGCGTGTCAACCCGCTGGGACGCTACTATGACGATGAGGGCAACTTGCTACAGATGACTTCCGGTAACGATACGCAGTACTGGAACCCCTTGCAGTACTTGGATGAGAATGCCATCGTAAACCCACTGAAGATTAACCGTTTTGTAGGTAGCTATTATGTAGATATCGCACTGCCGGTCAAAGGTTTGAAATACCGCGCGAACATTGGTCTCGACTTCCATTCCAGACAAGACTATTCATTCACGGGTCCGCAGGCAAACAACGGCAACATCAACAAGGCGAAAAACTCAACGCAGCAGACTTTCGGCTATACTATTGAAAACCTGTTGTTTTACGATCGCACGTTCGGCAAACACACGTTCGGTGTCACTTTGCTCCAATCCGTGGAACGCAACCATCGCGAACAGCTGACAGACGACGTACAAGGTCTCCCTTCCGACAAGCTGTACTGGTATGACATTGCCTCGGCAGCGGAAATCACGAACTTTGACAGCCACAACCAGATTTGGAGCCTTGCTTCATTCATGGGCCGTGTGAACTATAACTTCAACAGCAAGTACTATGCTACAGTATCCATGCGTTACGACGGTTCTTCACGTTTGGCGGACGGTCATAAGTGGGTAGCTTTCCCCGCCTTCTCATTGGCATGGCGTATGAACGAAGAAAGCTGGTTGAAGAACTTCGACAAGCTGGACAACCTGAAACTGCGTTTCGGTTACGGTGTGACGGCTAATACGGCCATCGACCCTTATCAGACTAAGGGGTTGCTGGGTAAGAAATATTACAACTATGGCAGCAACCTTGTAATGGGCTACTGTTCTTCTTCACTTGCCGACCAGGGACTGACTTGGGAGACAACAGGGCAGTGGAACCTTGGACTTGACTTCAGCTTTTTCCGTGGACGTCTGAGCGGTACGATTGACGCTTACATGCAGAACACACACGACTTGCTGCTCGACAGGCAGTTGCCGATTGTATCCGGATATGATAAAGTGTTGACTAACATCGGTAAGACAAAGAACCAAGGTATCGAAGTCAGTCTTTCTACAGTGAACGTACAGACTAAGGACTTTACTTGGACCACCGACCTGATGTATTCTACCAACAAGGAAGAGATTGTTGAGTTGTACAACGGAAAAGTGGACGATATAGGTAACAAGTGGTTTATCGGAGAGGCTCTTAACGTGTTCTATGACTACAAGAAAATCGGCATCTGGCAGAACACACCGGAAGACCTTGAGGAAATGGCGAAATTCAATGCCAACGGGCACAAGTTCGCACCTGGCAAGATCCGCTTGCTGGATGTAGATGGTGACTATAAGATTTCAGCCGATAAAGATCGTATGATTCTGGGGCAAGGACGTCCGAAGCACATCTTCAACATGTCAAACAACTTCACTTACAAAGGATTTGACTTTAACTTCGTACTCTATGGAACTGTAGGCGGTATGGTGCAAAACAAATTACGTTACGGTCATCAGGCTAACCGCAACAACAACCTGAAGTATGATTACTGGACCCCGAATAACCCTACAAACGCCTATCCGCGGCCTGACTCAAGTTCTAACGATGTGGAGTATGAATCCACTTTGCATTACGAAAAGACAGACTTCCTGCGTTTGAAGACCGTTACATTGGGCTATACACTGCCTAAACAGAGCATACAGAAAGCCGGTCTGACCAACTGCCGCCTCTATCTGACTGCAGAGAACCCGTTGATATTTACAAACTACAACGGTATCGACCCTGAAGGTGCTACGGCTTATTCCGCACCCAGCGTGAGCTCTTGGATGTTTGGTGTTAATCTTTCATTTTAATATAAACAAACTGGAAATATGAAAAGAATTATAATTGATAATGGTGTTAAAGTATTGGGCTTGATATGCTGCTCTGCCATGCTTGCCGTAAATACTTCATGCGAAAACTTTCTTGAAGAAAAAGAAGTGCCTCGTTTGACAAATGACTATTACAACTCGGAACAGGGCGTAGAGGCAGGTGTCACTTCCATCTACAGCTACATGCGTGACTTTGTAGGCGGTGAAACGATTAACGAACTTACTGAATATGGTAACGACCTGATAACCGGCGGTAACGACGGCTGGAATCGTGGCGCGAACTTATATAATACCGGAATGTCATCTACTACCGGAGCATGTTGGAGCCTATGGAACAGTAGTTACCAAGCTATCGGTGTAGCAAACAAGGTGTTGGAATCTATGTCCGAGGTGAACATGACCCGGGATAAAAAGGAGCAGTACACAGCAGAAATAAACTTCCTGCGTTCTTACTTCTATTTCGACCTGGTCCAGCAATTCGGACGCATCCCCTTGGTAACCTACGCGGTTAACGAACCCAAAACTGATTTCAAACGCGCTTCCGTAGAAGATGTTTATAAGCAGATCATCACCGACCTAAGGTATGCGGAGGAACATTTGCGTGAAACGGCTGGCGGTGATGCTCAAGGTCGTGCCACTAAATATGCCGCCGCACATCTGTTGGCTAAAGTTTACCTGACTCGTGGCAGCGCGGTGAAGGATGCTCGCGGGCAGAAATCTACTGACATGGACAGTGCCTACTACTATGCGCGCAAGGTGATTGACAGCAACAAATACCAATTGCAGAGAAACTTTGCAGATTTGTGGGACATCAATAATATGGGTAATAGCGAAGTGGTGTTCGCCGTGCAGTTTACAGAGGATAAAATCTATAATGGAAACGGAAACCAGTCACACTTGCTCTGGTGTTCTGAATATGACAAATTCCCCGGCATGAAGCGTGATATGGAAAACGGACGTCCTTACAAGAAGCATATGCCGACTAACAAGACGATGCTCGAACTGTACGACCGTAAGAATGACTCCCGTTTCTATAAGAGCTTCAAATGGACCTTCTATTGCAACAATCCGACTAAAGACTTGGCTCTGGGTGATACAGCGGTTTACTACAGTATGTATCCCAAGAAGAACAGACCGTATAAGTACACCTATCTCCAGTGGAAAGCGGAGGATATAGACAAGCAGGAAAATGGAATGACGAACCGCAAGAACTATCCGCACTTGGTGAAGTATATCGATCCGCTGCGTGGTGATGATATGAATAGAAAGGAAGGCGTACGCGAATGGGTGCGCATGCGTTTGGGTGAAACTTACTTGATTGCAGCCGAAGCAGCAGGGCGTAAGGGTGACTATGGACTGGCGGCTGAGTTGATCAACGTAATTCGCGAACGGGCTGCATGGCATGACGGAGAAACGAAGATGGCACAATACTGGGTGGAAGAAGGCGGTGAATACAACAATACCGAATCCACTTACGAAGAGATCAAGGTGAAGGCAGCCGACCTACAGAACAACTTCGTGGACTTCATTCTGGACGAACGCGGACGCGAACTGTTGGGTGAGTACACCCGTTGGCCGGACTTGGTACGTTGCGAGAAGTTGGTGGAATACGCCAAGAAGTGGAATCCTGATTCCGCACCTAACGTTGAAGACTATCACAAGCTGCGTCCTATTCCCCAAAATCATATTGACCGCTTGAATCCGAAAGGAAGCAACGAAGAGGAACAGAATCCTGGTTACTTCTAATTCGGATCAGAAGCTCCGGAAGAGTTAAGGAGTTATCACTTTGCTTTGCTCCGCAGGAGTGAAAGCAAACAGCTTTAGAGCTTGTTTAAATTTTCTTCAAAAAGAGGATTTAAACAAGCTCTAATATTCAATTGATACAGGTCAATTATAGACAAGCAAGCAAGAACACTTCGTTCGATTCATTTCTTTGGCTGATACAAATAAGATTTTTCTATACGGTCGGCAGGCGTGCCAGATATAAAATGATAGATTGACAAACGGCTGTCCTGTTCAAATAATGGGTTTAAGACATTAGACAAAAATAGCGAAAACATAGAGCATTATCGAATTTCTTTGCAGGTTTTCCCAATAAAATTTGTATTTTTGCCTGCAACTGAAAAATCAGTAATATCATAGAATAGACAATTCCCAGACAAATATGAGCGAAGATTTTGAAGCACCCAAAGATGATTTGGCCAAAGAATTCCCGACCGGAAGCGAAGAGCATTCGGATTATAAACCTGCAGACGCAAAAGATGCCAACGTAAAGCACCAGCTAAGCGGAATGTACCAGAATTGGTTTCTGGACTATGCCTCCTACGTTATACTAGAGCGTGCTGTTCCACACATTATGGATGGTTTAAAACCGGTGCAACGACGTATCCTGCATTCCATGAGGCGCATGGAAGACGGACGTTACAACAAAGTTGCCAACATCGTAGGTCATACCATGCAGTTTCACCCGCATGGAGATGCTTCCATTGCAGACGCTTTAGTGCAGCTTGGCCAAAAAGACCTCCTTGTAGATTGTCAGGGAAACTGGGGTAATATATTGACCGGCGACAGCGCCGCCGCATCCCGCTACATTGAAGCACGTCTTTCCAAATTCGCTCTGGACGTGGTATTCAACCCCAAGACAACGGAATGGAAACTTTCCTACGACGGGCGCAACAAGGAACCGGTGACGCTCCCCGTAAAGTTCCCCTTATTGTTGGCTCAAGGAGTAGAAGGTATAGCTGTCGGGTTATCTTCGAAAATCCTGCCGCATAACTTCAATGAACTTTGCGATGCCTCCATCAAATATCTGCATAAAGAAGACTTTAAATTATATCCGGATTTTCAGACCGGAGGTTCTATTGACGTATCCAAGTACAATGACGGAGAACGGGGCGGAGCAGTACGTGTACGCTCAAAAATAGAAAAAATCGACAATAAGACACTTGCCATCAAAGAGATTCCATACGGCAAGACAGTTGCCAGTGTCTGTGACTCCATAGTCAAAGCCAGCGAAAAAGGAAAAATCAAAATCCGGAAAGTGGAAGACCTTACCTCCGGCAGTGTAGAAATCCTTGTACACCTGGCACCGGGAGTCTCGTCCGATAAAACCATTGATGCACTATATGCCTTCACTGACTGCGAAGTAAGTATCTCTCCCAACTGCTGTGTCATTGACAACCAGAAGCCGCACTTCCTCACCGTGAGCGACGTACTGCGGAAATCCGTAAACAATACATTGGATTTACTGCGGCAAGAGTTGGAAATCCGCCGCAATGAAATACGGGAAAATTTGCATTTTGCCTCGTTGGAGAAAATCTTCATCGAAGAACGCATCTATAAGGACAAAGAGTTTGAGCAAGCCAAAAATATGGATGCCGCCTGTGAACATATTGACAACCGTCTCACTCCCTATTACCCCACTTTCATCCGTGAAGTGACCAAAGATGACATCCTCAGATTGATGGAAATCAAAATGGCACGCATCCTCAAGTTCAACTCCGACAAAGCCGAAGAACTTATCGCCCGTATGAAAGCAGACATTGAGGAAATTGACCGTCATCTGGCAAACATTGTGGAATATACCGTTGACTGGTTCCGTATGCTGAAAGAAAAATACGGTAAAGAATTTCCGCGCCGTACGGAATTGCGTAACTTCGACACCATTGAAGCTACCAAGGTTATCGAAGCCAATGAGAAGTTATATATCAACCGTGAAGAAGGCTTCATCGGTACGGGCTTAAAAAAGGATGAGTTTATCGCCAACTGCTCACCGATCGACGACGTAATTATTTTCTTCCGGGACGGGAAATACATCATCACTCCTGTTGCCGACAAGAAGTTCGTGGGCAAAAACATCCTTTATGCCAACGTATTCAAGAAGAATGACAAACGTACCATCTACAACGTATGCTACCGTGACGGGAAAGAAGGGACCAGCTACATCAAACGTTTTGCCGTGACCAGCGTAGTGCGTGACCGTGAATACGACGTAACCCAAGGAACCCCCGACTCTCGCATCACCTATTTCACCGCCAATCCAAACGGCGAGGCCGAAATCATCAAAGTAACATTGAAACCGAACCCGCGTGTACGGCGTATTATCTTTGAAGAGGACTTTAGCGCCATCAATATCAAGGGACGGCAAGCTATGGGAAACATCCTGACGAAACTTCCCGTTCACAAGATCGCACTGAAACAACGTGGAGGCTCCACCCTGGGCGGACGCAAAGTATGGTTTGACCGTGATGTACTGCGCCTCAATTATGACAGCCGCGGAGAATACCTCGGCGAGTTCCAGAGTGATGACTCCATCCTCGTAGTACAGAATAACGGTGAGTTCTACATCACCAATTTCGACCTGAACAATCACTACGAAGACAGTATCCGCGTATTGGAGAAGTATGACCCCAATAAAGTATGGACAGCCGTTCTGTACGATGCCGACCAACAGAACTACCCATACATCAAGCGTTTCTGCTTTGAAGCAACCTCACGCAAACAAAACTACTTGGGTGAAAACAAGAACACCAGTCTCATTTTACTGACGGATGAATACTATCCACGTCTGGAAGTAGTCTTCGGCGGTCATGACAGTTTCCGTGAACCATTGATTGTAGAAGCAGATGATTTCATTGCCGTAAAAGGCTTCAAGGCCAAAGGAAAACGTCTGACGACTTTTACCATCGAAACAATCAATGAACTGGAGCCTACCCGCCAACCCGAAGAGCCACAGGCACCCGAGGTGCAGGAAATTGCGGACGAACCGGAGATACTGGACCCGGATCATGGTAAAAGTGAAGGAGATATACTGGATGAAATGACGGGACAAATGAAACTGTTCTAAAAGCCATATCTCCCCGAACATTGACAATATACTCAATTAAGAATGAAGATTTACAGGATTTGCATAATCATCGGATGCTTGATATCGCTGGGAGGCAAGACCTTTGCACAGGATGTGGAAGACATTGCCGTGCAAGAGTTGCGTACCGACTCTGCAACCAGGAACCGTTTTATCACACGCGCTACTCTATACGGTGCAGGTCTCACCAATGTTTTTGACACCTATCTGTCCCCGCAAGAATATACCGGAGTGGATTTCCGTATCTCACGCGAAAGCATACGGATGACCAATTGGATGAACGGCCGCATATCCCTGCAAAGCTTCTTCCAGGCAAATCTGGGGTATACGCATAATAAAGTGGACAACAACAACGCTTTTTCCGGATTGGCGAACTGGAATTATGGCCTGCACTATCATTTCCCTATCACAAGCAATTTCAAGCTGCTTGCCGGAGGGTTGGCAGACATCAATGGAGGCTTTGTCTATAACTTACGCAACGGCAACAACCCTGCCCAGGCACGTGCCTATATCAACCTCGATGCTTCGGGCATGGCAATCTGGAACCTGCGTATCAAGAGTTGTCCTTTGACGCTACGCTATCAAATCAATCTTCCGCTAATAGGTGTCATGTTCATGCCAAACTACGGCCAGTCTTATTATGAGATATTTACATTAGGGCACTGGAATGGGGTTATCAACTTCACATCCCTGCACAACCAGCCCTCACTGAGGCAAATGCTGACAGTGGACTTCCCTGTAGGGAAAGCTAAAATGCGCCTTGCATACGTATGGGACGCCCAACAAGCCAAGGTCAATGAAATAAAGACACATACCTACTCGCACGTGTTCATGGTAGGATTTGTAAAGGAAATCTATCTGCTCCGCAATAAAAAGAAAAGAACAAGATGAAAAAGACATACTTTCTGAAGATTTGGGGAATCCTGTTTACGCTGCTGCCCTTGCTGAACGGCTGTATCCGTGAAGAGGAGTTCAATAATACACCGCAGGGAAATTTCGAGGCATTATGGAAAATCATTGATGAAAAATACTGCTTTTTAGACTATAAACAGATAGATTGGGAAGCCATTCACGACAAATACCAACCACTCATCACGCCCAATATGAGCAATGACGGACTATTTGAGATACTGGGCAATATGCTTGCCGAACTGAAAGACGGGCATGTCAACCTATACAGTTCTTCCAACACGGCACGTTATTGGGACTGGTATCTGGATTATCCGCGCAACTTCAATGAAAGTATCATTGAGAAATACCTCGGACACGACTACCGCATAGCCGGAGGCGCCAAATACCGCATATTGGAAGATAATATAGGGTACATTTATTACGGAGACTTCTCCAATGGTATCGGCAACGGCAATTTAGACGAGATACTCTCCTACCTTTCCGTATGCAACGGATTGATTATCGACGTACGGAACAATGGAGGCGGCAACCTGACCTACGCCACCCGTATAGCCCAACGTTTCACCAATGAAAAAGTACTGACCGGATACATCCGGCACAAGACAGGTAAAGGACATAGTGATTTCTCCGAGCCTACCCCTATTTATATAGAACCTTCCAACAGCATCCGTTGGCAAAAGCAAGTTATGGTTCTGACCAACCGCCATTCCTACAGCGCTACCAATGATTTTGTAAATTCCATGCGCTATTTTCCCAATGTGACCCTGATAGGTGACAAAACCGGTGGAGGCTCAGGGCTCCCTTTCTCTTCCGAACTGCCCAACGGATGGGGAGTACGCTTCTCAGCCAGTCCACACCTGGATGCAAATAAACAGCAGATCGAGTTTGGCATAGACCCGGACAAAAAAATAGACTTGAAGAAAGAAGATGAAGAAGACGGCCTTGATACCATCATTGAGGAAGCACGGAAACTGCTGAAAGTAACCCCCTAAGTTACTTTATCCTTCAAAGTATTTGCCAGAATAAAAAATCTTCCTATCTTTGTCACCGCTAAACGGAATTATCCCGCGGGTGTGGCGTAATTGGCAGCCGCGCCAGACTTAGGATCTGGTGCCGTGAGGCGTGTAGGTTCGAGTCCTATCACCCGCACACACATCTTTTTTAAAGACAAACAACTGCAAGCCTCTGGGAATCATCTCAGAGGCTTTTTCATGATATTATGAAAGAGAAAATAAAAATAGATTGTATATTTGTCAGATAATTAAAGATTTCAAGACTTAATACCAACCATACCATGAACCTCCAAAGACATTTGCTTTTACTTTGTCTGTCCTTGCTGGTGACAGGTTACTCTTTTGCCAATCAAAAGCCTTATGTCATCAATTTTGCCCGAGACAAGTATCATGCAGCCAATAAAAACTGGTCTATCGGGCAAGATGAAAAAGGGATTATGTATTTTGGGAATGACATCGGCCTGCTTGAATCCGACGGTATGGAGTGGGAACTTTATCCAATGCCCAACTCTCCGATAGTCAGAGCCTTGGCGGTAGAATCACACAACACGATCTACACCGGAGGCGCTGAAGAGCTGGGACGTTGGGACAGAGACTGTTCCGGCAAACTGAAATATACCTCTTTAAACAAGTTACTACCACCCAAGATCCTGGACAATGAAAGTTTCTGGCGCATCTGGATAGACGGGAACAAGGTTTATTTCCAAACCTTCAGAAATATTTATGTCTATGACCATCGTACAATGCGGCAACTCACTATTCCGGAAGGATTCCTGCTATTGTTGAAAGTGAGAAATGAATATTGGGTACAAGAGATGTATGGTCCCCTGCACCAACTCAAAGATGGCAGGCTAAGTAAGATCGGAGGCAGTGAATTCCTGAACGGGGCCACCACCCGTGTCATTTTGCCATATAGCGACGACCGCTACCTGGTCGGAACCTCTGCAGGCGAAATCTACATTTACGACAAAAAGAACTTCATTCCCTGGAACAGCACCCTGTCCCTCCGGTTGCATGGCCAAGAACTCAATTGCGGAATCTATTGCGCCAAACGAAACACCTACTACCTGGGAACCCAGTTAAGCGGAATCTATGAAGTAGATGTACAAGGGAATATCCTCAATCACTTCTCGGCCGCCAACTCCCTGCAAAACAACACGATCCTGTCCCTGTACGAGGACAACCGAAACAATATATGGGTAGCCATGGACCGTGGGCTTGCCTACATCCGCTATACAGACGGCTTAAGCTACTATCGGACCAACGACGGTAACTCCAGTGCAGTATATGACGCCACTTTGTGGAACGGCTACTTGCTGATCGGCACCAATCAAGGCGTTTACTACACACCGGAAGAAAAAGCAAACGACTTTGAAATATTCTCTTCACTGAAATTCATCGAGGGTACCCAAGGGCAAGTGTGGTCCTTGCAACAGATTAACGGGCATTTATATTGCGGCCATAACAACGGCCTGCTTGAAATCCGCCCGGATTTCAGCATCCGTCAGCCCTACCACCTCAACACCGGCGTGTTCCGCATCCTAGAAGTTGCCGTCAACGGAAAAGAGATTCAGATTATCGTTACCTACAACGGACTGCGTATTGTCAACAAGGAGACCGGAAAAGTAAATGTCATGCGGCAAATCACCGATCCCATTTACGACGCAGAGACAGACCACTTAGGCAACATCTGGCTGGAGACTGTCAGCAGAGGCATATACAAATGCCGGTTAAACGAAGAGATGGATGCCTTCCGCTACTACACCTATTACGGGCACGAGAAAGACAGTACACTCCCTGTACATCTGCAAGTGTTCAAAGCAAGCGGGCGGGTCATTTTCCTGGGAAGCGGCAACCGCTTTTACTCCTACAACGAGAATAGTGACACCCTGCAACCCAACCAGCTTCTGAACCAATGTTTCCGGAATATACACAATATCAAGCGTATTGTGCCCATCAACAGTGAAGAGAGCTGGGCCATCACCGGCTCTTCCATCTACCGTTTTTTCTACGACGGTTATATTACCCGTATCAACGAGAGTTATAAGGTAGAGACCGACAACCTGTCACTGATTACCGCTTTCGAGAATATCTCCATACTCAACGACTCCCTTTCACTGGTGTGCCTGGATGCCGGTTTCATCCTTCACGACTCCCGGAACAGCAAACGCCAGAACGTACAGCTCACTCCTCCCAACCTAGAATTTGTACATACAGGCCAAGACCAGGCAAGCGGCTATGCCGACCTTTCCAAGGACATCCGTATCCCCTACGAAGACAACACAGTCACCGTGGGCTTCTCCGTCAAGGACGCATTTGCCCAAAGCTTGTTCGTAGAATACCTGCTGGAAGAAGTAGATAGCACCTGGAGCCAGCCAGAGCAGCGGAACAGCGTCTCTTACGCCCGTCTGCCGGAAGGGAATTACACCCTGCGCATCCGCACCACGGACGAATTGGACAATTATTCCCCCGATGCCATCATCAACTTCGACATACTTCCTCCCTGGTACCGTACCATCTGGTGGTACCTCACTTGCTGCCTGCTGGTCATCATAGCTCTGTTCATTACCTTCCGGCTGATGAAAAGGCAGTTGCAGACCAAACACTTCAGACGCATGAAAGCACAAGAAGCCGAGCACCTGCGCAGAATGAATGAGGAACTACAGAATGAAATCGAAGAAAAGAATGCCGAACTGTTCACACAGACCTCATTCATCATCCGCAAGAATGAGCTGATTCTGAAACTGAAAGAGATTGTGGATGAAATCTGTACCAAGAACACACAAAAGGCATTGCTCCCTCTTTATCAGAAGATAAACAATCTGCTTGCCAACAATCTCGACACAGAGGACGACTGGAAAATGTTCCTGATTAAATTCGAGCAAAAGCACCGTACTTTCTTCAAAGCACTGAAAGAGGCATACCCGCTGCTCACCAACAACGACCTGCGCCTGTGTGCCTGCCTTAAACTGAACATGGATACCAAGGACATCGCCTCCTTGATGAACCTTTCCATCCGTGCGGTGGAAAACAACCGGTATCGCCTGCGCAAAAAACTCAACCTGCAGCCCGCCCAAAACTTAAATGAGTTCTTTTTAACTATTGAATGACATCTTTTTTGTTTTTTATTTGTTCCATGCATAATTCAAGTAAGTTATCCACTTAAATAAATTATGCAATGAAAAAAGAACCTAAACCTATCTTAAAGAGTATCTCACGGCTGAAAAGTCTATTTTTGACGGCATGCTTGCTGCTGGCAACCATGCCCGCCTTTTCTCAGACAAAGACTGTGACGGGTACTGTAACCGATGCATCGGGAGCCCCCCTGATCGGAGCATCTGTATTGGTGCAAGGCACCTCAAATGGCGTCATTACCGACATAGACGGTAAATACGCCATTCAGGCAACTCCGGAAAACACATTGGAATTTTCTTATGTAGGAATGCAGAAACAAGCTATCAAAGTCGGCAGCCGGTCGGTAATCGATGTCCGGATGGAGGACGACTCGCAAATGCTGGCAGAGACAGTGGTCATCGGTTACGGCAGCGCCAAGAAGCGTGACCTGACGGGATCCATCACAAACATCAAAGGGGATGAAATAGCCAACAAACCGGTAGTCAATCCGGTATCCGCCCTACAAGGCAAAGTGGCAGGCGTACAGGTAATCAACTCCGGCAAGGCAGGTGCTGACCCGGAAATCCGTGTACGCGGCACAAACTCCATCAACGGTTACAAACCCTTGTATGTAGTCGATGGGCTGTTCAACGACAACATCAACTTCCTGAACCCGCAGGATATCGAGTCTATGGAAATCTTGAAAGACCCGTCCTCGCTTGCCATCTTCGGTGTACGCGGTGCCAATGGCGTCATCATCATCACTACGAAGAAAGCCAAAGAAGGCCAGACGCGCGTAAACATCAACGGCTCATTCGGTTTCAAGGCCATCACGAACAAGATTGCCATGGTAGATGCCGAGGGTTTCAAGACGTTATACAACGAACAGTTGAGGAACGAAGGCAATCCGGAATTCGATTTTACCGACTGGACCGGCAACACCAACTGGCAAGACGAAATCTTCCAGACGGGTTTCATTACCAACAACAACATCAGTATCACCGGAGCTTCTGCCAAGCACAGCTTCTACCTCGGAGCCGGCTATGCCTATGAGCAAGGCAACATCAAAAACGAAAAGTACAGCAAGATCACGCTGAACGTCAGCAATGACTATAAGGTGACGGACAACCTCAAGGTAGGTTTCCAGTTCAACGGCGCGCGCATGTTGCCGGCAGACACCAAAAGTGTCGCCACTGCCTTGCGGGCAGCTCCGGTAGCTCATGTGTTCAACGAAGAATACGGGCTATACACTACCCTGCCGGAGTTCCAGAAGGCCCAGATGAACAATCCGATGGTAGATGTGGAATTAAGGGCCAACACTACGAAAGCCGAAAACTATCGTGCATCCGGCAACGTGTATGGAGAATGGGACTTCCTGAAACATTTCCAGTTCAAGGTGATGTACTCCATGGACTACGGTTCAAACAGTACCCGTAAATATACTCCCGTCATCAAGGTATTCGACAACAACGTAGAAGGCAAAGTAGAAACCTTGGGCGACGGGAAAACCGGTGTAAGCCAGGAGAAACAGACAGAAACAAAAGTACAGAGCGATTACTTGCTGACCTACCAGAATACCTGGGGTGAACACAGCCTGACGGCCACGGCAGGCTTCACTACCTATTATAACAAGCTGGAACTGCTCGGTGCAGCACGCACGCAAGGCGTGGGCCTGGTTATTCCCGACAATCCCGACAAATGGTATGTAAGCATCGGCGATGCGGGTACAGCCACCAACAACAGCACGCAATGGGAGCGCAGCACGGTATCCATGCTGGGACGTATCCTCTACAACTATAAAGGCAGATACCTGTTCAACGGCTCTTTCCGCCGTGACGGTTCTTCCGCTTTCTCCTATACAGGAAACCAATGGCAGAACTTCTACTCGGTAGGTGCCGGCTGGCTGATGAGCGAAGAAGAGTTCATGAAGGACATCACCTGGCTGGACATGTTGAAGTTGAAAGGTTCCTGGGGCACACTGGGTAACCAGAACCTGGACAAGCCTTATCCGGCAGAACCTCTGTTGAGCAATGCCTACTCCGCCGTATTCGGCACTCCGTCCGCCATCTATCCGGGCTATCAGCTTTCTTACCTGCCCAATCCGGACCTGCGTTGGGAAAAGGTAGAAGCATGGGAGATCGGCGCAGAAGCCAACTTCTTCCGCAACCGCCTGCACTTTGAAGGTGTGTATTACAAGAAAACGACCAAGGATCTGCTCGCCGAAGTTCCGGGCATCTCCGGCACGGTACCGGGTATCGGCAACTTGGGTTCCATCGAAAACAAGGGTGTGGAACTTGCCCTCAACTGGCGCGACCAGATTGGTGATTGGGGTTACAGCATCGGCGGTAACTTGACAACTATCAAAAACAAGGTATTGAGCCTTGTACAGGAAGGTTACTCCATTATTGCCGGAGACAAGAGCCAGAGCTACACCATGGCGGGGTACCCCATCGGCTACTTCTACGGCTACAAGGTAGAAGGCGTTTACCAGACCCAGGAAGAGATCAACAGTTCGCCGAAAAATACTTTGGCAACGGTCATCCCAGGTGACTTGAAATTCGTGGATGTAAACGGTGACGGTGAAATCACCACTGCCGACCGTACCATGATCGGTGACCCTACCCCCGACGTAAGCTACGGCATTACCCTTGGCGTAAGCTATAAGAACTGGGATCTGGGCATCGACATGATGGGACAGGCAGGCAACCAGATTTACCGCACTTGGGACAACTACAACTGGAGCCAGTTCAATTTCATGCAGCAGCGCATGGACCGTTGGCACGGCCCCGGTACAAGCAATACCCAACCGTTGCTGAACACCAAACATACCATCAACAACCTGAACTCCGAGTACTACATCGAGGACGGCAGTTTCTTCCGCATCCGCAACCTATCCCTGGCCTACAATTTCGACCAGAAGTTAATTTCAAAAATCGGCATGCAGGCATTGAAGCTTTACGTAAACATCCAGAATCTGAAGACCTGGAAGCATAACACCGGTTACACTCCGGAACTGGGAGGTACGGCTATCGCCTTTGGCGTAGATGACGGCAGCTATCCGATGCCGGCTATCTATACTTTCGGCTTCAACCTAACATTCTGATCTCCCGCCAACCCTATTATTAATCATAGCAAGTATTGAAGACATGAAACTAAGAAACTATATATTATCAACTCTCCTGGCAGGTGCGACAACCTTTGCCTTGACCTCCTGTAATGACTTCCTGGATCGTGACCCGCTGGGCCAGTTCACCGAAGACGACGCCCCCAACGCCCTGGTAGGCGGAAAGATGTACAACGTTTACTACCTGATGCGCAGTTACAATATCACGGCCGGCATCCCTGCATTCATGATTCACATGGTACGCAGCGAGGACTCCGAGAAAGGCAGCAATGCAGGCGACGGTGCAGACAACGCCGCCATGTGGGACGATTTCGAATACACGGCCTCCAACGGGACACTGGGCGCTTACTGGGGACAGAACTATAAGATCATCTATCAATGCAACGAAATCCTGGACGACCTCGAAAAAAGCGAGAACAAAGAAGATACGGAGAACATCCGTACGAAAGGTGAGGCACTGTTCTTCCGCGCCTACTGCTACTTCAATCTGGTACGTGCCTGGGGGGAGGTTCCTTTGGTAACTTTCAAGGTAGTGGAAGCTGCCGACGCCAATGTGCCCAAAACCACCGCCGACAAGATTTACGAGCAGATTGACAAGGACCTGTCCGAAGCCGAGAAATGCCTCCCCCTGACCTGGAGTTCCGACTACACGGGACGTGCAACGTGGGGAGCCGCACGCTCCCTGCATGCACGTACCTATATGATGCGCAACGACTGGGACAATATGTACAATGCGGCCACCGATGTCATCAAGTCGGGTATCTACAACCTGAATACCCCTGTAGATAAGGTGTTTACCGTAGAAGGCGAGAACTGCGGTGAAAGTGTATTCGAGTTGCAATGCGAGGCCACGGATGCCATGAAGGCGGACCTCAGCATCGGCAGCCAGTTCTGCGAGGTACAAGGAGTGCGCGGTGCCGGCGACTGGAACTTAGGCTGGGGCTGGCACATGGGCACCAAGCTGATGGGTACAGCCTTCGAAGCCGGCGACCCGCGTAAAGACGCCACCTTGCTCTATTTCCGTAGAAGCGTGGACGACCCCATCACGCCGGAGAACACGAACAAACCTTACGGGGAATCTCCGGTTTCCACCGCTATGGGAGCCTACTTCAACAAGAAAGCCTATACTGAGCCGGAACTGCGCAAGAAATATACCAAAGCCGGCTTCTGGGTAAACATCCGCCTCATCCGTTATCCGGACGTATTGTTGATGGGCGCTGAAGCTGCCAACGAAAAAGGGCTGCCCGCCGAAGCCCTCGGCTATCTGGAACAGGTGCGTGCACATGCCCGTGGCACCTTGACAGATGTCCTGCCCAAAGTAACCACTACCAACCAAAGCGAACTGCGGGATGCCATCCGCCATGAACGCCGCGTAGAACTTGGCCTGGAACCCGACCGTTTCTACGACCTTGTACGCTGGGGCATTGCCAAGGAAGTACTCCAGGCCGCCGGAAAGAACTACCAGGACAAGAATGCCCTGTTGCCGCTGCCGCAAACAGAAATCGACAAGTCCAACGGAGTATTGGTGCAGAATCCTAATTATTAGGGAACCGTGCCGAAAAGATGCACGGGAATTCCGGGCAATGAGCCCACATACATGCTATAGAGAAGCGGGATGCCTGTAAAGGTGAACCGGATTGACTATACGACAGAGATATCATTAAAGGAGGTGTGTTAAACTGATAAAAGAACGCAAATTACACAAATTACGCAAAAAAAGCGAATCTGATAATCGCTGACTATCAGGAGTCATTAAAAAGCAGGGGTTGTGTAATTTGTGTTATTTGTGTTCTAAATCTTTATTTTGACACACCTGCTTTAATATAGTATTGAAAGCCTTTTAATGACAGATCGATAAAGGAAAGGATGTGGCAGAATCGGCAAAAGAAGTATCTACCTAAAGCACAAGATATTACATGCAGTTGAGTAGTAAAAGAGTAGTTCCTTATCTGTTAAAAATCAAGGATATGTATTGTTGATGAATGTCTTTTTTACCCTCCGTTTATCGGAATACATACATTTGCGACAAAGTTGAATTCAAGTACTGCGCAGAACTTAAGAATTATTAAACGAGTTATCCACTAAAAAAAATTTAATGCAATGAAGAGTAAAGCACATCTTCTTAAAAGAGCTATCCGGCTCAAGAGTCTATTCTTGATGGCATGCCTGTTATTGGCAACGATGCCGGCATTCTCCCAGACGAAAACAGTGACAGGTACCATAACCGATACGGCAGGTGACGCTCTAATTGGCGTATCCATCCTTGTAAAAGACAGCAATAACGGTGTTGTAACTGATCTGGACGGGAAATACACACTAAACAATGTACCGGAAAATGCAACACTCATTATAAGCTATATAGGGATGTTGACCCAAGAGGTAAAAGTAAACGGGCAGTCCATTGTCAATGTCACACTGAAAGAAGACTCGCAGCAGTTGGAAGAAGTGGTCGTAATCGGTTACGGTGCAGCCAAGGCCAAGGATTTGACCGCACCCATTACCGTCGTTAAAGGCGAGGCATTGACTGCCGTACCTTCTACTACGCCCATGGCAGCCCTGCAAGGCAAAGTCCCCGGTGTAAATATCGTAAACAATGGCGCCCCGGGCGAAGGACCTACCGTACAAATCCGTGGTATCGGGTCATTCTCCAACAGTAAACCGCTGTTCGTTGTAGATGGCATGTTCTACGACAATATCAACTTCCTGAACAATGCAGACATCCAGGAAATGTCTATCTTGAAAGATGCGTCGGCTGCCGCAATCTATGGAGTACGCGCCGCAAACGGTGTAGTGCTTATCACTACCAAGAAAGGTTCACGCAATCAAAAAGCCAAAATTTCCTACGATGGTTATGTAGGTATTCAAAAAGCATCCAATGTACTGGAACTCTGTAATGCCCATGAATATGCGACCATGCTCCTTGAAGGGAATTATGATGCCTATCAGTCACATTTCAAACAGTCCATCGACAAATATGGCGGCAGCTATGCCGACCCGGATTTCCACAATTGGACTTTCGGAGCAGACAACGACTGGTATGACCACCTCTTGCGCACCGCTGCCATCACAAACCACAGTTTGAACATTAATGGCGGTTCCGAAAAGGCCGTTTATTCCGTCGGCGCAAGTTATCTGTACCAAGATGGTATCATGGACGTTGACAACAACTACAAGCGTATGAACTTCCGCGGTTCTGTCGATTATGACGCGACCGACTGGTTGAAGGTCGGATTCAACGGTGTATTCAGCAACTCCACCCAACAAGTGCCCAACAACCAAGCTTGGCAAAAGGCCTTCAACTGCCCTCCTATCGTGGCACTCTACGATGAAAATAACGACAAGGGATTCCCCGACAAATTCGGTTCTCCAGATGCAATCGGCTATAGCTCAAATTTCTATAACCCTGTTGCCACCGCCAAATATTTCGATTCAAGCAAGGAAAATTATCAAGTATTGAGCAATTTCTACGCACAGATCGACTTTATTCCCAGCAAGCTGAATTTCAAGACCAACTATTCTTATAGTTTTCTCTCCACCCAAGGCCGCGAATTCACTCCGAAATATTATGTAAGCAGCTGGCAGCAATCAGCCACCACACAGCTTACAAAAAACGAAAACAAATATTACAATTATATCTGGGACAACACCCTTACTTACAATGACCAATGGGGCAAACACCGGTTCGGTGCCATGGCAGGCTACTCCATGCGCCAGGAACAATGGCGCATGTTCGAGGGCAAGGCAAGCAATGTCCCTGACGGAGCAGACGAATACTGGTATATCAAGAACGGTGACGCCGCAGGTGCTACCGTAAAAGATGACGGCTACTGCTACAGAGGCATTTCTTACTTCGCACGTCTGAACTATAACTACGCAGACAAATATCTGTTGATGTTTACCATGCGTGCCGACGGTTCCAGCAAATACCAGGAACACTGGGGGTATTTCCCTTCAGTAGGTGCCGCCTGGGTTTTGTCGGAAGAATCATTCCTGAAGAACCAAAAATGGATTGACTTCCTGAAACTGCGTGCAAGTTGGGGCAAACTGGGTAACGACCAAGTGGCTGCGAGTGACGGCTTTGCTTCGATCTCTACCGGCAACGATGCATCCGGCGTATTTGGCGACGCCACAATCCCCGGTTACCAGAACAATACCTATTTCAGCTGGCTGAAATGGGAAGTGGTCGAGGAGTGGAACGCCGGCATCAACTTCGTCACTCTTGACAACCGCCTGAACATTGACGTGGATTACTACCACCGTATGACGAACAATGCCGTGATTGCCCCGCTGCTTCCTTTCAGCACTACCACCCTTGCCGGTAACTACGGTAAGATTCTCAACTCCGGTATTGACGTAAGCGCCAACTGGAACGACAGGATAGGACAAGACTTTTCTTACAGCATCGGCGTGAATATCTCTACTTTAAGAAACCGTGTGAAAGATTTGAATGGCAACAGTATCATCAGAGGCGGCAAGACCGTCAACATCGTCGGCAAGGAAATGAATTCATTCTATGGTTTCAAAATGATCGGTGTCTATCAGACCGAAGAAGAAATTGCCGCTGATCCGATTGCCGTAGCCAACGGCTGCGTACCGGGCGACCTGAAATACGCCGACCTCGACGGAAACAAGGTTCTAGACGGAAACGACCGTACTACATTAGGTTCTTATATCCCTAACTTCACTTACGGTATCAACCTCGGCCTTAATTACAAGAATCTTGACTTCCAGTTGACAACCTACGGACAGGCCGGCGCCCAGATGTTCAACCGCAAACGTGCACTCCGCTACTCTTCCCAGAACTACAACTTCGACCGTGCCCAGTACGAGGACCGTTGGACAGGACCGGGTTCCACCAACTCCAATCCGTCGGCAGCCGCCCTACTGAAATCCTGGAATGTAAGCGACCAGAAATATAGTTCTTACTTCGTGGAAAGCGCTGACTATTTCCGCATTCAAAACATCACGCTGGGCTATACATTCCGTAATGTCAAGTTTGGTAACTATACCATGCCGGGCTTGCGTCTGAGCTTGACTGCCGACCGTCCTTTCACAACCTTCAAGGCCAACGCATTCAGTCCTGAATTGTCCGACAGCCAAGGTTGGGATACAGAGGTATATCCTTTGACGTCAACTTACACATTAGGCTTGAAAATTGATTTCTAAAAAATAACCCCTTAATAATTTAGAACTAATGAAAGCATTCATAAGACCCTTTATATATATAGTGTCCGCCTTGATGGCGTTTTCATTCGCATCCTGCAATGATTTCCTGGACAAAGAGCCCGAAGGCAAAGTTCCTGAAGAAAAAGTAGATTACACCAATATCAGCAATATGTACCAGCCTGTATCAGGTGTATATGCCAAAATACGCACCAGCGGTTTACACTGGGTAATCTGGGAAATTACTACCATCCGTGACCAGGATGTATTCAGCGGCCAATGGAATGGCAGTGACTATTATAATTTGAGTGAATATAAGTACAATGACTCATTCTGGGGCATCAATGAATTGTGGATGCAATACTACAATATCATCAAAACCGCCAATGCGGCCATTGAATCATTGGACTTATACGCCGAGAATATCACCAACGACAGCGATATGAAGAATTATAAAGCATATCGCGGTGAGGTGATGTTCATGCGCGCTTATGCTTATTACCGCCTGGTCCAAGCATTTGGAGCGGTTACGATTCTCCGCGACAACAACCAGACTGATTTGAGCCGCTCCACCGCCAATGCAGTAAACAGATATGCATTGGAAGATTTACAGTACGGTATTGAGAATATGCCCCGCATCCGTCCCAACCAAAGTGAGCACAAAGGGGCCGTCACGGCTTTCTCCGCTGAAATGTTAGCCGCTAAAATCCATCTGAACATGGGCAACTATGCCAAAGTGGAAGAACTCACGGACGACATCATCGAGCATGGCAACTTCTCACTCTATCCGGATTTCTACCAATTATTCAAAATTCCGGGAAAACTCTGTGACGAATCCATCTTCGAAAGTCAAATGACTGACTTCGGCAATGGCTCCGGTGATTTAATCGATCCGGGAGAATGGTTTACCTGCCAAGGACCCCAAAATTCCGGCAGCAACATCAACGGCTGGGGAGACTGCGGCATCTTGAAGTCTTTCCGTGACTGGGCGTATAATCGTGGAGAAACAATACGTGCCACAACTTCCTTCCTGATGGCAGACTCAACAACCCCCGACGGCGATTATATCAAGCCGCAAACAAACCCAACGAATACAGACTGCTGGAACGGCAAGGCCTACACTCCGCTAAATCAGCTGACTCCCGGCCGCACCAAATACGGTACCAATAACAACGTCCGCATTTTCCGCTATGCCGATGTTCTCCTGATGAATGCCGAAGCTAAAATCAAGAACGGGAAAAACGGCGACGCGCCATTCAATGAAGTAAGAAGACGCGCCAAAATGCCTGAACTGACAAATGTAACTTTTGAACAAGTTATAGACGAACGCCGCATGGAACTAGTCTGTGAATGGGGTGAACGTTATAACGACCTTGTACGTACAGGACTGGCAAAAACAGAATTGAAAGGCTGGTCGGAAGACAAGGCTCTCTTGCCATTGCCCTTCAACCAATATACCCAAATCCCAGATTTACTGAAAGAGCCGAAGGATGAATAAAATCCCATGAACAAATTAAGCTTTCGCAGGTTAATGATACTGGCATACTTAATTGTATGAGGTTATCATTAACTTGCGAAACTTAAATAAATACCCTAACAGAACATATCATGAAGAAAGTTTTCAGAAAAACAAGTCTGTTGCTGGCTGCCGTCCTAATGGGAAGCACCGGCGTACAGGCGCAAAAATCTCCGCAGGACATGGACCGCTTCATCGACGCACTGATGAAGAAAATGACCGTGGAGGAAAAAATCGGGCAGCTGAACCTGCCCGTCACCGGAGAAATCACTACCGGACAAGCCAAAAGCAGCGACGTGGCCAAGAAGATTGAACAAGGACTTGTAGGAGGACTTTTCAACCTGAAAGGAGTGGCGAAGATACGCGACGTGCAGAAACTCGCAGTGGAGAACTCACGGCTGGGCATCCCGCTGCTGTTCGGAATGGACGTGATACATGGTTACGAGACCATATTCCCCATCCCGTTAGGGTTATCCTGCACATGGGACATGGAAGCCATCCGGAAGTCGGCACGCATCGCAGCAGTAGAGGCAAGCGCGGACGGTATATCCTGGACATTCAGCCCGATGGTGGACATCAGCCGGGATCCGCGTTGGGGACGTGTCAGCGAAGGTAACGGAGAAGACCCTTTCCTGGGAGGTGCCATAGCCAAGGCGATGGTATCGGGATATCAGGGAGACAACCTGGACAACCAACTGAAACGGAACGATGAAATCATGGCCTGCGTCAAGCACTTCGCACTCTATGGAGCCGGAGAGGCAGGACGTGACTACAACACCGTGGATATGAGCCGTAACCGTATGTTCAACGAGTATCTGTATCCTTACCAAGCGGCGGTTGACGCAGGCGTAGGCAGTGTGATGGCCTCCTTCAACGAAGTGGACGGCGTGCCCGCCACCGCCAACAAATGGCTCATGACTGACGTATTGCGCAAGCAATGGGGATTCGACGGATTCGTAGTGACAGACTTTACCGGAATCGCAGAGATGGTGGCACATGGCATCGGTGACTTGCAAACCGTTTCTGCCCGTGCCCTCGACGCAGGTGTCGATATGGATATGGTCAGCGAAGGATTTGTAGGAACCATCAAGAAATCCATCGATGAGGGCAAGGTCAGCATGGAAACCCTGAATACTGCCTGCCGTCGCATCCTTGAGGCAAAATACAAGCTCGGGCTGTTTGACGACCCCTATAAATATTGCGACTTGAGCAGACCGGCACGCGACATCTTCACCAAAGAGCACCGTGACGCCGCACGCAAGATTGCAAGCGAGAGCTTCGTTCTTCTGAAGAATGAACCGGCAAAAGCAGGACAGGCTCCCCTGCTGCCCCTGCAGAAAAAGGGAACAGTAGCAGTCATCGGCCCTCTGGCAAATACAAGAAGCAACATGCCGGGAACATGGAGTGTGGCGGCAAGGCTCAACGATTATCCTTCCTTATATGAAGGCCTGAAAGAGATGATGGCAGGAAAGGTCAGCGTCACTTACGCCAAAGGAAGCAACCTGATTGGAGATGCCGCATACGAAGAACGGGCTACCCTGTTCGGAAGATCCCTGAACAGGGATAACCGTACCGACAAGGAAATGCTCGAGGAAGCGTTGAAGGTGGCAGCAGGAGCGGATATTATCGTAGCAGCCCTCGGAGAATCTTCAGAGATGAGTGGAGAAAGCTCAAGCCGTACAGACTTGAACATCCCCGACGTGCAGCGTACCCTGCTGGAGGCATTGCTGAAAACCGGAAAACCGGTAGTGCTGACTCTGTTCACAGGACGACCGTTGACATTGACCTGGGAACAGGAAAACGTGCCGGCCATACTGAACGTATGGTTCGGGGGAAGCGAAGCCGCTTATGCCATAGGGGACGTACTCTTCGGAGATGTGAACCCAAGCGGTAAACTGACCATGACATTCCCTAAGAATGTAGGACAGATTCCTTTGTTCTACAACCACAAGAACACAGGCCGTCCCCTGCAGGAAGGCAAATGGTTCGAGAAATTCCGCAGCAACTACCTGGATGTTGACAACGAACCGCTGTACCCGTTCGGATACGGGCTGTCATACACCACTTTCCGGTTCAGTGAGGTTACACTGAGCAGCCAGACAATGGGACAGGACGGCACGGTTGACGCTACGGTTACCGTTACCAATACCGGAAAGCGTGACGGTGCGGAAGTGGTACAGCTCTACATACGCGACCTGGTAGGAAGCATCACCCGTCCGGTCAAAGAACTGAAAGGATTTGAGAAAATATTCCTCAAGGCGGGTGAAAGCAAGACAGTGACCTTCAAAATAACACCGGAACTGCTGCGCTTCTACGACTACAACCTCAATCGGGTAGCCGAGCCGGGAGACTTTGACGTGATGATAGGCGGAAACAGCCAGCTTGTAAAGTCTGCACGCCTGACACTGAGATAATACTTGATAAATAGTTAGAAAGCATGAAATACACAACTTTTTTTCTTTGCGCCTGCAGCATTTTGCTCCTTGGCAGTTGTAAAAACCAACCTGCACAGAACGGACAGCCTCTGGAAGTGATGACCTTCAATATCCGCCTGGATGCTCCTTCAGACAGTGCCAACAACTGGAAATACCGGAAAGACAATGCCTGCAAGATGATTGCCTACTACCAGCCTGACTTACTGGGAATGCAGGAAGTATGCCATAACCAGATGGAAGACCTCAAACAGGGACTTCCTCAATACACCGCACTCGGTGTGGGACGTGACGACGGTAAAGAAGCCGGTGAATATTGCCCGGTTTTCTTCAAGACGGACCGCTTTACACTTGTAGAGTATGGTAACTTCTCCTTAAGCGAACATCCCGACACCATCGGAATAAAAGGTTGGGATGCCTCCTATAACCGTGTCACTACCTGGGCGGTATTGCAAGAAAAAAGCAACGGGAAGAAATTTGTGTATTTCAACACTCACTTGGACAATGACGGTAAGATAGCCCGCAAGGAAGGTGTACAGCTCATCCTGAATAAAATCAAGGAAATCGCTCCGGATGTACCTGCCATCATTACAGGTGATTTCAACTGCGAGCCTGACGAAGAGCCTCTGCAAATACTGGAAAAAGGCGGAATGCAGAATACATCCGAAACAGCCGGTATAACCTATGGACCGTCATGGTCTTTCCACGATTTCGGCCGTATCCCCCTGGACGAACGTGTATTGATAGATTATGTATTCGTTACCGACGGCGCGAAAGTGAACCGCTACCGTGTCATCCAAGATGCACCGGAGAATGGTTTCCTTTCCGACCACTGTCCGGTACTTGTCAATTTAACTCTTCAATAAATATAGATATGACTCTTAAACATAGCTTTTTATTAGTATGCCTGCTATTGGGATTCACCCAATGCAAAAGTCCCGGCAAACAGGAACAAAGTCAGCTAAGCGATGACGCCCTGCTGGATACCGTACAGAGAAGAACCTTCAACTACTTCTGGGAAGGCGCGGAACCCAACAGCGGACTGGCACGGGAAAGAATCCACATGGACGGTATCTATCCGGAAAAAGACCAGAATGTAGTTACTTCCGGAGGCAGCGGATTCGGAATCATGGCCATACTGGCAGGGATAGACAGAGGATATGTCACCCCTGAGGAGGGTCTGCAACGCATGGAAAAGATAGTGAACTTCCTGGAAACATGCGACCGCTTTCATGGGGCATACCCCCACTGGTGGTACGGAGAAACCGGAAAGGTCAAACCCTTCGGACAGAAGGACAACGGCGGAGACCTGGTAGAGACCGCCTTCATCATGCAGGCACTGCTGGCGGTACACCAGTACTACGTCAACGGAAATCAACGGGAACAGGCACTCGCGGCACGGATAGACAAACTCTGGCGGGAGGTGGACTGGAATTTCTACAGGCAGAATGACAAGAATGTACTCTACTGGCACTGGAGTCCGGAATATGCCTGGGAAATGGACTTCCCGGTACGCGGATACAACGAATGCCTCATCATGTATATCATGGCGGCAGCATCGCCGACTCACGGAGTACCTTCCGCCGTTTACCACGAGGGATGGGCACAAAACGGAGAAATCGTACAGCCCCATAAGGTAGAAGGTATAGAACTGAATCTGCGCTATCAGGGAACGGAGGCAGGACCACTCTTCTGGGCGCAATATTCCTTCTTGGGACTGAATCCTACCGGACTGAAGGATGAATACTGCACCGACTATTTCAATGAAATGCGCAACCTCACACTGGTGAACCGGGCTTACTGCGTACGAAACCCCAAACATTACAAAGGATTCGGACCCGATTGCTGGGGACTGACAGCCAGCTACTCGGTAAACGGATATGCAGCCCACTCCCCAAACGAACGGGATGACCTGGGAGTCATATCACCTACCGCGGCACTGTCATCCATTGTCTATACGCCGGAACAGTCCCTGCAAGTCATGAGGCATCTCTATGAAATGGGAGACAAGGTCTTCGGCCCTTACGGATTCTACGACGCTTTCAGCGAAACGGACAACTGGTATCCGCAAAGGTATCTTGCCATAGACCAGGGTCCCATAGCGGTCATGATTGAAAACTACCGGACCGGACTCTTATGGAAACTGTTCATGAGTCATCCCGACGTAAAGAACGGACTCGCCAAATTAGGATTTTCAATAGGTAATAAATAATAGTGACACAAAGAAGCCCCCTCAAAAACTACAGTAGCTTTTGAGGGGGCTTTTATAAAGAGAATGTTAATTGCCTCCAGCGCCTTGGGCACCTTCACCGCCACCTTTCACATCATCGTTGTTGATAGAACGTACGGCTTTCTTCACACTGGCCTTCAATTCGCCTATGCGATAGCTGATACTCATACCAAACGAGCGGTTGGGATAACGACTCTTATTGGTAGAATAAAAATTATCACCGAAGGTCGTACTGTCAAAATTGATATACTTAGAGAACAAGTTTGAACCATAAACACTCACAGTCAAACGGTCTTTAAGAAACGAACGGTTCACGCTAAGACTATAATAAGAGTAGCCACTGCCCTTTCCCTGCAGAGAGATATAAGGCGTACTTCCCCCGGCATTCAGACTGGCGCGCAATTTCCATGGGAAAGTATGCTGGATACCACCATACATAGACCCTTGCCAACCACTGTTATGCAAATTCTGGGAGGGACTTCTAAGATCCGAATAACTACCGCGGCCATTAATGTAAATGCGTGTCTTGGGTGATGCGTTCCAGTTAAGATACAAGCTTAAATTCGTATTACGGCTTTTGCCTATATTTTCATACGTAGTATAAAGGGCACCTTCGGGAGCAAAGTGTGTCTTGTCCGGTCCGAAGTACTCGCCATCCTTCCCTATCAAACGGCTCACACTTTCTATTCCGCTATTGTTGAACGAGTGGCGTAGCGATACATTCACGTTAAACTTAGAGGTGAAGCTACTGTAGCTCAAATTGAACGCATGACTCTTCTCACTCTCCAGTTCCGAGTTACCCTGTCTGATAGCCATGGGGTTGCGGTCATCAAAGTAAGGATTCAGATACCATATTCCGGGACGGTAAATACGCATGTCATATCCTCCACGCAATGTCTGTGTCTTGCCCAATTTAATGCCCAAGGATACGGAAGGAACCAAATCGTTATAATCTACCTTAAAATCTTCTCCCGCACCGACAATATAACGCACATCCTGTGCCGTGTGCTCAAAGCGTAGGCCCGGCTTGAAAGTGAAATCTTTGTAACGTAACGTATAACCCAGATAAGCAGCCAAGATATCATTCAGATGCTCATAATTGCTGCTCCGGTTCTCATTATACACATAATCACCGTTTCCGTCACTGCTCTTATCTTCCTCGAAACTATTTTCGCTGACATTATTGCGGATAATATACTTCAAACCAGTCTCTATGGTATGCAACTTGCCGATAGGCGTTGTATAGTCGGCCTGGAAAGTGTGCTCTGTCGTGTTGGTCTTGCCAAAAGTATGCGAGTTATAGAGCTGGAATACTTCGGGCACCTGATAACGGTCCAGATAGCGGTTGTAGTTGTCACTCTCCTGCGGCTGGGTGTTGATCTTATAAGAAAGAGTAAACATACGATTCTTGTTCTTTTTTGAAACACGCTGATAATCAATATTACCGCGTATAGAGTACCATGAACCGTCACCCTGCGTCAAAGTACGATAACTGTAGGCTGTCTTGTCATGCGCCGCATTCCACATCTCGGTGTTACCCTCCGCATCATTGTCGTTTCCACCGCCATACATGCCTATGGACATGGTAATGAGCCTCAAGGTATCAATTTCATAACTTGCCTCCAAGTTACCATGTTGGAACTGCCCGCTATAATCTGACGTATTGGTGGATTCCAGATACTTCTGATCAACAGACTCATAATCTTCACGATAACCTTCCGAATAGCTGGCAGGCTGATTATTGTAGCTGTAATTGTAATTGCCCGTCAGCGTCAGCTTACCTTGTTTGATGGTAGCGTAGGCGCCGCCGCCCAATCCCATATTACTGGCCCGCGCGCTGAAAGTGGCAGTATATCCTTCGAACCCGCTGCCGACGGTTACAATATTGAGAATACCTCCCACGCCTTCGGCATCATACTTCGCTCCCGGGGAGGTAATCACTTCTATATACTTAATAGTATTGGCAGGCATGCTTTTAAGTACCTCTTTCGGATTATTGCTCATCATGTTGTTGGGCTTTCCGTTGACATGTATCTTAAAGCTGCTGCTTCCGTTTACCTGAATATTATCTTCTCCATCTACCGTTACCAACGGGACTTTACGAAGCATCTCTATGACAGAGTTTGTCTTGGAGTCCGGATCATCTTCAATATTATATTCAATCTTGTCCACATCCACTTTTACCAAAGGTTTCTGTGCCACAATCTCAACCTGCCCCAGTTCTTTGGAGGCATCTGTAATATACAGCGTCCCGAAGTCCACCAGCTTTTCACCCGGCTTTACAGAGAAGTCCTTCACAATACTGTTACGACCGACAGAAGTGATGGTCATTATAAAATCACCCGAACCGGACATCTTCTCCTGGAACTTGCCTTTCATGTCCGTTACCAACATCTTCAAGGGGCGTGCGGGAGCTTGTTTCTTCACGATTCTAATTGTGGCATAAGGCTCACCCTCTTGAGTAAGCGAGTCAAGCAAGACTCCTTTGATTTGGAAAGAAGTAGTTGCCGTGTTTTGTGCTACTGCCAGCCCGGATACCAAAAGCATCCACAGCAGCACGGTCCATTTAATTCTCATTGCGTTTTTCGATTTAGTGACTATTCTTAATTATTGTCTTGGTATTAGACGTTTTTCATTCGTGATTTGTCACAATGAATTCGACAAAAATAGCTTCTTTTCCGACACTTACGAGAGTTTCGGAGTTAAAAAAGCAAAAAGAAGATGATTTATAAGAAGTAAAAGAAGAGTAACAAACAAATATTAATCACAATCACACAGCCAAATCCTCCCAGTATCCATGGGCGCAAAGGGCTCTTTCCACCGGCAAAAAACAGCGCATAGCACATGTTTACCGCTATATTGCTGACAATGGCCTGCATGCTGCAAGCCGCAATAACCAGCACAGCCACATTATTTGTTCCTTGCAGCAGATTCAATATAAAAGGAGTGATATCACTGAAGCCTGACACAAAGGACAAAAGGTTAAGTCCCCCCGTACCTGCATACACCAGCGTATAATGTGTCAAGATAGTAAATACGACAAACAGCATGGCAAAAATCAATGCGACTTTAAATTCCAACGGGTTGCTGCTGTCTTCCTCTTCATCTATTGGCCCGACATTATCCATCCGTTTACGCTTGCTGTGCAGAAACCATGCCACACCTGCCGACACCACCGACATAACCAACAGGTAAGGATAAATGGCCGACAGAGTCTCCGCACTGAAAATACCGATAAGTATCAGAAAGCGCAGAAACATCATGCTCACCGCCAACAACATGGCAGCAGCATATTCAGGAGCTTCCTGAGCTGAAGCCTTGCGGCTTTTCCGCGCCAATACGGAAATGGTAGCCGTACTGCTATATAAGCCTCCCACTATACCCGACACCAAGATACCGGACTCACGGAATACATACCGCCTCAGCAAATAAGAAAGATAAGAAATGCCGGACACAACCACCGTCGCCAACCAGATGCTATACGGTGTAAGGTTGATACCGGGAATCAGATTTTCATTAGGCAGCATCGGAAGGATGATGCCACTGATGGCGAGAAACTTGGCAAGCGTAATCATCTCATCATTCTTCATACGCTGTGCCAGCTCTGTAAATGTATGCTTCAATTCCGTAAAAAGCAATACGGTCACAATCACCATCACATAAAACCATGAAGGTTGTGTGGCGACAATCGGCGCAATGCAATATGTGATGAGTGCAATGATAATGGTAGTAACACCGAACACATGGAACTGTGCTTGCTTTACGTAATAGTTAAGTCCCAACAGCAATCCCAATATGGCACCTCCCCCCATAAAAAGACGGTACTCCAGCGGATCCAGAATATAAAGCAAGTATCCCAGGATGCCAATGAAAGTAAAGGTGCGGTCTGTACCGAAAAGCGTAGTCTCCCCTTCGCGCTTCAAGCT
The DNA here is from genome assembly GCF_000195635.1 of Bacteroides fluxus YIT 12057. GTDB lineage: Bacteria > Bacteroidota > Bacteroidia > Bacteroidales > Bacteroidaceae > Bacteroides > Bacteroides fluxus. Next base: position 162,013 of record NZ_GL882689.1, on the reverse strand, counting down.
TATTTTCCGCTGTGAAAGCCCGATGAGTAAAGAGAAAACGGTTACCAGGATAAAAGTAACCAGCTCTCTCGGCAGATAGTCGTAAAGTTGTTCCATTTACAATTTAACAATTATAGAATGCAAATGGTTTACTCCCAAGTATTGAAAGGATGTTTCATCAACTGAGAATTGTAGTAACGAATGTCCCCTGTTACCTCCCGGCCGATAAAAGCAGGCTTTTCGAAAGGCTCGTCTTCTGATGCAAGTTCTACTTCGGCCACTACCAGCCCGTCATTCCCGCCATAGAATTCATCCACTTCAAAAACATGTTTCCCGCTACGTACCAGATAGCGGGTCTTATCTATAATGCCCGGTTCACATATCCGCATCAATTCCTCCGCTTCATTCAAGGGAATTTCCTTTTCCCACTCATAACGGCTGGTACCCGATTCATTGGAAGCACCTTTAATAGTGAGATAACCCTTGTCGTCACGGATACGCACCCTCACAGTCCGTCCTCGCGCACTGCTGATGTATCCTTGCACTATATGGTTCTGTGCATACGCTTGTGACTTATATTCTCCTGTCACAAGGAATTTACGTTCTATTTCTTGCGGCATTATTCCATTCAATTACCAAAAGGAATAAGCTACGAACATGGCAACTACCAGGATTAAAGCTGAAATACCGATAATTACCAACACTTTCTTAGCTTGTTTTTCTTCTTCCCGGCTATGTTTTACTTTCTTTTTATTCTTTCCCATAGTGTTTCTGACAGTTTTAAGTTCAACGATGAACAAAGTAAAAAGAAATTTGGGAAGAATGCAAGAAAAAAAAAGATTTATTCTCCGCTACCCGCAAACTCCATCAAATAAGCCTTGATAAAACCATCGATCTTACCATCCATCACGCCGTTCACATCACTGGTCTGATAATTGGTGCGATGGTCCTTCACACGACGGTCGTCAAATACGTAGCTTCGTATTTGCGAACCCCATTCAATCTTCTTCTTACCGGCTTCCACTTTAGCCTGCTCGGCCATACGGTGCTGCAGTTCTTTGTCATATAAAATAGAACGTAACTGACGCATGGCATTTTCGCGGTTCTTGGGCTGGTCGCGCGTTTCGGTATTCTCAATCAGGATTTCTTCTTCTTCGCCTGTATAGGGATCTTTGAACTGGTAACGCAAACGCACACCGGACTCCACCTTATTCACATTCTGGCCACCTGCTCCACTGGAGCGGAAAGTATCCCATGAGATATTGGCTACATTGATATTCACCTCAATCGTGTCATCCACCAACGGAGTGACAAACACAGAAGCAAAAGAAGTCATACGCTTGCCCTGAGCATTATAGGGAGACACACGCACCAGGCGGTGAACTCCGTTCTCCCCTTTCAGATAACCGTATGCATAGTCACCCGATATTTCAATGGTACAAGTCTTGATACCCGCTTCGTCGCCTTCCTGCAAGTTGGAAATAACCGCCTTGTAACCATAGGTTTCAGCGTAGCGCAAATACATGCGCATCAGCATGCTTGCCCAATCCTGGCTTTCCGTACCACCGGCACCGGAATTGATTTTCAGCACACAATCCATCTGGTCCGCTTCTTCACGAAGCATATTCTTGAGTTCAAGAGCCTCAACGGCGGCAGACGCCTTTACATAGGCTTCATCCACTTCCTCCTCGGTCACCAGCTCGTCCTTATAGAAATCAAAGGACAATTGCAGTTCTTCCGCCAGCGTCTTCACTTCGTTGTAACCGGAAATCCATTGCTGCAGTCCTTTCACTTTCTTCATCTGGGCTTCGGCAGCTTTCTGATCGTCCCAAAATCCGGGAGCTTGGGTACGAAGCTGTTCTTCTTCCACTTGTATTTTCTTTCCCTCAATGTCCAGATAGCGGTTCAACGCTTCTGCACGTTCTTTTATATCTTTCAGTTGTTCTGCTGTAATCATAATTGCATTACATTATATCTAATTACGATTTATGGCTAAAATCAAGGTTTTATACCTTAAACGGACAAATAAATACTATTCGGATTGCAAAGGTATGAAAAAAAACATAAATTTGCAGATATCAACCTAATAAGTATTACTTATGAACAATCCATTCAAGCAAATCGGTCTGTCGCTGCTGTTATTAGTAGCACTGAGTCTGGGAAGTTGTTCCCAGAAGTACAAGTACGAGACTGTACCCAACGACCCGTTGAAAGCACGAATCTACACGTTAGACAACGGGCTGAAGGTGTATATGACCGTTAACAAGGACCAGCCTCGCATCCAGACGTATATCGCTGTACGCGTAGGCGGCAAGAACGACCCTGCCGAAACCACCGGACTGGCTCACTATTTTGAGCATCTGATGTTTAAAGGCACCACTCATTTCGGTACACAGAATTACGAAGCAGAACAGCCGTTACTTGACCAGATAGAACAGCAATTCGAAATCTACCGCAAGACAACAGACAGTGTTGCCCGCAAGAATATTTATCATGTCATAGACAGCCTTTCTTACGAAGCTTCCAAACTGGCCATCCCCAATGAATACGACAAACTCATGTCCGCCATCGGTGCCAACGGCACCAACGCTTACACCAGTTTCGACGTGACTTGCTACACCGAAGACATCCCCAGCAACCAGGTTGACAATTGGGCACGGATTCAGGCAGATCGCTTCAGGAACTGTATCATCCGCGGTTTCCATACAGAACTGGAGACCGTGTATGAAGAGAAGAACATGTCCTTGACACGCGACCCGCGCAAAGTGTACGAAAATATGCTGGCCGCCTTATTCCCGCACCATCCTTATGGTACACAAACCGTATTGGGCACACAGGAAGACTTGAAAAATCCCTCTATTACCAATATCAAGAACTATTACAAGCAATGGTATGTTCCCAACAACATGGCAATCTGCCTGTCGGGTGATTTCGATCCCGACCAGATGATCACTGCCATAGACAAGCACTTCGGTTCTTTACAGCCTAATCCCAATCTGCCCAAACTGGACCTGCCGAAAGAGACCGAGATTACCGCTCCGATTACACGTGAGGTTTACGGTCCCGACGCAGAAAGTGTAGCTTTGGCATGGCGTTTCCCCGGAGCCGCCGACAAAGATATAGAAACCCTGCAAGTCGTTTCACAAATCTTATATAACGGACAAGCCGGCCTGATAGACCTCGACCTGGCGCAACAACAAAAGACGCTGAGCGCATACTGCTACCCGATGACCATGTCGGACTACAGTGTATTCACCATGCAGGGACGTCCCAAACAAGGACAGACACTGGACGAAGTGAAGGACCTTCTGCTGGGTGAACTGAAGAAGTTGCGCGACGGAGACTTCGACGAGAAGATATTAGAAGCCAACATCAACAATTTCAAACTCTATCAACTGCAACAGCAGGAAAGCAACCGCGCCCGCGCCGACTGGTTCGTACAATCATTTGTAAACGGAAGCGACTGGGCCGACGAAGTCACCTCCCTGGACCGCATGTCTAAGCTGACCAAACAAAATATCGTGGACTTTGCCAATAAATATCTGAAGGACAACAACTATGCCGTTATCTACAAGAAGCAGGGCAAAGACCCGAACGAGAAGAAGATGAGCAAGCCGGCAATCACTCCCATCGTGATGAACCGCGACACCGCAAGCAGCTTCCTCAAGGAGATTCAAGCAAGTACCGTTCAACCCATCGAACCGGTATTCCTGGATTTCTCCAAAGACCTCAGCCTGCTGAAAGCCAAATCAGACATACCGGTCATCTATAAGCAGAACGACACCAATGACCTGTTCCAATTGATGTACCTCTTCGATATGGGCAACCGCAATGACAAAGCGCTGGGCACCGCTGCCCAATACCTGGAATATCTGGGAACATCGGACATGACACCCGAAGAAGTAAAAAGCGAGTTCTACCGCATGGCCTGTACCTTCTTTGTCTCTCCGGGCAGCGAACGTACTTATATCGTACTCATGGGACTAAACGAAAATATGCCGAAAGCCGTAGAACTGTTTGAAAAGCTGCTGGCCAATGCACAAGTCAACAGAGACGCCTACAGCAATCTGGTAAATGACCAGCTGAAACGCCGGAAAGATGCCAAACTGAACCAGTCGCAAAACTTCAGCCGGCTCATGACCTATATGGAATGGGGACCCAAGAATCATGCTACCAATGTATTGAGCGAAAAAGAGCTGAAAGAAATGGATCCGCAGGAATTAGTGAACCGCATACATAACCTGAACAGTTTCAAACACCGCATCACTTACTACGGCCCCAGTTCACAGGAAGACTTCCTTGCCGTTATCAACAAGGAGCACAACGTGCCCCAAACCTTGAAAGAGCTGCCCGAAGGCATTGAATTCAAACAACAGCCCACTACTGAAACCCAAATATACATAGCCCCTTACGAGGCGAAACAGATATATATGGCTCAGTATTCCAACCGTGGCGAAAAGTTTGATCCGGCCATCGAGTCCGGACGCCGTATATATAATGAATACTTCGGTGGCGGCATGAACTCTATCGTATTCCAGGAAATGCGCGAAAGCCGCGGATTGGCCTACTCCGCATGGGCAGGACTGGACAAGCCGGGCTGGCCTAAGTATAACTACAGTTTCAGCACTTACATCGCCACGCAGAACGACAAGATGACAGATGCCATCAATACATTTAATGACATCATCAACAATATGCCGGAATCTGAAGCTGCCTTCAAACTGGCCAAAGAAGGGTTAATAGCCCGCCTGCGTACAGAACGCACCATAAAGAACAATGTAGTCTGGAGCTATATCAATGCACAGGATTTCGGGCTAAATACCGATAGCCGCATCCAATTGTACCAGGATGTACAGAAAGCCACTTTACAAGATGTCATCGATTTCCAAAAGAAATGGATAAAAGGGCGTACTTACTCCTATTGCATACTCGGTGACAAGAAAGACCTGGACATGGAGGCCTTGAAGAAAGTAGGGCCAATAACAGAACTGACGACAGAAGAAATCTTCGGATATTGAATCCCGGAGATATAAAATAAGGATAAAGCTGTACCAAGTGATTAAATACGTTTTGGTACAGCTTTATCCTTATATACCCGTTGGCGGAATTCTTTTATTAAACTTTATTCAAAGCTTGTGAATATCCGTTCGCAAGCCTTGAATATATGTTCGCAGCCTTTGAATATCCGTTCGCGCACTGCGAACAGAGATCTCACTTAACTCCGCGACTTTTTAGTCTTAACTTCAAAAGGTTTTTCTTTAGCTTCCCTGGAAGTTTCCAATAGTATGATTCCATCCATACCGATATCATTCATAGCTTGGCAGATTGAGTCAAAATTCATGCCGGGACATTACCCGAGTAACACCGATTACCACAAAAGCAAAGCAAATGCAACTCCCGTAAGACAGGCTTAATAGCTTGAATATGACAAGTTAAGGATTCCCCCTTTAGATTAACGTGAGTTCGATATAATTCAAAATAATCTTAGCTGCCTGTCGTTTATAAATTGTAGGTCAATGGCGGCTTACCCCAGTTATCCTGTCAGAATCTGATAACGACAGGATACTGTTCATCTCATTGATATTTAAGAAATAAATTGTATAATACGCGCGGTGAGAGAGGTGTGTGTTTTCGGTTTTTTATTCATTATTTGTTCCATTGTATAGGCTGAAACAGGCATTTCCGGCAGTAGATCGTCCATCTGTTCCAGACAGTCCACTACTCGCAGCAAGGCAAGAAAGTTGCCCATATTGATGTTATAGGCCTTCCCGTTCTCAAACTGGCGCAAGGTGATAAGACTGACACCGGCTTTCTCGGCAGCCTCTTTCTGGGTGAACCTATAGGTTAGCCTGTATTCCTTAAATCGCCTGCCCAGTTCCGCTATGATTTCCGGATTGGCCATGGCTCGGTGATGTGATTCGTTGTCATATCGAAAAGGTAAATATATTAACTGTTAAATCAAAATATGATAGATAATAATTAATATATTTACCATTATATTGAATGGTGCGAGATGTCGTTTGTGTGCTAATCCCCCAATTCAACGCTTCGCTTATTGCCACCTATAATTGGGCTTTGCGCAGGCTTTATGTCCTGAAGGCTTTTTAGCATCCCTTCCATTTGGAAGATTTTGGCGGCAGCGATGAAGGTGGTAGCGGATACATCCGGCTGGAGGCTTTTAAGTACGTTCTCCGATGGCTGATATCCTCTCATCTTCAGTTCCAGAATGGTATTGAAGTCATCATTTCGCATAGCCTTCATGAAAGCCTGCTCTTGTTCGCTGGCAATGTCCGGCATTTGGATCGTATACAGTTGCTTGCCGAACAAGAGCAAGTTTTCTCCGATAAAATCGGCGTGTTCCGGCTTGACCCCGCAATCCTTGGCAGTCTCATGCCAATGCGATACGGTTTCCTGTACCTTTTCGATAATCTGTTTGTGTTCCCGGATACCCATGTTCTCACCTACCTTTTGCAGATCTTCCATCGTGAAATTATCTTGTTTGCCGTTGAGTGACAATTGGTGGCGGTTCGTCCATTTGCCGCCCGGTGTGTATGAGCAGCAGAGGTCATATGCCGGGGCCAGCTTCCACTTCCCTTGTCTATCCATCAGGAAAGAGAAGTTCTTGCTATGGTCGTCATGGTTCCGGCTCATGACGTTGAATACCATTCTTCGGTATAGTTCCTCCTGCTCTGGATAAGGGAGGTTCATCTGCCGCATGATACGGAATATCTCTTCGTATGAATGGCGTTGATTACGGTCATAGTGAGCAAGCCCGGCCAATGTCTGTACATGGATCTTCTCTCCGTCTTCCATACGGTCAAAACGGCGTGTCATAAAGTGATATGACTCTTTTTCCTGAAGCAACCGGCATTCCATCATATCGATACCGCAGGCTTTTGCCATCCGGTGATAGGCATATTCGATATTTCCTATTCCTTGTGGATTGTCCGTTATCTGCGTGTGTTCGCAGTATTTGCCGCCATCAAATTTCAACAGCCAATACCCGAATCCTTCAGGGGCTTTTACCTGTCCGGAACGTACCTCTCCGGTAATATCGTTATAGGCGATGATGGCCTTGGGCTTGGCACCTCCGGCAGATGTTCCCACTTTCAGTATATCTAGGATGTTTCTTCCTTCCTGGCGCAGTTGGGCCTGAAAAGCCATTCTGTCCGTGAATACGGATTTGGCAAGCTCCGTCAGTTCCTCGATATGGAGCACTGATGATTCGTTCATGCCGTTGATTGGCGAGGACGGCTCAAACTCCAGTGCACCCATGCCACGTTTACCTACATAGCAAAGCCTGTCTAAAGGAGTAATCTCTTCTCCGGACAATCCCTTGCTGGCAAACCATTCATTGATGATCTGGTTTCCAAAAGTATCCGGCAATGAATCGGCAAACAGGCCGGGCAACCCCTTGAAACAGTCGGTACGGTTTTCAAGGAACCGGTAGGGTGTGTTCCTGTACTGGCCGACGGGCATGATGACAGGAGAAATGTCAAGACCGGAGCGGATGAACTTCCGTTCATAGTCGAACAAGGCGGCATTGCTTTCCTTTTCCCAATAGAGAGAGCCTACGCTTTGTCCCCATAGCTTTACATCTACTATCAAATCATTCATGGTTATCTTGTTTTAAATGGCGTACACGGTAGCGTTTCTTTCCTTGCAGTTTTTTGAGCTCTATCGGGCTGACCCGGATTTCCGGTACCAGTTGCTCCAGGCTCTCCAGCAGGCCGAGCGAGCGGAGTACGCTGATGAACAACAGCAGCGATACCGATTTACCTTTCTCGATGTTCGCAACGGTCAAGGGGCTTACACCGGAAGCCGTTGCCAGTTCTTCCTGCGTGATATGCTGCGTGATACGTGTCTCTTTGATGCGCTGGCCGATTCTCATCAGCACAGCCGGATTGCTCATTTCATTCCACATGGTTGTTCCTTTTTTGCAAATATACAAATAATCCATATAAATGTATGGATTAACTTGAATATATAATATTAATCTATATAAATATAATGATTATAGCTGACTTGTCTTTTCTTGAAATCACAATGTACTGTGAATATGAAAGAGATAGGAAAGATTATTAAAGAGCGCAGGAAGAGTTTGAAGGTCAATCAGCTGGAACTCTCCGAGCTGGCAGGCGTGGACATCAGTACACTGGTGGCCATCGAGCGTGGAGAAGGCAATCCTAAATTGGCAACATTGCTTTCCATTCTTGATACGCTTGGGCTTCAAATGACTATCGGATTGAAAAGTTGAATTTAACTGTTAATTGAAATGAGACGATGTAAAGTCTATTTACACGGTATTAAGTTCCTGATTAAGAGTACGGGCTTCTTCGGATTTACCTTTTGCCCGGTTCGCTTTGACGTCCCACAACGTAAGGGACACTTCTTTCTTACAACTGAAACCTGCCTGAGTTCCGCTAATGGTGATACGGCCCATCACAGGAGCCTTACCGTTTTTCACTGATTGGTTCTTTGTGTAAAATAACACTTTGAATGTACTTCTCATAACTCAACTTTTTTTAGTTACAAATTTAATTACTGTTGAGCCATTTGAGGTTATGCAAAAACAGGCAATCAATTGAAAATTAATCTATTGAACCCCATTTGAGAACTTTTGGAAGTGAGTTACGATTTGGTAACGTAACTCACTTCCAAAGCATCTTTTAGAAATACCTGGTTTCACGAGAAGAAACCAACAGTTTACCTCATTGAAACCGAAGCTGTCCCTAATCCAGCAGAAGAAACTATTAGTTAATTACCAAAATCCCCTTACCTAAGCTTTATTCCATAAAAGCTTAAATAAGGGGATTACCATACTATTTTAATTCTGTGCTCCTACTCTTCGTACATCTTATCAATAATCTCTTTGTAGTTCTTCGCTACAATAGGACGCTTCAACTTCAAGGTATTCGTCAGTTCACCACGCTCCATGCTGAAAGGTTCGGGCAACAAAGTAAATCGTTTCACTTGTTCGTAATGGGCAAACTGCTGTTGCAGGGTGTCAATACGGGCACGGAACAGAGCCTGTATTTTGGGATGTTCCAACAGGTCCTTCATGGATTGGTACTCGATACCTTTTTCCTTTGCATATCCTTTCACCAGACCGTAAACAGGTACGATGAGAGCCGATACGAACTTACGCTCATCAGCGATTACAGCTATCTGGTCAATGTAGCGGTCGATGATAAACTGCGTTTCCAAAGCTTGCGGGCAAATATATTTTCCGTTGGAAGTCTTAAAGAGGTCTTTTATACGGTCGGTCAAATAAAGCGTATTGCCCTCCAGACGTCCGGCATCTCCGGTATGGAACCAACCGTCAGCATCAATAGCTTCGGCGGTAGCCTCAGCCTTTTTGTAATATCCCGGGGTAATAGTCTTGCCGCGAAGCAGCACTTCGTTATTCTCACCTATTTTCACTTCCAGATCAGGCATCATCTCGCCTACCGAACCCAAGACAAAATTCCGGGGAAGGAAACAAGACACAGTAGCTGTACTCTCCGTCAGTCCGTAACCCACCACCATATTAATGCCTACCGAATGCACAAACTCGCACACTTCATTGGATACGGCCGCTCCTGCCGTAGGAAAGAAAGTACCGTTCTCTATACCGATCGTTTTCTTAAGCAAGGCATATACCGTCTTTTCATAAAACTTATATTTCAGATGAAGCATCAAAGGCGGAGTCTTCCCCAAACGCAAATAATCCAGATTATGTGCCCTTCCCACTTTGATGGCATCAAGCATCATTGCCTTCTTCAAACCAGTTTCCTGCTCAATGCGTTCCTGTACACCTTGATAAACCTTCTCCCAAAAACGAGGAACACTGCACATCACTGTAGGACGTATCTCCTTAATTGTAGTCTGAATGTCCTGTGGACGCAGATTGACACAAACTTGGGCTCCCCGCTGCAAACAGACATACGTCCATCCACGCTCGAAAACGTGTGTCAGTGGAAGAAAGCTCATGGACACATCCTGATCGGTAAGCGAAGGAATACGAATTTCATGTGTACGGAAAGCTTCCATATAATTATAATGCATCAGCATTACCCCTTTCGGCTCACCTGTAGTACCGGAAGTATAAAGAATATTAGCTATGTCGGCAGAGGAGACTTCCGCCGTACGCCGTTCCACTTCGTCATTGTAGGGCAATCCTTCACCTTGCTTCAAGAATTCATCAAAGTAGATGGAAGTCAAGTCCCGCGAATCCCTTTGAACTTTACGGTCAAAGATAATAATCTGCTGCAGCGACTTACACAACCCGAATACGCAAAAAGCAGCATCATACTGAAACTGCTCCCCTACGAAGAGGTAGCGTATCTGCGCATCATTGATGATATATTGCACCTGGGATGGCGAGCTGGTTGCATAAAGCGGTATAGTCACCACACGGTCAGCATAAGAACCGAAATCCATATATAGGCATTCGGGCTTGTTTTGTGAGAAGACACCGATGTTCTCCTGTACCTCCACCCCCAACGACAACAAAGAGTTGGCTACTTGCCGGACGGTCTGTGAAAATTTATTCCAAGTAACAGGAATCCATTGAGAGGTTTCATAGTCTCTGTACTTCAGGGCTATCTTTTCTCCATACTTCTCCGCCTGTCGATGTACCATGACAGACAAATGATGATAAGTCATAATCTTATGAATTGATAAATACGCTACAAAGGTAATGGTTTCATTTGGAACTACTTCCATTATACATACGAATTCTTCATTATATGTTTGTAACAACGCTTCTCTCCATAAAAAGATTCCCCCTCTCTGCATACCTGATATTCACATATCGGCAACAAAGAGGGGGACCAATCTTATGAAATGTCTTCTACGAAATTATAAATCGTAAATGGACAATCTCGGATATTTAGAGTAAAGATTGGGGTTCTGTAACTCTTCCTTCTCAGGAATGCGGAACAGGTAATATTTACTATTCGGAGCAAATGGAGTTTTATCAGGCAGGCTGATAATGGTATGTCCGTTCACGGCTACTTCCTTCCCATTCACGGTAATGGTTCCACTGTATTCTTTGCGTTCTACAGACTGTTGGTTACGGATAAGGTCAGTCAAGGCAAAACCTTCTCCCCATAATTCTTTACGGCGCTCTAACCAAATTTCCTTGAGTAAGGCATCACCCGTTTCTGTCACAGCCTTCGCTGTTTTACCGGCTTTCATACGTGCATCACGCAATGTCTGCAAAGCTTGCTGCGCTTCACTTTCCTTACCTGCAAGATGGGCGGCGGCCTCAGCTTTGATCAAGTACATTTCCGAAGTACGCATCATAACCAAGTCAGCCAACATATTATCAACATCCTTAAACAAGAACTTGCTATTCAGCATAGCCCAGTCTCCATAAGCTGTCTGTCCCCAATTGAATAGATCTTTACGATAATCATCATCATCGAACTTAGCTTTGAAGTAAGGATCCATATTAAGGCTGGTATAACCTTCTGAAGTAATACAGTCTTTGAAGTAAAACAGGTAACAGGGCATGTTATCATCAATAGTGCAAGACAATCCCCATATCCATTCCTTATTTGAATAGTCGTTGAAACCGCTCTTATATTCGCTTTCGCTCATCAAATAGGGATTGATGGTCAAAGCAGCCACAGCATAGTCATAAGCCTCCTGCCAATTGCGGGCATATAAGTGGGTACGAGCCAGCAAACCCAGTGTTACCAGATGGTCAATCTTGTATTGGTCTTCCTTCACATTGCCATGAGAATAATTCTCAGGGATGAGATCCAATGCATCCTCCAAATCACTCAAAGCCTGAGCATACACTTCGGAAACACTGGAAGCCGGTTTTCCGGTCAAAGCAACTTTGTCATCTGTCGGTTCAGTATAAATAGGTACACAGACTGCATTGGGATCTTTATCTATAGCAAATGAATAATGAGAAGCCAGAATCATATAAGCGTAACCGCGGGTAGCGAATGCCTGTCCCTTGATACGTGCCTTATCTTCCGCAGTTCCGGCAACATTGTCTATATGCTTCAAAATACCGTTACAGTTATTAATCGGATCATACATCAAGTCCCAAAGTACACCATTATACTCACCACGCGAATATCCGTTTGTCAGATTATAACTTCCCGAGAAACCATAGCTTCTTGTTCTGACCGCATCTGAACCGGCAAAATCGTCATTCAGTTGAATGGAGCCTATGCCGATAGAAGCATAAGTAGAGCCTGAATTAAAGATATAATTCCATGCACCTCTCAGCACACGCTCAGCATTCTCTGTATCTTTATATACATTTCCAGCATCAAGTGAGGTAGTAGGAGTAGTATCCAAGTCACAAGATGTCACTGCACACGCCATCAAAGCAACGGCACATATATTTTTAAGATTCATCTTCATATTTATATTCTTTATTAGAGTTTCACATTGATACCGAACGAAATTGTCTTCATAGCCGGATAACGGAAAGAAGCCATACCACTGACAGGTTGTTCTGGGTCCAAACCTTGTTGCTTGCTGAATGTCAGCATATTTTCACCTTGTACGAATACACTTGCATCTTTCACAGTTAGCGGATGCAACCAACTCTTCGGCAGATTATAATTCAAAGTGATTGTCTTCAGACGAAGGAAAGAACGATCGACCAGCCAACGCGTAGAAGAAGAAGTAAACTTGCTTGTTCCGTCTTGTGTCAAACGGGGAATGTCCGTATGTGTATTTTCCGGAGTCCAACGGTTCAACAGCTCTTTACTCATACTGTCACCATTACCACCGTTCACCTTCATCAGCATGGTGATGTCATTGTTGTAGATTTTACCACCGATACCATAGGAGAACAACATCGACAAAGAAAGGTCTTTCCAAGTAAGGTCAGATTGAAAACCTCCACTCAGTTTAGGCAACGAACTACCAGCTTTTACCTTCTTGTCCGAAGTCAGGCTAGAGTAATCGTTGGTCAAGTGTCTGGTCCCGTCAGCATCATAATATGCCCATTGTGCATCACCGGTTTCGGGATTGACTCCTCCCCACTCATACAACCAGAAATCATAAAGAGAACCACCTTCTACCCACTTCTTGGAGCCTTGCCACATTACCTCTGTAGGTAGCTTAACAATCTTGTTCTTATAAGTAGTAGCATTTACAGATAATCTCCAAGTCCAGTCACGGGTCAGTACAGGAGTACCGTTCAATGTAAATTCCCAACCGTAGTTCTTCAACTTACCGATATTGGCGTCAATCGAACTAAAGCCGGAAGAAGGAATCAAGTCACGGCTAAATAACAAATCTTTAGACGCACGGTTAAAGTATTCAACAGTACCATTGATACGATTATTAAAGAAGCCGAAGTCCAAACCGATATTAAAATTCAAGTTGGTTTCCCAAGACAAATCCGGAGTTGCCAAACGGGAAGTATGAAGTGTAGTCTCTCCCAGGAAACTGCCCACACTATATAACTCCTGATAAGCATAATATCCCACATTATCGTTACCCTGAGCGCCATAACTTGCACGGAGACTCAAATTAGACAACCAGCTATTGGCTGCCTCTTCCAGAAACGCTTCCTGATAGATTTTCCAGGAACCGCCGAACGACCAGAATGTACCCCAACGGTTATCCGGATGGAAGCGTGAAGAACCGTCGGTACGTACAGATGCCGACAGGAAATAACGTTGATTATAAGAATATTCGGCACTACCGAAATAGCTCAACAGTTTGTACTGGTCACTGTTTCCACTGAAACCGGTCAAGGTTGACGCAGCATCCGGTTCATAATAACCATCAGTAATCACACCGGAACGTGAACCACCGAAATTGGATGTATTATACTCATAATACTCCTGTCCGGCCATCAAGCGAATGTTGTGCACTTCCTTGAAGCTACGCTCCCAGTTTACCACATTATTGAATGTCATACCGGTAGTGCGATAATTAGACTTGCTCACAGAACCGACCAAAGGTTCTTTTCCATAAGTAGGATTTGAATAATCATGTGAGAACTTACTGTTATAGTCAACGCTCAAAGACATCTTATAGCTCAATCCCTTGATCGGGGTTATCTGCAAGAATCCGCGTATAGAAGCCGCATCTCTCTTATATTCGTTCTTATCATAGTACATGGACTGAGCAAAATTATAACCGCTGTAAGAACTCTTACGGTACTTGCCATAGTCATAAATCCTATTCCCGTTCTCATCGCGTAAATAAGCACCAGTATCAAGATCACGTTCATAAACCGGATAGAAAGAAGGCAATGAGCGTGCAGCCAATACGATATTACCGATTGCCGTATCGTTCTGTTTCGGGTAATTCTGTATAGAATGAGTTCCGGATACATTCAAGCCAACCTGTAACCAATCACGCAAATCGGAAGTAATGTTCGAACGCAAAGTATAACGCTTAAAACCAGAGCAAATATAAGCACCCTGGTCATCCAGGTAACCCAAAGAGAAATAATATTTGGTATGCTTGCTTCCACCGGAAATACGTGCGCTCAAGTCTGTGTAATGCGCGTCCTGCGTCAAAGCATCTTCCCAACTGTCATTCCACAACGGAGTAGCACCGGCTACCAACTGGCCGTCCAGCCCTATCGGCTGTGCATATTTGGTTCCGTAAGGGTTAATACCGATAGACGAAATCAAACCGGAAGAGGCTCTTTGTGCAGCATCTTCTGCTGAATGACCATCATCCATCGCTTTATTGCGAATGGCTTCCCATTGCAGTTTGAAGTAATCATCTGTACTCAACTGGTCATAGTCACTTACCGCACGGCTTGAGAAACCATACTTGGCAGACAACTCAATAGTCGGAGCAGACTCAGCACCCTGTTTAGTAGTGATCATGATAACACCGTTTGCAGCACGTGAACCATACAGAGTAGCTGCAGCGGCATCTTTCAATACTGTGATAGAAGCGATATCCTGTGAAGATATAGAAGATAAAGCACCGTCATAAGGAACTCCATCCACTACGTAAAGCGGGGTAGTCGAAGCATTGGCCGAACCGATACCACGGATATAGATACTGGCATCTTCTCCCGGCTGCCCGCTGGTAGAAAATGACTGCAAACCGGCTACACTACCCTGCAGAGCTTTTGTCACACTGCTGACCTGGGAGGAAGCGATAAGCTTCTTGTCAACAATGCCCGCCGAACCGGTAAATGTTGATTTCTTGGCCGTACCATAAGGAACGGTAATCACCACCTCGTTGAGGGCCATGGAAGATTCCTGCAACTCTACATTAATGACACTACGTCCTTTAACAGGAACTTCTACCGTTTCATAACCTATGTAGGAGAATACAAGTGTACCTTTTGTATCCACCTTCAAAGAATAACTACCGTCCACTGAAGTAATTGTACCTTGTCCACTACTACCTTTTACCATAATGGTTACCCCCGGCATTTCATCACCTTGAGCCGTAACCTTACCTTTCACTGTGACATCCTGCGCGTACACCATTACGCACAAGAACAGGCCACATAAAAAACCAATAAACCTATTCATAAAATTTCGAAACTTGATTAATTAATGATTTATAATTACGAAAGTCATTTGTTTGCTTTTAAGCTTTCATTCAATCATGATAAGGAATGATAATCATCTTTTCACTATTATAACATTTTAGTTAAGCCCGTGCAAAATTATATATAA
The DNA here is from genome assembly GCF_000195635.1 of Bacteroides fluxus YIT 12057. GTDB lineage: Bacteria > Bacteroidota > Bacteroidia > Bacteroidales > Bacteroidaceae > Bacteroides > Bacteroides fluxus. The sequence continues at coordinate 146,414 of NZ_GL882689.1, read as the reverse complement.
AAAGAATAGCATCCAATATATTAATAAAATAATAGCAAACAAATCTCAATAATGAGCAAATAGAAAGTATTTTGCCCATTAAAGATTCAAGTTTCTTCCCTTATTATCTTAAAAATTATTTGTAAGTTTGCACACCGATAACTTTTTATTAGAATATGAAATACGATATACCGACCTTAGTTTCTGATGCGACCGGATTGTTGAAGTCACTGATAAGTATTCCCTCTTTAAGCCGTGACGAAAAGGAAGCAGCCGATTATCTTCAGAATTACATAGAGATGCAAGGGATGGCGACCGGACGAAAAGGAAATAACGTCTGGTGCTTCAGTCCTATGTTCGACTTAAAGAAACCTACTCTGCTGTTGAACTCACACATTGATACGGTAAAACCCGTCAATGGCTGGAGAAAGAGCCCGTTCGCTCCTACTTTGGAAAGTAACGGGAAATTATATGGACTGGGAAGTAATGATGCCGGTGCCAGCGTAGTCAGTCTGTTGCAGGTATTCCTGCAACTATGCCGTACCACGCAAGCGTATAACATGATATACCTGGCCTCTTGTGAAGAAGAAGTTTCCGGCAAAGGCGGAATAGAGTGTGTTCTCCCGGAACTCCCTCCCATACAATTCGCTATTGTAGGCGAACCTACCGAGATGCAACCTGCCATTGCCGAGAAAGGATTAATGGTACTGGATGTCACAGCCTACGGCAAATCCGGACATGCAGCCCGCAATGAAGGAGACAATGCCATCTACAAAGTATTGGACGACATAGCCTGGTTCCGCGATTACCGCTTCTCCAAAGAATCTCCTTTACTGGGTCCTGTAAAGATGAGTGTCACAATGATTAATGCCGGAACGCAGCATAATGTGATTCCCGACCGCTGCACCTTTGTTGTGGATATCCGCAGCAATGAATGTTATAACAACCAAGAATTGTTTGCCGAAATACAAAAACACATTGCCTGTGAAGCCAAGCCCCGTTCATTCCGGTTAAGCTCCTCACATGTAGAAGAAGGACATCCGGTTGTGCAGAAAGCAATCGCGATGGGACGTGTTCCTTTCGGTTCCCCTACCCTGTCAGACCAAGCCTTGATGTCTTTCCCCTCGCTGAAAATGGGACCGGGAAAAAGTAGTCGTTCCCATACAGCTGACGAGTTTATATTTGTCAAGGAAATAGAAGAAGCGATAGAAATATATCTGGAGCTGCTGGATGGAGCCGATATCTGACAACAGACACTACCTGTTCAACCACGGTTCCGGATTCAGCTTTTCTTTTTCCCTTCTCAATTGGAAATGAAGCACGGTGCGTCCATTGTCCGAACCATCGGAGAAAATCTGGCCGAGAGTCTGCTTGGTAGTCACATTGTCGCCCTGCTTGACAGAAGCGGAAGACAAGTTGCAATATACGGAAATATAATTGCCGTGGCGGACAAGAATATTGAACAGCCCGTTCAACTTAAAGACAGCAGCCACTTTACCATCAAAGATGGCACGGGCTTGCGCACCCGGTTTCCCTTGAATGTCAATGCCCTTGTTATCCAGCTTGACATTACGCAGGCCTTCCACAGAATACTGCCCATAATGACTGGTAATAATATAAGCACCGGTAATAGGCATAGGCAACTTACCACGGTTGCTGGCAAAAGTGCCGGACAGTTCACGGTCAGCCTTACTCATGGTATAAGTCTCCAGCGGCGCACTCTTCGGTTTGGAAGCTGTTGCAGCAGTAGCCGCCTTTTCATTTGCTTTTTTACGAGCAGCCGCTTCACGGCGCGCTTCCGCTTCAGCTCGTTTACGCGCCTTCTCTATCTCTTCTGCAATCAGACGATCAATACGGGCATTGAGTTGATTGGCCTCACGCCGTTTCTTGTTCAGTTCATTTTGCAATCCCCGTTGCTTCTTCCGCAAATTGGCAACAAGCGTTTTTTTCTCCTTTTCCTGCTCCTCCAGCTTTGTCTTTTCCTCTTCCCGTTCTTTCAACAATCCCTCCTTAGCCGCTTTTACCTGCTGTAGTTCCTGTTTCTTGCGGTTCACCTGTTCCTGTTTCTTCAAGACCTCTTCTCCCTGCAAACGCTGATAGGTAGCATACTCACGGACATAGCGCAGACGACGGTAAGTCTGTGCCAAACTTTTCGCCGAGAAGATGAACATCAACTTCTCCTCAACAGAACGGTTCTTGTACAGATACTGCACAGACGACTCATATTTTTGCTTCTTGTCTTTCAAATCCCGTTGCAAACGCACCAGTTGCCGACTTAAAGAAGCCATTTCGCGTTCTATAGCCTCCACATCATTATTAATAGTCAAGATATAGCGTTTACGCTCCTCTATCTGCCCGGTCAGTGCGGCAAGGCTGTTCAACTGGCTGCCGACATCTTTCTTTGTCGTTTTCAGAAGAGTCTCCGACTCCGCTATCTGCTTCTGCAAAGCACCACGCTTCCCTTCCAACTCCTTGATCAACTTGTTGGATTGGGCAAGGAGCGGTGAAGCCTGGCAGAGAAGGCAGAACACAAACAGAAGAAGGAAGCAACGTTTCATCAGTCCAGTTATTAATTAAATACTATTACATAAGGCTCATCAACATTTCCAGAAGTTCCTTCAATTCCACCTTTCTATATTTACCCGAAAGTTGAGTCGGAGACAAAGAAAACCCCTTATCCGAAAAATCGTAAAATTCGACCTGTCCCTTTTCCAAAGATGGAATACCCAGTTCCTTCCCTGTCAGTGTTTTTTTACCATTCGGTTTGGAAGCGGCATAAAGCAGTTTTTCAAGATGTGCGAAGTCGGCTTTTTTAGGCAGGATATCCTTCAACTCTTTACGCGTGGCCTGCACATAACGTTTACCCATGCGGTCCACCAGCAATATATCATCCGGAGTAACCTCCATGCGGGCTACTTCCGTACGGATAATCGGCATCAGGAAAGAGATTTGCATACGTTCGCCACTTTTCAGTTTCATGGTACCATTCACTGTCAAGGTAGCATCCTTATGCGGAACCGTCAACTGTACCTTGGAAGAAAGACAACCGGAATCTTTCGTCAAGGAGGAACTTGCCTGTCGGGAAGTCTTACATCCGGCAAGGCATACAGCCATCAAAAGCAAAAATGATAAAAGGCGTATCATTCCCACTGCACTATTTTTCAGTAGTCTCGGTTTCATCGGCAATATATTTCTTTTTCGCTATTTTTTGTTTCAATGTTTTTGACTTGCTGCCCATCTCCAAGGCCTGTTTCCAATATTTCAAGGCACCGTCCACATCACCGGTCATATAATAGATGTCACCACAATGTTCTACAACCACATCGCTCTTGGCACCCTCCTCACTCTTCATCGCGTCATCAATGTATAGGCGCGCTTCGGCGTAATTTCCTTTCTCAAACAGAATCCATGCGTATGTATCAAGATAAGTGGAGTTGTTCGGTTCGGCCTTCACCGTCTTATAGCTCATCTCTTCAGCCTTATCCAAGTCACGGCGTTCTACGGAAAGATAATAAGCATAATTATTCAGCGCACCTATGTTCGAAGGATTATACACCAAAGCAGAGTCGTATGCCGCATACGCTTCCTTGTTCATCCTTTTGGTATGATAGGCATCTCCGATAATCGCATAGAAATCCGAAACGACTTCTTTCTTACTGTCTCCGTTTACATGTTCCAATGCCTTCTGGCAAACAGCAAGGGCATCATCGGTCCGTTCCGCCTGATTATAGGCGATGGCCAGATAAAAATAAAACTCCAGCATTTCAGGATTTGCCTCGACACCGGCTTCACACAGGCGGATAATATCTTCATAGTCTTCCTTGCGCACCGCCTCACCCAACAACATCATACGGGCGGCCGTATTCGTAGGATCAATATTCAGTACCTGCCTCAACACAGGCAATGATTCCTTGTTCATTCCTTTAGACAAAAGATATTGGGCATACAGCATCGGTAGCTGGGCGTCATCAGGATCTTGCTCCATGATACGGTTAAAAAGGGTAATGACACGGGTGCTGTCCTTTCCATCCTGTTCGTTCTGTACAATGAATTGGCGCATCACGTTCAGCTTGGTATCGGGAGCCACTTTCTTATTCAGCAGCAAGGTATCCAACTGGCGTTCATAAAGTTCCTTCTGACCGGTTGCCTCATAATAAGAAGCCATCGAATACATGGCCAAAGCATTCTCCGGTTCTTCCTTCAAGACCTTCTGGTAAAGCCGGTAAGCCTCCTCTTTCTTCCCGTTCTGCATATACACATCTCCTAGTACAATCTGATAACGAGTGTCCATCGGATATTCGGCTACCAGGCTCTCTATTTCACGGAATGCACTCTTGTCATCTTTCTTTTGCAGATAGATACGGAATTTCTCCATACTGAGCTGCTCACTCTTACCCATTCTCTCTTCCAGTTTGTTCAGGATACCGATTACCTTATCGTATGCTTCCTGGCGATTATAGATCTCGAGCAGGTTGTACAGAGGATCCAGCTTGCTGGAAAAGCGGGTAACCATTCCTTCCAGCAGTGCGGTGGCTTTTTCCTTCTCATTCTGCTGCATATAAAGATTCGCCAATCCCTGGCTATACCAAAAGTTATCGGGATCATTCTCCACAGCCTTTTCCAAGGCAGCCTGCCCTTGGGGAATTTTCTTGAGGAACATATAATACTGCGCCATCTCATACAAAGCAGACGAGGCATTCGGATGAATAGAAAGGCAATGTTGCAGCATATTGAAAGCTGCGTCATAATCTTTCTGAACTTTCAGCCGTACGGCTTCCAAATAGAAATAATCATATTTGCGTTGTTGTTCAGGAGTAAGCGAAGCAGAAGGAACAGTCACCGGAAGCTGCCCCCGCATTTGCCTGCGGGTTGTTCCGCAAGCGGACAACAGCCATACGGCCATACACAAAAGCAATAATATCTTGATTTTCATCCTTTCACTTTTCATTCTTCAAATCTTTCATTTCTCAATTTCCCCCTGTATGTCCAAAGCCACCGGCACCACGTTCTGTCTCATCCAGCACCTCCACTTCTTTCCAGGCAACCTGCTCGTGGCGTGCTATCACCATCTGGGCTATACGTTCCCCGTCCTCAATCACAAAGGTTTCTGCAGAGAGGTTAACCAGAATGATACAGATTTCTCCACGATAATCCGCATCAATGGTACCCGGAGAGTTCAGCACAGTAATTCCTTTCTTGATGGCCAATCCGCTACGCGGGCGTACCTGCGCCTCAAAGCCGGCAGGCAAGGCAACAAACAATCCGGTAGGAACCAGGCAACGCGCAAGGGGAGCCAGGGAAATAGGTTCCGAAAGATTTGCACGAAGATCCATACCGGCTGACAGATCGGTGGCATAAGCAGGAAGCGGGTGTTTCGATTTATTGATGATTTGTACGTTCAGCATGATGTTATTTACAATTGGATGATTTACTATTTACGATTGAAACTACTATAAACAGGGGCGAAAGTACGGTTTTTTACACAAAATAGTGATACATTTGCAGTTAAATAATAGTAACTCCAATCGTAAATAGTAAATCATGATGAATTGGAACACCCTCATATCCGCCAAACGTTTCGGTCTGGAAGAGTTTCACGAAGAACGCCGCGAGAACCGTTCCGAGTTTCAACGGGATTATGACCGTCTTGTCTTCTCCGCCCCTTTCCGCCGGCTGCAGAACAAAACCCAGGTATTCCCGCTACCGGGCAGCATATTTGTACACAACCGACTGACCCACAGCCTGGAAGTATCTTGCGTAGGCCGTTCATTGGGTAACGATGTCTCTAAGGCACTCCTTATCCGCCATCCGGAATTACAGAACTCTTTTTTACCGGAAATCGGTTCTATCGTTTCTGCAGCATGCCTGGCACACGACTTGGGAAACCCTCCTTTCGGGCACTCCGGAGAGCGTGCCATCTCCACCTTTTTCTCCGAAGGAAAAGGGATGGCGCTCAAAGACAAGCAACCGAACGGTGAACAACTGACATCCACCCAATGGGAAGACTTGACCCATTTCGAAGGAAATGCCAATGCTTTCCGTCTGCTTACCCATCAATTTGAAGGCAGAAGGAAGGGCGGCTTTGTACTCACTTATTCCACGCTCGCCAGCATCGTAAAATACCCCTTTTCATCAAGCCTGGCGGGCAAGAAGTCCAAATTCGGTTTCTTTACTACCGAAGAAGAGAGTTTCAGTCGGATTGCAGAGGAATTGGGCATGAGGAAGCTGAACGGCTCTCCATTGAAATATGCCCGCCATCCATTGGTTTATCTGGTAGAGGCTGCCGACGACATCTGCTATCAGATGATGGATATCGAAGATGCCCATAAGCTAAAGATACTCACTACACAGGAAACGCAGGAACTATTGCTCTCCTATTTTCCGGACGGACGAAAAAGACACATGCTTAAAACACTGGACATCGTCAAGGATACGAATGAACAAATAGCTTACCTCCGTTCCTGCGTCATCGGACTGCTAATCCAGGAATGCACGCAAGCATTTCTGGATAACGAAAATACAATTCTGAAAGGAGAGTTTGAAGGAAGTCTCATCAGGCACATCTCCGAACTGCCCGCTGATGCCTACGAACATTGCGCCCGGCTTTCTTTTGAAAAAATATACCGTTCACGGGATGTATTGGATATCGAACTTGCCGGTTTCCGCATCATCAGTACCCTGCTTGAACTGATGATAGATGCCGTGTGTTCTCCCGAGAAAGCCTATTCGCAGCTACTTATCAACCGTGTTTCCGGCCAATATAATGTAAAAGCGCCTGCACTCTACGAAAGAATACAGGCGGTTTTGGACTACATTTCCGGAATGACGGACGTCTTTGCGCTCGACCTATATCGTAAGATCAACGGAAATAGTTTGCCGGCAGTATAAATCCTCCCGCCTCTAAGCCCCATGCCATAACTATCATTTTGTTAATCAAACATCCGAGTTCACTGCAGAAAACAGAATTCACAACGGAATAAATTAAATCTATGCTTTATACTTTGATTTCAAAATGATAGTATATACCTTTGTTGGATACTATTAAACGTAAACTTCAAAAATAATCTAATCATGGAAGCAAAAGAAGTAGAAGAAACTCGCATAGAAAGCGATTTAATAGGTACTCGTGAAATACCTGCAAGTGCCCTGTATGGTGTTCAAACGCTTAGAGGCATAGAAAATTTCCCAATCAGCAAGTTCCACCTGAACGAATATCCATTGTTCATCAACGGACTTGCCATCACCAAAATGGCTGCCGCAATGGCAAACCATGAACTGGAACTGCTGACCAAAGAACAAAAAGAAGCCATTGTTACCGCCTGCCAGGAAATACTGGACGGTAAACACCACGAGCAATTCCCGATAGACATGATTCAAGGCGGTGCCGGTACTACCACCAACATGAACGCCAACGAAGTAATCGCCAATCGTGCCCTCGAGATCATGGGGCACCAACGCGGCGAATACCAATACTGCTCACCTAACGACCACGTGAACTGCGCACAGTCCACCAATGACGCCTACCCTACTGCCATCCACATCGGCATGTATTATTCCCACCTCCGTTTCCTGCCTCATTTGCAGGCTCTGATAGATGCATTCCATCAGAAAGGAAAAGAATTTGCGCACATCATCAAGATGGGACGTACACAACTGGAAGACGCCGTCCCCATGACTTTGGGACAAACCTTCAACGGTTTCGCCAGTATCTTGGAAGATGAAATCCGACACTTGAATGAGGCTGCTGAAGATTTTCTGACTGTAAACATGGGAGCCACCGCCATCGGTACGGGCATTTGTGCCGAACCGGGCTATGCGGAGAAGTGTGTAGCTGCATTGGGCAAGATAACCCAACTCCCGTTCAGGTTGTCCAAAGATCTGGTAGGCGCTACCTCCGACACCTCTTGCCTGGTAGGCTATGCATCCGCCTTGAAGAGAGTGGCCGTCAAACTGAATAAAATCTGCAATGACTTGCGCCTCTTGGCCAGTGGTCCCCGTTGCGGATTGGGCGAATTCAACCTGCCCGCCATGCAACCCGGTTCCTCCATCATGCCCGGCAAAGTCAATCCGGTAATCCCCGAAGTCATGAACCAGATATGCTACAAAGTAATAGGCAACGAGCTTTGCGTCACCATGTCCGGTGAAGCCGCCCAGATGGAGTTGAATGCCATGGAACCCGTGATGGCCCAATGCTGCTTCGAATCCGTCGATTTGATGATCAATGGTTTAGATACCCTGCGCACGCGTTGCGTGGAAGGCATCACGGCCAATGCGGAACACTGCAAGACTTACGTACACAACAGTATAGGTATTGTAACCGCCTTGAATCCTGTCATCGGATACAAGAATTCCACCAAGATAGCGAAGGAAGCATTGGAAACCGGGAAAAGCGTTTATGACTTAGTGCTGGAACATGATATCTTGAGCAAGGAAGAACTTGATACGATTTTAAGCCCCGAAAACATGTTGCATCCCGTCAAACTGGATATCCATCCTAAAAAATAACCGCAGCAAAGCCGGATAGGACACGTTGCCGGCAGAATACAGAAGAGGCCCGGATAGGACAAACACCACCTATCCGGGCCTCTTCATTATATAAATACCGTCCCAATACGGAGCTCCGTTTCCTTTCACATCCTCAGGCAAGCACTTTATTAGCACCCGACGTAATCTTGCACGCTTCCGGCTCGTTTTCAATAAACGACTGGATGTGACGGATACGCTTCTCTGCCAATATCTCATCCACAGCAATCAGAATACCGGTTTCCTCCACATCACCGAAACCATAGTTGATTGCAGTGCCGAACATACGCATTGTAGGACTGAGGCTCATGTATGCATTTACCAAAGGAGGGATATTGTAACCCAGCTTACGTATCTCGCAATTCAGGATTTTATAATCTTCTTTAAAAGTGTCTTTACAGAAAAGGGCAGCCAAATCCTTCTCGTCCGATTCCAAAACAAGCGGTTTCATCGGAGTAATCAGATTCTCTTTATCAGCAAAATGTTTCTTTAAGAAATAAAGTATCATGTCACGTCCCTGACGATGGTAACTGGGATACATGGTTACTTTTCCAAAGAAGTATTTCACATTCGGCATAACCACGGTGAGTGCCCCCAGGCCATCCCACAAATTATCCAGCGCAAACAGCCCCTTACTGTCATTACGCGTGGATTGATATTCCAAAGTCACGAAAGAACGTCCCAATTCAATGGTCGTGGGAAGATACTCTTTCAAGAACTTGTCCGAAAAGTTAAACATGTGCGCAGTGGCAAGAACCGGAGCACCCTGTTCGTCCATACGGACATCCGTCCCCAGAAGATAACGGTAACCGCCCAGAATCTCTTCCGCTTCCGGATTCCAGACAATCAACTGCTTGTAGGGATTATCCATGATATCATATTCGTCGATATCCATCGACTTACCAGTCCCTCCTCCCGCAGCACGGAATGCAATCTCGCGCAAACGTCCGATTTCTTTCATCGTATTGGGAGAATCTTGGGCAGTAACGATGTATATCTGGTTATGACTTCTATTGGTCATGCGCAAACGTTTCTCCTCAGTCAACTCCGCTTTCAGCAATTCCTTACTTATCGGTGCAATAATATCTTCCATATTCCTAATTAGTAGTTCTTCTTTATTATTACTGTATTTCTACAATTTATATACGATATCCTTCACGTACTGCGCCCACTGAGCCGGCGTCTTCGACTTGTCGAACGTTTGCCAAGGAATGGGTTTGCCGATAGTGACGGTAAAAGTCTTGTGACGGTTTTTCAGCATCTCGTCTGCCAGATAAAGCATGGCGATATTGAATCTGATGCCCAATGTTTTGCAAAGATTGGCAAGATTATAAAAGAAATCGGAGTTACGGCCTTCAAAATGGATGGGAACCACGTCACGATGAGACTCGACGCTTTTTACGACAAACGTCTTCTTCCAATCCAAATCCCTGATAACCCCGTTCTGCCTGCGGGAACACAATCCGGCAGGAAACATAATCAACTGATTGTCCGACGCAAAACCGGCTTCCACCATCCTCGGAAAGTCCTTGGCCTGCTTGCCGGTCTTGTTGATGGGAATACAGAGCGGCGCCAGCCCATGCAGGTTCATCAGCAAGTCATTGACCATATACTTCACCTTGCCCTTGTAAAAACTACCCAGCACATAACCCAAAGCTACACCATCCTGGCCGCCCAACGGGTGATTGGATACAAACGTGCAAAGCCTGCCTTCAGGCAAATTTTCCTTTCCTTTCACCACAATCCCAGCATCCAGAAACTCCAGACATGCCTTCAGGAAATCTACGCCGACCTTATCTTTCGACTCCCGCAAGAATACGTTCAATTCCTCCTGATGTACAATCCGTTTCAAGTAAGAAACAACGAATTTAGGGATATACTTAGACTGCTTCGGAGCTTTTTCCCGAAGTATCTTATCTATGTCAATCAAAAATAAAGAGTCGTCAGCCATTCTTCTTTCGATAAAATGAATGCGCAAAATTAACGCATCTTTTTAATTAATTGCAAGAAATCACCGGAAAACTACACCCGAAAACTATCAAATAGCACCCAAAATCTATCATTTGACAGTTTCCCCCCTAAAGAGTGCCTGAAATTCACCCGTCGAAGGACGAAAACTTTCGTAAACTTGCAATATCCAAACGAAAACGAACAAGTAACATTAAAACATAGCACATTATGAATAGTGTAACATTTACAAAAGACCTCGTCAGAGTACAAGACGACCTATTACGATTCGCATACAAATTAACTTCCGACCAAGAAGAAGCCAACGACTTGCTGCAAGAAACATCTCTGAAAGCTTTAGACAATGAAGACAAATATATGCCTGACACCAACTTCAAAGGATGGATATACACCATCATGCGTAACATCTTCATCAACAACTACCGCAAAGTGGTACGCGACCAAACGTTCATAGACCAGACGGACAACCTCTACCACTTGAACTTACCGCGCGATACCGCTTTTGAGAGTACTGAAAACAGTTATGACCTCAAAGAGATGCACCGTATCGTCAATGCCTTGCCGCGTGAATACAAGGTTCCGTTCTCCATGCACGTTTCCGGATTCAAATACCGCGAAATAGCAGAAAAGCTGGGACTTCCGCTGGGAACCGTAAAAAGCCGCATCTTCTTCACACGCCAGAAGCTACAACACGATTTGAAGGATTTTGTTTAATAAAGAAATGAAGCAATCGGTTATTTCCATAATATTATAGTGCAGATTTTTTAGTTGTGTCAAAGAGAAAGGCAGGCCGGATGGTCTGCCTTTTTCATGTATCCCTATCTCCAGACTGAAACGACCACGCACCGAAACCTCTCCGAATACCGACCAATATCTATCAATTGTCTGTTTATCCCCTAAAGACTATCTGAATTCCACCTCCCGGTTCCCCAAATCTTCCGTAAACTTGCAACATCAACGAAACGAACAATAATTTATAAAATCTCACACCTATGAATAGTAGTACATTCACTAAAGACTTACTCGGAGTACAAAACGATTTATTACGCTTTGCGTACAAGCTGACCTCCGACCGCGAAGAAGCCAACGACCTGCTGCAGGAGACTTCTCTAAAGGCCTTGGATAATGAAGAAAAATATACGCCTGATACCAATTTCAAAGGATGGATATATACCATCATGCGCAACATCTTCATCAACAACTACCGCAAGGTAGTACGCGACCAGACATTTGTTGACACAACAGATAACCTCTACCACCTGAACCTGCCACGCGACAACGCTTTTGAGAGTACGGAAAGCGCTTACGACCTCAAAGAGATGCACCGTATTGTCAATGCCTTGCCGCGTGAATACAAAGTACCGTTCTCCATGCACGTATCCGGATTCAAATACCGCGAAATCGCGGAAAAGCTGGGACTTCCATTGGGAACCGTAAAAAGCCGTATCTTCTTCACACGCCAGAAGTTGCAAAAGGAACTAAAGGACTTCGTCTAAACGGAAGAAACGATTACCCGCAATATCACTCCCCATACCCCTGTTCCACACCATGGCATGCCAGTGCAACAGGGAAACGGGATACATGTATAAGTCTGCTGGGAAGACTGTATAGGGGAGGCGTGATTAAAAGCCTTATAATATAGCATTAAAAGCCTTTCAATATCGTATTAAAAGGCTTTTAATGCCATTTCACTATGGAAGTGAAGCAGGTACACACAGCGAAAGGGCAAGGATGAGCCATGCAAGCAGCCCGTCAGGGGAACGAATCCTGTCTGCCTTTTTCCTGCATGAATTGCCACGATTCCCCACCAACAAAGCCTTTCAAAACATTGTTCATTATCAAACAAATAAGGTTTCAACAAGGTGTTGAAAACTTCTCACAAGATTTTAGTTAAAAGATTGTGGGGGATTGTGGGGAAATGTGTATTTTTACCGTCGCTTATATAATAAGGTGAGAAATGATACAGTTTTTGGGCAATATTGAAGCAAAGGCGGATGCAAAAGGAAGAGTTTTCATCCCCGCCGGTTTTCGGAAACAGCTACAGGCTGCATCCGAAGAAAGGCTTGTATTGCGCAAAGATGTATTCCAGAAGTGCCTGGTACTCTACCCGGAAAGTGTCTGGTTCAAGACACAAAGCCAGCTCCGGAGAAGGCTGAGCAAGTGGAACGCCAGACAGCAGGAAGTTTTCCGGCAATTCGTCAGTGATGCGGAAATCATGATTCCCGACGGTAACGGACGTATCCTGTTGCCTAAACGATATCTGCAAATGGCGGGCATACAAAGCGAAGTGCGCTTCATCGGGGTAGATAATACCATTGAGATTTGGGCCAAAGAACGTGCCGAGCAACCGTTCATGGATCCGGAAGAGTTCAGTGAGGCCCTGCAGGGCATCCTGGGAGACGCACCTTGGGAAGAAGAGGATGAAAATGACCAATGACGAACGACTAAAGATGAAAGAAGAACAAACATATCATATTCCGGTATTGCTGATGCCGAGTGTTGACGGGATGAACATCCGCCCGGACGGGACGTACGTGGATGTCACTTTCGGCGGCGGCGGACATTCAAAGGAAATACTCTCCCGTCTGGGAGACGGCGGGCGCCTGTTGGGATTCGACCAGGACGAAGATGCGGAGCGCAACATTGTCAACGATCCGCATTTCATATTCGTACGCAGCAATTTCCGCTATCTGCATAATTTCCTGCGTTATCACGGCATCGGGCAAGTAGATGCCATACTCGCTGACCTCGGCGTATCGTCGCACCATTTCGATGACAGTGAACGGGGATTTTCTTTCCGCTTCGAAGGTGCATTGGACATGCGCATGAACAAACGCGCGGGCACAACCGCCGCCGACATTGTAAATGCATATGACGAAGAGCGTCTGGCGGACATCTTCTACCTGTACGGTGAGTTAAAAAACAGCCGCAAGCTTGCCTCCGTTATCGTAAAGGCACGTGCCTTGCAGAAGATTAGTACCATAGGCGAGTTTCTGGATATCGTCAAACCGTTGTTCGGACGTGAACGTGAAAAGAAGGAGCTCGCCAAGGTATTCCAAGCTCTGCGCATCGAAGTCAACCAGGAAATGGAAGCGCTGAAAGAAATGCTATACGCAGCCACAGAAGCGCTGAAGCCGGGTGGGCGCCTGGCCGTAATCACTTACCACTCACTGGAAGACCGCATTGTGAAGAACGTCATGAAAACGGGAAACATAGAAGGCAAAGCGGAAAAGGATTTCTACGGAAACGTGCGGGCACCTTTCCGGTTGGTAAACAACAAAGTGATTGTTCCGGACGAGTCCGAAATTGAACGCAACCCGCGCTCACGCAGTGCCAAGCTGAGAATCGCAGAGAAAGTGGGAAGTGAAGGCAGGGATTAAGCATCAAGAATGGGAAAATGGGAAAATGGAAAAGAAAGAAGAAGATATAAAGAAAGCGGAAAAGGTGAAAAGACGTACTTCACTGAAAAACATCATCGGAGGTGATATTCTGGCTACGGATTTCTTCCGCCGTCAGACCAAGCTGATGGTGCTTATCATGATACTTATTCTATTCTACATTCACAACCGCTACGCGTGCCAGCAGCAAACGATAGAAATAGACAAACTTAAAAAGGAACTGATAGACATCAAATACGACGCCTTGACCCGCAGTTCGGAACTGATGGAACGAAGCCGCCAGTCGCGCATTGAAGAATACATCGCAACCAAAGAGAGCGACTTGCAGACTTCAACCAATCCGCCGTATCTGATAAAAGACGCGACAAGCGAATAAAAGAACGAATAACAATGGCTGTAAATAAGAAAAACATAATGACCCGTTACTTCTTCATCGTCCTGCTGATGGGACTGGTGGGGATAGCTATCGTCGTAAAGGGCGCAATGATTATGTTTGCCGAACGGCAATATTGGCAGGATGTGGCGGACCGTTTCGTGAAAGAGAATGTAGCCGTAAAGCCCAACCGCGGCAACATCCTTTCTTCAGACGGCAAGCTGATGGCAAGTTCATTGCCGGAATACCGCATCTACATGGACTTCAAAGCGGGTGGAGAAAAGAAAGATACCATGTTCATGAACCATTTAGGAGAAATCTGTGAAGGTCTGCACCAGATATTCCCGGACAAAAGTGCCGCAGAGTTCAAACGGCACCTGTTGAACGGCCGCAAGAAAGGGAGCCGGAACTTTCTGATTTATCCGAAACGCATCTCTTATATCCAATACAAGGAAGCCAAACGCCTGCCCGTATTCAATCTGAACAAATACAGGGGCGGATTTCACGAACAGGCATACAACCAGCGCAAAAAGCCGTTCGGCTCTTTGGCCGCACAGACGTTAGGCCGTCTTTATGCCGACACTGCCTTAGGGGCACGCAACGGCATAGAACTGGCATTCGACACTCTGCTGAAAGGGCGTGACGGTATCACCCATCGCCAGAAGGTAATGAATAAATACCTGAACATTGTCGATTTACCCCCGGTGGATGGCTGCGACATCATCTCCACAATAGACGTAGGCATGCAGGACATCTGTGAAAAGGCGTTGGTGGACAAACTGAAAGAGATTAATGCCAACGTAGGCGTCGCCGTATTGATGGAAGTTGCCACAGGAGAGGTAAAGGCCATCGTCAACATGATGAAGGCCAACGACGGCAACTATTATGAAATGAACAGCAATGCCATCAGTGACATGCTGGAGCCCGGTTCCACTTTCAAGACCGCTTCCATCATGGTGGCTTTAGAAGATGGAAAAATCACTCCGGACACGGAAGTCGATACGGGAAACGGCATCATGAACATGTATGGCAGCAAGATGAGGGACCACAACTGGCATCGCGGCGGTTATGGGAAAATCAACGTGACACGTATCTTGGAAGTTTCTTCCAACGTCGGTGTTTCCTACCTCATCGACAAACATTATAAAGATAATCCGCAGAAGTTTGTGGACGGGTTGAAACGCATGAGCATCGACCAACCGCTTCACCTGCAGATACCGGGCGAGGGAAAACCGAACATCAAGGGGCCCAAGGAACGTTATTTCGCCAAGACCACCCTGCCGTGGATGAGTATCGGCTACGAGACCCAGGTGCCGCCCATGAACATTCTCACCTTCTACAACGCCATTGCCAACAATGGGGTCATGGTACGTCCGAAGTTCGTCAAAGCCGCCGTGAAAGACGGCGAGGTGATTGAGAAATTTCCAACGGAAGTCATCAACGCGAAGATCTGTTCAGACCATACATTGACCCAGATCCGTGAAATACTGCGGAAGGTGGTTTCCGAAGGACTGGCAAAGCCTGCCGGAAGCAAGCAGTTCTCCGTATCAGGCAAGACGGGCACGGCACAAATCTCTCAAGGAGCTGCCGGCTACAAATCGGGACGTGTAAACTATCTGGTCAGTTTCTGTGGCTACTTCCCTTCCGAAGCGCCGAAATACAGTTGCATCGTTTCCATACAGAAGCCGGGACTTCCCGCTTCCGGTGGTCTGATGGCAGGAAGCGTGTTCGGCAAGATTGCAGAGAGAGTGTACGCCAAGAACTTGCGCTTCGACATACGCAGTGCGATAGACAGCACCACCAACGTCATCCCTGCCGTAAAAGCCGGGGAAATGAACGAGGCCCTTTGCGTACTGAATGAACTGGACGTCCCGGTACAAAAGCAATTCCCCGAACAAAAGAAGAAAGAATTGTGGGGACACACCCAGGCTGCTCCATCGGCTGTAATCCTGCAAGGGCAAGAAGACTCTTCGGGAACGGTGCCCAGTGTGATTGGCATGGGAGCCAAAGACGCCGTTTATTTGTTGGAAAGCAAGGGGCTGCGGGTAAGGCTGAACGGTGTGGGACGGGTCAAGAGCCAGTCGATAGCAGGCGGAAGCCGGATTGTAAAAGGCCAGACCGTAGTTCTGACTTTACGTTAGTCAATAGAATAAAGGAATATACATTATATATAATAAGGTATGAAATTAAGTGATTTGTTGAAAGCGATACAACCGGTACAAATAACCGGAAGTACAGACATGGAGATAACAGGAGTGAATATAGACTCCCGTTTGATTGAAGCCGGACATCTGTTCATGGCCATGCGCGGCACACAGACTGACGGGCATGCTTATATTCCCGCCGCCATTGAGAAAGGCGCCGTCGCCATACTCTGCGAAGAGTGGCCGGAAGAACTCAAAGCCGGCATCACCTATATCCAGGTAAAAGACAGCGAAGACGCTGTCGGCAAGACAGCCACCACGTTCTACGGCGACCCTACCTCAAAGATGGAACTGGTAGGAGTGACCGGAACCAATGGAAAAACAACAATCGCCACCTTGTTATATGATACATTCCGCTACTTCGGCTATAAAGTAGGTCTGATTTCCACCGTATGCAATTACATCGACGACCAGCCTGTACCTACCGAGCATACCACCCCCGACCCGATCACCTTGAACCGGCTGTTGGGAGAGATGGCTGATTCCGGCTGCAAATATGCCTTCATGGAAGTCAGTTCGCATTCCATTGCACAGAAACGTATCAGCGGCCTGAAGTTCGCGGGAGGTATCTTCACCAATCTGACACGTGACCATCTGGATTATCACAAGACTGTCGAGAACTACCTTAAAGCCAAGAAGAAATTTTTCGATGAAATGCCCAAGAGCGCATTCAGCCTGACCAACCTGGATGACAGGAACGGACTGGTAATGACGCAGAACACACGCTCTAAAGTATATACTTACTCCTTGCGCAGCCTCAGCGACTTCAAAGGCAAGGTACTGGAATCCCATTTTGAAGGTATGCTGCTCGACTTCAATAACCATGAGCTTGCGGTGCGGTTCATCGGAAAGTTCAATGCAAGCAACCTCCTGGCAGTATTCGGTGCCGCTGTCCTGTTGGGCAAGAAAGAAGAAGACGTACTCGTGGCACTCAGTACCCTCCATCCGGTAGCCGGACGCTTCGACGCCATCCGTTCTCCCAAAGGCTATACCGCCATCGTGGATTACGCCCATACCCCGGATGCCCTGGTCAATGTACTGAATGCCATCCACGGAGTGCTTGAAGGCAAGGGGAAAGTAATCACTGTCGTTGGCGCCGGCGGCAACCGTGACAAAGGCAAACGTCCCATCATGGCAAAAGAGTCCGCCCGCCTGAGTGACCGTGTCATCATTACAGCAGACAATCCGCGTTTTGAAGAACCGCAGGACATCATCAACGATATGCTGGCAGGTCTTGACAAGGATGATATACAGAAAACGATCAGCATTGCCGACAGACGGGAAGCTATCAAAACCGCCTGCATGCTTGCACAGCCGGGCGACGTCATCCTCGTAGCCGGAAAGGGGCACGAAAATTATCAAGAGATTAAAGGTGTGAAACATCATTTTGACGATAAAGAAGAATTAAAAGCAATTATGAATTGAGAATTATGAATTATGAATTGGCATGCGGCACATAATGCAGTATCTTCTGCCCCTTCCCCGCATTCACCATTCATAATTCATAATTTATAATTAAAAAGAGATGTTATATTACTTATTTCAATGGTTAGACAAGTATGACTTCCCCGGTGCGGGAATGTTCGGTTATACATCCTTCCGCGCATTGATGGCAATCATCCTGTCATTGCTCATCTCCAGTATCTGGGGTGACAAATTCATCAACCTGCTGAAGCGGAAACAGATTACCGAGACCCAACGCGATGCCAGCATCGACCCGTTTGGAGTAAACAAAGTCGGCGTTCCCAGCATGGGAGGCGTCATCATTATATTCGCCATCCTGATACCCTGCCTGCTATTGGGCAAGTTGAGCAATATCTATATGATATTAATGCTTATCACTACCGTATGGTTGGGCTCACTGGGATTTGCAGACGACTATATCAAGATATTCAAGAAAGACAAAGAAGGCCTTCACGGCAAATTCAAGATTATCGGGCAGGTGGGTCTGGGACTTATCGTAGGGCTCGCCCTTTACCTCAGCCCGCAAGTTGTGATCCGTGAAAACATAGAAATACAGAAGCCGGACGGACAAATCGAGGTGGTACACGCAGCCAAGGAGATCAAGGCCACGCAAACCACGATACCCTTCTTCAAAAGCAACAACTTCGACTATTCCGACCTTGTAGGCTTTATGGGAGAACATGCGCAGACCGCAGGATGGGTCTTGTTTGTCATCATCACCATTTTTGTGGTGACGGCCGTTTCCAACGGTGCCAACCTGAACGACGGCATGGACGGCATGGCAGCAGGCAACTCTGCCATCATCGGCCTGACCTTGGGCATACTGGCATACGTGTCCAGCCACATTGAGTATGCAGGCTATCTGAACATCATGTACATTCCCGGCTCGGAAGAACTGGTAATCTTCATCTGTGCCTTCATCGGCGCCCTTATCGGTTTCCTATGGTACAACGCCTATCCGGCACAAGTGTTTATGGGTGACACGGGCAGTCTGACCATCGGAGGCATCATTGCCGTATATGCCATCATCATACACAAGGAACTACTGATTCCCATCCTTTGCGGCATATTCCTGGTAGAGAATTTATCAGTCATCCTGCAACGCTTCTATTATAAGGCCGGCAAACGGAAAGGAGTAAAACAACGCCTGTTCAAACGGACCCCCATACACGACCATTTCCGCACCGGCATGAATCTGGTGGAACCCGGCTGCAAGGTAGTATTTACCAAACCGACACAACTGTTCCACGAATCAAAGATTACCGTCCGTTTCTGGATTGTAACCATTGTACTGGCAGCGATAACGATTATAACATTAAAGATAAGATAGAGTCTTTCCCTATTTGAAAAGGCCATGAGAACAGCCCCTTTCAAAAGGAAAGCAAGAAAAAGAGAGTAGAATTCAATTGATAAACATTATATATCGAGAAAAGATGGAAGAAATCAACAATAACCGTAGCATTTCCTCCCCTCGCCTTCAGAGAGGGGACGGGGGTGAAGCCGCCCGTATCGTAGTATTAGGAGCCGGCGAAAGCGGTGCAGGTGCTGCCGTGCTTGCCAAAGTGAAAGGTTTCGACACGTTCGTTTCCGACATGTCCGTCATTAAAGACAAATACAAGGAACTGCTGGACAAGTATGGCATCTCCTGGGAAGAAGGACGCCATACAGAAGAACTTATACTGAACGCCGATGAAGTAGTGAAAAGCCCCGGCATCCCCAACGATGCCCCGCTTGTTCTGAAACTGAAAGAGAAAGGTACGCCCGTTATCTCCGAGATAGAGTTTGCAGGACGTTATACTGATGCGAAGATGATTTGTATCACCGGATCAAACGGCAAGACCACTACGACCTCACTCATCTACCACATATTCAAGAGTGCAGGACTGAACGTAGGCCTGGCAGGCAACATCGGCAGCAGCCTTGCCTTGCAGGTTGCCACCGAGAAACATGACTACTACATTATCGAGCTGAGTTCCTTCCAGCTGGACAACATGTATAAGTTCCGTGCCAACATCGCCGTATTGATGAACATCACTCCGGATCATCTGGACCGTTACGACCACTGCATGCAGAATTATGTAGATGCCAAATTCCGCATCACCCAGAACCAGACGCCGGACGATGCCTTTATCTACTGGAACGACGACCCCATCATCAAACGCGAACTTGCCAAACATGGCTTGAAAGCCCATCTTTACCCCTTTGCAGCCGTGAAAAAAGACGGTGTCATCGCATATGTGGAAGACGGTGAAGTTGAAATCAACGAACCCATCGCATTCAACATGGAGCAGGAGGAACTGGCTTTACGCGGCACACACAACCTGTACAACTCTCTGGCTGCCGGCATCTCGGCAAATCTTGCTGGCATCAGGAAAGAATACATCCGCAAAGCCTTGTCCGACTTCAAAGGCGTGGAACATCGTTTGGAAAAAGTGGCCACAGTCCGCGGTGTCCAGTTCATCAACGACTCCAAGGCTACCAACGTAAATTCCTGCTGGTATGCCCTGCAGAGCATGACTACCAAGACAGTGCTCATCCTTGGTGGAAAAGACAAAGGCAACGATTATACCGAAATAGAAGACCTTGTACGCAAGAACTGCTCCGGCCTGGTATATTTAGGGCTGCACAACGAAAAGCTGCACGAGTTCTTTGACCGCATGGGATTACCCGTTGCCGACGTACAGACCGGTATGAAAGATGCCGTAGATGCAGCCTTCAGACTGGCGAAGAAAGGTGAAACCGTGTTGCTCAGCCCTTGCTGTGCCAGTTTCGACCTATTCAAGAGTTACGAAGACCGGGGCGATCAGTTCAAGGCATGTGTCAGAGCCTTGTAGGAAACCGGCAAAAAGCCCCAACCTTCAAATGTTTTATTATTAATTATTAATTCACGAAGCATTGGATTTATTAAAGAGCATATTCAAAGGCGACAAGGTTATCTGGATTATCTTCCTGTTCCTCTGTCTCATCTCCATAACGGAGGTGTTCAGTGCTGCCAGTACACTGACCTATAAGAGCGGGGACCACTGGGGACCGATTACACAGCACAGCATCCTCCTGATGGTGGGTGCCGTCATTGTGGTATTGGTGCACAACATACCTTATAAATGGTTTCAAGTGTTCCCGGTATTCCTGCTACCCCTCTCCATCGGGTTGCTTGCCTTCGTCATGCTGATGGGAGTTATCACCGGTGACCGTGTCAACGGCGCCGCACGCTGGATGACGTTCATGGGCATCCAATTCCAGCCCTCGGAGATAGCGAAGATGGCCGTTGTGATTGTTACCGCCTTTATCCTCTCTAAAGGGCAGGATGAAGACGGAGCCAGCCCGAAAGCATTCAAGCGCATCATGATCATCACCTGTATAGTCTGCGGACTGATCTTGCCGGAAAACTATTCTACAGGAATGCTTCTCTTCGGTACTGTTTATCTGATGATGTGCATCGGACGGGTTTCCGCCAAAAAGCTGCTTATACTGGGAGGAGGAATCCTGGCGTTCGTCATTGTATTTGTCACATTCCTGCTGGCAACGCCGAACGATACCCTTGAGAAGATTCCGATGGGACACCGTTTCACTACCGTAAAGTCCCGCATTTCGGACTTCACCAACAAGCAGGAAATTCCTGCCGCCAAATTCGATATTGACGGGGATGCCCAGGTAGCGCATGCCCGCATTGCCGTTGCCACCAGCAACGTAGTGGGTAAAGGACCGGGCAACTCGGTACAGCGTGACTTTCTGAGCCAGGCCTTTTCCGACTTCATCTACGCCATTATCATCGAGGAACTGGGATTGGTAGGAGGAATTGTCGTGGTATTCCTTTACATCTGCCTGCTGGTACGCGTAGGACGTATTGCAAAGAAGTGTGACCGTACCTTCCCCGCCTTCCTTATTATAGGAATCACCTTGTTGCTCGTCACGCAGGCACTGTTCAACATGATGGTAGCCGTAGGTCTGGCACCCGTCACCGGACAGCCGTTGCCACTGATAAGCAAAGGAGGGACATCCACATTCATCAACTGTGCCTATATCGGCATGATATTAAGTGTAAGCCGCTATACAGCAAAACTGGAAGAACAGAAAATGCACGATGCCCAAGTACCGATACTGATAAGTACAGACGAAAGCACCGGACAGCCTGCCAACAGCGACGCACAGACCGCTGCCGAACCTACGGCAAAAGTGCTGAACAGCGATGCAGAGTTTGAATAGACCAAGAACAGAATCTAAAAATAAAAGACAGATGGACAACAAGCCACGCATAATCATCAGCGGAGGAGGTACCGGAGGACATATCTTCCCGGCAGTCTCCATCGCCAACGCCATAAAAGAACTGTGTCCCGATGCAGAAATTCTTTTCGTCGGAGCCGAGGGAAGAATGGAAATGCAACGCGTACCGGATGCCGGCTACAACATCATCGGTTTACCCGTAGCCGGATTTGACCGCAAGCATTTATGGAAAAACTTCGCCGTGCTGCTGAAGTTGCTGCGCAGCCAATGGAAAGCACGCAGTATCATTAAAAAATTCCGCCCGCAAGTAGCGGTAGGCGTAGGCGGTTATGCCAGTGGACCTACGTTGAAAACGGCAGGAATGATGGGAATTCCGACACTGATACAAGAGCAGAATTCATACGCGGGAGTCACCAACAAACTGCTTGCCCGGAAAGCACGCAAGATTTGTGTGGCTTACGAAGGAATGGAAAAGTTCTTCCCGGCAGAAAAAATCATCATGACCGGCAACCCAGTACGCCAGAACCTGCTCGGACATTCCGCCTCCCATGAAGAATCTGTAGGTTTCTTCGGTCTGAATCCTGCAAAGAAGACCATCCTCATATTGGGTGGAAGCCTCGGGGCACGTACCATCAACCAGACATTGACAGCCGGACTAGAAATCATCCGTGCCAACCCCGACATACAGTTTATCTGGCAAACGGGGAAGATTTACATAGAGCAAATCAGAGAAGCCATCACAACCGCTACGGGGGAACCGGTCAGACATCCGCATGTCAATGCCATCCCCAACCTGTATGTGACGGACTTCATCAAAGATATGGCCAATGCCTACGCTGCCGCCGACCTGGTTATCTCGCGGGCAGGCGCAGGCTCCATCTCGGAATTCTGCCTGCTGCACAAACCGGTAATTCTGGTACCTTCGCCCAACGTGGCAGAAGACCATCAGACCAAGAATGCGCTGGCACTCGTGAATAAGGATGCCGCTATCTATGTGAAAGATGCGGAAGCCCGGGAAAAACTGCTGCCTACAGCCTTGGCTACGATAGCCGATGCCGGGAAACTGAAAAGCCTAAGTGAAAATATAGCCAGACTGGCACTGCCCGACTCGGCTGCCGTCATTGCAAAAGAAGTACTTAAACTAATTGACAATAAAGAATAAAATGAATATAGAATCCATCCAATCCGTTTATTTCGTCGGTGCCGGAGGCATCGGCATGAGCGCCTTGATACGCTACTTCCTATCCAAGGGAAAAGTAGTGGCCGGCTATGACCGCACCCCGAGCGAGCTGACCGAACGCCTGATAACGGAAGGTGCACAAATACACTACGAGGAAAACATCAGCCTTATTCCGGAAATCTGTAAAGAGCAGGCCACTACCTTAGTGGTCTATACACCCGCCGTTCCCCAGGAACATGCCGAACTGGCTTATTTCCGTGAAAAGGGTTTTGAGATATACAAACGCTCACAAGTATTGGGCATCATCACCCACAACAGCAAAGGACTCTGCGTGGCCGGCACACACGGCAAGACAACTACCAGTACCATGGCCGCCCACCTCCTGCATCAGTCCCATGTGGGATGCACCGCTTTTCTCGGAGGCATTGCAAAGAACTACGGTACAAACCTGTTGCTCTCTCAAGAAAGTCCCTACACCGTAATCGAGGCAGACGAATTTGACCGTTCTTTCCACTGGCTGTCTCCCTGGATAAGCGTCATCACAGCCACTGACCCCGATCATCTGGATATATACGGCACCAAAGAAGCCTATCTGGAAAGCTTCCGCCATTATACAACACTTATCCAGCCGGGCGGCGCCCTGATTCTTCACAAAGGGCTGGAATTGCAACCTGATGTACAGCCGGGCGTGACAATCTATACCTACTCCCGCAATGAAGGAGATTTCCATGCCGAGAATATCCGTATCGGCAACGGTGAAATCTTCATAGACTTTATCGCCCCGGATACCCGTATCAATGACATCCGGCTGGGGGTACCCGTCAGCATCAACATCGAAAACGGCGTGGCTGCCATGGCACTCGCCCATCTCAGCGGTGCCACAGATGAAGAAATCAAGCAAGCCATGGCAAGTTTCCGTGGCGTGAACCGCCGTTTCGACTTCAAGCTGAAGACTGACAAAGTGGTTTTCCTCAGCGACTATGCCCATCATCCCGCCGAAATAGCCCAAAGTTTGAAGTCCATCCGCGAACTGTACCGGGACAAGAAGATTACCGCTATCTTCCAACCCCACCTCTACACCCGCACGCGCGACTTCTACAAGGATTTTGCCGACAGTCTTTCCCTGGCTGATGAAGTGATTCTTACGGAAATCTATCCTGCACGCGAACAACCGATTCCCGGCGTGAGCAGCGAATTGATTTACGACCATCTGCATCCGGAAACCGAAAAGTGCATCTGCCGGAAAGAAAATATCCTGAAACTGCTTTCCGGCAAATCCATCGAAGTACTGATTGTGCTGGGAGCCGGTGACCTGGACAACTATGCACCTCAAATCACCGAACTGCTATATGTTTAAAAGGATTCTACTTTCTATCGTCTTATTGCTCATCATAGCCTATCTGACAATGGCAATCACGACTTTCAACCGAAAGTCCGCCGCCCAGACATGCCGTGACATCGAGTTGATTATAAAAGATACGGTCTATGCCGGTTTCATTACGAAAAAGGAAGTAGCGACCCTGCTGGACAAGAAAGGTATCAGTCCTGTAGGAAAGAATTTAGACCGCATCCACACCAAGACACTGGAGCGTGAACTTGCCAAACATCCGCTCATCGACCGCGTGGAATGCTACAAGACACCCAGCGGCAAACTTTGCATCGAAATGACCCAGCGCATCCCCATCCTGCGTGTAATGAGCGCCAATGGGGAAAACTACTATCTGGACAACAAAGGTACCGTCATGCCTCCCGACGCAAAGTGCGTCGCACACCTTGCCATAGTGACCGGAAATGTAGAAAAGTCATTTGCCATGAGGGATTTATATAAGTTTGGTGTATTTTTGCAGAAGAATCCTTTCTGGAATGCACAAATCGAGCAGATCCACGTCTTGCCCGGCAAGAATGTAGAACTGGTGCCGCGAGTAGGTGACCATCTTATCTACCTCGGTAAACTGGATGGTTTTGAAAAGAAGCTCCACCGCGTAAAAATATTCTATGAAAAAGGATTGAACCAAGTTGGCTGGAACAAATACTCCCGTATCAGTGTTGAATTCGGTAATCAGATTATCTGTACTAAAAGGGAGCAGTAATGTACTATTTGCAATGTACAATTTAACCATGCGACGTGACAACGCAGACAAACCGCACATTGTAAATGATAAATTGTAAATGAAAAAACATAATTAGAAGAAAGATATGGCAACAACAGATTTCATCGCCGCTATCGAGTTGAGCTCTTCCAAGATTTCCGGTATCGCAGGAAAGAAGAACAGTGACGGAAGCATGCAAGTGTTGGCTTATGCACGTGAAGACGCATCCTCGTTTATCCACAAGGGTGCCATCTACAACATCGACAAGACAGCACAGGCACTGACTTCCATCATCAACAAGCTGGAAGGTCAGCTGAACAACTCCATTGCCAAAGTATACGTAGGCATCGGCGGACAATCCTTGCGCACTGTCCGGAATGCGGTAAGCCGCACACTGGAAGAAGAAGGAATCATCTCACAGGAGCTGATAGACTCCATCTGTGACGAGAATCTTGAAGTCCCCTTGGCGGACATGAGTGTACTGGATGTAGCCCCGCAAGAATACAAGATAGACAACAACCTGCAAGCAGACCCCGTAGGTGTGGCAGGCAAGCACATCACCGGACAATTTCTGAACATCGTAGCCCGCGCTTCCCTCAAGAAAAACCTGGAGCACAGCTTCGAGCAGGCGAAAGTGGAAATTGCCGACCTGCTCATCGCCCCCGTCATTCTGGCACATGCCGTATTGACGGAAAACGAAATGCGCTCGGGTTGTGCGCTTGTCGATCTGGGCGCAGACACGACTACCATTGCCGTCTATAAGAACAATATCCTCCGCTACCTCAGCGTACTTCCGTTGGGTGGAAGCACCATCACCCACGACATCACTTCCCTGCAGATGGAGGAAGAAGACGCTGAAAAGCTGAAACTGCAATACGGCAATGCTCTCTACGAAGAAGAGGAAGATACTGAAGCACCTGCCGTATGCACTCTGGACGATGGCCGTACCATCGAATTGTCCCTGCTGAACAACATCATCGGCGCGCGTGCCGAAGAAATCCTTGCCAACGTCTGGAACCAACTGCAACTTTCGGGCTACGAGGACAAGCTATTCTCCGGTGTCGTATTTACCGGAGGAGGTTCCAACTTGAAGAACCTTGAGGAGGCTTTCCGCAAACTCAGCAAGGTGGAAAAGATAAAGACCGTGAAGTTTGTCCACAATACCATCCACGGTTACACCGATACATTGAAGAAAGACGGTATGCAGAACACGCTGCTCGGCCTGTTGGCCGCAGGAAACGAGAACTGCTGCCTGCAGGAAACTGCCAAACCTGCGCAACAGCCTGCCGCAGCTACCGAACCCAAGAACATGTTTGAGAACGACGCTACCCTGATAGAACAGGAGGCTGCCGCCCGTGCCGCCAAAGCCCTGCGCGAGAAGGAAGAGAAAGAACGTAAGGAACGTGAACGTAAAGAAAGAGAGCAACGCGAAAAGGAAGAAAAGAAACGGAAGAAAAGAGAGGGACCAAGTTGGTTTGAAAGAACTTTCGACAAATTCTCCAAGGAGATCTTCTCGGACGATGACATGAAATAATTGATTTAATTATAAATTTTGAATTTTGAATTGGCCGCACATCATACTGCATAGCAATTCATAATTCATAGTTCAGAATTCAGAATTATGGAAGATATAGTACAATTCGATTTCCCGACTGATTCGCCGAAGATCATCAAAGTAATCGGTGTAGGCGGAGGTGGCGGCAATGCCGTGAACCACATGTACCGGGAAGGCATACATGACGTTGCTTTCGTGGTTTGCAATACAGACCGTAAGGCACTGGAAGAATCTCCGGTTCCGGTGAAGCTGCAATTGGGGCACGAAGGACTGGGAGCCGGCAACCGCCCCAATAAAGCCAAAGAAGCCACCGAGGAAAGTATCAATGAGGTGCAGGACATGTTGAACGACGGCACCAAGATGGTGTTCATCACTGCCGGTATGGGCGGTGGAACAGGTACCGGTGCAGCCCCCACCATTGCCCGAATTGCCAAAGATATGGACATACTGACCGTCGGCATCGTTACCATTCCTTTCCGTTGGGAGGGAGACAAGAAGATAGACCAGGCGCTGGACGGTGTCGAAGAAATCAGCAAGCACGTCGATGCGTTGTTGGTCATCAACAACGAGAAGTTAGGTGAAATTTACCCGGATCTCTCCGTTACCAGTGCATTTGCCAAAGCCAACGATACCCTGCTGATTGCCGCCAAAAGTATCGCCGAAATCATCACCATGCGGGGCATCATCAACCTCGACTTCAACGATGTGAAAACGGTAATGAAAGACGGTGGTGTGGCCATCATGAGTACCGGCTACGGTGAAGGCGAGAGCCGCGTCAGCGAGGCCATCAAGAACGCACAGCATTCACCGTTGCTCAACAACAACGATATATTCAATTCCAAAAAGGTATTGCTCAACATCTCCTACAGCCCCGACCATGAACTGATGATGAGTGAAATGGACGAGGTGAAGGAATTCATGAACCGTTTCAACCGCGACTTCGAAACCAAATTCGGTATGGCCGAAGATCCGGAACTGGAACAAAGAGTGAAAATCACCCTTCTTGCCACCGGCTTCGGCATCCAAGACATCCACATCAAGGAAATGGATGAACGCATTGCCATGCAGACCGCCGAAGAGCAACAACGCCTTGCCGAACTTGAAGAGGAAGAAGAACAAAAGCGCAACCGCCGCGAAGTATATTACGGCAAAGACGCCAATATCAAATACCAGCGCAGCCGTCGCCGCCACATCTATATCTTCAATCCCGAAGACCTGGACAATGCCGACATCATCAGCATGGTAGAGAACACTCCGACCTATTCACGTGACAAAGGCACACTGAACACTATCAAGAACAAGGCCGAACAGGAAGGCATACTTGCTACCGAAGAAGCCCAGGGGGACGGAACCGGAGAGGGAGGAATAATCACTTTCTGACGCACATGTGCAGCACAGTCGGTCAGAATCGGAGAACGTAACCGCAAGTAACAAACAGTAAATTATAAACAATAAAATAGCAGATATCAAGATGGATTTATTTGAAAGAGTCAGCGAAGACATTAAAACCGCAATGAAAGCCAAAGACAAAGTGGCTCTCGATACTTTAAGAAATATAAAGAAGGTATTTCTGGAAGCCAAGACTGCTCCGGGTGCCAACGATACCCTAAGCGATGCCGATGCCATCAAAATCGTCCAGAAACTGACCAAGCAAGGCAAAGATGCAGCAGAAATCTACGTGCAACAGGGCCGCCAGGACTTAGCGGACGCAGAATTGGCACAGGTGAAAGTGATGGAAGTCTATCTGCCCAAGCAGATGACTCCGGAAGAACTGGAAGCTGCCTTAAAGGAGATTATTGCCGAAACTGGCGCTGCCGGTGCCAAAGACATGGGAAAAGTGATGGGTGTGGCCAGCAAGAAACTGGCGGGACTTGCCGAAGGACGCGTCATCTCAGCCAAGGTAAAAGAGCTGCTGGGATAACCTCCCCCGATCTTTCGTATAATACGTACTTCCGTTATCTCTTAAAGATGGGATAACAGAAGTACGTTTTTTGTTATAGCAGAATGATATGTGAAATATAATTAAAATTAAGCAAAAAAACACACTACCATAAGACATATAGATATATATTTACAATTCAATAAAGAAACTGCTAACAAAAGAATGAACAATATATATACTATAAAAAACACTGTTTCACTGATTCTGTCATTACTCTTATACGGAAGCATTCATGCCCAGGAATACTCACCGCAGCAGTGCATCGGTGAAAAAGTTAAAAGTATTGCAGAAATATTATACACAGATTATCAAATAGATTGTGAAAATTCCACAGAAGCTGAAATCGACAAGATGGCAATCATTATCAGGAAAAATGCCTCAAAAAAAATTCTTCACATCGGGTTCAAACTATTTCCAAACAAAACAATAGACAAACATCCTTCACCTGCTTACAATTTTATTGAATATTATTTGTTAAATCTATACTTGCTGAAAGAAGACTCAATCATTCTGCGCCAGATGAACGAGGATAAAGTACAGATTCTTTTCGGGAACAAGACCCGGAAGCAGCACCTCCGGAAACAGTTGGCAGAGGCCGTTTCCGCACTAAACAGAAATTCATCATTCACCATAGACATGACCGGAAACAACTACACTATGGCTTATGCAGACGACGAGAACAAAGTATTCAAGATACACTTTCCGGCAAACCACCAACTCTTGTCGGGAATGAATAAAAAAGAGAGTGAACAATTCTTCTATACCTCGCTGACATCCTTCCCGGGAGCACCATGCATCGAGGATACTGTAGATGCACGCACCTTAGAAAAAATCGGCGAAAACTGCTACCTGCAAAAAGGCGAAACATACCAGATAGAGGCTATGAACACCAACCGCTACTACACATTACAGAACGGAAACTACCTGCAACTGGCAGATACCTTGCAGGCCGGACGCTCCGTCCAGAACTTATTCACCATGCAAGCAGACAACCGCATTGAGGCCAACGTCACCCTGCGACTTTATGGGCAAAAGAAAATAGACTTTTCCATACCATTGCACAAACTACTGGAATTCTGCAGGGCAAACGGATGCAAGGTATTTGCCGGAATAGAATCAGCCGGGGCATCTTCAATAAAAGGTACCGCCATTTTACTGAACCAGGCACAAGGTTACAGCCACACAATGTCGTTCGAAGTAGATCCAAGAATACTGAATCGTCCCGAAGCATATAAAATAAAGACAGACTTATACACCTTCGCCCCGGTTCACAACATAGAATCTATCTTTTTTGAAAACCAACGATAAAGCAAACAATATAACACATAAAGATATGAACAGGAATTGTACAAGAACCGTAATCATGCTCCTATTTTTAGGGCTTTCCGTCATAGCGAAAGCACAATTCAAGACGGAACTATACCTGACAGACCTGCCGGATGAGGCATTGCAAGAGAAAGTGCAGCAGAACATCAGCAAGCTACTTACAGCAATGAACAACGCCGATGCAGCCCAGACCTCATTGGACTATACAGGAATACAAATAGCCCAGGCAGCCCGCAAAACGTTGGACGCCATGTGGGCAGGAAACACCTACCGCTGCGGCGATACCGAGATTGTAGAACGCTGCCTTACCACTCCGGACAACCGGTACCAGGTGCGCAACATTCCCTTGTTCACCAAAGGAGTGGGCGAAAAAGACGAATATCAGGAAGCCGTCATCTCTTTCAACACACAGGGAGTCATTGTCGATTTTCACATTGCCATCTCCACCAATCTGTATGTAAAGATTTTAAAGAAAGGATGGGATGTCACCGACTTGCGCTACCGCCAGATGATACTGGATTATGTAGAACAGTTCCGTACTGCCTACAACACCAAGGACATGGACTTTTTAGAACAGATTTACAGTGACGATGCGCTGATTATCACAGGAAAGGTAATCAAGTCCGTCCCCTCCGAGATGAACAAATTCATGCCTCAAGAGAAAGTTAAATACATCAAGCAAGATAAAAGGCAATACCTCACCAAATTAGGGCACATTTTCAAAAACAACAAACGCATCCATGTCATGTTTGATGACATAAAGGTCATGAGACATCCCGCCAAGGAAGGTTTCTATGGAGTTACCTTGAAGCAAGGCTATTCATCCGATAGCTACAGCGACGTAGGCTATCTCTTCCTGCTGTGGGACTTTACCAATGCGGAAGCCCCGCAAATCCATGTACGTACCTGGCAACCCGAAATGCTTAGTACCACCACCAAACTACCGGAGGAAGACGTATTTACCTGCGATGATTTCGACATTCTGTAACACGAAAATCACTAAAAGCAATGAAACGTTTCGCATACCTTTTGCTGATAGCAATGCAAATGACCTTTTCTGCATGGGCGCAAGATAATCCCAATGCAGCCATAAAGGAAAAAATCAGATATATAAAACTGGGCGAAGAATTTGTCTTTGCCGAGTCGGTCAGCCTCACAAGTCCGGAAGATGCCCGGAAAGCGGCTATGGAGCAACTACACGAGCGCTTCGTTGCCTTGCAGACCGGCCAAGGGAAAAGCAGTGAAGCAGCTGAAACTGCCTGGAATGCCACAAAGGGCACCTGCCAGACGCTGGAATATAAAAATCTGACCCAGCACAAGGCTTTCACATATCTGTTGAAAAACAACGTTCCCGCCGGTGATCTTGCCATCACTGCCGCCACCAAGCAAACGGCAGCAGAAACCGTCCCGTCCACAGTCAGCGACACCACAGCCGCTGCTGTCCAGCCCGCCCCGGAGCCTCCTCTTATCAACTTGGACGACTTCGACCTATCAGAAGAAGATCTGGAAGAGCCGCTGAACCAAGACGTAAGTGCCTTACTGGCGCTCGATACCTACACCAATGTAATGCTTTATCTGGATGCCATGCAGGATGACGGACGTTTGGTATATGGACGTATCGCCACACTCACCTCACCGGAGCAAGCCTACTTGATCATCATCAAGGACAGCAAACTGATAGCCGTTCTGGACAAAGGTAAAGGAGAACGCATGAACTTGAAGACCAAAGAGATGGAAGTTGTCAAAAAATACCGGGGACACGCCATCATCTGGATGAAAACCTTTAAATAACTACAACGATGAACCGTCTTATAAGATATACGCTACTGCTTTTAAGCCTATCCGTATGGACTGCATACGGGCAAACCGCAGGGACATCTACGGAAATCCCCCCTGCATACACCTACTCTGCCGATTCCCTTGCGTTTTATATCAGCCTGCACCATAAAGGAGAAGACGCCAAGCTGTCGGCACTCTACCGGTGGATGACCGCAAACATGAAATATAATGTATATACCACCTTCGAATCACGCAACGATATATACAGCGAAGAAAAGGATGTGCGCAACACGTTGAAAACCCGCAGCGGCGTATGCCGTAACTTCGCCTTGGTGTTCAAGACCGTCGCCGACATGCTGGACATCCCCGCTTTTGTGGTCGAGGGGTATGTAAAGGCTGAGGGTACATTAATGACCGATCCTCACGCCTGGTGTTGCGCCAAGGTAAACGGGCAATGGTTTTTATACGATGTAACGTTCGGTATGGGCTCCATCGCCAACAACCAGTTCACCAGTAATCCCAACATGAACTACTGCCAGGTCACTCCTATCCGGATGCTCCAGAACCATATGCCGTTCGATCCGATATGGCAATTGATAGACCGCCCTTATCCGTTCCACCTATATGACAAGAGTAGTTCTCTGCCCCCCGCCTCGACAGAGAAAGCCATCAATTACAATGACACTATCCGAGCCTATACCCGTTTGACGAAAGTGCAGCAGCAAATCGATGTGAACCGGAGGATAAAAGCCAATGGCACTCCCAATCCACTGGTTGACTACTTCCTGCAACTGACGCAGTCCAATATCCAAGTCTATAAAGGGCAAGAGATTTACGATATTTATAAAAAAGCCATCAAGTCTTTCAACCAAGCCGCTGACCTCTACAATGAGTTCGTGCATTATCGCCAGGCCAAGTTCCAGCCGGAAAAAGAAGAAAAGGAAGTCAACGAACTGCTTGACGCTTCGAACCGAGCCAATACAGCCGCCTACAATTACTTGCTGGAGCTGGCCCATGCTCCTGAAGAATACGATACGGCCATCCGCAACCTGATGGAATCCGTCAAGCTAATCATGGCCCGCACCGAAAAACAGAAAGAGTTTGTAAACGCCTATTACAAGGCATCGGCTTCGAAACGGAAATCCTTTTTCAAAGACAGATAAATACACCTTATTATATAGCATGAAGAAAATCATCTCCCCCAAGCTTGTCTGCCTATGCCTGTTCACAGGCATCAGCCTTTCTTTGCCGCTGAGCGGACAGCCCCGCTATACCAGCAAACTGTTGCAGGATATAGCCGGTCAATTGTCCGCCTCCTGCGGAGTAGCCATCGAACAGTCCGGCGACATCCCCGTGAAGATTCTCGGTTCCCCGGCTTCCCTTTTCGTGCACCAATCCGAAACGAAAGAGATAGACCATATCGGACTCAAACTTTTCGCCCCCGACATGGTAGAAAAACAGCATACCCCCATCTTCCATTTCGTGGAACGCTACATGTTGGAACTATTACTCACCCAGACCGACGCCGATGCCCTCCAGCGGTTACAGATGGAGCGTATAAAACTCTCTTCTGACATCCCCATGACCGGCAAGTTGCGCAAGGATCTGCAAAACATCATCGCAGCCTTTTCCAACCGCCTTTCCTTCCTTCTCAGCAATGCCGGCAACCGCTATAAATTACTGTGTATGGACGGAAACCGTACGATATTATCCATAGAGTTCCCTGCCCGCTACGAACTCATCACCGGATATACGAAGCCGGAAGCAGAAAATGCCGTCTATATGAGCCTGCTTACCCACAAAAGCACTTCCGTCCCCCAACCCGCCGCAACGGATTTCCGGGAAAAAGAGCCAGGCATCTACACGGCAAACGATGACTATTACATGATGGAGAACATTGTTTCCACCTCCTATTATACGAAAGAAGGCGATGCTTATCAACCTGTCTTCTCACAGGACCGTCCGATAGAATCCGTCTGCAATCTCTTCAATTCCGGAATAGACTATGGCGCAACAGTGGAAATCAGCCAAAGCCTGTATGGCAACAAAAGCCACATCTACGAAATACCTTTAAGCCGCTTGACGAGCTATCTCCGTTCCCAAAAATGCTCCCTCTACACAGCCATCCGGAAAATAGAGAAAGACCGGATATACGGTGCATGGATGGCCGTCAATCCGGAACTGGGATACCAGCATATACTCACCTTTACACTGGACAAGTCCGTCATCCCGGAGATAAAAGGGAAACAGGTCAAACTGAAGATGTTCAGCTATGTGCCTATCCACAATATTGCGTCTATAATAGATAATAATCAATAAGAACATGAAACAATATAAGTTATATCTAAGTATCCTGCTGCTGTGCTGCTGCGTCCAGGCCACAGCCCAGAACGCCCTCGTCCCTGTTGATGAAGAGACGGCCAAAAAGAAAGAAATCAATCAAATCAAAAGAAGCGAACAGGCCGTTTACGCCGACATCATGGAAATGGCTTCGGATGATGAAGAAGCCCTCTCGGCCGCCCACCAGAAATCTCGGGACATGCTACAGGCACACGTTATTGAAATTTTTGCCAAACGCATGAAGATGAGCAAAAAAGATGTACAGGAAATCTGGGATGTCATCGACGATAAATGCCAGAATATCGTAGTGAAGAAAGGAGACTTGTTCCGAGTGTTTTCCTACATCATGAAGGATGCCATAGGATTAGGCCCCAAGAAGCCGAAAGAAGGTGATGTAGAGAAATATATGGAAAAAACAGCTACAGCGGATAGTGTTGCCACTGATCCGGTTGTCACCGATTCAGTGCCCATAGAGGTTACCCATGCTACACAACCCAAAGATTCAGTAGTACCCGCCCCTATTGAACCGGTGCAGGAAACGACTTCCACTCAACCGCAGGAAGAACTGTCCAAAGAGGAAAAGCCGAAAGAGGAACAGCCGCAGCCACAAAAAGAGGAGACACCCGTTGTTCCCCAACCGGTAGTACAACCGGCCGACCCTGTCGTCATGCAGCCGACTACTCCTCCCGCACCTGCCGTAGAGACTCCCGCCAGAGCAAAGGCAATGCTTGCCCAGAGTTCCATAAACGGGCTTATCCGCTATCTGAACACAGAAAAGCAGAATCACACCTTGATATACGGCAGTATGCGCACGATGCAAAGCCCGGAAAAATGTTACATTATCATTATTGACAAAGCTACCCAAAAAGTAGTTTCCCTGTTAAGCCCGGGCAGCGACAGCCGCACCAACTACGTGACCGGCCAACCGGACCATCTGAACAATTATAAAGGCGGAAAACATTCTGCCATTTTCGTACAAGAATACTAAAATTAAAAACGATATGAAACCTATATTCATCCGCCTGTCGGTACTTGTCTTTGCCTTGCTCATGGCTGTACCCGGTTCCGCCCAGTACACCACCGAATTCTTTGCCACTGAAATTTCCGACACGAATGCACGTGAAGCAATCAGCCGGTCACTATCCGCCCTGCTGACAGAGTTCAACAATGCCCAAGGCAACCATCGCCCTCTCCAGCTGGAAAACATCGCCATCACTCCCGAGGCGAAAGGTGACTTGCTGAAACTTTGGAAAGACTGTCCTTTCCGCTGCGCTGAAACAGAAGTCGTGGAGAGTGCCGGCAAAAACTCCGGCGGCGACTATCAACTACGCAACATCCCGCTCATCATGATGCCCGTAGAGGGTGAAAGCAAGGATGTATCCTGGAAGAAATACCAGGAAGGCGTATTCACCGTCAGCCCGCAAGGTACCGTCACCGGTTTTCATCTGGCCATTGACGCCAGTCTCTACATCAAAGTGATGGGCAGCGCAGCCGCCGTTGAAGACTTCGTGCAACGACAGCTCATTCTGGAATACGTGGAACGCTTCCGCAACTCCTACAACCTGAAAGACATCAATTTCCTCCAACAGATATTCAGTGACGATGCGCTTATCATCACCGGTAAGGTCATCACCACCGTAAAGTCCGATGTCAACCGCATGAGCATCAACAACAAAAAAGTAGTTTACAGCAAACAGACCAAAAAGGAATACCTCACCAAACTGGAGCGGATTTTCCGGGCAAACAAACGCATCAACGTGCTGTTTGACGATATTAAAGTAATGCGCCATCCCGCCAAGCCCAATTTTTACGGCGTCACCCTCAAGCAGGGCTACAGTTCCGACCATTACAGCGACGAAGGCTATCTTTTCCTGCTGTGGGACTTCACCAATCCCGACGCACCTCAGATCCATGTACGCACCTGGCAACCGGACAAGATCGGTGACGTTACCATGCCCGAAGACGAAATCTTCAGCGTGGACGACTTCGACATTTAATCAATCATTTATAACTAATTCATTATGAAAAAACAACGCTTTTTTCTCTTGGGAGTCCTACTCCTCTTGTGCGGCCTTTGCCATGCACAAGACGTCAAAGTAACCGCTTTCCAACGTATGGACCGTGACCTGATGGCCCGCACACAAGAACGCCTTGACTTGAATGACGATCCCTGCGCCATCGTGCGCATTTCCGTTGCCGATGTAAAAGAATACACCTTTGAGGGCAATATCATCGGTGATGTCATCTACAAGACGGGTGAGGCCATTGTTTACATGACACAAGGCTCACGCAACATTACCATCAAAAGCGACAAGTTCGGCTCGCTCCGCTACGAGTTCACGCAGAAATTGGAGAAACAGGTGGTATATAAGATGACCCTAAAATTCATTGAATCGGACGCCAACAGGCTGCGTACCTTGCTGACCCCCGTCGTGGGTGTAGGCAGCGACCTCTCCTATGGTCTGATGATTGGTGTCGTGAAAAAAACCGGCTGGTACCTAAAAGCCAAATACGACTTCAAGTCACTCTCCACCGACACCGAATGCGACAAGGGCGGCAATTCACCCGATGGGGAAGCTTTCTGGTTTACCGGTGAAAAGAAAAGCAGCCGCCTGGCCATCACCACCGGCATGATGCTGCGTCTGGCCAAGCCCTTCTACCTGTATGGGGGTGCCGGTTGGGGATACCGTAAACTGGCATGGGAAACCGCCGACAAACTGTGGGCCGAATGCAACGACCTCAGCTACAGCGGCGTGGAAGTTGACCTCGGTTGCGTATTGCGCGCCAAGAGCGTAGCCTTCACGGCAGGCATCCAAAGCAACAGCTTCAAGTATTGGGAAGCTACCGTAGGTATAGGTATCATGTTTTAAACAACTATTATGCTATCAGATATGAAAATCAAGAAATACATCACACAGAACCTGCTTCCCTTTTTTGCGGCAGGATGGCTCATTTGCTCAACATTCTCTTGCACCAACGAGGATATTCCCGACAATATGGCACCCAAACTTACGATAGAGGAAGTAAGTAATGCCCTCCGTACCTCAGCCGTCTTTTCCGGTTCCATTTCCGGCGAGACAGACAAACTGAAAGATTTCGGTTTCGAATACTCTACTTCCAAAGACTTCCCGACCGACCAGACCACCCAAGTGTCGATGCTGGAATCGGGGGCAGGCACTTCATTGACCATCCAGGTAAAAGGGTTATCCCCCAGCACCTTCTATTACTATCGCATGTATGCCACCACGGGCGCCACGACTGTCTATAGCGAGGAACGCCCCTTCAACACCACCTCAATGTCCGGCCCGCAGCTGAGTGAACTGGTAACCGATTCCATCGGCGAGAGATATGCCCGTTTCAAGTTCTACGTGGAAGATTACGGGAACGAGGTCCTGATAGAGTGCGGTGTCAGCTATAAGAAAAGCGACGCCAAGACATTCATCCCTGTCGCCAGCGAAAAAATCACGGAAGATGACCAATACACCATCGAGCTGACCGACCTGGAGCCCGATACAGAATATGATTTCCGTGCCTACGCCAAGAATGCCGCCGACAAAGACGCCTCTACCGGCAGCATCGAAGGATATGGTACGATCCTCAAACAGAAAACCGCCGCTTTGTTGTCCGCCAACATCGAGACAGGCGTGATTGACGAAGGGGACATCAAAATCACTTCCGTAAAGATGACAGGCACCATCAATTCCGCGGTCGGTTCCAACGGCGCCATTGACGAATGCGGATTCGTTTACAGCAAGACAAACGCTCTTCCCACCTACAACAGCGACTCCAAATTCGTTCACCCCAAAGAGGGCATAAATGTCAGTGGAGAAAAGTACTCGTACATCGAAGAAATTACGGACCTGCTGCAGGATACACATTACTACATCCGGGCGTACGCCAAAAACACCGTTGGCGGTGAAGAAAGAATCGCCTATGGGGCAACACGCGAAATCACGACCAAAAGGCTGGACAGACCTATGATAGAGTTTACCTATAAAGCCGACAATTCTCTGGACTACAGCTGTACGGCAACTACGATGACCGTAAAAGCATCCATCCAGAACTATGACGCGAACGCACTGGTAGAGAAAGGTTTCATCTGGAGCAGAAGCCAAGGGGAACTGTCTATCGAAGATGCCAAGACAGCCGGTACCTACAAAGCCGTGACCAACGGAGAAAACCAGATTGTAGCGACCATCGAAGGACTGGAAATGGCCAGCAGCTACTACATACGCGCATACGCCATCTATAAGTCGGGCGACTTGACGGAAACAGGCTATACCAATGGCTATACACAGCTTTGGACAGAGGGATTCAACCTGCCTTCACTCGAAATAGAAACAAGTTCCGACAAGCTGACGTTCAACTCCGCAGAACTGGTTGGCAAGATGCCCAATCCGGGAAATACCAACATCACGGAACGCGGGTTTGTCCTGAGTACCCAGTTCTCGGAAGTCACATTGGAGAATTGCGACAAAGCGATTACCTCGGACGCGGGTTTCATCACCACCGTAACAGGGCTTAAATACCAGACCAACTATTATGTACGCGCCTATGCCAAGTGCGAGTTAGGGGGAAGAACCGAGATTGCCTACTCCGGCTGGAACAACTTCTATACTCCGGACTTCGACCGTCCTTCGTTCGGTGAGATGAAGAATGAAAGTGCACTGAACTCTCTGAAAGTAACCACGGCAATAACACCGGGCGCAGACGGCACCATCGTGGCAAGAGGTTTTTGCGCCATCAGCACTGAAAGCACCTCGGACCCGACAGTGGATGACCTGAAAGTGGAAGAAGCCGTAACCCCGGCCTCCGAAAGCAGCTATACACTGGAAATAAAAGATTTGTCCTTCAATGCATCCTATAAAGTAAGAGCCTACGCCATTGTTCAGATAGGAGACGAGAAGATTGTTTGCTATAACGGTACGTATTGGATGAACACGCAAAACCTATCCATAAGTACTAGCAATACCCCCACAGACACCAAGTGCGAAGTCCAAGCCACAGTCCATAGCGAGGTGGACCTGAGCAACGCTGAATATGGATTCGTTTGGTCGGACAATTCTGAAACCGGGCCGGAGGAAGCGACCGGCAAACTGAAATGCACCAACATAGATGCCGAAAGGAAATTCAGCGGCACCATCGAAGGACTGACAGGAGGGAAAACGTATAACCTGTGGGTTTATGTCACCATTGACGGCAAAGACAACTATATCGGCAGATGGGAATTCACCACTAAACGTATTCCCGGACAAGGCGACAATGTTTCACCCGATCAAAAATAATAATCATGAAACAGAACAATACAATATGGAACGTTCTTCTGGCAAGCGCATGTAGCCTATTGCTATATGCCTGCGCAGGAGGACAGGAAGAGTTGGAGCGGCTGAATGCCGCTCCGCAAGACACCGACTCCCGCACGGTCGAGACGGTGACGGCCGACATTACCTTGACCGAAGCGGGCACGCTGGACGCAAAGTTAAGCGAAAAATTGGGCAGCAATAAACCCAATGTCCAGGTGCTGAGCATTGCGGGACCGTTCAATGCCAGGGACGTGGAATGCCTGCACACACTGACCGCCTTGGAGAAACTGGAAATGACAGACGCAGAGACAAAGTGGGACTACGACCGCCCCTACTATACCTTCAGCTACTCTTATGAAGACAGTTACGGCAACATCCAAGAAGTCAATGTATCGGAACACTTGTCAGATAATGGAATAGGCAACTATATGTTTGCCGGCATGCCGGCTTTGAAGGAAATAGAAATACCTTCGACCATTACATCTTTTGCCTTTTATAATATATGCCACGGCTCTCCCGTAACCACCATCACTGTGCCCGAAGGCGTAACCCGCATCTCCGGTTTCAACAATTGCCGCACGCTTACCACTGTGCATCTGCCATCCACCTTAAAGGAAATCGGCAGTGAAGCATTCCGAGGCAGTGCCTCTTTAAAGAGCCTTACAATTCCGGAAGGTGTAGAATATATCGAATCACAGGCGTTTGCCGAATCCGGACTGACAGAAATCGTAATTCCGGCATCCTGTACACGACTGGGCTATGGAGTCTTCAACAGCTGCAAACAGCTCCAGACACTGACCATACCGAAAACCGTATCCCAAACAGACGGTTCACCGGTAGATGGCTGCGAGAATCTCCGGATGCTTGCTTGGAATACAACCATAGCCGTACCCGGATTCCGTCCCACCGAGAATTGTCTCCTGTACATCAACAGCGACAATGGCACGGCAGCCACTTACGACGCAAACTCCTGGCCCAACACTATTGTGGACGGTATTGCGGAAAGCATCCAGCTGACTTATTCAAACAGTACCTGGGAAACGACCAAGAAGTTTTCCTGTCCCATCGCCTTCACCGCCAAAAGCATCAGCCTGACCATGACGTTCCTCGACAGATGGACTTACGAAGGAAAGGCTTCCGGATGGCGCACCCTCACACTGCCGTTCAAGGTAAGCTCCATCACTTCGGAAGAGAAAGGCGCATTGGCTCCTTTTGGCAGCGACGTGGAAGGCGCCAAACCCTTCTGGCTGCGTAAGCTTACAGCGGACGGTTTCGTGGACGCAACATCCATCGAGGCCGACAAGCCTTACATCATCGCCATGCCCTACAATCCCGGCGTCTATCTGGACGAGTACAACATCAGCGGAAACGTCACCTTCACGGGAGAGAACGTAGAAATCGCAGTGACTCCGGATGAATTACCCGCCGATGAAGGACCGGACTATCTTCTTCAGCCCACCTATCAATTTGTGAAAAGAGGCGGCATGGTGTATGCCTTGAACTACGACTACAGCATCCGTAACCATGAGCTGGGCAGCGTATTCGCCCGTAGTTCCACCCATGTGTATGCCTACGAAGCATACGTCAAGGACAAGAACGGCAGCTCCACCCGCGCTTTGTACGAAATAGACACCCGCTCTCCTAAAACACGAAGTGCCGCTCAAAAGAACACGACCGGCATTCCTGCCATAGGCGATATGTAACGACATAAAAACAAAGAATGATGATTATGAAACAGAAATATACAAAATGGATCTACTTCCTGGCCATAGCCACCGGCCTGCAATGGGCAAGCTGTACGGGAAGCGATGAAAGCCTGGAACTGCTGAACGGAGGGACACAGTCGAGCAGCACCGACTCAAGGGCTACCGAACCGGTGACTGCCCATGTGACACTGACCGATACCGACAGGCTGGAAGCCAAACTGGCCGAGGCGTTGGGAGACGCCGCACCGACGGTACAGAAGCTGACCATATCCGGCACATTCAATGCCATAGACGTGGAGTTCCTGCACACACTGACCGCACTGCAAAGCCTGGACATGACCGGTGCCGTAGTAAAAAGCCACAATGAGCATTCCCACTACTCTTTCACTTGTTCGTACGTTAATCCTGACGGATATACCGTAGAAGTAAACGTAAACAATTACTTGAGTGAAAAGACAATAGGCTATCAAATGTTTGCAGGCATGACTTCCCTGAAAGAATTCAAAATACCCGCTGCGATCAACAGTATCGAATGGCATGCCTTCGAGGGATGCACCTCCCTTGAGGCAATAAGCCTACCCAGCAATATAAAGTCGATGAACAGACCCTTCGCTTATTCCGGTCTGACCACCCTGACTATCGAAGAAGGCATTACCTCCATTTCCAACCTTGGCGAATGTCACCGGCTTAAAACCGTCAACCTTCCGTCAACCTTGAAAGAGATAGGGCCTTACGCATTCGAAAACTGCCCGTCCTTAGAAAGCATAACGATTCCGGACGGTGTAGTCAAGATAGGCTCATGGGCATTTGGGAATACCAGACTGACATCCGTCCGGCTTCCGGATGCACTGAAAGAAATAGGAGAATACGCCTTCAACGGCACCCTACTGGCAAAGATCGAAATTCCCGCATCCGTAACGACATTGGGTAATCGCGTTTTTGCAAATTGCAAGCAACTCCGGACACTGACCATACCGGAAACCGTTACCCAAACAGAAGGTTCCCTGTTCGACTATTGCAGCAACCTCACAGGAGTTTTCTGGAACTCCGAAGCAGAAGTAGGCGACCCCCAGGGAGTAAACGAGAACTGCTTCCTATACCTGCAGACCAAGAACAACAGCGTACCCTATTGGGGCCCCAACTGGGTCAACGTAATCATAGATGGAGTAGCCAAGTCCATCGAACTGAAATACGACATTTCCAGTTGGAGAGGCAGCGAGAATATATTCGCTTGCCCCCAAGCCTTCAAGGCAAAAAGCATTTCAGT
The DNA here is from genome assembly GCF_000195635.1 of Bacteroides fluxus YIT 12057. Lineage (GTDB taxonomy): Bacteria > Bacteroidota > Bacteroidia > Bacteroidales > Bacteroidaceae > Bacteroides > Bacteroides fluxus. Next base: position 103,793 of record NZ_GL882689.1, on the reverse strand, counting down.
GGACATTCACTTCGATACACAATGGACATACCAGAATGTCTCATCCGGATGGCGTACCCTGGCGCTACCTTTTACGCCCACCCACATCTCGCACGCCGAAAAAGGCCGGTTGGCACCTTTCGGAAGTGACATTGAGGGCGCCAAGCCCTTCTGGCTGCGCCGTCTGACCCAAGAAGGATTTACCGACGTAACCTCCATCGAGCCGAATACCCCCTACATCATCGCCATGCCCTATAACCCGGACATCTATATAGATGAATACAACATATCCGGCACCGTCACCTTTAAGGCAACGGATGCAGAAATTGAAGCCACTCCCCAGGAACTGCTTCCGGACGAGGGTCCCGACTACTACCTGCAACCGACCTACCGCCGTGTAGCGGCGAACGATGAAATCTATGTACTGAACCGCAACTGGTGGGCAGAAGGAGGCCAATACGAAGGCAGTGTCTTCACCAATACAGCCTCTCAAGATGTTTACTGCTTTGAAGCCTACGTGAAGCCCAAGCCCGGCACTCCCACCCGCTCGGCCTATGCCATCGATACCCGTTCGGCCAACACGCGCAGCGTCTCGCAAAAGAACACGACCGGCATTCCCGCCATCGGCGACATGTAGAGAAAAAAAACAGGACAACAGATCATCACAAGAGAGAGGGCACGGTAACGGCGCCCTCTCTTTTCATTTCACAACCCCGTATATCACGCCGTGCCACCGCATACATTTCACAATGCCGCCCCATACTTACGACGGCATTACTGCACATATATAACAGTATCACTGCATATATGTTGCAGTGCCACTGCATATACTTTGCAGTATCACTGTATATACTTTGCAGCGCCACTGCAACACGTATTCACTGCCACTGCAAAGCACATGCAGTAACCTTGCAGTAATTAGTCGCTGACTATTAATATATTACCAAAAGCAGATTTCCTTATTTATACAGGCTGTTTGCCGGGTGTGCGCAAGGCGGCATTTCCCGTTAAGACGAACGGATCCCCCCATAGCAGCGCTCAATCAAACAATTCCTTCAGTACTTCCAAGGATTTCAAGACGGGAAAATCGGGCAGGTGCAGGCGGTAATACTCATTCATGATCGCCAGGCAACGGGTACGTTCCGCCCGGCTCATGGAAAAGAGATGCATCGTCTCATAATTCATACGCATCAGCCGCGTCAGGCGGGAAGCCTCTTCCGGAGCTATATAATCGGAATGCAGCTGCGGACGCAACGGCGTGAAACAGGCATTCCGCATATCGAAATAGTCTCCCTTATGGTAATCTTCCAGATTGGGATACAGCCCGAGGAAACGGGAAAGACGCATCAGAAAAACCAGATGAAAATTTGCAAAGCCCGTTCCGCATTCATCCAGCCAGATGATGGAATGGCGCAGATAGGCAAACAAAGGCCGGTTCTCCGCCTCCTCGCGCACGGCCCGATACAGGAACTCTGACAGGAACAGGGCAATGGCCGACTTATAGGGATCGTATGGGAGCGTGGAAAAAGGATAGAAAGACTTGGCTTCCTTTACTTTATATATAGTAGCAGTGGGACGGAAATCGGCCTCCAACTCCACCAAAGCCAATGGCTGGAAAAGCACGGACTTCACCGCCGCCTTGCGTGAACGGGGCACCGAAACCACAAACGACGCCCTTCCGGCCACCTCCGTATAGATGTCCACAATGATGGAAGTATCCTTATACTTCAAGGTGTGCAGCACAATTCCCGATGTTTTCTGTAACATATCCGATTCTTTTTAGGCTTTCAATCCGATAACAAAACTACAAAAAAAGCCCGATAAAAGCATAATCAAAGAAGATGAATAAAAAAAGGAAGGAAGATGAGTAAAAAAATGAAAGATTATACAGCGCTGATTATCAGACAATAAAACTCCAATTTTTAAAACAAGGCAGAGAAATACATGAAAAAATATTCCGGAATGTTTTGGTAGTTTAAAAATAGTTTCTACCTTTGCAACCGCAAACGAGAAACAAAGGCGCTTGCAAGAGCGGAAACGCTCAACAAAGGATGGCCCGTTCGTCTATCGGTTAGGACGCAAGATTTTCATTCTTGAAAGGGGGGTTCGATTCCCCCACGGGCTACAAATAAAAAAATAAACGAATTAAAAAAAGATTAGTCGAGATGGCAAATCATAAATCATCACTGAAAAGAATCAGACAAGAAGAGAAAAGAAGACTTCACAACAGATATTATGGTAAGACCATGAGAAATGCTGTTCGTAAACTTCGTTCTACTACAGATAAGGCTGCCGCAACAGCCATGTATCCAAGCATTACAAAATTGCTGGATAAATTGGCTAAAACAAACGTTATCCACAAGAACAAGGCTAACAACTTGAAGTCTAAGTTGGCAATCTACATCAACAAGCTCGCTTAAGTTGATTTGTCGCACGAAAGATATAAGAGGCTGAACTAAAAAGTTCAGCCTTTTCCATTTTACACCTACTCCATCCCAAGGATTCATCCTCACCTCTTTACGGTGCTAAAAAGCTGTAAACGACCCAAATTTATCCCTTCGTTTAACGTGAAATCTCAAGGATTTTCACTACTTTTGCTTTGTTATTACAATAAGGAAAATAGATTATGACTGAAGAAGAAAAGATAAACGGCGAAAACAATTACTCGGCCAGTAACATCCAGGTATTGGAAGGTTTGGAGGCCGTACGTAAGCGTCCCGCCATGTATATCGGAGACATCAGTGAGAACGGTCTGCACCATCTGGTATATGAAGTAGTAGATAACTCCATCGACGAAGCCATGGCCGGCTATTGCGACCATATCGAAGTCACCATCAATGAGGACAATTCCATCACTGTACAGGACAACGGCCGTGGTATTCCCGTCGATTTCCATGAGAAAGAGCAAAAGTCTGCACTGGAAGTGGTCATGACCGTATTGCATGCCGGCGGTAAATTCGACAAAGGTTCTTATAAAGTATCCGGTGGTCTGCACGGCGTCGGTGTATCCTGCGTAAACGCGCTCTCCAAACACATGACGACCCAGGTATTCCGCAACGGGAAAATTTACCAGCAAGAATACGAATGCGGCAAGCCGTTGTATGCAGTCAAGGAAGTGGGAACCTGCGACCCCGGCTTCTCGGGAACCAAACAGACTTTCTGGCCGGACGACAGTATCTTTACCGTCAGCGAATACAAATATACCACTCTCCAGGCACGTCTGCGTGAGCTGGCCTATCTGAACAAAGGCATTACCATCACCTTGACCGACCTTCGCAGCAAAGACGAGGAAGGCAATCCGCAGGTAGAGAAATTCCACTCCGAGGAAGGCGTAAAGGAATTCGTGCGTTACCTGAACAGTAACAATAACCCGCTCTTCGACGACGTAATCTACCTGAATACCGAGAAAGCGGGTGTGCCTATCGAATGCGCCATCATGTACAACACCGGCTATCGCGAGAACCTCCACTCTTACGTCAACAACATCAACACCAAAGAGGGCGGTACGCACGAGGGTGGTTTCCGCGCCGCCTTGACACGCGTGTTGAAAAAATACGGCGAAGATACTTGCGCCAAGCAATTAGAAAAGGCAAAAGTGGAAATCTCCGGCGAGGACTTCCGCGAAGGTCTGATTGCGGTTATCTCCGTAAAAGTGGCAGAGCCGCAGTTTGAAGGACAGACCAAGACGAAACTGGGTAACAGCGAAGTAAGCGGCGCCGTTAACCAGGCCGTGGGCGAAGCCTTGAGTTATTATCTGGAAGAACATCCCAAAGAAGCCAAACTGATTGTCGAGAAAGTGATTCTGGCCGCTACGGCACGTGTTGCCGCACGCAAGGCTCGCGAATCCGTACAGCGCAAGTCGCCGATGTCCGGCGGCGGCATGCCGGGCAAACTGGCCGACTGCTCCAGCAAGGATCCGGAAGAATGCGAATTGTTCCTCGTCGAGGGTGATTCGGCAGGCGGTTCGGCCAAACAAGGACGCAACCGTGCTTTCCAGGCCATCCTGCCTCTGCGCGGTAAAATCCTGAATGTGGAAAAAGCCATGTGGCACAAGGCTTTCGAAAGCGATGAAGTAAACAACATCATCCAGGCGCTGGGTATCCGCTTCGGTGTGGACAGCGAGGACAGCAAGGAAGCCAACATCGACAAGCTGCGCTACAAGAAAGTTATCATCATGACCGATGCCGACGTCGATGGTTCTCACATCGACACACTGATCATGACGCTTTTCTTCCGTTACTTCCCGCAAGTAATCCAAAACGGATACCTGTATATCGCTACTCCGCCGCTTTACCTTTGCAGCAAGGGTAAGGTGAAAGAATACTGCTGGACCGACCAGCAACGCCAGAAGTTTATCGACACCTATGGCGGTGGCTCTGAAAACGCGATCCACACCCAACGCTACAAAGGTTTGGGTGAGATGAACCCGGAGCAGCTGTGGGAGACGACCATGAATCCGGAGAACCGTATGTTGAAACAAGTCCATCTGGAAAGCGCCGCCGAAGCAGACTATGTATTCTCCATGCTGATGGGCGAAGATGTAGGGCCGCGACGCGACTTCATCGAAGCGAATGCAACCTATGCTAATATAGACGCTTAATCAATAACCAACCTCGTATCTTACAACGAAGAAGCCCCGGACGGGCAGGATAATCCTGCCGTCCGGGGCTTTTCTTTGGATCTTTGGAGTCCGGTCCTTTTCAGAGAATAGTGCCTGCCTTCCCGATACTGCCTTACAGCATTTTCTGCTTCACCATCTCCTCCACCACCATTTCCAGTTCAGCATACCAGTCCTCGCCAAACTTACGGACCAACGGTTCCTTCAAGAATTTATATACAGGAAGATTCTCTTTCTGCCCCAGCAGGACGGCAGCCTTGCAAACATCCCACCGGTTATAGTTCACAGCCTTATAAACGCCATAATTACCCACCCTTATGGGATACAAATGACAGGAAACCGGCTTATAGAAATCAGTCTTGCCTTCACGGTAAGCTTTCTCGATCGCACAGAAACAGCAGCCCTTCTCATCATAACAGGTAAACACACAATCTTTGTTGTTTACGATGGAAGTAACCAAATCGCCTTCCTGGTCGGTGTATACCACGCCCTGCTTTTCTATCACTGCACGCGCTTCGGGCGCCAGCTCATCCCAAATCACGGGCAACACCTCTTCCAGTCTCGCAATTTCTTCAAACTCCACCGGTGCACCGGCGTCTCCTTCTATACAACATGCTCCCTTGCAGGCATCCAGATCGCAGAGAAACTTCTCGCGCAACACATCAAAAGAGACTACAACATCGCCAATCTGCAACATAATTATTGAATTGAAAAAAGGCGCGGATTATACGGAATCCGCGCCTAAGATATAGTTATCAACGCTATTTACTTAATCAGGTCCTTGCCGGTCATTTCGGCCGGCTGCTCCATACCCAAGATATGCAAGATGGAAGGAGCCACGTCAGCCAATACACCGTCTTCTACCTTCGCATCCTTGTTGGCAGTCACGTAAACAAACGGAACCGGATTCAGCGAGTGGGCGGTATTCGGAGTTCCGTCCGCATTCAAGGCGTGGTCGGCATTACCGTGGTCGGCAATGATGATTACTTCATAATCGCTGGCCTTAGCAGCTTCCACTGTATCTTTCACACATTCGTCGATGGCCTTCACCGCTTTTTCGATGGCTTCGTAGATACCTGTATGGCCTACCATATCACCGTTGGCATAGTTCACAACGATAAAGTCGAACTTCTGCGTCTTGATAGCCTCAACCAACTTGTCCTTCACTTCGTAGGCACTCATTTCCGGCTTCAAGTCGTAAGTGGCCACCTTCGGAGACGGAACAAGGATACGCTCTTCCGCATCATACGGAGTTTCACGGCCACCGTTGAAGAAGAATGTCACGTGGGCATACTTCTCTGTCTCGGCAATGTGAAGCTGAGTCTTGCCATTGGCGGCCAAATACTCACCCAGGGTATTCTGGACATTTTCCTTGTCGAAGAGGACATGTACACCCTTGAAAGAGGCATCGTACGGAGTCATGCAGTAATACTGCAAGCCCGGAATCGTATGCATGCCCTGTTCCGGCATATCCTGCTGAGTCAGGACAACAGTCAACTCTTTGGCACGGTCGTTACGATAGTTGAAGAAAATCACGACGTCACCTTCCTTGATGGTACCGTCGAACCCACCGTTCACAATCGGTTTGATGAATTCGTCCGTCACACCTTCATCATACGATTCCTGCATAGCTTGAACCATGTCTGTAGCCACTTTACCTTCACCGTTTACCAGCAAGTCGTATGCGACTTTCACACGTTCCCAACGTTTGTCGCGGTCCATGGCGTAGAAACGGCCTACTATGGAAGCAATCTTACCAGCCGACTTCCCGCAATGTGCCGTCAGTTGTTCGATAAAGCCCTTGCCGCTTTTCGGGTCCGTGTCACGGCCATCCATGAAACAGTGGATGAAAGTATTCTCGATACCATATTCCTTGGAAATATCGCAGAGTTTGAACAAGTGGTCAAAAGAACTATGCACGCCACCGTTGGAAGTCAATCCCATAAAGTGGATGTTCTTGCCGTTTTCTTTTGCGTATGAGAAAGCAGAAACGATTTCTTTGTTTTTCAAGATACTGCCGTCGGCACAAGCGCGGTTTATCTTTACCAAATCCTGATAAACGATACGTCCGGCACCGATATTGAGGTGGCCTACTTCTGAGTTACCCATCTGTCCGTCGGGCAAACCAACGTTCTCACCGCTTGCCTGAAGTTCAGAGTGCGGATAATTTGCCAATAGACTGTCCCAATAGGGAGTCGGTGTATTGAAAATTACATCATCTTTACCTTGATCGCCAATGCCCCAGCCATCAAGAATCATTAAAAGGGCTTTCTTACTCATAATATTAATTGATTATAATTGTAAAATCTTTTTATATGCCAAAAACGTTCTATACATAGAAGGAAGTTTTTTGCGCTGCAAAGGTACAAAAAACAGCGGTTAAAGCGTACTGTTTCAAATGATTTATGTACTTTTGCCGCGCTTAAAAAACAAAAAACAAGAAAGATGGACGATTCAAACCCACGAACGTACAATAGTATTCACCCATAAAGCGAACGGAGACCGTTTTTCGCAACGCCTCTGCTCGCACTTTAAAGAAAGGAGGCAAACCTTATGAGAAAGTATCTCTACAGCGAAAACGGCTTTGTAGAAAAAGAAGAGTGGCAACCCAACTGCTGGGTCAATGTAGAATGCCCGGACGACAATGATTTCCAATTCCTTACCGAAGAACTGAAAGTTCCCGAATCATTTCTTGAAGATATAGCCGACGTGGACGAACGCCCGCGTACGGAAACCGAGGGCAACTGGCTGTTGACCATCCTGCGTATTCCCATGCAGAGCAACCAGCGTGGTGTCCCTTTCATCACTGTCCCCATCGGCATCATCACCAATGACGGAATCATCATCTCCGTCTGCTACCACCATACGGAACTGATACCCGACTTCATCCAGCATACGCGCCGCAAAGGCATTGTTGTCAACAACAAACTGGACCTGATCCTGCGGATTATCTACTCTTCCGCCGTCTGGTTCCTTAAGTATCTGAAACAAATCAACAACGATGTAGCCACCGCCGAAAAGGAACTGGAGAAGAGCATCCGCAACGAGGATCTCCTCCAACTGATGAAACTGCAAAAGACACTGGTTTACTTCAATACCTCCATTCGCGGCAACGAGGTCATGATAGGACGGCTGAAGAACATCTTCCAGGACACCAACTATCTCGACCTGGAACTATTGGAGGATGTCATCATCGAACTGAAACAGGCATACAACACCGTAAACATATACAGCGACATCCTAACGGGAACGATGGATGCCTTTGCCTCCATCATCTCCAACAATGTAAATGCCATCATGAAGCGCATGACAAGCCTTTCCATCACATTGATGATACCTACACTGATCGCCAGTTTCTACGGCATGAATGTAGATATCCATCTGGAAAGCTTCCCACACGCCTTCATATTCATCATCGTGCTTTCGGCATTGCTGTCAACCGTCACGTTCGTATGGTTCCGGAAGATCAAATGGTTCTAAAAAGAAGGAATCAGTATTTCAGGACATTTGCCGCTACCGTTTTAAACATCGGCATGGTCATGCCGATGCTTGCTCCGATAAAGGTCGGATCACAGACAGTATATCTATGTCCTTCCACCATCAAGTAGTCACCGCCTACTTCCTCGTTGAAGCGCACGGCAGTAGCTATATGGTCGGGATAGTCTAAATAGACAACGTCAAGTTTCAGCAGCTTCTTCACCAGGTAGCCGTAGAGCACGGACCGGTCCTCGCAGTCGCTGTACGGATAATAGAAAAGTTCTTCTACAAAGAAAGGTTTCTCATAACCGAACTGTTCATCGTCCATGGCATACTGGAAAGCAGTCTGTACAAAGTTGAGCAGAATGTTCGCCGCCTCTTCCTCACTTTTGTTTGCCACCAAGGGAGCCAAAGACGACAAAAGTTCACTTTCCACACCGGCATCGACGCGTGCCTTGACATATACACTGTAATCGCAGTGAGGATAGGTTTTATAGAAATCGATCAGCGCTTTGGGGATGCTGACCATTGTCCGGGCGGTACTTCCCGCAGCCTGATGAATAGAAACGGCTTTCTCCCCTGCCAGTACAGGTGTTTCCTGCCAATACATGCTGACGCTATGCTTCGCCTTCGGAGAATCCTTTTGACACATATAGAACGCGTATGGCTGCTGATTGTCGAGGTCATAATACTTCTGCCCGCCCTGCGTAATGAAGATGTTGCCATATATCTGGCAATCGGTGGCAACGTACAGCACCATTTTATTTTCATTGGCTTTCCGTGCCATTCTTGCCTTGTAGCCCATCTCGTTCAAGATAAACTGCCGCATGACAATGCTCTCATTATAAGTGCTGCAATACTCTTGGGCAATCTGTTTCACCAACATGCAAACGGCCCAGTCATTGTAAAGGATATCCTTCTTGATTGTATGGAGATCATTGAGCAGGGGCTTATAATCAGAAGCGCACAGCGTTTCGTACGCATCCGCTATGGCATTTTCATCCAGTGAAGACAACCGGCATTTACGGTTCAATGCATTGCTCAAGTAGTACGTCATTCCTCCATAAACAAACTTAGTACGTCCTGCACCTCCCGCAAACAGAGGGACATTCTTGACGATAGGCGCCGCAGGCTTCACAGCAGGTATTTCAGGCTCCACGACAGGCACTTCCGGTTTCACGACAGGAATTTCCGGCTTTACGACAGGAGTTTTCTCCACCGGTTTTTCCACAACGGGCGTCTCTTCAACTTGTACCACAACCGGTTTCTTTCCAGGCCGTTCTTTCACAGGCTTTTTGTCCGTCACCTTCTCTTCCACAACAATCACCACCGGTTCTTTCTTTTTCTTGACTATAACCGTAGGTTGGTCAAAAGTCAGTTCATCAACCTCCTTTACCTTAACTACCGGTCTTTGCTTGCCTTCGCCGGTTGTCATGTCCAGAATCTTTTCAATGTCCAAACAGACAGGTTTCCTATCCTTCGGAGCCGTCTTTTCATCATAGACCACCGGCTTCACAGGTTCCGGCTTAACCCTTTTCTTCACAGGCTTCTCCGCCTCGAATTCTTTCCAGGGGTTGCGCATGAAGTTTATAAAATCCTTATTCGCATCATCCACAAACTTGTCAAAGTCTGCCGACTGTTGCTTCACAAAGTTGGAAAAATCATCTTCCTCCTGCTGGGCATTCATCGCCAACGGCAGTAAAAGACTGATAACAAGAAATCCTATTTTCTTCATGGCTACGCTCTGTTTAATATAAGTTTGATACAAAAAAAAGCATCTCAAATTCTCCTCCTTCCGGAAACTCACCTTACACATATTCTTTAATATCCAAGGCAGAATAACCCAGGTTCTTCTTCTCCCGGGAGGCTGTGCAAAAGCTCTCTTGATGCTCTCTAGCAGTTCAGTATATAAATACTTATATGCTTCAGTCTCCCGGGAAGAGAATTTAAGACAGCCGCCTGTTACTCTTCCGGCTCTATCGGTTCACCGATAAAATCTTTCACATCTTGGGACAAATCAGCCAGTCCGGCCTTTTGTCTTGCCGTTTCCGCAGCTTCTTCCCTGGCCTTGCGCGCCTTGGATTCATCCAATGACATGAAAACATTGAATTCCTTCTTGCCATTGCCCATGTCTCTTACCAATACAAAATGCTGCTTCACAAGTCCTCCAATCTTGGCAGCTACCCCCATCTCGTAGGCGGCCGCAAACCGGTCGGTCTCTTCAGACGTCGCTTCCTTGTTGTCCGCACTGAGCAAACCTTTCAGTTTACCCTGTATCTGTGCTTTTGCCCTACCGGCATAACTTGAAATACCGAACATAATGGCATTCTCACGGCCTATCTTCAAGTTCTTCCCTTCGGCTATTCCATTGATGGCAATGCGGTTGTCCTCATCTTCCTCCATATAGGTGCGATACTTCAACAAGGCATAGTCCATTGTGGAAGTGCTTGCCTGCATCGTCCAGCCTTCCTTCTTCAATTCCTTCACTCTCTTTTTCACATCCTTGGCCAATGCCTTGGACTGTGCCCCAACGCTGGCTACGCCCCCAAACAGGATGGCGAAAACAAGCATGAAATACATAAAACTCTTCTTCATAATCTTCTGATGTTAATCGTTAATATTACTATTCTATTTAAATTCTGAACGTGTTCAAGCCGGCTTCCGCTATTCCCAGTTTGTGACGTATGGCAACGAAAGCTTCACACGTTCCACGGCACCTGTCAACGGATTGACCAACACCATTGAACCCTGTACAAACGAGAATACGGATTTCTTTTTTTCCAATGCCGTGAACTCGCCCTCGGCCAAAGCCTTGATTTGCAGTATTCCCTTTGTTTTATATACCGCGTCTATGTCATCAAACACGATGGGAGCAGACAGGTCGGGAACATGCAGTTCCAATGCTTTAAGTCCAAAAGCCGTTCCGCCACGGTTGTTCAGCGTCAAGCGAATATTGATATTGAAAATCTTCCGGGTACCGGCCGCCACGGAGTCTGCGGTAAAAATCAACTTACCTTCGGGAATCACCGAAAAAGTGGACGTACCTGCACCGCCAGCCTCTTTGATGTATGCCCGATGTTCCAGCTTTTTCCCGTCAATGCGGAAAAGGACATGAAGAAAATTATCCTCCTCGGGCAAGCAATCTATCGCATCGTAAGAGACGATGAACATACCGTCGGACGGACGCACGCTGATTTGAGCCGCACAGTTGGAAGTGACTTTCGGCATAACCGACACCTTGACCGGGTTTCCTTCCAGCAAGACCTGGCATTGGTATTTCCCTGCTTCCAGAAACGTGCCTGTGACCGAAAGGGCGTCGTACAACCGGCGATAGCGTTCTTTCAGCCCTTCCGCCTCGCTCAAGCGAACTTCATCGAAGAAGTACTCGCACAGAGTGTTCAGTTCCGTCACGGCATTTTTTATTTCCTCAACGGATTCTATTTCCCGTATTTTCTGCTCCAAAGCCTTGTACCGGGCCACCTTTTCAGCATCCAGCGCCTCAAACTCCGCCACCAGTTTCTGGTGTTCCGCCTGCGAGAAAGGATATTTCACCGCATAATCATAGTACTCCTTTTTCGTGGACTTATCCTGCACCTTCTGCCAATAAATTTCTTCTATATTGGTTGAAGAGATCCCTTTCAGGAACGGCAGGTTAGCCGATTTGATCTTTGACACCCGACTGTAAGCATCTTTCGAATCAATATTCCCGTTTATATTCACTTCCGAGAGTTCACTCTTCTGCGAAACGGTAACATGACTTGCCACAGCCTGGATAATCCGCTCCGTGATTTCCGCCATTGCCTTCGTCTGCGCCTCCGCCAGCGAATTGGCAGTTACCGACACCACCAGATAATCGTCCAACGCCGTATTCATCCATACCGGAACCTTTTTGGCACTTTTCTCTATTACCTTGGTCTGGGCTCCTGCACCGGCAACCAGCAGCAAGGCACAAACTATTCCTATCAATCGTTTCATAATGATTTTTTTTCTAATTACCACTGTACGGGCAAATTACGAATATAAACACGTGTATCGGCTATATATAGTTCCACGTATGAAAAGCCGGAAAACTTATCGAAAACTTTAGTGACATAAAACTCTTTGCGCAACTTGACCCGTGGAGGCATCTTGAGCCACGCACCGTTTTGTATCTCAAAACTGCTGCACTCCGTGCCGCTGTCCGTAATGGCGGAAGTAACCTTCAGAAACTCATCGGTATTCCTTTTCGTATCCACATTCATCATTTCCACCAAAATCGTGATGCGTTGCTGAGTAGCGTTTCCATAACATTTCAATACCTTGAACTGCAACCGGTTCGTCGACATCGTTATTTCACAATCAGCCTGGGGAACAGGCCGCTCAACCGGCTTCTCCACGACTACCGGCCTTTCGACAATCTTTTCTACAACAACCGGCTTCTCCACGACTTTTTCAACAACTACCGGTTTCTCCACCACCTTTTCAACTTCCACTATCTTCTCCACTTCCACCGGTTTCTCAATGATCTTCTCTACAATAACCGTATCAGCCACCTCCGGCATATATTGCGCCAGTTCGGCCTGCAACACGGCAGCTTGCTCATAACAAGGCAGAACATCGGAAATAGCAGAAAGATAGCTCATTGCTTCCTGATACTTCTTCAAATCGTACAGACTTTGTGCTTTCTGAAGTATGGTCGCACAATTGGCGGCATAGTAATCCTGAATCTTCTGACGGGTATTACGGATAAATCGTGTGAAAGCCGTATCCGTACTTTTGATATTGGCTACCAACGACTTCATCGCTTTCTCCTTATCACCCACCGCATTGCCTTTCACGGGAATAACCATACTGTAGTACATGGTTCCGTCCACCAGATTCTTCGCCATCAAAGTCAGTTCCCCTTTTGCCACCGATACATTCTGTATCAGCCCTTCGGAAGTCAGCACATCCGTCATTTCGAATATCGGCTCGATAGCAAACACATTGTACTGGTTGGCAGAAGCCGCAGTATTACGCGTCAGCACCTGCTTCAACCTTAGATCCAACGCATCCGCAACACTTTGGGATATATCCCCCTGCGATGCCTTCAACAATGTAAACTGGATTTCACCCTGCGCAAAAAGCGGCGAAAGACCTATGCACCACCCTATCACCAGGAATAATAATTTCTTCATTTCTGCTGTGTATTAAGTTTAAAACAATCGGCACACGGCTATTTAACAGTAATACTCATACCCTGTCCCATAGCCACTACTTCAGGACTATAGTCACTTCCAAGCTGTGACTGCAAGAATGCATTCAAGTCGTCACCGAAGTTGCTCAGATTATAAGAGCAGTTGTTTTCTTGATCCCACAGAGGTACGTTTACGGATAACTTGATATATTTATTCGTACTATAATCCATACTATACACGCTCTGGAACGAATGTTCACGTACCCAAGCGTCAAGCGCCCTCTTGAAAGGTTTTCCCGTAGCCGGAGAACTCTGGCTGAAATCCCAATCGGTCACCGCTTCCGACAAGTTCAGCTCGATTGCCACCTCACGGCCTTCGGCTACCATTTTTTCGAAAGCCGCCTGCAACTGGCTGAAGAAATCCGCCTGCATCTTCTTCACTGCATGGTCGGCAAGCATAATGCCGTCTGTTGTCATATACTGTCCGCTGGCAAAACTCTTGTTCGCAAGGTTCCCCTGTGTCTGAAATTCCACGGCAGCCAAGTTTATGGCACATTCTCCCCGATTGGATGCACTATTGATATTGAGATTCATTGAAGCCGTCACTATGATATCAGCCTGCAAGTTCCTCACAAAATCAGTAGTTCCATCGGATTGCGCACCCGCTTCTGCCCGCAAGAAAGCCGAATTCTTGGCACCCTGCAACTGAGCTATGAAATTCTTGGTCTTATATCCATGCTTGGTAAATTCTTCCGTCAACTTGGCTATAAGATGCTTCATCACCGGATCTTTGTCCATTACCTTGCGCATGGCCTCGGCATCCGAGCCTTCTCCCTGCGTATCCGGCACTACCACAATGGTAGGAGTCAGCGCGGCAGTGGCCTTCACAGCCTTAGCATCGGACCAACCCGGACTGACGCTCAAATTATTACGTACCAGGTCGGCAAGCAAGGTTTTCAGTTGGATGGTCAGTCTCACCGTCACCCGGTACTTTCCACCTATCTTCGTGTCATCCACAGTCTTCACTTCACTGCCTATAAAATTGATGTAACGAGATTCATTGAAGAACCGGTAATCGTAGTCCTTCTTCTCCACCGCAACCATAGGCACACCATTCTTAACTCCTTCCACACCCGCATGAAATAACGTATAAAACGCCGACTTCGCGGCAAGCAAAGCGGCATCCTTTTTCTTGTCTCCCACTGCGGTGGCAAGCACAGTAACCGAATTATTGTCCTGTTGTACAAGACTTACTTCTGTAGAATAATTCTGTGCGCAGATATCTGCGCACAGAATTACCACCAATAAAAACGTCCAACAATATTTCATCACTGAACAATTAAATTATAAACTATTTACAGCACCTGCTGCCTTATCAAAGAAGCTTTTCTTTTCCTTGCTCTTTATCACGACAGTCTGTCCTGCATCAATTGCCTTCTTGATTTCCTCCCCACCTTTTTTTACTTCACACAAAGTGAGGTCACCGGCTTCCACATTCTTCACTTTCAATTCACCAATTTCTTTCTGTGATGTTCTGCCCGCAACCTGGCGTTCGATACATGCGCTGAAGAAAGCACCGTCTCCCACACCGTGGTCTGAACCTATACTGATATAAACTTCCTTGGCTTCGCCTTTCTTTTCAGCGGCAATCTCAAGAATAGTACCCTGTACCTTAAACGCATCTTCCACCAGTGTACGGACTGCCTTTATGGCTTGTCTGCAAACTTTAGCCACGGCTTCTTCTTCGGTATCGGCAGTAACAATGTTGGTCAAGCCATCTCCATGCTTGAAGGTCTTGGTAGAAATCAACTTGCCATCCATCGGATTGATGACTTTCAATGTATAGGCACAAGTTGCCGTATAATAATAAGTACCTTCCTTTGTCTTGCTGATGTCAGTGGCAATAGATGAGATCCTACCTTGAATCAAGAAATTGGCTCCCTCTGAAGTCATCACTTTCATGCGGTCCATATCATCACCCGCAACCGCTTCTCCAGATTCACGACGGGACCGCTCTATATTCAAGGCATCTTTGGAATCGACATCTGTCAGTTCCACACGGCCTGTCGCACTGATTCCCTCGATCACACAACTACGGAGGTTTTCAGCCCAAGTGAAAGACACTTCAGCCGGACGCCAGAAATAATCAATAAATACATTCGGTTTTCCTTTCGCTTCCCCTCCTTCTTGAGCATTGACAGTCAGTGTACTAAAAGCGCAGGCAACGAGTAGCATAGTACTCTTCAGATTCAATAAATACTTTTTCATAAATGTGTAATAGTTAATGTGAAGCAGAAGCGTGTACTCCTGTTTCGGATTTATAAATATCTAACAAGCTTTAAATGTCCTCTCTCGCCGTAATTGAAATTCTATCGGGACATCGGTTCTCTTCTTGTGATTCCGTATCACATTAACTGGTCTGGTATGAGTGTTTTCCTTTGTTCACAAAGATAAGCACGCATTAACATTGATTATATCCACTATATTTATTACATTTGCCCGATAAAAGACGAATAACTCCCCTAATTTTTATGACTTATGGAAACAGATCTGAAAAAAATAGTAGGACAACGGCTACAGCTGCTCCGTATGGAAAAGAATTTAACTCAGGAACAGATGGGAGAACAATTAAACTTATCGACAAGTGCCTACTGTAAAATAGAGTATGGAGAGACCGACCTCACACTGACCCGGTTAAATAAAATTGCAAATATACTGAATATGTCGGCCGCTGAATTATTCAGCAAAATAGACGGCAATATCTATTTCACCAATTCAGGAAGCATCAATGTAGGTATTTCACAAGACTACAGCAATATACATACGGATAGCTCTGACCTCCGCGAACTCATCAAGGCCAACAGCAAACTGATTGAAATGCTGGAAAAACGCATAGAAATGTTAGAAAAGCACCTATCCTGACTTCTCCCCATAACAGTTGAAAAAAAGCGTACTTGCAGAACGAACGGCAATAGAAACGGAGCTTCTTATCAAGGCATGAGAGCAAAGTCAAGCTCCAGCTGCCCGTCGCCTCCCAACAGATTGAACGTCATGCGGTGATAAGGCGTAGTACCCCGTTCGGCAATGGCGGCACGATGCTTCTTGGTAGGATATCCCTTATTATGGTTCCAGTCATAATAAGGATATTCCTCATGCAGTCCGTTCATATAATCATCACGGTAAGTCTTGGCAAGAATGGAAGCAGCAGCAATGGAAAGATACTTGCCGTCACCTTTTACTACAGTGGTATGAGGCACATCCCGGTATTTCTTGAAACGGTTACCGTCAACAAGCAGGTGCTGGGGACGTATATTCAACTGATCGACAGCCCGGTGCATAGCAAGAAAAGAAGCATTAAGAATATTGATCTGGTCTATCTCTCCGGGAGAGACAACACCCACGGCCCAAGCTAAGGCCTCTTTCTCAATCACTTCCCGCAAGGCATAACGTTGCTTCTCCGTCAGTTGCTTGGAATCATTCAAGAGTTCATTCTTAAAATCTTTGGGCAAAATGACAGCCGCCGCATAGACTGCACCCGCCAGGCATCCGCGACCCGCCTCATCACAGCCGGCCTCTATCAAGTCTTTATTCAAATAAGGTAATAACATAATATGGCTTTTGTTCGGCAAAGATAATCCTTTTATCCGTATCTTTGTCTCCCAAAAACGATATAGACATGT
This sequence comes from Bacteroides fluxus YIT 12057, assembly GCF_000195635.1. Classification (GTDB taxonomy): domain Bacteria; phylum Bacteroidota; class Bacteroidia; order Bacteroidales; family Bacteroidaceae; genus Bacteroides; species Bacteroides fluxus. Next base: position 86,884 of record NZ_GL882689.1, on the reverse strand, counting down.
TTATAATTATCGGACTGATGCTCACGGGAATATTGCTGGGCTATCTCCTGCGAAAACAGAACTTGAATAAAATCCATACAGTCATCACCCTGCTTATCTGGTTGCTCCTTTTCATTCTCGGAATAGAAGTGGGAGGAAACGAACAGATTGTCAAGGGACTCCATACCATCGGCCTGGAAGCCGTCATTTTGACCATAGGAGGAACAGCGGGAAGTGTCATCGCAGCCTGGGGACTCTGGAAGGCGCTGTATAAGAGGAAAGGAGGACAACTATGAAAGGAAGCCTCATCATTGTAGGATTTTTTGCATTGGGGACACTTTGCGGAGCTTACAAACTGATTCCCGCCGACCTGATAGCAGACAGCCAAATCAGTTTCTACGCCCTTTGCGCACTGATGTTCAGTGTAGGAATCAGTGTCGGCAACGATCCCCAAACATTGAAGAACTTCCGTTCACTCAACCCCCGGCTGATCTTCCTGCCCATTATGACCATTCTGGGTACATTGGCCGGTTCCGCCGCCGCCAGCCTCATCCTGACACACCGTTCTCTGACAGACTGCCTCGCCATCGGTTCCGGATTCGGCTACTATTCGCTCTCAAGCATATTCATCACCGAATACAAGGGAGCAGAACTGGGAACAATCGCCTTGCTTGCCAACATCAGCCGTGAAATCCTGACTTTACTGGGTGCTCCATTGCTGGTAAGGTGGTTTGGAAACCTCGCCCCCATTTCGGCAGGCGGTGCCACTACGATGGATACGACACTGCCTATCATCACCCGGACAGCGGGGCAACAATTTGTGGTCATATCCATCTTCCATGGCTTCGTGGTCGATTTCAGCGTACCGTTCCTGGTTACATTCTTTTGTTCCTTTTAGAACAAACTCCATGCAACGGTAAGTCCCGCCATCACAATAGCGACCATACTCATCAGCTTGATAAGAATATTCAGGCTCGGACCGGAAGTATCTTTAAACGGGTCGCCCACGGTATCGCCTACAACCGTAGCTTTATGTACCTCACTGCCTTTTCCGCCGAAATTACCTTCTTCCACATACTTCTTGGCGTTATCCCATGCACCGCCCGCATTCGCCATAAAGATGGCAAGCACGAAACCGCTGCTCAATCCTCCAACCAACAGTCCCAATACACCGGGAACACCAAAGACCAGTCCGGTGGCAATCGGCGCCACAATCGCTATCAAGGACGGAACAACCATCTCGCGCTGCGCCCCCTTGGTGGAAATAGCCACGCAACGTTCATAATCGGGTTCCGCTTCACCCGTAAGAATACCTTTAATCTCACGGAACTGGCGGCGTACCTCATCCACCATGTGGGCAGCGGCACGTCCCACCGCATTCATGGTCAGGCCACAGAACAGAAAAGCCATCATGCTGCCGAGGAACATACCGGAAAGGACTTTCGGGTTCATCAGCGTCACATCGTAGTGATGCATGAAGTCGAAGAAGGTAGCATCCTGCACGGAGACCGTCTCTCCTCCTCCGGAAACGATTTCCGTCATGCCGATACGGGTAAGACCGATTCGGATTTCCTCTATATAGGAAGCAAGCAAGGCAAGCCCCGTCAAAGCAGCGGAACCGATGGCAAACCCCTTGCCCGTAGCTGCAGTAGTATTACCCAAAGAATCGAGCGCATCGGTGCGTTTACGGACAGCCTCTCCCAGACCGGACATCTCGGCATTACCGCCTGCATTGTCGGCGATAGGCCCGTAAGCATCCGTAGCCAGAGTGATACCCAAGGTAGAGAGCATGCCCACGGCGGCGATACCGATGCCGTAAAGTCCCAGCCCCACGTTGGAGAAATCGAATCCGGAAGCAAACAGGTAGGAAGCAATGATGCCTATCACCACTGCAATCACCGGAATGGCGGTAGAGAGCATGCCCAAACCGATGCCGGAAATGATTACGGTAGCCGGTCCGGTCTTTCCACTCTCGCTCAGTTTCTGTGTGGGACAGTAAGACTGGGAAGTATAATATTCCGTGGAACGGCCAATGATAATACCTACCACCAATCCCACCACCACAGAACAGGAAATCCACATCCAGTTATCCAGTTTCAACAGCCAGAGGATAAAGAAAGTGGCTATCACTATCAGCACGGAACTAAGATTGGTTCCGAAAGCCAGTGAATTCAGCAAATCTTTCATCTTCGCATCCTCTTTGGTACGGACAGAGAAAATGCCGATAATGGAAAGTATGATTCCCACTGCGGCAATCAGCATCGGTGCGACGACCGCCTTGAACTGCATCAGCGTATCTCCGGAATGGATAAAGGCCGCCGCCCCCAAGGCAGCGGTAGCAAGGATGGAACCGCAATAGCTCTCGTACAGGTCAGCTCCCATACCGGCTACGTCACCTACATTGTCACCCACATTGTCGGCAATGGTGGCGGGATTGCGCGGGTCATCTTCGGGAATACCGGCTTCCACTTTTCCCACAAGATCGGCGCCCACATCGGCAGCCTTCGTATAGATACCGCCGCCCACACGCGCAAACAACGCCTGCGTGGAGGCTCCCATACCGAAAGTCAGCATCGTGGTAGTAATGATACAGAGCTTATGGGTGGGTGTCATCAAATCCACCGGAATCACGGCATTCAGCAACAGATACCAGAAAGAGATATCGAACAATCCAAGACCGACTACCACCAGTCCCATCACCGCACCACTTCGGAAAGCGATACGCAAACCGGCATTCAGAGAGTTGCGGGCAGCATTAGCCGTACGTGCCGAGGCGTATGTGGCGGTCTTCATGCCCAAGAAACCGGAAAGCCCGGAGAAGAAACCGCCCGTAAGGAAAGCAATAGGTACCCAGGCATTCTGTACCCCGAACCCGTATGCCATAATGGAAAAGAGAATGACCAGTCCCAAGAATACCCACCCCACAATCTTATATTGTTGACGGAGGTACGACATGGCACCCTTGCGCACTGCGGCGGCAATCTTGATCATTTGAGGAGTACCCTCACTCTCTTTCATCATCTCACGGTGAAAATACCAGGCAAAACAAAGTGCCAGAACGGAAGCGGCTGGAACCAGCCAGAAAAGCAATTGGTCCATAGCATTGTATTAAAGAAGGTTGAACGAAAGCCTAAATGTAAGGATTTGAAATGAGAGATGCAAGCAAAACCCTTAAAAACCGCTTTATATCAGTTCTTTCCGTCTATTTTATTGCATATTTATTGTATATTTACGATGTTAATTTGTATATTTGCACCGGTATTATAACAACAAATGTATGAAATCAAACCCAATCTATCAACTCAGTGAGAAATTGACCTACATTTTGCTCAGCATCATGATGGTTTCCGCATTAGCAGGATGTGAACACAACAATGTTTACAATCCCGACAACGGAAAGGATGAAGAGAAACCCAACACTTTCGACTTCGCCACCACTTCCGCTATCCGACTAAATGTAAAATACGATGTACCGAAAGGTTATGAGATTCTTTTTGACGTTTATCTGGAAAACCCTTTCACCACTGACGCAGACGGACAAATCGTGAAACGGACAGACTTGGAACCCGCCATTAGACGCATCACAGACGGCAACGGTGCATACAGCGGAAAAGAAATCATCGAAGCCGCCCACGGCAACGAAGTATATATCTATACCGCCTATACGGGTGTGCCTGCCCTCTTCAAGACCTCTTTCAACGGAGATGCCATCACAGCCGACATCAGTTGGGATACAGCCAATGCAGCAGCGGAAACCCGTTCGGCAAAAGGAGCAAAAGCAGCACCGGCCAGCTATCACACCCTGGGTGACTGGAATGCCAAAGGCAAGCCCAATTACTTGGAGAAGGAGCGGATAAACATCCCCGCAGATGTCTTGAAAACCATCAGCAATACGCTGCAAGAAGGCGGAGACTGTCCGGAAGAGTTTCGCCAATCGGTGGATTTTGAGCTGAATGACCCTCAAGGGCGCAAAGCCGAAGTTTCCGTCCGCATGATTGGAGGTACCAGTGGCGCAGCCAGTATGTTTGGCTATTACTGCTATAAAATCGGCGCAAGCCAAGAAGAGATAGCCCAAGCCCCGAAATGCATCGTATTCCCCAACACCTTGATGAGCAACTATAATGGAAAGAAAGCTTCCGGTTTGAAAAGCGGTGAAAGCGTCAAACTGCATTACATCAACGATAAAGGGGAAGATGAAGGAACCGCATTCCCCAACGGAATAAAGATTGGCTGGTTCTTGCTGAACGACAAGTTCTATAGCGGAAACGGAGAAGCTTTCTACTCTACCACGGCTTTGAACTCGGACCTCCGCACGCATACCGCCGCTTTCCGCATCGACGATTTCATCGTATTGTCGTTTGAGGACTGGACTGACCAGGACTACAACGACATCCAGTTCAACGTATGGTCCAATCCCATCGAAGCCATCATCAGCCCTGAGATACCCGACATCAACCCGGACCACGGCGGCAGTGATGACAACGGCAGCGTGAAATACAGCAAAGACTACAAGGGAATCGTCGCCTTCGAGGACAACTGGCCCGCCAAAGGAGACTATGACTTGAACGACGTAATCGTGAAGTACAGCTCCCGACTGAACTTCAACAGCAAGAACGAAGTGCTTTCTACCGAAGACACTTATGAGTTGCTCTGGTCCGGCGCTTCCTTCAAGAATGGCTACGCCTACCAGTTGAACACCGAACGTGCGAACGTCGCCACGCAGGTCACGGAGGCCGCCACCACCTTCACCGGACAGGGGCTGGATGCCGACCTTTCTCAAGCCACCGTCAACGTACTGCTCAGCGCCATCAATGTAACGGACAATAATACCCGCACCGGTACCTATAAGATAAAGAACAGCTTTACCACGCCTGTTCCTCATGCTACATTCGGCATTCCTCCTTACAATCCGTTCATCATAACGCATGACAATCTGGAAGAACAACGCACCGAAATACATTTAGTGAACTACGCTCCCACCGAGAAAGCAGACAAGAAACGTTTCCATACCGGAAATGATTTGTCTAACCCTCCCGGCAGCTATTATGTCGCCAATGGGAATTATCCTTTCGCCATCCACCTGATAAATGTGGAGAGTTTCAAAACCCCTGAAAATAAAGCCATCGACCAGAGCTTCCCGAACTTCATGAATTGGGTCAACTCCAATGGCGCAGACCATAAGGACTGGTATAAATGAGAAGTGCCCCTAAAAGTCATTTTTTCAATAATCTCCCAATCAATATGACACGATAAGCTTCATGAGCAGTTCGCCAGCGTTGTTTTATTCTACCGTTACCGCCGTGCCACAGGCTGTTACCATCAGCATGCTTCCGCTGCCTCCTACCGTTTCATAGTCGAGGTCAACACCAATCACAGCGTTCGCTCCCATGGCACGTGCATGCTCCTGCATCTCCCGCAAGGCAGTGTCCTTGGCCTCACGAAGCACCTCTTCGTATGAACCGCTTCGGCCGCCCACCACATCACGGATGCTGGCAAAGAAGTCACGGAATACATTGGCACCGATAATCGTTTCACCGCTGACGATACCATAATAGCGGGTGATACGTCCACCCTCAATAGTCGGAGTTGTTGTTACTAACATAATCTTATTCTTTTAAGTTATTTGCTACTATTAGACGCACGGAGCAGGCAAAAAGTTGCAGCAACAGCTTAAAACATTTGCCGGATACGATTGATGCCGGCAACCAGGACATCTATTTCTTCTTTAGTATTATACAGTCCGAAGGAAGCACGTACCGTTCCTTCAATGCCCAGACGCTGCATCAGCGGTTGGGCACAATGATGTCCTGTCCGTACAGCTATGCCGAGTCGGTCGAGCAAAGTGCCCATATCAAAATGATGGATATCACCCACCAGGAAAGAGATGACACTCCCTTTCGCTTCCGCCTCGCCGAAGATACGCATATCGGGAATCTCTTTCAACCGCCGCATGGCATACCGGGTCAACTCATGTTCATAAGCGGCAATCTTGTCCATACCGATAAGCGATACATAATCCAAAGCCTTGGCAAGCCCGGTTGTCCCTATGTAGTCCGGAGTACCGGCTTCAAACTTGAACGGCAGTTCGTTGAATGTGGTCCTTTCAAAAGATACATGCTGTATCATCTCACCTCCGCCTTGATAGGGAGGCATCTTTTCCAACCATTCTTCCTTACCATAAAGCACACCGACACCCGTAGGACCATAGACCTTGTGTCCGGAGAAGACAAAGAAATCGGCATCCAAATCCTGTACATCCACCGGCATGTGGGGAATGGACTGCGCACCGTCCACCAGTACGGGAACTCCTTGTGCATGGGCAAAGGCAATCATATCCTTAACGGGGTTCACCGTTCCCAGCACATTGGACACCTGTGTCACACTGACAATCTTCGTACGTTCGGAAAACAGATTCCTATAATCATCCAAAAGAAGCTCACCTTTGTCATTCATCGGAATCACCTTGATGGCAATCCCTCTTTTTGCTGCCAGCAACTGCCAAGGAACAATATTGCTATGATGTTCCATGACGGAAAGAATCACTTCATCTCCCTCCTGCATGAACTCCTCGCCGAAACTGGTGACAAACAGATTGATACTCTCCGTAGTCCCGCGTGTAAAGACAATCTCGTTGGTACTGCGTGCGTTGATGAACTTCCGCACCCTCTCGCGAGAAGCCTCATGCAACTCGGTAGCCTGCTGAGAGAGGAAGTGCACGCCACGATGTACATTGGCATTCACCGAATAGTACTCGTCTGTAATGGCATCTATCACCTGGCGGGGCTTCTGCGTAGTGGCTCCATTGTCCAGATAAACCAATGGCTTGCCATATACAGTGCGGGAAAGGATGGGGAAATCAGCCCGAAGCCTCTCCCCGAAGTTGGTATCGTTATTCATAATGAATCGGAATTATAAGTTATGGATGACATTCTATTTGCATATCGCGCATCCCTGGCACTTGTTCAACTCACCGCGAAAACGTTTTTCCACCAACAGGTGCAGACGGTCTTTCAAAGCGTCCAGACGGATGGTGTCAATAACCTCGTTAACAAAAGCGAACATCAGCAACAGGCGTGCTTCACGTGCCGGGATTCCACGCTGCTGCATATAGAACAAGGCACTCTCGTCGAGTTGCCCCACCGTAGCGCCATGACTGCACTTCACATCATCCGCATAGATTTCCAGCTGCGGTTGGGTGTACATGTGCGCGTCACGGGTGGCGCACAGATTCCGGTTGGTCTGCTGTGAACTGGTATGCTGTGCGTCAGGACGCACCAGGACCAGTCCGGCAAAGGCTCCCACCGCCTGATCGTCGAGAACATACTTATAAAGTTCATTGCTGGTACAGTTGGGCACGGCATGATCAATGGCCGTATGGTTATCCACATGCTGGTTCTTGTCTGCAATCGCCATGCCGCAAAGATTCAGTTCGGCATGCTCTCCGGCGAGAGTCACCCGGGTGGTATTACGGGTAGTACCGTTATGCAGAGTCATCCCGTTCAACAAGACATTGCTGTTCGCTTCCTGCTTCACGTACATATTGCTGATACGTACAGTACTGGTATGGGTTTCCTCCAGTTCATAAAGGTCGAAAGTGGCATTTTCACCGGCAAAGACTTCTATGACTTGCGTTGCCAGGAAGTTTACCCCGTCCATGGCATGGTCACAAGCCAACAGACGCGCCTGCGCACCTTCCTCCAGAACAATCAGTACACGGCGGTTTACCAGAAAGTTCACGTCACCACGCAGGATATTCACCAACTGAATCGGTTTCTCTACCACCACGTTCTTAGGGACATACAACAGAACACCGTCTTGTGCAAAAGCCGTATTGAACGCCGTCACGCCATCTTCTGAAGTATCTGCCAGCTTACCATAATATTTCTTTACCAGCTCCGGATGCTGCTGTGCCATTTCCTTCAAACTGCCGAAGATAACCCCTTCCGGGAGATGCGGTTTCGGCAAAGCCTTATTATAGAAAACATCGTTCACCACAAAGTAAAGGGAGGTACTCATATTGGGCACATCGCACTTGAATACTTCGTAGGGATTTACAGGAAGCTCCAGACGGTTCAAATTCAGACCATAATCCGGTTCAAAAAACTTGCTGACATCCGTATATCTATATTTCTCCTGCTTGCGGGTAGGAAAGCCGAGCCGTTCAAAGTCGGCAAATGCGGCAGCACGCGGTGCATTCAGCACCTCCGCACTATGCCTGCATATCATGGCTTCCGTCTGGGAGAATAGATCTATATATTGTTGTTCGATAGTCATGTTGTTTAAATTCAAAACTTATAATTCACTTGTTTCTTTCTTTATCCAGTCAAAACCGCGCTTCTCAATCTCCTGGGCCAGTTCCGGACCGCCTGTCTTTACAATGCGGCCACCCAACAGGACATGTACGGTATCGGGTTTCAGATAATCCAGCAAACGTTGGTAGTGAGTGATGACCATGGCACTGGTCTGCGGTGTCTTCAGTTTATTGAATCCGTCTGCCACAATACGCAAGGCATCTACGTCAAGGCCGGAGTCGGTCTCGTCCAAGATAGCGAAAGTGGGTTCGAGCATAGCCATCTGGAAAATTTCGTTACGCTTCTTCTCACCACCGCTGAAGCCTTCGTTCACGCTGCGGTTGGCAAGTTTGTTATCCAATTCCACAATGGCACGCTTCTCGCGCATCAGCTTCAGAAATTCACTGGCAGACAAAGCAGGGAGGTGGCGGTACTTGCGCTGCTCGTTCACGGCGGCACGCATGAAGTTTACCATCGAAACACCCGGAATCTCCACCGGTGACTGGAAAGAGAGGAAGACACCCTCGTGAGCACGGTCTTCGGGACTCATGGCAAGCAAGTCCTTGCCGTTGAAGGTAACCGAACCGCGAGTCACTTCGTAAGCGGGATGCCCCACCAACACGTTACTCAATGTACTTTTACCGGCACCGTTCTGTCCCATCAGCGCATGTACTTCACCGTCACGGATAGTCAGGTTAATGCCTTTCAATATCTCTTTGCCATTGATGCTGGCATGCAGGTCTTTTATTTCTAACATGATATTTATTTTTGAATTTTGAATTCCAACAATTACCCTACGCTTCCCTCCAGCGAAATGGCGAGCAGTTTCTGTGCCTCCACCGCAAACTCCATCGGCAGTTTATTCAGCACTTCCTTGGCATAACCGTTTACAATCAATCCCACAGCGTCTTCCGTAGAAATACCACGTTGGTTGCAATAGAATATCTGATCCTCACTGATTTTACTGGTAGTGGCTTCATGTTCCACGATTGCCGTCTCATTATGGATATCCATATAAGGGAAAGTGTGCGCACCGCATTTGTCACCAAGCAGCAAAGAGTCACACTGGCTATAATTACGGGCATTGTCCGCCTTCTGCGCCACACGCACCAGACCACGGTATGAGTTCTCACTTCTTCCGGCAGAAATACCTTTGCTCACAATCGTACTGCGGGTGTTCTTGCCGAGATGTATCATCTTCGTACCTGTATCAGCCTGCTGATAGTTATTGGTCACCGCCACACTATAGAATTCGGCCGTCGAATCATCTCCGGAAAGGATACAGGAAGGATACTTCCAGGTAATGGCCGATCCGGTTTCCACCTGCGTCCAGGAAAGCTTGCTGCCTACCCCCTTGCAATGGCCGCGTTTCGTCACGAAGTTATAGACCCCACCCTTGCCTTCCGCATCTCCCGGATACCAGTTCTGGACGGTACTGTATTTCACTTCTGCACGGTCGTGCACCACAATCTCCACAATAGCAGCGTGCAATTGGTTCTCGTCACGCATCGGCGCGGTACAACCTTCCAGGTAAGAAACATACGAATCATCATCCGCCACAATCAGGGTTCTCTCAAACTGTCCCGTATTGCGGGCATTGATACGGAAATAAGTGGATAATTCCATCGGACAGCGTACCCCCTTCGGAATATAGACAAAAGAACCGTCAGAAAAGACAGCCGAATTCAACGCCGCAAAGAAATTATCACGGTAAGGCACTACCGAACCGAGGTATTTCTGCACCAAATCAGGGTGCTCACGTACCGCCTCGCTGAACGAACAGAAAATAATTCCTTTCTCCATCAAGGTCTCTTTAAAGGTAGTCTTTACAGATACGGAGTCCATGACGGCATCTACGGCCATACCACTCAACGCCATCTGTTCCTCCAAAGGAATACCGAGCTTGTTGAATGTCTTCACCAGCTCCGGATCCACCTCATCCATACTTTTCGGCCCTTCTTTCTTCTTCGTAGGGTCGGCATAGTAAGAAATGGCCTGATAATCTATCTCAGGGATACGGAGATGCGCCCATGTAGGCATCTCCAGCGTCAGCCAATGGCGGTACGCTTTCAAACGGAACTCCAACAGCCACTCCGGTTCACCTTTTTTCTCCGAAATAAGCCGCACCACCTCCTCATTCAGTCCACGCTCAATGATGTCGGTATGTACATCGGTGGTGAAACCGTACTTGTACTTCTCTTCCGCAATCTTTCGGACAAATTCATTAGAAGTCTTTTTCTCTTCCTTCTTTTTCTTTTCGTCCTTTTTCCGATTCTTATTATTGGGTTCTTCTTGTTGCATCACTTCTATAATTACAAATTATGAATTACAAAATCACGGATTACGTCATCAGTCAAAGTCTCCGTTTACAATCTGCTCCGTAACCGCCTTTGCAGCGGGAAAAAATATCCCGGCAAATGATTCCATAGGATAATATAACGCAGACTCTTTCTTTTTTGTTTTATCAATCAGCGTATTGTCCGAGTCGATAAATTCGATAACACCGATCAACAGGCTTACCAGCAGAAGGAACTTCAAAGCTCCCAGCCCGGAACCCAGCCAACGGTTGAGCCAACCCAGTGAAACGGCTTCCATGGCTTTGGTCAGCAGTGAAGCCACCAATGCGAAAGCCAACGGAACGGCTATCCAGATGATGACGAACGCGAGTATCTGCGCAAATGTCATGGAGTCCGTCACCGTAGGGCAAAGCTTCTCTGCCAACGAAGCATACAATGCCTTGGCAGCCAACAGTCCGACAACCAGGCCCAACAAAGAAGCCAGTTGCTTCACAAAGCCTTTCATAAAGCCAAGTACCGCTCCTATACCGACAATCACCAATATAATAATGTCTATGGTCTCCATCATCCTCCGTTTTCTAAAAAAGGCACGGATTACACGGATAAGCACGGTTTTTCTTTTAACCAATCCGTGAAATCCGTGTAATCCGTGCCTAACTATCTATTGCGCTTATTACAGCGTCTGCTTCACTTCTACTTCTTCGTAAGATTCAATTACGTCACCTACCTTGATATCGTTGCAGTTGGTCAGGCTGATACCACACTCGAAGTTGGTACCCACTTCCTTCACATCGTCCTTGAAACGCTTCAAGGCGTTGATGGTCCCCGTGAAGATTACAATACCGTCGCGGACCAGACGAGCCTTGTCGCTGCGCTTCACCTTTCCGGTCTTCACCATGGCACCTGCCACAAGACCCACCTTGGTAATGTTGAACACCTCGCGGACTTCGATAGTTGCAGTCACCTGCTCCTTCAAGGTCGGTGCCAGCATACCTTCCATGGCCGCCTTCACCTCTTCGATAGCGTCGTAGATCACGGAGTACTTGCGGATGTCCACACCCTCCTGTTCCGCCAGTTTAGCGGCAGCGCCGGAAGGACGTACCTGGAAACCAACGATAATCGCATCCGAAGCAGCAGCCAGAGATACATCCGACTCGGAGATGGCACCCACACCTTTGTGGATAACATTGACCTGTACCTGCTCGGTTGACAACTTGATCAAAGAGTCGCTCAAGGCTTCTACCGAACCATCCACGTCACCTTTGACAATCACATTCAGTTCGTGGAAGTCACCCAATGCCAGACGGCGGCCTACTTCGTCGAGCGTCAGCATCTTCTGGGTACGCAGTCCCTGTTCGCGTTGCAGCTGTTCACGCTTGTTGGCTATTTCACGGGCTTCCTGTTCGGTCTCGATTACGTGGAACGTATCACCGGCAGCGGGAGCACCGTTCAAACCCAATATCAAAGCCGGTTCGGAAGGACCTGCCTCTTTCATGCGCTGGTTACGTTCGTTGAACATAGCCTTCACCTTCCCATAACTTGTACCAGCCAACACGATATCACCCATCTTCAGGGTACCGTTGGATACCAGCACCGTAGCCACGTAACCGCGTCCCTTATCCAAAGAAGATTCGATGATAGAACCGGTAGCGCGGCGGTTCGGATTTGCCTTCAAGTCGAGCATCTCAGCCTCCAGCAGCACTTTCTCCATCAATTCGGGCACACCTATACCCTTCTTGGCTGAAATATCCTGCGACTGGTACTTACCGCCCCACTCTTCCACCAAGAAATTCATGGCGGCCAATTGTTCCTTGATTTTATCAGGATTGGCAGTCGGTTTATCAATCTTATTGATGGCAAACACGATAGGAACCCCTGCAGCCATGGCATGGTTGATAGCTTCCTTGGTCTGCGGCATCACGTCGTCGTCAGCGGCAACAATGATGATGGCGATGTCCGTAGCCTTGGCACCACGGGCACGCATGGCAGTAAACGCCTCGTGACCCGGAGTATCGAGGAACGTAATCTTGCGTCCGTCGTCCAGCGACACGTGATAGGCACCGATATGCTGTGTGATACCACCGGCCTCACCGGCGATTACATTCGCCTTACGGATGTAGTCCAGCAACGAAGTCTTACCGTGGTCAACGTGTCCCATCACCGTTACAATCGGAGCACGGGGCTCAAGGTCTTCCTCTGCATCCTCCTCCTCAACGATGGCCTGAGAAACTTCCGCGCTGACATATTCCGTCTTGAAGCCGAACTCTTCAGCCACCAGGTTAATAGTCTCGGCATCCAGGCGCTGGTTGATGGAAACCATGATGCCTACGCTCATACAAGTAGCGATGACCTGCGTAACGGAAATATCCATCATGCTTGCCAACTCGTTGGCCGTCACGAATTCCGTAAGCTTCAGTACCTTGCTTTCCGCCATTTCCTGGTCTTCCAGTTCCTGCATACGGTTGGAAGCCATATCCCGTTTTTCCTTACGGTACTTGGCACCCTTGTTCTTTCCCTTGGATGTCAGGCGCGCCAGAGTTTCCTTCACCTGCTTTGCCACATCCTCTTCATTTACCTCCTGCTTGATGACAGGCTTCTTGAAGCGGTCTTTATTACGGTTCTTGTTGTTGCCACCTTGTTGGTTGCCGCCTTGCTGGTTGCCGCCGGGACCTCCATTATTATTTCGCGTACGGTCATTTCCGCCACGTTGGAAATTGGAGGCATTATTGATGTCAACCTTCTCCTTATTGATGCGTACACGCTTCTTCTTGTTCGGATCACCGGTGCCATTGTCCTTCGCATCTTTCTGTTTGCTGTCATCACGGCGTATTTCCTTGATGATGGCCTCCTTCATCTGCTTCTTCTGATCCAGACGAATCTTTTCCTTTTCTTCACGTTCCTTACGCTTCTCTTCTTTCGATTTCTTCTTCGGGCGTGTAGATTGGTTCAACGCAGCCAAGTCAATTTGTCCGATCACATTGATTTTCGAAACAAACTCAGGCTGGTGTATCTTAAAGATTTCTTCTCCCTTTTTTTCCTTTTTCTCCTCTTTTTCGGCCGGAGCTTCTTCAGCCACCGGTGCCGAAGCAGGCACTTCTTTCATTTCTTCCTTTTTAGGTTCTTCTTTAGCCTCAACAACTGGTGCGGGTTCTTCCTTAGCTACCGGTTCGGGTTGAGGCTCCGGCTGGGGCTGAGGCTCCATTTTGGGTTCGGGCTGGGGCTCCGGCTGGAGTACGGGAGCAGGTTCCGGCTTCGGTGTCTCCACGACTACCGGTGCAGGTTCTTCTACCTTCTTCTCCTCTACTGCCACCTTCTTCTCCACCACTTCTTTCTCCTTCTCCTGGACAGGCGCAGGCCTGCGGTTCAGTTTATCCAGATCAATCTTGCCGACAGGCTTAAACTTCGGACGGGCATCTTCCGGAATCACAGTCTTTATCTCCTCGGGCTTCGCTTTTTCCTGCGTTTCCTTCTCGTAGCCGTCAATGGACACGGACGCCTTGTTACGGTCCTTGCTTTGACGCTCCTGGCTGAAACGTTCCGATTTTATCTTAAGGTCCTTGTCTGTACTAAATTCCTTCTTGAGTAAATCAAACTGCTCGTCGGTAATTTTCGTATTCGGATTTGCCTCCACGGTAAATCCTTTCTTTTGCAGGAACTCGACAGCCGTCGTAATCCCTACGTTTAAATCTCTTGTTACTTTGTTTAACCTTATCGTCATACTTTAAATTTAATGAATAATGGAGAAAGAAGCAGGAAACACTAATCACTCATTGTCGCCCTCTTCTTCAAACTCCTGTTTCAAAATGCGTAATACCTCGTCCACCGTTTCTTCTTCCAGGTCCGTCTTTTCAATCAACATTTCACGGGGAGCGTTCAACACAGCCTTAGCCGTATCGATACCGATAGCCTTGATGGCATCGATCACCCAACCGTCAATTTCATCACGGAACTCATCCAGGTAAATATCCTCATCCTCTACCGCCTGGTCCAATTCACGGAACACATCAATGGTATATTCAGTCAACATACTGGCAAGCTTGATATTCAAACCGCCTTTACCGATAGCCAGCGAAACCTCTTCCGGTTTCAAGAACACTTCCGCCTTATGTTCCTCCTCGTTCAAGCGGATGGAAGAAATCTTGGCAGGGCTCAAGGCACGCTGTATAAACAACTGGATATTCGACGTGTAATTGATAACGTCGATATTCTCGTTGCGGAGCTCGCGGACAATACCATGAATACGGCTGCCCTTCACACCGACGCATGCACCTACCGGGTCTATACGGTCATCGTATGACTCGACGGCAATCTTGGCACGCTCACCGGGGATGCGGGCAATCTTCTTGATGGTAATCAGTCCGTCATTGATTTCGGGCACTTCCATCTCAAACAGACGTTGAAGGAATACGGGCGACGTGCGGCTCAAGATAATCTTCGGGTTGTTATTCTTGTTATCCACACGGGCTACAACGGCACGGGCAGTCTCGCCCTTGCGGTAGAAGTCGCTCGGTATCTGTTCGGTCTTGGGCAGCAGCAACTCATTGCCTTCGTCATCGAGCAGCAGCATTTCCTTTTTCCAAATCTGATAGACTTCCGCGTTGATGATGGTGCCTACCTTATCAATGTATTTATTATAGATACTGTCTTTTTCCAGTTCCAGAATCTTAGAGGCCAACGTCTGGCGGAGGTTCAAGATGGCACGGCGTCCGAAGTTGGCGAATATAACCTCATCCGTCACTTCCTCACCCACCTCATACGATGCATCAATCTTCTGTGCTTCCGACAGCGCAATCTGCAAGTTCGGATTCTCAAGTTCCGCATCCTCTACTACTTCACGGTTACGCCATATCTCGAAGTCACCCTTGTCGGGGTTCACGATTACGTCGTAATTCTCATCGGTGCCAAACATTTTCGCGATTACACTACGGAATGACTCTTCGAGCACACTTACCATAGTGGTTCTATCGATATTTTTCAGTTCCTTGAATTCCGAAAATGTATCTATCAAGCTGATAGTTTCTTCTTTTTTGGCCATAGTCTTATTTAAAACTGATTAAGTATTTAGTGTATTTTATCTCATCATACTTCAGAGTCAGGTCCTCGTCCACCATCTTGGGACGTTTGGCACCCTCTTCTTTCACCTTTTTCTGCACAGTAACCACAAAATGCCGGTCGTCCGCTTCCTTCAGCACACCGCCGAGTTTACGTCCGTCCCTTGTCAGCACCTCCACTTCTTTACCGACATGATTGATGTACTGCTGCAATACCTTAAACGGTTGTCCGATTCCGGCAGAGCCAACCTCCAGTTCATAATCTTCCTCCTCACGGTTCAACTTCGACTCGATGTAGCGGCTCAGCTCCACGCAGTCCTCAATCCAAACGCCTTCCTTGTGGTCTATTTCCACCACAATCTTGTCATCAGGGCTGATCGTTACTTCCACCAGAAAGTAATCTTTTCCTTCCAGCCACTCGTCAACAATCTGACAAACTGTTTTCTTTTCTATCATAGATTAACTAATAAGAACAAAAAAGAGGAGCTTTATCGCCCCTCCACCTTTCATCCGTTTTCGCATGCAAAGATATAAATAATATGTTCGACTACAAAATATTAGAGAAAAAAAGATAGATTTAACGGTTCAAACAACAGAAATGCTACTTCCCATACTCAACTACCCTCCTCAATGGCGCCAACAACCGTTCCAGCACATTCCTGTCAGCAAGGATGATATCCGCAGTGCCTTTCAGTTCGCGCGAAACGGGCAACAACCTGCCGTAATTGGTCCGCAGTCCGTCGGGTAAAGAGATTTCCACCACATACATGCCTTCTTCCGTCGGAGCGGGAGAGACGCTCTTCACCCGCCCTTTGACATAGCCGAACTCCTGGTCGGGATAGTTATCCAAGCGTATATGCACCCGCTGACCCGTATGTACCTTGCCCGAGCCCTGCAACGGAAGCAGCGCCTTGCCAAGCACCCCCGAACTGTCCGAAGGCTGAATCACAAAGACCGTCTCGCCCGACTTCACATTCCGGTTGCGCCCCCATACCGTCATGAAAGTGACCTTACCGCTGACCGGACTTCTCAGCAGGTAAGAGTGTTCCCACGCACCCAACTGTGCCAACAACTGCTCCATGGCATTCTTCAAGCCTATCCGATGTTTCTGCTCCTCGTCGTATGCCTGCTTGCGTATATCCAGCAGGTTCTCTTCATGCTGTACAAGTTGCATTTCCGCCTGTACCAAGTTCATGCGCGCACTCTCCCCGGCACGGAGACTTTGCAGGTACTTGCTTGCGGACTCCTCGAATTCGGCTGTAATCATCGCCTTGCGCACATACAGTATGGAGTCGCGGGCATACATATTTCCGGCAAGCTTTATATCCTTGGCTGTCAGTTCATATTCCCGCTCCGCCAGACGGAGATATGACCGCTGTCTGCCCATCCGTTTCTCCTGTGACCGGAGCTTTCGGGCATAATAATCTAGTTCCATGAAGCGTGCATATCCCGTAAGCGAAGTTATGAAAGCCGCAAAGGCCGGTTGCAGCTCCCCTAACTGCAGGTGCCTGCCGACAAACAGTTCCACACCCTCCTGCGGTTCATACCTCTGTGCTTCCCATACTTTCATCTGTCCTTTAAGAAAGCGCACGTCTTCGGATTCCGCCGCATTGCCTATCACCCCCAGATCGGCATCCGCCTCCACCGAGCTTCCGTTCTCCACATAAAGCGTGTCCAGTTTCCCCGTAGCATGCGACAGTACAAAGGCGGGAGGCTCCTCCGTGGCCAGTGTCACCTCCGCAGCCAGGGTGTCCGGATACCTAAATATCCAGCACCCCGCCAGTACCGTCAAAAGAATCACTGCCAGAACCGTAATGCCACACCTCAGCACCCGGGAGGGAATATGGTTCATCACCTCCTGCACCTCTTCACTGCGAAGCTCTATGTCCATATATTTCTTCTCTTCCTCCATCCGTCAACTCCCCAATTCCAGTTGGTTCTTCACTAGCCTGTAATACAACCCCTTCCGCTCCGTCAGTTCGTGATGGGTACCTTCCTCCGCAATGTGTCCGTTGTCCAACACTACTATCTTGTCGGCATCCTTCACCGTACTGAGGCGGTGAGCCACCACCACTACGGTCTTCCCTTTGTAGAATTCATGCAGGTTTTCCATAATCTCTTTCTCGTTGTTCGCATCTAAGGCGTTGGTAGCCTCGTCGAAGAAGAGGAATTCAGGATTCTTATATACGGCGCGCGCTATCAGCAGGCGTTGCTTCTGCCCCTGGCTGATGCCGTTACCCTCCATGCCGATCTTGGTGTTATACCCCAGCGGGAGGGAATCTATGAAATCACGGATATTGGCCACCGTCACGGCATGGCGCAGCCGCTCTATGTCTATCTGCTCCTCTCCCACGGCAATATTCTGCGCTATCGTTTCCGAAAAGATAAAGCCGTCCTGCATCACGGCTCCCGTTCTGGCACGCCACAGGTGAGGATTTATATTCTCCAACGGCGTATCATTCACTTTCACCGCCCCCTTGTTGGGAGAGTAGAAACCGAGCATCAGCTTCACCAGCGTAGTCTTGCCGCTGCCGCTGGCACCTACAATCGCCGTGACCTTATGTTCAGGAATCAGCAAAGACACATTCTCCAGCACATAGTCCCGGTCCGCCCCGTCATAGCTGAAGGATAGGTTCTCTATCCTTATATCCCGCCGTTCGGGCAACACCGACAGTTTGGAAGCGATATCCTGTTCCTCGTCCGGCTTGCCATGCACCTCGTTCAAACGCTCCAAGCTTATCCTGGCATCCTGAAGCTGCTGCGCAAACCCTATGAAGGAGGCTACGGGCGCACTGAGCTGGCCAATGATGTAGGTAAGAGACATCATCATACCCAGAGTCATTTGCCCCTCCACAACGGCCTTGGCGGCCATAAACGAGATGATGATATTCGTGGTCTGGTTGAAAAACACGGAACCCACCTGCTGCACCTGCCCCAAGGCCAACCCTTTCACGCTGATCTTGAACAGCTTTACCTGTATTCGTTCCCACTGCCAACGTTTCTGTGTCTCGCAGTTGTTCAACTTTATCTCCTGCATGGCGGTCACCATCTGTACCAGGTTACTCTGCTCTCCGGCAGCCTGTGCAAAGCGACGGACATCCAACTCTCGCCGGTACTTCAAGAAGGCAAGAATCCAGGCTATGTACAGGCTGTTACCCAGAAGGAAGATTCCCAATACCGTCAAGTTGTAATAGCCCAGTACAATGGCAAAGATGAAAAAGTTGACAAAGGAGAAGAGGGTGCCGATGGAGGAGCCAGTCAGGAAGGTCTTAATACGGTTATGGTCACCGATACGCTGTATGATGTCCCCCACCATCTTCGTGTCGAAGAAATGGAGCGGCAGTTTCATCAGTTTTGCCAAGAAGTCCGAAATAAGGGAGATGGAGATACGCGTGTTCACATGCAGCAATATCCAGCTACGGATGAATTCCACCGAAAGTTGCGATACGGAG
Source organism: Bacteroides fluxus YIT 12057 (assembly GCF_000195635.1). Lineage (GTDB taxonomy): Bacteria > Bacteroidota > Bacteroidia > Bacteroidales > Bacteroidaceae > Bacteroides > Bacteroides fluxus. Next base: position 67,814 of record NZ_GL882689.1, on the reverse strand, counting down.
ATTACAATCTGCGCCACCAACACCAAGGTGATAAAGCCAAAATTCCCGTCACGGATACCCACATCCACCAGAGCTTGCGTAAGGAAAGGTAATATGAGTTGGAGCAGACTCACCACCAACATGCCCAGTACCAGCTGTACCAATTGCTTCTTGTAAGGTATCAGGTAACGAAGAAAGAAGCGCAATCCTCTTGCTTTCAGTTCTTGTTCGTCGTCACCGGCATAGAAGTCCGGAGTAGGCTCTAGTGCAAGTGCCGTTCCTTTTTCTTCTCCGTCCGATTTGGTAACTAGCCAGCACCTTCTCAGTTCCTGTTCATTATAGGTGACCAACCGGCTTGCCGGATCTGCTATTTTAAACCAATATTGCCCTCTCTTTTTCCTCACATCATAGCAAACCACAAAATGATTCTGGTTCCAATGCAGGATACAGGGCATGGGAACATCTTCCACCAGTTGTTTAAAAGAGACACGTACCCCCGATGTTCTAAAACCGATAGACTCTGCGGCATCGCTGATACCTAACATAGAGACACCGTTACGGGAAATAAAAGAGCGGGCACGTAAAGACTGCAATGAATAATTCTTACCATAATATTTGGCTATCATGCGCAGACAAGAAGGGCCACAATCCATGGCATCCAACTGAGTATATAAATGGAACTTTCCTCTCATATTTCCGAAAACTACTTATTTCAACTTAAACCTCACTTTCAGTAAAAGACTAAGAGGACGTAATTCATACTGACTAACGTAAGTGCTCATTGCGGAATAAGTGGTAGATACATATCGCTTGGCATTAAACAGGTTGTTACATTCCAGTTCCCATTCGGTCTGTTTATATTTATACCGAACCAATGCATCAGCAAAAGCCATGTTCCGGTTACCAGCCTTATTATAATACTGATAATCTACATTGAAGTTTATGCTTAGCGCTTCATTCGGGAAAATCCAAAGCTTAAACTCATGCGAATGACTGCGCAGGGGCGAATCACCCTCCAAGGTACTCTCCACCTTTTGTTCTGTACGTGACCACGAAAAATCGTAAACCCAATTTACATACCTGCAGGGAGTTGTATTGAAAGAAAAACCTGCAAAATATTTTTTTGAATTGTAGGCTTCCGCCTTGTTTTGAATGAATAGTTCGTTATCACTTTTACTGAATCCCGCAGAAAACCCAACCTTGGTTCGCCAGAAACGGAAAGTTTTGCTGGCACTGGCATACAAACGATAAGTATCCGCACGGGTCGGTTGGTCAACAAATGTTTTAATGCCTACAATATTCTCATAACTATAGCCGTAAAAAAGATTTTTCCAACTATGTTGATAACTGCCTGTCACATTGAAAAAAAGCATGCGGATGGCATCACGATATTCTAATGACAGATGTCCTCCGCCTACACTGCTTGCAAACAGCCTATCTCCCATATTGCGAAGCAAGTTCCTGTACGATTGCAGGATATATCCAGTGTAGGCATCATTCATATTGCCGTATGATTTCCGGTAATATCCATTCAGCACCACCTTGAAAGACGGAGTAAAGCTATAATCGGCAGTCAACGCAGGATTCACAATCCATTGCTTATAATTTACAGAAGAACCGGATAAACGATTATTATTGGTAATGACAGAAAAATAAGTAGGGATTGTCAATTTAATCCTCAACCGGTCATACTTCTTATAAGTATAGTCTTGATCCACTCCTATCTGGTAATTGTTATACCAAAGATTATTCCTCATACTATCCGCAGCCGGAAGAAACATATTATTCCCGTCTCTTCCGGTCAATTCGGATGTCAGTTTACGAAGGTTCATATTGAAGCGGGGAGTATAATTCAAACTGAAATCGCCCAAGTTCAATCCGTATGAGGTGTGCAATGTAGCATTCATATTCCTCTGCACCACCTCCTGACTCAAGACCTCCAGTGAGTCCCCACTGAAATAATAGGCAGGGGTTATACAAAGCCGATGCGGACGATCATTGTAGTCCACATTGAAACGGATACGGAACACATGGTTATTAATTCGCTTCATCATATTCAATGCATTGGCTACAGAAAAATAAGGTCGGTCCAGATGTTGGAATACAGCACTGTTCTCCGTCCGGCGGTTGCTTGTTGAAAGAGCGTCAGTATATGTCCGGTTCCACGAAGCTTTGGCCTCCAGCTTATTGGAAAAGAATTCCCTATCTTTGTTCGAACGTGCAGATAATTCCATCGAAAGATTATTTTCTTTGGAAACATTATTTACAGTTTCTTCAATAACCAGCGGAGTGTCATCCGGCAAGTATTGGACGGACGAAGAATACCCCTCCTTGTCCAACCATTCATTGTAATAGTTGATATTCGCTGTCAGCTCCGTTTCCTTAACTTTAAGAAGCTGATTCACGGATATGCTATTAGTCCTGTTGTCAATATAGCGTTTCCTGGCAACATTAGGCGTCCCCGGCTGGGTAACCGACAATATACTTCCGGTAAAGGCAATGGCCGCACCTGTGTCATAATGCTTCCGCAATTCTTCATCCGCCGTATGCCCGCTATTATTCCCTTTATACATGGAAATATGCTGCCTGTTACGGGCAAAGTGCATTGCCGTCAATTCGGCATTCCACAATACCGGTTTATATCCGATACCGGCCAGTGCATTGACTGTCCAAATGCCTTTCGCATTATCCTTCAACCTCAAATTGATGGCAGTCTGATCCGAGAACATCGGATTCGCTTTAATGGGCTGATGATTTTCATAGACTTGAATGGAAGCGACGTCTTTAGCTTCAATATTTCGGGTAGCGACATTATAACGTCCGCCCAACATATCCAAATCTTCTATATAGAAATTGCTGATTTCCTTCCCATTATAAGAAATACCCCCTGACGAGGACACTTCAATACCAGGCAACTTCTTCATGACATCCTCTATGGTACGGTCACTCTGTCCTGCAAATACCCCCACGGCATAAGTCAGCGTATCGCCCTTACGGCGTACCGGACTGGCGGTAACAGATACTTCTTTCAGTTTATTTACCTTCTCCACGACAGTAAAGTTTACCATAGCAGAACAATTGGGTATGCAACGTGTCGTTTGTTCTACCATCAGACCGCGTACAACAACAAGAATAGAATCTCCGCTTCCCTTATAAACCGCTTTATATTTTCCGGCATCATCCGTAGAGGCAAATCCCGCTATGGTGTTTGTTCCCAAACGCTGCAAGGTTACTGTCGCCAAAATAGGTTCTCCTTTCTTATTTTTTACCGTACCGGTAATTATTGTTTGGGAATAAGCAGACAATGCTCCCATTATCAATAAAATTAAAAAGGCGATTCTATTTTTCATAAGCGTATGATATTAAGTTCTTGAATCCATTTGCATTAACACAAACTCTAAACACATACCGGACAGGCCGTGTAAAGACACATCCTTACATGCCTTACTATATTTGTTCCAACCCGGTAACATAAGGATATCATAAATAGAAGCCGGAAGAATATCCCTTTTCCTTTCATAAAACAATATATATTCGACGTATGTCTCCGGGCATGTATTACACAATCCCTCCTCCAACACCGTTTTTGCCCGATTATACAATTCACAAAGAAAAGCTGGAGAAAACACTCTTTCGGAAGAATCCGCCGTACCATATAGACGACAAAGAACATAACGTAAAATACCACCCAGACCATACTCCAAATCTAAATTCGTCATTCTACCAGGAGCTATTTCCATGATTTTCTGGTCAAGATCAGACAATATTTCATTGACATTACAAGAAATAAAATGCTGCTGGGATAAATAACAGACTCCCCAACCAATCCCTAATAAGCCATCTGGTATATTCAGAGAGCCATCAATACTTGCTTGCCCTATAATTTCATCCAAAAAAGTATCTGCCAAGGTTGTTATATAACGATTTTGGGTATATCGCGCATAACAATACAGCAAAATAGTAACTCCCAATTTACCATTTACCAATCCTATTTTACCAGATTTGTTGATACTATTTACAATGTATAGAAGACATTTCAATAAAAACTTCTCTTTTTTCTCTATTGATTCCTTTTCAACAACTTTACGGCTTCGGTTTAAACGTTCAAATACAGTAAATTTTTTTGTACTTATTCGTTCAAAAGCTTGTTTGGCCTGCTCTATATCATCAAAATTTTCATAAAACAACCTCCAAGCATCAAAATTCTCTTGCAAATATTTCACCTTTTCAATAGCAAACAATTTCTTTTGGTACTCGGCCGGACAAAGCAGATGACTAATATACAACCTATTGTATATTCTTTTTTCAGTATAATGCTTATAAGGTGAAGATTGACGATAAAGATGTCCGATTATCACATCAGGCATTAGCCTGCATTTCCCACCCTCCAACCAAGCTTTCATACTAATCAATACTTCGTCATTGCCATAATGCAAAAGTCCCTGTAACCCATGTAAGTGCAACCAATATCTTTTTGAAGCTGCATAGCCAGCCCCCAATATGCAGGGTATCAATTGCATATCCGTACTGTTTACCGAATCGACCAACCAACTTACATACGCCCATTGTGGTTCCAAGTAATCCACCGGGGTATAGAAATTAACATAGGCTCCACAAAATATTTCTGTCTGCCCTCTTTCTATGATTTTTCCATCTATTTCCTTCAAAACTTTTGTCTGAGCACAAAGGATTGTTCTGGGGTCTTCGTCAAGTCTTTGTACTATAGCAGACACCCACTCCGAGTCATAAAACCGCATGTGCGCATCCAACAATAAGAAATAGTCCGTTCTACACAGGCCAACCCCTATATCCCGAGTACCGGCAACTCCTATACGCTCCCGATTAAGTACATATTCTACCGAATATTTCCGAAGACAATGTTCATAATCATAACCATCGTCAGAAGCGTCATTGATAACAATAATATCTATATCATCTTTGGAATGATTTCGAATACTTCTAACGGTGTTCTCCACCTCCTCGCCTTCATTCGCAAACGGAATAATTATGGTTAGTTTTTTTTTCATCATCATAGATTTTAAAGTTACAGATTATTCACCGTACATAAATCAAATCGTTTTAAGTAAAACTCATAGTTAGAAGGTGGCGGACACAAATAACGATAAATACAAGCCTTACACGGAATTACTTTGTCCCTAGTATATTTCCAATAAGACTCTCCACCTGTCATTTCTTTCCGTATCAAACATAAAACATCTTCTCCGATAGTCCCAAGAGAATTTCCGTTCAAATTAGCATACACTTTCTTGTCTGGGGTGATGAATAATTGCCCCCAACAATTGGAGTTGATGGTTTGGTTACAAAAAATATTCTGCTTAGTAAGAGACATATGAGATAATTCATTGTAGGATGTAAACACATTCTCGCTGAAAAAGTCCAGATTAGAAACATTGCTTGTCACAACAGGCACCAAATTGTAATACTCTATATCATAAGTTTCCACAATCCTTTGTGCCTGTTCCCATTCGTTCTCTTCCCGCAACAAAAAAATCCACCGATAATCAATCCCTCCGTCTTTCAACAAGGATTCTGTCTCTTGAAATGACTTAACATCTGCAAAATATAGTCCAAGAGAAATTTTCCCGGAGGAAGTATATTTTAAGACTTTACTTACACCTTCCACATCATTTCCCCGAAAAAAGTAAGTAAGCGGAATGTCATATTGAAAAAGTTTTTCCAATAGAAATTCTAAATCGGGATAAGCAGAGAGTTCACCGCTAACAATATTTATTTGTTGAAGATACCTTATATTGTTATTATCCAAAAAGGAGCAAATATTACTCACCTCCAAACGAAATTCCGAGCTTATAGGGTAGTGCGTTTGCTTATAATATCCGGTTTCCTCTTCTGACATTCTTTCTCCCCCCAACAGGAAAGTCACTTCATGAAAATTATTGGCTATATTTATCGGACGGTAGTAAAAATCGTCCATGCGTCGCTCTTCTAATTCATGCCGTAGATTCAATATTGGAGGAAGGCTGAAAGGTTTCTTATCTATAAAGGCCAAAGAGACTATTTTCCCAATATGATTGTTTACGATACGATTAAGCCATTTGCAAAAGACTGTATCGTTTTCGTCTTCTGGATCTATAGCAATCGTGTACATATTATTAAAATCATTTATACGAAAACAATATTTCAACAATAAAGGAGTTATTTCAAATTGTACAAATGAAGTATTCTCACAATTATAAAACACTCCCAGTGTTTCCGTAAACCAAAGAAAAGTATCAGGATATAAAACTATAGATTTATACATAAACAATATTTTTATAGATTATACAAATAGAGTCCTTAACTTCAAAACATTTCTTCCATCATCCGTTGATATATATGCGGATTCTCTGCCAAATAATTTAAATGTGAAGCTATTAATTCTTCATATTGTTGCTTATTAAGGAAGTTCGGACAAGAAGGATTATCATCTATACCACTGACATAAAACATACATTGCTCACATATTGGTTTAGCATAACATTCTTTACAATGGTTATAAATCCGTTTATAATAATCTGAATATTTTTTAGCGATATACTCAAAATCGATATGTACTCTATCTTCAGCTATATGTCCTAAACTAAATCTCTGATTAATACGCTCACAAGGAAGCAACTCACCTTTTACTGTAACAAATAATTTCTTATCGAACGGAAAGCATGTCCCAGTTGGAAAAACACGCCCTTCCTTTTGAGGGAGGAGTGAATTATATGAAGAAAAACTATTACCACTTAAACTTTTTAAAATAAGAAAAGCAACTCTGTTTGTCGGATTTTTAGCAAAATCTATTTTGTCAAAAAGTTCCTTACTTGTTTTTTGGGATAATTCTCTTCTTACTGATTTGTAAATTTTATTAAATTTATCCCTTTGAGCCTCTTGAATACCAAAATCATTAACTTCTGCCACCATCGGATTTTTACCAAATTCTTTCAAAACAAACTTTTTTATACCTAATAAATCCCCCCGATTTGTCAACACAGAATTAAATGCTACATACTTGTCAAAATATGCAGGATACTTCGATTGTAATTCTTTAATATTCCCAATCACCCTATCAAAAGAATTTTGACCATTCCAATCTACACGATAACTATGTGCCATTTTATTGCCATCCAAACTAATAACAAGATTAAATTTTTTTTCGACCAAAAAATCCATATATTTATCAAGTAGCATAGCATTAGTAGTCATAGTGTATCCAAATCTCCGTTTTTTCACGGGATGTTCCTCAATATAAGAAACAACAGATTCTATAAATTTAAAATTCAAAAGGGGTTCTCCACCATAAAAACCAATAAAAGTCTCTCTTATATCATAGCCATTATCATGCGTAACCCAAAGGTCAAACAGATAATCAATCATTATTTTAGCCATAGAAAACGGCATTTGAGTCCGTTCTTTATGTGTACGCATATTATAAAGAGAGCCATAACCGCAATAAGTGCAATTCAAATTACAATAAGTTGTAACCTCAAAAACTAATTGCCTCAAATTGACCAATTTAAAAACAGGCACTGATGCTGACAAGTTGAATTGATAACCATTTTCTTTGTAAATATCCATTGTCTCTATTTTATGTAAATACCTAATACAAGGGGAGGTTCTCCCTTTTTATAGAAAAATCCCCCTTGTTTTTCACACTATGCTATAGCAGGCACAATTGCATCTTCCAATCCGCCAGTGCACCTACAAATCGGATCATTGGTTCCTGTTCCGGTTATATTGCCATCAAAATTAGCATTCATATTAGCCTCAGTGCTTGCCCATTCTCCACAAGAGCCACATTTACAGGCATTACCACCAAAAATCAATTGTTGTTGCTTCTTTTTAAGTTCAAGATGGTTCAACTCAGACAAAGATATTTTATTAAATTTTTTCATGAATAATACATTTAAAATTAACAATTGCATTCCAAATTTTCAAGTAACAAAAATCACTTCTATTATCATTCTTTTTCGCTTTTATTTATTTTTAGTCCATCCTAACAAGACTTCTCAATAAGCTTGCGAGACTCTTTGAGAATTATACATTTATGTCAGTTATTTTAGTTCTATCGGATTATATGGATACAGTAACGTGGATACAGCATCTGTCATGCCTGTTAACTGATAATAGTTTTCACAGACACTCTTCAACAACTTATCAAGTTTCAATCGGGTAGTCTTCTGATAATCTTTATAGTTATCCAATAGAATAATAGGATATTCCTGTGAATGTTGTTCTATGCCTACGCATTCAAACACATATTCCTGCCTATCATCATATACCTTTAATATTAACCCCGGCAATCCACTGAACTTCCAGGGACCCTGACTGATAGGAATATCTACGGTAAACCATGCCGTATAACTACGCCCCCTAAAATCGCACACTGCCTTTTGACACAAATAACCGGCTATTTCCTGGGTTTCTTCTTCTATTTGCCAATCCTGCACAGGTACAGGTTCTGTATAATAGCTATTATATTTCCTCAACATACGTCCACTAGGCATACGGCAATATTCTGTCATTTCATTTTTAGACAAGTCTTTAAAAAACTCAGAAAATAAATTTCGCGACCATCCTTGATGTTTCCCATCAATTTGCATACTAATAAAAATATTACCACCCTCCATTGGAAAACTCACACCATAAATTTTACTGCTTATCATAAATTCAACAGTCGCAATAGAATCTGCTTGAAAAACATTATAACCATAATATTTCACATAGTTTTTACCAATTTCCAACCGTTGTAAGTCATCATACGTTTGCGGGTCAGCGATATCCTCCGCATTAAAAGCATACAATATACGAACAGTACCATGATCTATAGTTTTATACTTAGAGACATTCCTACAAGCAGGCAGCATTGGATTTAAGACTTTACCTTTACTCTTTATACTATAAGGTGACAACTGTTCCTTTTGTCTTTCCGTCCTTTTTTTAGCCTGTTCACGCAACAATTGCAGTTCCTTATTATTCTCATCTATCTTAAATTTTGTTTTTTGCGCATTTCCTGCCATTGCCATCAGCATAAGAAAGAAAAAGGTTACAAATGTTTTCATAAATATTATCTTTTAAAGATTAGTCAGTTCTACTATATATCTCAACGTTCACTACCCTAGATATCTATACACTCCTAAATAGCCCCCAAAAATATTTTATCATCAAATGCCAGACTTTCAACTTACTTTGAGGCTGAAGCAATAAAAGATAGTCATGAAAAGACAAAAGATATTTATAATATGTGGCAGCCTTCCGATAATGCCATATCACCTCCTCCCTTGCTCCTTTTGCCATAGCCAGACCTAACATGCGTCTATGATAATTCATATAGACATCGTCAGTGATTTCTCCTTCTACCGTATGAATAAAACGGATGCACGAACCAAAGTCTATCACTTTCGGGGTATCGGACAGATAATAAACCACAGTAGGCTCTAACTTCGGATACAGTCTGTATTTCCTTCCATAACGCACAACAAAATCATAATCCTGATGCCGCCTTAAACTTTCATTCCACAATACATCCTTGGCGCTTGATGCTGTCATCACCAAGGTAGAGGTCTGAGCACCGTATCCTGTGGTCAGTAAAAAATCAATAATGGATTCTCCCGCCTCCAACGCACGGGTAAAGACTACTCTATCAGACTTGCTACGTAATATCAAACTACCATAAATGCAGTCTACCTTTCTTTCCTGCAAAACCGTCAAAGAAGTTTCCAAATGATTCGCCAACCATTCATCATCGGCATCAAGCATAGCAATATACTCGCCACGACTGTGATTTATACCATAATTACGTGCTACATTGGCATTTTGATGGGGAAGGCAATAGTAATGAATCCTACTATCCGCCATCTTTTCAATAAGCGCCCTGCTGTTGTCCTCTGAACCATCATCCACAACCATCACCTCCAGATTCTGATAGGACTGAGCCAGAACGGATTTTATCGTCCTTTCAATAGTATTACAACTATTATATAAAGGCACAACAACAGATATAAGCTTACTTTCTTTCACAATTCTTTATAACCGCCATACCGGTTTTCATTTGTCGCAAAAGTAAGGCATATTTATGTTATCGTCAAAAATGAAGCAGGACATATTTTCATAGCTATTTACCGCTGTAAATCAACATTTTGAAAACAACATCAAAGATTTAGCAGGACATTTTCCGAGGATAGAATGTCAAAAAAACATATAAATTTATTGTACTATCCAACTCCAATTTTTCTTTTAAACGTTGCTTTCGTTTCCTAATAGCCTCCGGCCCGCAATCAAAGACAGCCATCAATTCTTCAAAAGAAAAGCCCAGCTTCATGAAAGTCGCCAAGAGCAAGTACCCGTCTTTCAACTTATATTCATTACGCAAGTGGGTAGCAAAATTGTCAAACAACAAATCCATATAAGCAAAAAGCTGCCGTTTTTCCTCCAAAGTCATATTCTCCACAACCAAGAGATGCCCCCTCAGCTGCAGCAAGATGGTTCTTCCACCCGCATAAGAATTCTCTCTGGCTTCTTGGTTTTTATTGACTAAAACCTGTATTTCCCGCTCCAACTTTCCAATCTGTTCTCTAAAAGTATCCTCTGCCAATGTTCCTGCCCGTTTCAGATTTTCTATCCGGGACTGATATTCTTCTATCGTCTTCTCGTTAACACTGATGACTTCTTTATGCAGCCTCATCGCTTCATACAAACGCTTCTCATAAAGATACTTACGGCGAGCCAATATTTTATATACGGTAAACGCACCGGCACTTATCAAGAAAACCAACAAAACCATTCCACCCAAAAGTTGCATTTGCTGACTCTTACGAAGTACTTCTGCCTCTAACCGCAACTTTTCCACCTCATATTCCTGTTGTAACTTTCGGATACCACTCCGCAGCCTCTCGTCCTGCACCACCTGTAACAATGAATCGGATTTTTCTTTGAAAGAAAGGGCTCTCTTATATTTTCCTCTTCGCTTTTCCAATAAATAAAGATAATGATATCCCCCAAACCGCATATTTCCCTTATTCCACGACAATATATTTTGAAAGCATTTTTCAGCCTCATCTATACGCCCTTGTTGAGCATAACTGTCCCCTTCCGGCGAAGTGCAATAATAAATCACGGGAGTCTCCCCTCTTTCATGTCTGATAGCAGTCCGAAAGCATTCCATTGCCTCAGAATAATTTCCCGAATTACTTTCCATCACCCCTTTAAGATGCATTAATGAAGGAAAAGCAGGAGAAAGGCTGTCACCATTTAAGGCAGAAATTCCAAGATCCACATACAGTCTCACACTATCCTGTTCGTGTCTGCCCTCATAAATCCAAGCTATATTACGATATATATACGCAATGCCTAATGTATCGTGCGCCCTTTGGTAACAGGATATTGATTTCCGATAATTTTCAAGTGCCATGTCATGCATCTTCCGGGCATCGTTTATCCGGCCTATATATTCATACACCAATCCCCGCAACTTATACTCTCCCGTTTTCTCCAGCCTGGCCAAGGCATCCAGATAGGCTTGCATAGCCAACGTGTCCTTATCCTGCAAAGCCGCCACCTTGCCATAATAAAAAAGAGATTTCCCTGCTTTTACGTCATCATCCCTGTCCTTATAATAATCCACCGCAATCCCTATCAACGAATCGGACTGTAAACTGTCCAGATAGTTCTTGTCACGGGCCTGTGTCAGCAGCAACGCATAATCCGCCCGCTGCTTCCCACGGAGTTTCCCGGGATGAGATATATGATGCAACAGAAACAACGCACTGTCGGGATGCGTTTCCATAGAGCTCTCGGCCTTATCCAGAACATCAAACACCGCTTTCTCGGTGCAGGAACTCCATAATCCGCAAGCTAGTAAAAATCCTATCAATAGTGTATTTTTCATTTTCTCAGATTGCTATATATTAGGAAAACACCATTACAGATGATGATTTCCGGTTACAAAGTGTTTCTGCAAATGTAACGGAAAAATGCCAAACTTTCAACTTACTTTGAAGCTGAAGCAATGAAAAAGTCACACCCTCACCACTCGATAAACCACCCCTTTGTTCGTCCGTTTCGACTGTGCTCCATTCTTTTTCAGTATCCTGCCGAAAGTGCTCACATGGCTGCCGCTCAACTTTATCTCCCGGTTCCGTGCATGCAGCACCTCCAATATCTGCATCGGCGAGAGATACTCGCCCTCTTCACCCTCCCCGGGCAGGCGGAAGCAGCAATGAAACTGCTGCTCCAACGGACTGAGTTGTTCAAATTCACGGTTGGTCTCTTTCAGAATCGCCTCATCCTCGTCGTTGAACCAGTAACGTTCCCCCTTCACGATGTCATGCATGGCCTGCGCATACAGCTGCCTATAATTTATCGTTACATCCGTACGGATGGGCGCCGTTACCTCCACACAAACAAAACGACGGCTGCCGCTAGTATCTGTAAGCAAATCTTTATGGTTGCTTGTGCCGATGAACGAAGCATAACGACGTACCTCCCGAATGCTGCTGCCGTAGGGCTTGCGCAAGTTCGCCACCGGCTTCTGCAACAGATGCTTCAAAAACCCCTGCTGATTGACGCTGATTTGATCGAATTCGTCTATATTCACCAACAGGAAGCGCCCCAGATACATCTCCGCATCGCGCTTGCTATTGAAGTCCAGGCTGTCCGTATAGCCGAAACGGAGTTCCGGCGGCAACAATATCCTGCAGAAAGTACTCTTGCGGTACCCCTGCGCACCTATCAGCAAGGGCGAGGTACTGTTGGCGTGAAGCTTGTCCGACCCGCGCCAATGCGCCACCATATTGAGAAACCAGCGATAAAAGAACTCCCTCCAATGCGGATTGTCGCACGGGACGAGGTCGGCCAAGGCACGGATGCGGTCTTTGCCGTCCCAACGGCCTGTATCGCAAAGATATTCTTCCACGGGGTTGTAGAGGGGGATACGGTTGGAGGTGAGGTAACGGGCAACGTCCCTGTCCCACACGCGGATGCCCTCTTGCAACGCATCCAACGCCACACTGCTGCGGGCACGCTGGTCCATCGGCCGGAAATAAAAGTGGATGGAGTCGCGTTGGCGATATTCCAGGTCGCCCATCAGCTCGTTGTAACGAATTTCGTAACGGCGCTCCATGAATTCTTCCAGTTTCAGGCAAGTGGATTGTTCCGGAGTGAGTATGCTTTTCTTTCCGAAACCCTTACATTCACGGTAAATGTTATGCAAGGTGGCACGCACCGTCTGCTCGTCCGCCTGCCTGTAAAAATGCACCAGCACTTGCCGCACCGCCTCCTCTTCGGGGATGCCCGCCCGGAAACACGGCTCGCCCAGGTGCACCAGCAAAGGGTACAGCTCGTCACCTCGGCGCCAGTTCTCCAATTCGTCCAACGCCCTGCCCAACGCCGTTTCAAACAATAACGTGAAGGTCTGCGACGATTCATATCCCGGCTGAAGGCGCAGCAAGGGATTCCGTTCCGCCAGCTTATGCTCCCCGAAGGTCTGCTCGGCAGGCATGGAAAGGGGTTGCTCCAGGCAAAAAGGTACAGAGGAAGGATTATAGTAGGGCGCGCTGTCCTGCGTCATGCGGAAACTGTCCGCAGGCAAGGGCTCTTTCAGCAGAATGGGAAAAGGAAGTATGGGCTGGTAACACTGCACCGCCATGCGGTAGGCATGTGCATGAAACAGACTGACTTCCTCCGGCCCCTGCGGCAGGCTACCGTCCGGCAGGGCAAAATTCACCCATATCTTCACACTCCGCCCGCTGCTTCCGGCAAAGGCGGCACAGGTCTGGGGCAGAAGCGCAGCCTGTCTTTTCACCAACTCCACCTCCGAAAATCCGGAAAGCCGCTGCACCTCCAGCATCACGAGGCCGTTGTAGTGCTTCAACTTCCGTTCCCCCTCCCTGGTACGCCCCCACTCCACACCGGGACAGACACGGGGCAGGCGGTCTATATGCGTGTAGCTTCCATGATCCGTGCCGAAGCCATAGGCCAGCATGGTGCGCAAACCGCTGACATACTTCCCTTGGGTCTCCGTCTTTATCCGTTCCATAAAGGCACCCGCCTCGCAGGTGACGAGACTCTCTCTTCCGGTGTCCGCACCGGTTCTTATCAATGTGATCTTCACTTTCTATCTGTTTTTGAAAATATCAAACACTAAAAGGACTATTCCCTTAGCTTCCGCAAGGTACGGGAAAAAGTCCATATATCCAAATAAACAAAGGCATTTGCGCGCATCAAGAACAACGTTTCCCAACGTCTGAAAGATAGACAAAAGATTAAGAAAAGATTAATCATAAACTTGCATTTGCCTTATACATTTTGTATCTTTGCCTTATGCAAAGCCTCGTCCCACGGGCGTGTGCCCGACGGGGCAGGTACGTGTGCCCGACGGTTCACGTGCCTGTGCCGGACAGCCCGGGGTCGTGGGACGAAGTTTTGCATAAGGCTTCAAGGCATTCTGCACTACTCTTTCCGGCATCATATACCTATGGAAAGGAGAAAATACACCAATGTCCCGAAACTCCAATCTATAGATTCAACCTTTAAAACAACAAGCTTTATGGCAGCAAAGTACGATTTCAAACCCATGCCGCACGCTAAAGGCGACGACAAACCACAACTCATGTATCCACGCATCGTAAACAAAGGGACCATCGACACCGAACGGCTGGTGAGCGACATCAGCCACATGTCCAGTTTCACGCCCGGCGACATCAAAGGACTGCTCGCGGCATTCGAGGACCGCATTTCCTATTATCTTTCCGAGGGGCACCACGTGCAGATGGGAAATATGGGATTCTTTTCCGCCGGACTCACCGCCCGCCCCGTAGAAGACAAGGGTGAGATTCACGCACAGAGTATCAGTTTCGGGAAAGTAAATTTCCGCGTGTCGCCCGCCTTCCGCAAGCAGTGCGGCGGATTTCTGGAGCGCGTCCGCCCCGGATATGGTTTCCGGCAAAGCCAGGAAGTGAGCGGAGGCGAACGTTACCGCCGGCTGACGGCGTATCTCGACACTCATCCCTTCATTACACGCAAGGAATATAGCGGAATTACAGGACTTTTGAAGAACAAAGCGCTGAATGACCTCAATTTGCTTGTTAACAAAGGTTATTTGGAAGCAATGGGAAGAGGGTCTCACAAAGTTTACGTAAGGCCTATGAAACAGGAAGTTACAGAAGAAAATTGTTGATATTAAAGAAAAAAAAAGTGACGGCAAGCAGTTGCCGTCACGTTGCCGTCACGCTTGCCGTCACTACGCAAATGCCGATGGAGAGGGAGTTTCAGGACAGCAGTGACGGAGTGACGGCAAAATATGAAAAAACTCCCTGTAGAGAGAATATCACTGAACGGCTATCTCGGCAAATCCCATGGCCTCGCCGGGGACAATCATCCGGGTGGCCTTCAAGAGGATGTAACGGGCCGTGACCGGAGTGAAATACACCGATTGCATGACCGGATTGTTCTTGATGTTGGAAAACTCACCGGCTTTCACCACCCGATTGATGCGACCGGCATCCGTGCCCACCGACAGTTCATAATTGGCGATAAGTCCTTTATTCGGTTCTCCCTGGTCGGGCAGGAAGTGGAAAGAAGAAACGGTACGTTCCTTGCCCAAGTCGATGACCAGGCTGTCACCGTCTATGAAGAGAGTAGTCTGCCCGTTGCGGTCGGAAGCAGCCGCCATTGCTTCCTCCGACTTGCCCGGCAGGCTGAAAGACATGCTTTGTATCTGTTCTGCCGGCACTGCATAAACTACGTCGGCTCCTTCGCCCGCATCATAGACGCCTATATTATTGATGCACAAAGGACCGCGGGAATCTGTAAAACGAATGCGGATGCCATCGGATACAACCGTCTCGAAACGCAGCAAACGCTTATAGCCTACCGTGGTCGTTTCTTCATTCAGACGTACAGGAAGCCATTCGCCGCCCTTATCCTTATATTCCACCACAAAAGATTTCACCCGCTGCCCAAGCGGGATATATTCCTGCAGCAGCATACGGTTCATGCGCTGAGGCCGGCGGAACGAAAATTCCACATCAGCGGCATGTACCCCGTCTTCCGTAGCCCAATACGTATCATAGCCGGTATCCGTCATGGCAGATGCCGTGAACTTGCCGCCCCGTTCGTTGGAAACCTCCGGAACCACGCCTGCCACCAGGTTGGTCTTCAATTCTTCCTGCACAAGCTGATGAAACTTGACGGCATTGGCCGAGTCCACCGGATGAATCAGTCCGTTACGGTCAACGGGGAAGTTCAGCAGAAGCGTGCCGTTATGCCCCACACTGCGGTAATACAGGTCAACCAGTTGTTCGGGAGTCTTGACGCGCCCGTCCTCTTCGGGATGGTAGAACCAGCCCGGACGGATGGATACATCACACTCCGCCGGAACCCATTGATTGCCGTCCGCATGCCCGTATTGCAACTCCAGGTGCTTGTTATAGCCGGGATAGACCTCTCCCTTGCGCAGAAGCGACCAGTTGGTAGCACCGGCAAAGCCCCTTTCGTTGCCCACCCAACGGCATCCGGGACCTCCGTCGGAGAAAACCACCGCCTGCGGCTGGATACTGTCCAGCATCTCATAAATACGCGGGTAATTATAATAGTTCCTGCGGTCTATGGTACGTGCTTCCTTGGCGCCTCCATACCAGCCGTCACCGCCATTGGCGCCGTCAAACCAGACTTCGAACACTTCACCGTAATTGGTCAGCAGGTCACGCAGCTGCGCATAGAAATAATCCAGATATTCCGGCGTGCCGTAATTGGCCTGATGCCGGTCCCACGGAGAAAGATAGACGGCGAACTTCAGCCCGTATTTCCGGCAGGCGTCCGAAAGTTCGCGTACGATATCGCCCTTCCCTCCCTTATAAGGAGAATTGGCTATGCTGTAGTCTGTACCCTTGAAGGGCCAAAGGCAAAAACCGTCATGATGCTTGGCGGTGAGGATCACTCCTTTCATGCCGGAGTTCACCAAGGTCTTCGCCCACTGTTCGCAGTCCAGCCGGGCAGGGTTGAAGGTAGCGGGATCGGAATCACCATATCCCCATTCACGGTCATTGAACGTATTCAGGCCGAAATGGATAAAAGCGTATGTTTCCATTTTTTGCCACTCCACCTGTTTCTGTTCGGGAATAGGCAAAACTGGTTCCGGCGCCTTGACGTCCGGCGAGGAACAAGAGGCTACAGCCAAAGCTACAGCGAGACTGAAAGTCATTGATGCAAAAGATTTCATAGCATTACATTTAATTGTCAATGACAAAATTACGGAAAAATATTCATTCCTGCCACAAATACACGGCTTTAAGAGAGAGAAAAGTCTGCCGGCTCAATTTTAATCACTACATTTGCAATGTTCTTAAAACTATCCCGTATATGGCACATCGTCTTAACACCAACAAACAGTTTATGGTAGGCAACGGTATTCTTGCCTTTGCCGTCATCTTCGTAGTCGTAATCTTCGTTTACATGAGCATGAGGCTGCAACAGCGAAAAGCGGAAGACAGGGTTTTCAATGAAGTATATACCATCACCCTCACCGGCGGGTTTGCCGGCGACTCCACCTCCATTTTTATCAATGACAGCCTGTTGGTCAACCGGAACATCACCGAAGAGCCTTTCACCATCGAGGTAAAACGCTTTGCCGAACAAAGCGCACTGATGATTGTCAATAACGCAACGGAAAAACTCTCATTATTCGAATTGAGCGAGAAGGGCGGAAAATACCGCTTCGAAAAAGAAGGGGAAGAAGTAAAGCAACTGTCACAAGAGCAATAGTCCGGCTCAGATACCTGTGCGGCATTGCTTCAGTTCTTCCCGCAAAGCTTGCGCCCGGCCTCCGGTCAGCCGGTCCAGCAAGGCCCAGAAGCGTTCTCCGTGGTTCATCTCACGGGTATGAGCCAATTCGTGCAACAGCACATAGTCTATCAGATGCCCGGGAAGCAATACCAGATAATAGGACAGGTTAATGTCGCCCCGGGCAGAACAACTCCCCCAGCGCCCGCTGCTGGAATTTATCTTCACACGCTTATAAGGAAGGTTGTGCTGCATGGAGAGCATGTACAAACGGGGAGGTAAAATGATCTTGGCATTCCGGCGCAAAGCCTCCTCAATGACTTTGCGAAGCCAGGTTTGCAGGGACTTATCCGAAAAGTCGGCACCCGGAGGACAGATAATCTGCATCTCTCCAAGTTCGGAACGCGACAGGAAACGTTCTCTCTGCCCGCCGACCAGCGTCAGTTTGAAGTACTCCGTGTCAATCCGGTAATTCAAGTCGATCAACGGACGGGAGTGCCTTTCTTTGGCAACCTTCAAACGCGGGCGCAGCTGCTCTATAGCCTTCTTCAGCTCTGTCAATGTGGTACCGGGAGGTATAGTCACATATACCCCCTCCTCCTTCGTGCGGAAAGTCAAGCGTTTTGCCCGGACGTTTACCCGGACAAACAAACGCCCCAGTTCTTCATCTTCCAATATGCGTTCTGGTTCCATCAAATTCTTTATGAAGGAACAAAAGAACGAAGAATTGGCTGAAAAAACAAGTAATTGTTTATCAAAAGCGAACAAGGTGTCCGATAACGAACACCCAGACACTTTATCTACACGCACTGTATCAACAGGTTACATTTATGGCACAGAAATTGGATATAATGCAGCAATACAGGTTCTTCAAAAAAAAACACTTCAATGTGCAACTTTTGGAGAACGGTTCACGTCTAATGAGTAAATACAAAATCTAAAATAACAAACGAATATGAAAAGTTTAACTACATTCCTCGCCATCATCAGTCTGGCATTCTGCACGACCGCTTGTTCACAGCAACGTACGGTCAGTACAGGCAGCATCTTTGGAAAAACCATCAAGGCCAGCAAGAATTATGTAACCAAAAAGATGAAAATAGATAAGTTCGAAAAAATCTCCGTGGCCGGCAGTATGGATGTGAGCTACAAGCAAAAAGCGGGTTCACCGGACCTGGAAATCTATACTTCTGACAATATCATCGACTTGCTTGACATCCAAGTGAAGGGCAGCACGCTGCACATCGGATTCAAAAAGAATACAAAAGTATCTTACGACAAACTTGAAGTGCGTGTCACTTCTCCCGATTTAAGCGGCGTTTCATTAGCGGGCTCCGGAGATTTCATCTTTGCCAACGGACTGAAAACCGAAAACGACCTTTCAATCAGCGTTGCGGGCTCGGGAGACATCAAAGGGCAGGATATCAGTTGCAGCCACATGAAGGTTTCCATCGCGGGTTCGGGAGATATCAACGCACAAGCCATCACGTGCAACAGCCTGAAAACATCTGTTGCAGGTTCGGGCGACATACATATCAAGAACATCACGGCCACGGATGTAGAAGCCAGCATCGCAGGTTCCGGAACAATCGTGCTGAGCGGTACCGCACAAGATGCGTCTTATTCCATTTCCGGTTCGGGAGATTTATTTGCAGAAGGACTGGAAGCCCAGAAAGTCAATACCTTCATTGCCGGTTCGGGTGACATCAAGTGCTTTGCCACAAAGTTCTTAAAAGTCCGTACCAGTGGCAGCGGCAGTGTAGGTTATAAAGGCGAGCCGCAATTGGACATTCCCAAGAAAGGACTGTATAAACTCTAACCGGATGGTATAATAAATCCGGAAATCAATCGATATAGACCTAAACAAGATTCTCTCTAAAAGATTATTTTAACAAAAGGCATAAGGCTTCCGTGAGGAAGCCTTATGTGTTATCCGGATAGCCAGTAGATAAAAATATAAAAGGGACGCTGCATCACGCGGCGTCCCATTTATTTTAGTTAGTTTTTATAAGATTTTGAGAGAATTGAAACTTCACAGCCTCAAGTTGTTTTAATAAAGCACACTAACTATATTATGTTTAAAGCAAATGAAAATGTTATTTAAAAAGCAAATGAAAATGTCTATTCCTTGATTTCCTGCTCCTTATCCACACGTCGCAGACTGTCTATGATCTGCTTCTCGTGTGCCACGCTTGCATCCCCCGAAAGGGCTACCGACGGTGCGGAAATCTGTTTACCGATAGTGTCGGCTGCGGCTACCTCCTTCACATCCGAGAAAAACGAATGTTGCATCACGTTCCCCAGTGAAAGAACCACTGCCACTACCGCGGCGGCTTTGAACAACGGCAGGAAGCGTGCAGTCAATGTCAGACGTCTCGCCTTGACAACCGGAACTTCAATCTCGGCAAGTACCCGTGCATCGAAATCTTCGCCCAAGCACTCTTCTTGCTGGAGTTGCTGATATACAAACAATTCCTTGTAACGCAGCAAGTGTCCGGGAACACAATTTCCATTAAAGAAAGCACGTAGCTGATCTTCTTCCTCCAGGGAAGTTTCACACTGCCAGTAGCGTTCCAAGAGTTGTTCTATATATTTAGAGTCCATAACCTTCTATATCTATAAACTTTTGTTTTACTTTTTGCCTTGCCCTGAAGAGGTTCACTTTCACTTGCTCCTCCGTCAGGCTCAAGACAATCGCTATTTCCTTATAGCTCTTACCTTCGATATCCCTCAGCTGCATAATCAGCCGTTGCTTTTCGGGAAGTCCGTTCATCAGCCGGTGAATCAGCGCCATCCGTTCTTTAGTCACCAGCTTCTCGTAAGGGCTCGATGCATCGGAGGCCTGCTCCATCTCGGACGTCAATTCCACGGTTTGAGCGTCTTTCTTTTCGCTGCGGTCTATCGCCAGATTCTTTGCCACTGTCAAGCAATAGGCTTCGATAGAACCGAACTGCGTCCACTCGTCACGCTTTTTCCAGACCCGTATCAGCGTTTCCTGCACCACATCTTCCGCTTCCGCCCTGTCAAATGTGATTCTCAAGGCTAACCGAAAGAGTTTGTCTTTCAGCGGAAGAATATCATTGCGAAAGCTGATTTCTTGCATCTCTAATAAATTGACGGTTAAGTATTCGGAAAGTTACAGGCTGCCGCCATATTTTTTCGGATTATTTTTTGATCCGAGTTCCACCGGTAGCATTAATGGCTGAAGCCAAGGTAATTACGACCTCAGACACTCCGGCATTTATTGCCTCAAAAGAATTTTCCAGTTTGGGAATCATCCCTCCTTGAATCACTCCATCGGCAACGTATTGCCTGAACTCATCGGGCGTAATCTGCGGAATGACACTGTCGTCATCATTCTCGTCACGCAGTACGCCTTTCTTCTCAAAGCAATACACCAAGGTCACATCGAACTGCTCCGCCAACGCCTTGGCTGTTTCTCCGGCAATGGTATCGGCATTCGTGTTCAGCATATTTCCATTGCCGTCATGGGTCAACGGAGCCATGACCGGCACCACACCCTTGTGGATAAGTTCGCCCAAGAAAGCCCCGTCCACTTGCTTCACATCGCCTACAAAGCCATAATCCACCTCTTTCACCGGACGTTTTACGGAACGGATCACGTTCATGTCGGCACCGGTAAGCCCCAATGCATTCACGCCACGCGCCTGAAGCCCGGCCACAATATTCTTGTTTACCAATCCGCCATACACCATAGTCACCACTTTCAGGGTTTCGGCGTCAGTAATGCGGCGGCCGTTTACCATTTTACTCTCGATGCCCAGTTGGGCGGCCAGCTTCGTAGCCGAGCGTCCGCCCCCATGTACCAGGACTTTATAGCCGTCAATGGCAGCAAAATCATCCAACAACTTGCAGAGGGTGGCTTCTTCTTCTACAATCTTGCCACCCACTTTGATTACAGTCAGCTTTTCTCTCACTTTCTTATTACCGGTCATTCATTAAACAAATTATTCCAAGTATGTATATCCGTACAATCCCGAACGGTAATTGGACAAGAATTCCTTCCCTTCTTCCAAGGAGATACGCCCTTCCTTGACAGACTGGGTCACCCAAGTTTCAAGGGTCCTTACCAATTTCTTAGGGTTATATTGTACATAGTCAAGCACTTCCGCGACTGTTTCGCCGTCAATTACTTGTTCAACGGTATAGCCTTTCTCGTTTACAGATACATGCACGGCATTCGTGTCACCGAACAGGTTGTGCATATCACCGAGAATCTCCTGATAAGCCCCCGCCAAAAAGACACCCACATAGTAAGGTTCCTTGCCTTTCAGAGTATGCACCGGCAAGTAATGGGAAACATTCTTGGTAGAGACGAAGTTGGCAATCTTTCCATCCGAATCACAGGTAACATCCTGCAACGTAGCCGTACGGTCGGGTTTCTCATCCAGGCGCTGGATAGGTAGAATCGGGAAAATCTGGTCTATCGCCCAAGAGTCCGGCAAGGACTGGAAAAGTGAAAAGTTACAGAAGTATTTATCTGCCAATAACTTAGGAAGTCCGCGGAATTCATCGGGCGCATGCTTCAAGCCACCGGCTATCTGGTTCACCTCACGCATGATTGACCAATACAGACGTTCGATTTTGGCACGTGTCTGCAAATCGACGATACCATGGCTGAACAAATCAAGGGCTTCCTCGCGTATCTGCTGCGCATCGTGCCATGCTTCCAGCATTCTGTTCTGATTCAATGTATCCCAGATGCTGTACAATTCCTGAAGCAGTTCATGATCTTCCTTCGTCACCTCCTCCTCATCATCCCATTCGGGCAAGGTCGCAGTCTCCAACACTTCAAAAATGAGTACAGAGTGATGTGCCGTCAAAGCGCGCCCGCTTTCAGTAATGATATTGGGATGGGGAATGCCGTTCTTGTCACTGGCATCGACAAGCGTGGAAATCGAGTCGTTCACATATTCCTGGATGGAGTAGTTCACGCTCCCTTCGCTATTGGAAGAACGCGTACCGTCATAATCCACACCCAGACCACCGCCTACATCCACAAATTCCACTTTGAAACCCATGGCATGCAACTGTACATAGAATTGTGAAGCCTCACGCAGCGCCGTCTTGATGCGACGGATCTTAGTAATCTGGCTTCCGATATGGAAATGGATCAACTTCAGACAGTCCTGCATGTTTTTTTCCACCAAATAATCGAGCGCCTCCAACAATTCGCTGGAAGAAAGGCCGAACTTGCTGGCATCGCCTCCGGAATCCTCCCATTTGCCACTTCCCGAAGAAGCCAGCTTGATACGAATGCCAAGATTGGGTTTGACCCCCAATCGCTTCGCCATCTTGGCTATCAGCTTCAACTCGTTCATTTTTTCTACTACGAGGAAAATGCGCTTTCCCATCTTCTGAGCCAACAGGGCAAGCTCTATGTAACTCTCGTCCTTATATCCATTACAGATAATCAGCGAATCAGAGTCCATATTGGTGGCAATCACCGCATGCAACTCCGGTTTGGAGCCTGCTTCCAGTCCCAGGTTGAACTTCTTCCCATGACTGATAATCTCCTCGACCACAGGGCGCATCTGATTGACCTTAATGGGGTAGATGATAAAATTCTCCGCCTTGTAGCCATATTCCTCAGACGCCTGCTTGAAACAGCAGGAAATCTTTTCAATCCGGTTGTCAAGAATATCGGGAAAACGCACCAGCATAGGAGCCGCTACATCACGCAGCTGCAGCTCATCCACCAATTCTTTTAAATCGACGGCAACTCCATCCTTACGCGGTGTTACCACAACATGACCTTTGTCATTGATACTAAAGTACGAAGTGCCCCAACCTGTTATGTTGTACAGCTCTTCTGAATCTTCAATACGCCATTTTCTCATTTTCTGTTACTCTGCAGTTTTAGTAGTTTAATTTATAAGGGGGACAAAAATACATATAAATATGATATTTCCCGCCGTTTTAATCGGAAAATTCACATTTACAAGGGATTAAACCTCCAAGAGTTTACGTAATTGTTGCACGGACTCAGCGATTTGCCGATGACTTTCCAGATGTCCTCCGTCAAAACGATACCGCGCCTGTGTGTAGTAAGGGGCACGCTTGGCCAATGCATCCACAATAAAGGCATACAGTTCTTCATCCGTTTTTCCCTGTAGAATAGGGCGTTGCACGGTAGCTATGCGAAGGCGGCGGAACAGGATATCAGGATGGACGTCCAGGAATACGGTCTGCCCATGCCCGTTCATATATTCCATATTATCGAAAAAACAAGGTGTGCCCCCTCCGGTAGAGACAATCACATCTTCAAATTCAGCTACCTCGTGGAGCATATTCCGTTCCAGTTCACGAAAAGAGGCTTCTCCCCGCTCAGTGAACAATTCACGGATAGATTTGTGAAAACGTTCCTCGATATACCAGTCCAAATCAACGAACGGCACATTCAATGCACGGGCAAAAGCCTTTCCTAATGTTGTTTTACCGGCCCCCATATAGCCGGTCAAGAATATACGTATCATATCTGCCACGAATTACAAGTTTAGAGCCGGGAACCACCAGTAGCTCCCAAAGATATGGGCAAAGGTAAGCAATTCTGGGTTGGGAGTACTCTAGATCACCGGAAAATCTTGATACGCTTGCTTAAATCTTCAAATTCCTTCTCTCCCGGTTCACCGGTCGGTGTTCCGAAAGGCATTTCCGCAACCAGTTCCCACTCTTCGGGGAGGTTCCAGGTACGGCGCACCTCCTCATCGATCAATGGATTGTAATGCTGCAGGGAAGCACCCAACCCCAAATCTTCAAGCATAGCCCAGACAGCCAGTTGATGCATGGCAGAAGCATGCTGCGACCAAGTCGGGAAACGGTCTTTATAGGAGGGGAATGAATCTTGAAGCTTCTTGACAACGGACGTATCCTCCAAATAGAGTACAGTACCGTGCCCGCTGGCAAAGCAGCCGTCTATCTTGGCCTCTGTCTGCACAAAAGCTTCTGCAGAGATGCGTTTCTTGAGAGTGGACTTCACAATATCCCACAATTTCCGATGTTCGTCTCCAAACAACAATACAATTCTCGTTGACTGGGAGTTAAATGCCGAAGGCACATTCTTTACTGCTTCGCGTACGACATGTACTATTTCTTCATCCAATACCGGTGAGTCACTGCCGATAGCGTAATAACTGCGGCGATGCTCCAAGGCTTCTTCAAATGTTCGTTTCATGATTATTTCTTTTTTTCAATTTTATCTTATATAAAAGAACAAAACAAAAGGCGGTTTGTTCTACCCCTCAAGTATTTCCAATTCTTTTCACTGAAGATATTTTTATTTCCTACCTTTGCCCCCATTATGAAGAAAGAGAAATTTTATGTCGTATGGGCAGGCGTCAATCCCGGTATTTATACTTCGTGGACAGATTGCCAACTACAAATAAAAGGGTACGAAGGCGCAAAGTACAAGTCTTTCGAGACGCGTAAAGAAGCGGAAAAGGCCTTTGCCTCCTCCCCCTATGCCTATATAGGCAAGAATTCCGTATCCAAGGTTTCCAAACAAAGCGGTGCAGATGCTCCTCTGCCCCTTTCTGTCATAGACAACAGTTTGGCTGTAGATGCTGCCTGCAGCGGAAATCCCGGAGCAATGGAGTATCAGGGCGTGCACGTTGCCAGCCGCCAACGGATTTTTCATTTCGGCCCCATGTACGGCACTAATAATATCGGAGAATTTCTGGCCATCGTTCATGGGCTTGCCTTACTGAAGCAAAAAGGTTTTGATATGCCCATCTACAGCGACAGCGTGAATGCCATCAGCTGGGTTAAACAAAAGAAATGCAAAACCAAACTTCCCCGCGACTCCAAGACAGAAGAGCTTTTCGTTTTAATAGAACGTGCAGAGAAGTGGTTGCGCGAAAATACTTATAACACCCCCATCTTAAAATGGGAGACCAAACAATGGGGAGAAATTCCCGCCGATTTCGGCAGGAAATAAAGGGAGTTCACAAAGGAACAATACAGACGGCAGGCACAACATGCAGAGTTCTTAAAGACTCTGCATGTCGTTCAGTTTCTTATAGTATCCATTAAGAGCAATCAGTTCGTCATGCGTACCGCGTTCTACAATTTCACCCTCGTACAGCACACATATTTCATCGGCATTCTTAATCGTGCTAAGTCTATGGGCAATGGCAATGGTCGTACGCGACTTCATCAAACGTTCCAAAGCTTCCTGAACCAAACGTTCACTTTCCGTGTCGAGTGCCGAGGTTGCCTCATCCAAAATCAAAATAGGCGGATTCTTCAAGATGGCGCGGGCTATGCTGACACGCTGACGCTGCCCGCCCGACAATCGTCCTCCACGATCACCGATCATCGTGTCGTACCCTCGTTCGGTTTCCATAATAAAGTCGTGCGCGTTAGCAATTTTCGCGGCCTCAATCACCTGTTCCATAGTGGCATTCTCAACACCGAAAGTAATGTTATTATAGAAGGTATCATTGAACAGGATAGCCTCTTGATTCACATTGCCTATCAAGGAACGCAAACTGCAAATAGAAACATCTTTTACGTTCTTACCGTCTATCAGCAGCTCTCCATCCGTCACGTCATGGTAACGGGGCACCAAATCCACCAGAGTGGATTTTCCCGATCCTGACTGTCCCACCAAGGCAATCGTTTTACCTTTAGGCACTACCAAATTGATATGCTTCAGCACCATCCGCCCCTCTATGTAGCTGAAACTAAGATTACGGAATTCCAACCGTTCCGTAAACTCCTTCAGCGGCAAAGGATGTTTCGGATCCTCTATATGGTTCTCCGCCTTCAAAATCATATCAATACGTTCCATACTGGCAAGCCCCTGCGGAATGTTATAAAATGCCTTTGAGAATTCCTTCAACGGATTGATGATACTATAAAGAATGACCAGATAAAAAATGAATGTCGCCGCATCCATGGGCGAATAGGTATTACCCAGAATCAAAGAGCCACCGAACAACAACACGATAACAATAATACACGTTCCCAGGAACTCACTCATCGGATGTGCCGAACTTTGGCGGATGACCATCTCATTCATCGCATCTCTAAAGTCATTGTTGGTCTTTGCAAAACGTGCCGACATTTTTTTCTCGGCAATAAAAGCCTTGATGACACGCAAACCTCCCAAAGTCTCGTCCAACTGCGACATAATATCTCCCCATTGAGCCTGTGCAGCAGACGATTGCCGTTTTAGTTTACGGCTAATCACCCCCATTATCCAACCGGCTAAAGGAAGAATCACTAAAACAAACAACGTCATTTCCCAGCTCACCGTAAACAAAGTCACGAAGCAGACCAAAAGAGCTATCGGATTACGAATCAACATATCAATGGAACTGGTCAGAGAATTCTCGACAACCGTAACATCGGCACTCATACGCGCAATAATGTCTCCTTTACGTTCCTCGGAAAAAAAACTCAACGGTAAATCCAATACTTTATTATACACTTGAATGCGAATGTCCCGGACTATACCGGTACGAAGAGGCACCATAATGGCGGAAGAAGCAAAATAGCCGGAAGTCTTCAAAAGCGTCATACAGACCAATACTCCTCCCAACATGGTAAGCGTCAAGAAAGCACCATGATCCAGCACAAACTGGCTAATCCAATAGTAAGCGTTATTCACCAAAATATCCTTGTCGATATGTCCCCACTCCATCGGCATGTATTCATATACTTTCGTATCTATTTTGAACAGAATATTCAGAATAGGAATAATAGCCATAAAGGAAAATACATTCAACCATTGAGACAGAAAATTCAGAATCAACGCCCAAGTCAAGTATTTACGATACGGCATAATATACCGCTTCATCAAAGAAAAAAATTGTTTCAACATATCAGCAAAATCTAATCTAAATAGATATAATTATAGAGGGTGCAAAAATACAAAAAAACATCAAGATACCCAACTGCTTAAGCCAATTCAGTTCTTCAGACACACAAACTTCAAGGAAATTAACATAAAACATTTCTATATATGCCGCATTAATGTTAAATTTGTAATTTTAAAGCAAATTCTATTATTTTTTCATGAAAAAGCCGCTACATGAAACAAAGAAATAACGCCGTTCACAAAACAAATCCCCACGTCCAAGAATCCAGTTTCTCGGTTCTATATGATTACCAAATTTTTGGAATACAGCGCTTCGGCGGTATTTCCCGCTATTTTTGTGAAATTATCCGCAGACTAAACAGCAGATGGGATATCGGAATATGGTTTTCCATCAACTACTATCTAACGACATGGCACTTGGGAAAACATCTGATTCCCATTCCCCGATTCATCCTAAAGCACTACAAAAAGTACTGTGAACAAAAGAACCGTGAACTGACGATACGCCTGCTGCAAGAAAAGAAAAACTACATATTCCATCCAACGTATTATAATTCTTATTTCTTGAAATATATAGGCAATTATCCCTATGTCATTACAGTCCATGACATGATTCACGAGATATTTCCCGAGTTTTGCAGTGATTCCGACATCATGATACAAGAAAAGAAAGAAACTATAACCCGGGCTACCCGAATCATCGCCATCAGCGAGAACACGAAAAGGGACATCATCAGATTATTGCATATAGATGCCGATAAAATAGACGTCATCTATCATGGCACAAGCATGCGTCCTTTCTCAGGAAAACAGCGGTTAAAACTTCCGGAAAGATTTCTGTTATATGTAGGAGACCGGACTCCATACAAAAACTTCGACCGATTCATAAAGGCTTTCTCCATCTTACAGAAAAATGACCCAGACCTATACGTCGTATGTACCGGACACAGCATTAAACGCCCCGAAAAAGAAGCTCTCTCCCGATTAGGAGTCTTAGACCGCATAGTCCATATAAAAGCTTCGGACCAAGCTCTTAGCGAACTATACAGCAGGGCATCGCTTTTTGTTTATCCTTCCTTATACGAAGGATTCGGCATCCCCATATTAGAAGCCTATGCATGTCATTGCCCCCTTGCACTCAGCAACACCAGCTGCTTCCCAGAAATAGCAGGAGAGGCCGGATGCTATTTCAACCCATATTCCGAAGAGTCCATAGCCCAGGCTGTCAAAAGCGTATTATACGATCCACAGAAACGCGAAGCGCTTATCAAAGCCGGCAGCGAAAGATTACAAATGTACTCTTGGGGAAAAACGGCCCAAAAAACCGAAGCCGTTTACCGGAAAGCATACCAAGCCTCTCAAAAAGAATGTACTTTTAAAGAGTGACCCCAAACAGAATCCCGCTATCTTTTGACACACACTTTCATCCAAACTCAAACCCGGCACCACTCTTTTGTGGCAAAAACCGAATACGGAAGTTCATTGAAACGCACGGCATTCACTGATGACTTGTGCTCAAACAACCTTGCCAACATGACATTGTGTACATTCCAGTCCAATGTTTCCGAGAAGTAGGCATCAATCCTGTCCTGGCATTTCTTATAGAAAAGTTTATCAGTAGCCAATCTGTTTATTGCCTCCGCAAATGCTTCCGGAGTATCTTCTACCAGACAGCCGTTTTCATTCTTATCAGGCAACCCATCCACACCTCTGGAAGTGCAGACAACAGGAATCCCATAACTCATAGCTTCGATAACCTTGATTTTCATACCGGTACCATTCCGCAATGGGCAAATGACGATATCCACCGTCTTATATAGTTCATCCAGACTTTCCACATACTCTACTTTCTTCAGATTTGGATAGTCAACATTTATGTGTTTCACAACTTTGCCCACTACCATTATCTCTATGCCTGTAAGCAACCGGCTATAGACGTTCTGAAAGAACCAACGCATGGCTTCAATATTATATTCATTGTCATAACCAATGAATAACACCTTCGTTACTTGAGCCACGGCCTTTTTCCCTGATTCTTTCCGACCAATCAAATGGGGCAGAAAATAGAACGATTTATCAGGAAGCAGTTTCTCAAAAAGAGTTTTCTCATCCGACGATATACAAACTATTTTGTCAAAATAAGAAACCCGCTGAATTTCACTGTCCAATGATCTGCCAATAGACTTGGTCCTGCGTGATATGAAATGAGACACCGACAAAAGATCTTCCATGAAATATACCTTGGAAGCCGTTCCTTTATAATTAGCCGGAGAAAGAAGTTCCGCAGTATAAGCGTAAAACATTACAATATAGTCATATTCTACAGAAGAAACTATTTCATTAAATTGACGCTGCATACCAGGGGTTACCCAATTATCCAGCTCTCCACGGGAAAAAAGCTTATTTAGATATTTTCCAAGCCCTTTTCTTCTCTTAAACGAGGATGTATTTCTATAATCATACAGGTAAAGCTGATTTACCAACTTTTCTTTATTCTGATCCTCAAAACGGTCATATTTAGAAATGAAATTACGAAAAGCGAACAGATCTATCTTAAAACCTTTTGCACGGAGCTCCTTAGCAAGAGAATATACACGGATATTGGTTCCCATATTGGGTTCCAAAAAGTTATGCGGATATACAAACAATATTTTATTCATAAGCCTACATATAACGTTTTACTTTCAACATAAGAATAAACCCAAACAGATAATATTTATCTTTACGGACAGACTTTACCACCTTTAAAACGGGCAGCACACCAAAAAGCCGGAAATACCTCTTATTCCCACGACACTTACACTTCAGAACAGGAACAAACCCAAAAAGATAGTATAATTTAGCCGACACTTCCGAACCGGCATAAGTCCTGGCCATAAATTCATGCAGTAAATGCTTCAATCCATATTCGCGCGGAACTTTACTGATCAGTTCAAACTGCTGTTCTTTTGACAACTCATCAAAAAAGCGAAGATTCCAGCAAAAAAAGCAGTCCTTCTCGCTAAGGCCTATCTTCATGCCTATATGCTTATAAAAAGCGGCAGAATGGTCCATTCTTGACTGAGCCTGGTTTTGCGAAGAATAACCACCGACACGATAAGTTACAATAGAAAAAGGAACTTTCACATACAAAGCTTTCTGTGCATACAGCCTTATCATCATCTCTGTATCCGCCGAAATTTTGTAAGAAAGATCAAAACCGCCAATAGCCCTCATCAACTCTGTTCTGACAAACATTGTCTGGTGGCAATAATGCGACCCCCAAAGGAGTTTCGACACATCTCCCTCCCACAAATACTCCTTACCGTTTTCAAACAGCAACATGGCATCGGCAAATGAATAGTCAGCGTGCTTTTCCTCCAGCGCCCTGACACTCATTTCTACCGCTTTATTATTATGAAAGAAATCGTCTGAATTCAGAAAATTAATATATTTCCCTTTTGCCCGTGCAATTCCTTTATTCATCGCATCATATATCCCCTCGTCCGCTTCGGAAACGATCTCAATAGATCCTTGCTTCTGATACTGTCCCAACAATTCCAATGTCCCGTCATTGGACGCGCCATCAATGATCAAATGCTCAATGCAAGGATAGGTCTGATCATGCACACTCTCTATGCATTGTTTTATGCATGCCTCACGCTTCTTCTCTATCAGATTGTAGGTAATGGTCACAATGGTGACCAAAGGCACGTTTGCTTCTTTTTCCAACACCAAATTATCATTCATAATCAAAGTTTACTATTATTGTCTTAAGCCAGTTTAGATTTCCACACAGGAATAATTCCCAACAAATAGAAAATCATTTCAGTTTCTTTCTTCCGGCTTTTCAAAATCCGCAAAAAGCCGAATAAATCATAATACCGTTTATAAGCCTTCTCTCTTAACACCAACAAAGGGAGAAAACCAAACAGAAGATAAATCTTAATATTCTGATACTTTTTTTGTTTTTTTATCCTTCTCCAGTCGTCTTGACGTAAAGGAGCCTCCAACCAATCCAGAATCTTGTATTTATCCCTTGTCCACCGAGCATACCCTTCTTTCATATACTCATATGCGTTTCTTTGGATTTTTTCAATGCGCCTGGCTTTTATCGGTTTAGGTTTATGATAATTATACAGCAATCCGTTCTTGCCATGAACAATATATTCATTCATCGTCGGACTGTCGGGAGCAATCACGCATCGCCCCATAGCCATAGCCTCCAAAAAACTCATCCCGATCCCTTCATACAACCGCGGAGCAATATAAAGAGCACAAGACTCCATGACTCTCAACATTTCTTCACGCGTGTCAAACCATACAGAATACTTTATCTTACCGGCGATGGCAAGAGAAGGTTCCGAGAATGTCTGATAAGGATCCAAAACTTTATGCACATGGATTCTCTCCACCCTAATCTTCCTCAACAACCTTTCTACCAAGTCAATATTCAAATCCGTTAACCGTTGCCAAAAAAACACATGGCCCGGATTCCCGTACTTCAAAGATTCGGCAGGCTTAGGAAAATACTGTATATAATAGGAAGACAATCCTAAACCCAAAAGCCGTTCATGAAGAGAGCGGGAAAAATTAATGATATTAAAACTTCTATATTGTTCCCAAAAATCATCATCCAACCCTCCTGACGCATCATACATTGGGAAAAATACAGCATGTTTAAAACTCACATTCTTTTTCAATCTTTCAAGATCAGGCGTCACCTGAAACAACACCAATATATCAAATTCCTTATTTTTCAAGCATTCAAAGGCAGATTCCGGATCCTTATCATAAGGATCAAAATTACAGACCTCAACCTCATAAGCACTTTTTAAAAGCTCTTCCAAGAATTGCGAAGACTTGGTTTTATTATGAAAGTCATGGTCAATATAAAGTAATCTTTTCATCTTACCAATAGAAATAATCTAATTTAAATCTAAGTTCAATAAACAAGCCATATAGCATGATCGCATCAGGCATTTATAAAAAGAATGCAAATATATACTATATACTGCATCAATACCAAAAAAACATATACCCAAAAAACGCTGAACCCAATATTTCATGGAGCAAACGGTGCAGATGCCATTTTTAATAACAAATAATTGGAAGTCTTGATAAATTTACATAGCTTTGTACCAATAACATAAAAATTTATGCCACATTTAAACAAGTAAATTTATGAACTTTACAGAAAATAGCAACCGAATTTTCAAACAAGCCATTCTTGATTATCATAAAATGGATCATGTCGATACACCCATCCAGAATCCTTATCCGCACCAAAGCATAGAATATTATCTATACCTGAAGAATTGGATTGATACCGTCCAATGGCATCTGGAAGATATTATCCGTGATCCGAATATCAATCCGGAAGAAGCTTTGAAAATAAAAAGAAGAATAGACAAATCCAATCAGGACCGTACAGACCTGGTAGAATTGATAGACAGCTATTTTCTTGACAAGTACAAAGGCACCCAAGTAAAAGCGGACGCAACAATCAATACCGAAAGCCCTGCCTGGGCTATTGACCGCCTGTCTATCCTTGCATTGAAAATTTATCATATGCATCAGGAAGTAGAACGCACAGACATCACTCCGGAGCATCATACACAATGCGAAACCAAACTGAATATTTTATTGGAACAACAAAAAGACTTATCTACAGCCATCAACCAACTCATTGCAGACATCGAAGCCGGACATAAATACATGAAAGTCTATAAACAGATGAAAATGTACAATGATCCAAACTTGAACCCCGTTCTTTACGGCAAGAAATGAGAATTTTAGCTCTGAGACTTTCAGCACTCGGTGATGTAGCGATGACCGTCCCCGTCCTTACTTCATTGGCTGAACAATACCCGGAAATAGAGATTACGGTATTGAGCAAGTCCTTTATGCAACCGTTATTTGCAAAAATGCCGTCCAACGTTGTTTTTCGGGGGGTTGATGTAAACAGATATAAAGGCTTGGGAGGGTTATTCCAATTATACCGCAAATTGAAGAGAGAGGGTGGCTATGATGCTGTTGCTGACTTGCATGATGTACTACGCAGCAAAATATTGCGGACTTTTTTTTTATTTTCAGGGGCCAAAGTTGCCCATATCAAAAAGGGACGCAAAGAAAAGAAAGCCTTGGTTCGGTTCCGGCATAAAGTATTGAAACAGCTTCCGTCTTCCTTTACACGCTATGAAGAGGTATTTGCGGAATTGGGATACCCTGTGAATACAGAATTTCATTCCATCTTCAAAAAAGGCAAAGGAGATGTTTCCCTTTTTCAAGCCATCGCAGGCATACCAGACGGCAAGCAATGGATAGGAATTGCACCGTTCGCTGCACACAGAGGAAAAATGCTTCCCGAAACAACAATAGCTTCCCTTATTCAAGAATTGGCAACTCATGACAATTGGAAGATTTTTCTTTTTGGAGGCGGAAAGACCGAAAGGCGTTTATTGGAACACTGGGCCTCAGACTATCCCAATGTGCAGTCCTTGGCAGGCAGGTTAAATCTATATGAAGAGCTTGCCCTCATTAGCCATCTGAATGTAATGGTATCAATGGATTCAGCAAACATGCACCTTGCATCCCTTACCGGCACTCCTGTCATTTCTGTTTGGGGAGCCACTCATCCTTTTGCCGGGTTTATGGGATGGGGACAAACTACAGATAAGGCCATACAGACAGAATTATCATGCCGGCCTTGCTCCATCTTCGGAAACAAGCCATGCTTCAGGAAAGATTATGCCTGCCTTACTGGCATAAAAGTAAAAGATATAGTAAACAAAATAAAAAATACAATAGAAAATGATACCTCCAAAAGCCTTATATGATTATTTGATTGTCGGGAGTGGTTTATTCGGATCCGTATTTGCCCATGAAGCATATAAAGCAGGAAAAAGATGCCTTGTCATAGAGAAGCGCGCGCACATTGGAGGAAACATCTACTGTGAAGAGATAAACGGCATCAACGTACACAAATACGGTGCCCATATCTTTCATACAGACAATGACAAGACATGGGAATATGTCAATCAGTTAGTCAAATTCAACCGATATACCAATTCGCCTATAGCCAACTACAAAGGCAAGTTATACAACTTACCTTTCAACATGAATACCTTCTATCAATTATGGGGAGTACGTACCCCTCAAGAAGCAATGGACAAAATCAACGAACAGCGCAATGAATTTGCCCACATCATAAAGCCGAAAAATTTAGAGGAACAGGCTCTCAAACTTTGCGGAAAAGATATTTATGAGCGTCTGATAAAAGGATATACAGAAAAGCAATGGGGACGTGCGGCCACAGAACTTCCAACATTCATCATCAACAGAATTCCTTTTCGCTTGACTTTTGACAATAATTATTTTAATGACCCTTATCAAGGAATTCCCATAGGAGGATACAACAAATTAATAAGCGCCTTGCTGGAAGGAATAGAAGTAAAAACAAACACAGACTTCCTTAAACACCGCACAGAATTTAGTTCTATTGCAAAAAAGATTCTTTATACAGGTTGTATAGATGAATATTTCGATCATCGCTTTGGGAATTTGGAATATCGGAGCCTGCGCTTTGAGCATATATGCATAGATGATACAGCCAACTACCAGGGCAATGCTGTCGTAAACTACTGTGAGCGGGAAATACCCTACACAAGAATTATAGAACACAAGCACTTTGAGTTCGGAACACAACCCTTT
Organism: Bacteroides fluxus YIT 12057; assembly: GCF_000195635.1. Lineage (GTDB taxonomy): Bacteria > Bacteroidota > Bacteroidia > Bacteroidales > Bacteroidaceae > Bacteroides > Bacteroides fluxus. The sequence continues at coordinate 32,518 of NZ_GL882689.1, read as the reverse complement.
ACCGTCATCACCCGGGAATATCCAGATTCTTTTGAAACGGGAAAAGAGCCATATTATCCTATTAATGACAATAAAAATAATCTCTTGTTTAAAAGTTATCAAGAGTTGGCCAATCAGCAAACCCAAACTCTATTCGGAGGCCGTTTGGCTCAATATACATACGCAGACATGGATGACACAATTACCGCAGCCCTTGAGCTATGGAGAAACTTGGGAGAAAAATAAAAATACGCCATTATAACGGGGGTTCCTTATCAACGATGAGCATCCATTGAGCGAGTCCTTGCTTCCAACCTCTTACGGTTGGCTTTTTTGACTTCCAGTAAATAACGGGAAGGAATCAGTTTTTCTATAGCTTTCTGCACACGAAAGGAAATTTTCTTTCGCAGAAAAAAAAGACGCCATTTAAATGTTTTGTCAATACCTCTAATTCGTGCACATTCACTTTTCACTTCCAACTTATACACAGAGGAAACGCCATCAACAGCCTCACATAAAGCAACATCCATAGGGATATACTGCAAACGGGCACCTCTTCTATACAAATTATATACAAAATGATAATCAGCAGCCAAATGATAAGACAAATCGAACAGATTCTTCTTCATCTCGGCAACATCCGCAAACATAGCCTGATGGCAAGCAGGCATCCTCAAGGGAGTCACCTCCGGTACGCTACCTTTAGAAGGTACTACGGCATAGGACTTTACCCTAAGGGTATCTCCATACAACAACTTTACATCTGCGCATAAATCAAAAGAGAACAATCCGGATATCACATTTTTATTGCAAAACACATCTCCCGAATTCATGAAATTTATCCAACGGCCGCTAGCCAACTGTATCCCCTTATTCATCGCATCATAGATTCCTTTATCTCTTTCCGACAAACTACGGAAAGCAATCCCCCGATTCCTAAAATCAGGTTCCAATTCTTTCACAATTTCCATCGTATTGTCCGAAGATCCCCCATCTACAATGATATACTCCAACGGGCGGTAAGTCTGCGCCAAAACACTTTCCATCGTCTTCCTGATGGAACTTCCGGCATTAAAGCTTATGGTTACAACCGTTATCAATTCTCGACACATAAAACAGCAGGTTTCAAATATTTAGGTTTTGCCAATTTACAGAAGCACAAAAACTTATCCAACGCCAACTTCGATTTATATGAAAATGGCACCACAGGCCGTTCGCCTCTCCATCTCGTCTTGTCCAAATAGAAATAATAAAAAGATTTATACGGATGCACAGACTTATATTGCCATGGCTTTTTTCCTCCCGTATAATGAATAATTACCGGAGACTTCAACTCTTCATCCAGCATTGCTATGCTTTCTTGTCTGATTCGGCGTTTTCTCCTCAAAAAGCCATCCTGCACATTCCATCTAAAAGGCAAAAAAAGCTTTCTGTCATGCAACAACGCATTCAATACATCCTGATCATTGAACACCAATTCTGAATGATGCGCCTTGATATACGCCATTGCAAGCCCTTCAAAATCCAACTCTCGCCAGTAGTCTAAATTGACCAGCAAAACGCCCGCATTAAAATAGGAATCAGAAGAAGCATAATGAAGGCGCTCATAATTATCCGGCTTTCCACTCCACATATCTTCCACACAAGCGACAGCATATTGAGAAATATCCGTATTCCATAATTCGTTTATAGAACCAAGCACCACCAAATCACAATCCAGATAAAGAGCTTTCGAAAGATCGGCCGGCAATATCGAGCAAAGGAATATCCGGTAGTAGGTAGCCAAAGAAATATGACTGTCTCCATAAATGGAACAATCTTGCAGTATTTCTTCCCCAATCAAATAAAAGCAAATCGTTTGCCCATACTTCCCTTCTACAACCTCCAATATTTCAATCCGGGCTTCATCGGTCAATTCAGAGGCTATAAGATGAACACAAATCCTTTCATTCTTATTGTTTTCCAACAAAGAAGTAAGCATAACGATACAATACTTCACATAAGAAGTATCAATATTACAAACAATCTGTATCACTTCCTTTTCCATACATTCTTCATGTCAACAATCATTTCTCTCTTTCTTTAAAGTCTCTATCGCATCCATTACCGCCTGCGTAAAGAAGCCTCCCCCTGCAAGCCTGTCACTGACCGCAACAACATTCCTCTTCATTGTTTGATATTGTTCGGGTGTCAACGCCGCAAGGGTAGCATCCAGGTCTTCCAAAGAATCCAGACAAAGCCCAATACCGTTTTCACGGACAAAATCAGCCAATGCCGCTTTATTCCAAATGATAACAGGCAAATTGCAACGGATATAAAGAGATGTCTTATGAGGGTTATTATATTGTAAATATTCCCCGAAATCACCCGTACACGAAGAGACAGAAGCCCCATCCCATACAAGCCCGAAATCACCCTGAGCACCTGCAATCAAATCATCTGAGCTCACAAAGCCCATATAATCAAAAAACTCCTTTCCTGCAGCATTTTCCAATTCAAAACCGTTCCCATACAAACTAAAGCGGCAAGAAGAATGGATATACTTCCCCACCTCATACAAAAATGCATTCTTACGCAAGCTTAAGCCTCCGGCATAAAGCACCCTAAAGGTTTCTGAGGGTTCCGGTGCGGAAGCCATCGTGGAAGAAAGGTAATCGAATATGCCCAAAGTACCCAACAAAGCCTTACACCCATGATTTTCCAACCAGCCTTTCATTTTTTTATTATGGGCTATCACATAATCCGAATGGTTCAGTCTTGCTATCTCCTGCTCCACCGTGAGTCTCTTTCTACGGAAACTTCCCAAATCATGGATTACCGTTATCACCTTACAGCCTTTCCAATGGGCGGCATTGCAAATAAAAGAATAATACTTCTTCAACGGATATTGCAATACCAGTACATCGTCCTTATGCAAACAAAAAATGCCCTTCAATACACTGAACAATGTATAGAAATAAGCAATGACCGCATTTGAAAACAGAGCCTGCCTAAGACCGACATTACGAAAGCCCAAGTCTTCCATTATCCGCTCAATATCCATTTTTGCCTTACTACCGGCACTATTAACCTCTTTATAACTTTTGGACAGGTAACAGACCATACTCTTCAATTTTATATAGAAACATAAATTAATGTCATTAACCGATTTAAAAAGGTCAATGAATACAAATGTAAGCAAAAGAATCGAGAAACAGGTTATATGGCAAACAAATGTTATCTTATGATCACCTAAAGCATCTCCAAAAGAGTACTTGAATATTTCAGGTTCTTCCATCGTTAATTTCTCTATTTAACTTATTTGCAGTATCTTTGTAACCCAAATCAGAAACAATTAAAGTACATGCGAATCATTATCTTGCCCAAATACCAAATTTTCCGACCTTTCATTTCACAACTACCGGGAATCTTTGATACCAGTGGAAAGATTCTATACCAAGGACGCAACACCATAAAAAGTTTTATATACAACAACAGAGAATGGATTGTAAAGCGCTATAAAAAGCCTAATCTTATACAGCAGATAATCTATACTTTCTTTAAAAAGAGCAAGGCCGAAAGGGCTTACCTTTATGCTCAGATATTGCAATCCAAAGGTATCAGTACTCCGGAAGGAATCGCCTATATCGAACAAAAGAAAAACGGGCTTGTCCATGAATACTTCTTCATTTCTACCCCATGTAACATTCCCGCAATCTACCCTACATTAGGAGGAAGTGAAGAATTCGATACGTATCTTGCCGATTGCCTGGCTGCCTTTTTCGTACAAATGCATACTAAAGGATTTCTGCACGGAGATCCCAATCTAAACAATATACTCTATCATAAAGACAAGGAAGGCAACGTTTCATTCTCAGTCATTGATACCAATCGTTCCGTTTTCAAATCTTCACCTACCCAACAAGAATGTCTAGACAACCTAAAACGCATAACCCACCAACGAAAATTACTGCAATACATCACTACACAATACGCCATATTGAGAAAATGGGATACCGGCCAAAGCGTGGAAACAGTTATGAAAGCGTTAGACAAATTTGAAAAGAGGAGAAAAGTTAAACATGCAATAAAAAAGATGTGCCACTTCAAGCACTCTTCTACAGCCAAATAAGACATTGAATATGAGCAAATATAATCTTGTAAAAGTTATCATACCGATTTACCGCCCAAAGTTCAACCATTTCGAAGAGGTGTCCATACAGCAGGTATGCCACATACTGAAAGATTATCCATTAACAGTCATCAAACCTGCAACATTGGACGTTACTGCCATTTCCAAACAATACCCGCAACTTACCTTTGAAAATTTTGATGATAAATACTTTCATGGAATCAGCGGTTACAACCATTTGATGATGTCCGAAGAATTCTATCGTCGTTTTCTTAACTATAAGTACATATTAATCTGCCAATTAGACGCATACATATTTAAAGACGAATTGAAAGAGTGGTGCAACAAAGATTATGATTATGTCGGTGCTCCCTGGCTTGTACGTCCCATCTACCGATTCCCCTTATTACGCTTGACCTCCTGGATCAAAAAACAATTTTGCAACGTATTCGGGTTGCCCAACGCACAAATTACCAATTTCAAGGTTGGTAACGGAGGCTTGTCTCTGCGCAAGACAAGCAGCCATTTAAGAGCTGTCTCACAACTACAAGACATTATCCATTTTTTTGAACAGCACCCGGGAAACCACATATTCAATGAAGATGTATTTTTCTCTGTAGAAGTCAATAAGCACGGAATGAACTTCACCTATCCGGACTATATGGAGGCCCTGCAGTTTAGCTTCGACAAATATCCCTCTTTATGCTATAAACTGAACAATAATCAACTACCCTTCGGCTGCCACTCATGGTACAAACGACGTATGAAAGATTTCTGGTTCCCCATTATCAATCCTTAATCATCAGACCTATGGAAACTTATGCCTGTAACGCAACCTATATTTTAAGTATTTAGGAAAAAGCATCCACGCCGTAAACGTAAAAGGATAACGATAAAAATAACGCAAAGCATCATGAAAGCCACACACATCAAAACACCCTTTTTGCCATAAAAATTTGATAAAATAGCCTTCGCCCAAACGGTCATATCGCTCCATTTCCCTATCGGTAAGTGGCTTAGCGGCAATAGGGAGGCAGTTCTGCCACTTTTCATGCAGAGCCTCTAATCCCTGAAGCCAGGAACGAGAGAAAGAACCTTGAGAATAATGCTCCACCAATACCGTATGACAAACATAATTGGTGTAGTGACACGCTACGGCAAGCGAGAAGTCAATATCGTAACAATGAAAACCCGGAAAGGTCACTTCATCAAAACGCATTTCCTTCCATACGCTTCTTCTTGCCAATAAACAAAGACCGTCAAGCGTTACTACCGGAGAGAAAGACCGCTTCTCCGGATTGACACAACGAGGATGGGCTCCACCCCGCATATATTGCACATAGTTAGCCCTTAAATCTTTGCCACAAGTATTCCAGCCCGTCAAGCGTTTCAATTTAAGAATACTTCCGGCAAAACCAATCACTCCGCATCCTTCCTGCCGCAATTGCTCTGCCATCAGTTTTCCCCAATCTTTAGTCAGAAAACGCACATCCTCATGAACAAAACACAGGAAATCATATTTTGCCTTTTCTGCACAAATATTATAAACTTTACAAAGGCCGTAATGACTCTCTCTATTATCAAAGGCTATAAATTCGAAAGGCATTCCAATTGTATCAGCTACATTGGACTTTAAAGAAGCAACTTCATCCGGATTAACCGAGCAGCAGATTATCGAATACATAGTCAAAATTTATATTAAAAAAAAGAAGTTAACCATTCCAAGGCAAAGAAACAAATAAAATATCAGAATATGAGCTGACAAACCAAGTTTTGAAACAAAAAAAGAATTCTTTTAGAGAAATTCCTAAAACAAAAGCATATATTTGCTTTCCCAAAACAACGATACCCTTATGAAAGTCATTGTTGACGACAAGATACCTTATATCAAAGAAGCTATCGAAAAGATAGCCGACCAAGTAATATTTGCTCCAGGAAAAGATTTCACCCCTGCGCTAGTAAAGAATGCAGATGCCCTAATTATCCGTACACGTACACATTGTAACCGTGAATTACTTGAAGGCAGCAAAGTCCGTTTCATTGCCACCGCCACTATCGGCTTTGACCATATAGATACACAATACTGCCAAGAGGCAGGTATCACCTGGACTAATGCTCCCGGATGCAATTCAGCCTCCGTAGCCCAGTACCTGCAATCTTCCCTCCTATTACTGGAGTTATTAAAGGGTAAAAAACTGTCGGAAATGATTATTGGCATCATTGGAGCAGGAAACGTGGGCAGCAAAGTGGCACAAGTGGCACATGAGTTGGGAATGCAAGTATTATTGAACGACCTTCCCCGACAGGACAAAGAAGAAAGCTCTACGTTCTGTCCCCTGAAAACTTTGGCTGAAAAATGCGACATACTAACTTTCCATGTACCTTTATATAAGGAAGGGAAATATAAAACATTTCATTTGGCTGACAACCGCTTCTTCCATAGCTTAAAACGCTGCCCTATCATTATCAATACTTCGCGTGGAGAAGTAATCGACACCCAAGCGCTTCTTAATGCCTTGGAAACCGGAACCATTTCCGATGCAGTCATTGACGTGTGGGAAAACGAGCCAGAGATCAATACCACCTTATTAAATAAGGTATTTCTCGGAACCCCACATATTGCCGGCTATTCCGCTGACGGGAAAGCAAATGCCACACGCATGTCATTGGATGCACTCTGCCGTTTCTTCCACATAAAGACCGATTATCAAATCACCCCCCCGCAACCGGAAAAGCCTGTTATTACTGCAAAAACCGCAACAGAGGCATATCTGCAGATCTATGACCCCCAAAAAGACAGTGAAGCACTGAAAGAGCATCCTGAACTATTTGAAAAATTGCGTGGCTGCTATCCGCTAAGAAGAGAAAAAGAAGCCTATTCAATAAGGCTACACCCTTTGCATCAAAAGGTGTAGCCATAACAGATAAAGGGTGTAGCCCTGGTACCCAAAGGGTGTAGCCCTTTTAAAACAAGCCTACAAGCATTTGTGAACAGGGTTAGTTATAATTTAAATATCAGCTCTTCTATCACTTTCGGATAATTTTCATATTCCAACTGATGAATGCGTTGTGCCAACTCCACCGGAGTGTCTTCCGGTAATACCGGACACTTCTTCTGGCAAATAACGGCACCTTCATCGTAATGCTCGTTTGTATAATGAATCGTAATGCCACTTTCTTTTTCTCCGGCAGCAATTACCGCTTCATGTACGCGGTCGCCATACATTCCTTTCCCGCCGAACTTCGGAAGTAGAGAGGGATGTATATTTATCATTTTATTAGGATAAGCATGCAAAATGTTATCCGGCACACGAGCCAGAAAACCGGCCAATACTACAAAATCGATAGCATGTTCTTTCAACAATGACAAAATAGCCTCGCCCCTCTCCCATTCACCTTTCGGAAAATAGAAGCCAGGCACTTCCAAGCCCTTTGCACGCTCTAAAACGAACGCATTCTGCCTGTTAGTCAAAACCAAACGTACAATAGCAGAATCCTTTTCTTGAAAATAACGAATGATATTCTCCGCATTCGTTCCGCTTCCTGAAGCTAAAATTGCGATATTTTTCTTCATAATCCCTCCATTTAGTGCACAAAACCGTGAAAATTGTGCAAAAAGGTGCATTTAATTCATCAAATATTTGCGAGGAACGATAAATATTTATTCCTTTGCAGCGCAAATTTAAAGAAATAAAACTAATTATTAATTAAAAACTTAAAGTTATGTCTGAAATTGCATCAAGAGTGAAAGCGATTATCGTCGACAAATTAGGCGTCGAAGAATCAGAAGTTACAACCGAAGCTAGCTTCACTAACGACCTGGGAGCTGATTCTCTTGACACTGTAGAACTTATCATGGAATTCGAAAAAGAGTTCGGTATCTCTATTCCTGATGACCAAGCTGAAAAGATCGGTACTGTAGGTGATGCTGTATCTTACATCGAAGAACACGCTAAGTAATCTTATCCATTAATTTATAACATGGAATTAAAAAGAGTTGTAGTAACAGGTCTTGGCGCCATTACTCCTATTGGCAACAGCGTTCCCGAATTTTGGGAAAACCTTGTGAATGGGGTTAGTGGAGCAGGGCCTATTACTCATTTCGATGCATCCCTTTTCAAGACTCAATTTGCATGCGAAGTAAAAGGCTTCGATGCCACCAAATATATAGACCGCAAAGAGGCCCGCAAGATGGACTTATATACACAATATGCCATTGCTGTAGCCAAAGAAGCGGTAGGTGATTCTGGTCTTGACGTCGAAAATGAGGATTTAAACAGAATCGGCGTCATTTTTGGTGCCGGTATCGGTGGTATCCGTACATTTGAAGAAGAGGCAGGTAACTATGCCTTGACTGGTAAAGAAAACGGTCCCAAGTTCAACCCGTTCTTCATCCCCAAGATGATTTCGGATATTGCTGCCGGACAAATTTCCATCATGTACGGTTTCCATGGTCCTAACTACGCAACTTGTTCTGCATGCGCCACTTCCACGAACGCCATTGCCGATGCATTCAACTTGATCCGTCTGGGTAAAGCCAATGCTATCGTAACCGGTGGCTCGGAAGCTGCCATCGCCGCTTGCGGTGTAGGTGGTTTTAACGCCATGCATGCATTGTCAACCCGTAATGATTCTCCTGAAACAGCGTCTCGTCCGTTCAGCGCAAGCCGTGACGGTTTCGTGATGGGTGAAGGTGGCGGTTGCCTTGTTCTTGAAGAACTGGAACATGCCAAGGCACGCGGTGCCAAGATTTATGCGGAAGTTGCCGGCGTAGGTATGTCTGCCGACGCTCATCACCTCACAGCTTCTCATCCTGAAGGTTTAGGAGCCAAATTAGTGATGATCAATGCGTTGGAAGATGCAGAGATGAACCCCAACGAAGTAGATTATATCAATGTTCACGGTACATCTACTCCTGTAGGTGATATATCAGAAGCCAAAGCCATTAAAGAGGTATTCGGCCAACATGCTTATGAACTGAATATCAGTTCTACCAAATCCATGACTGGTCACTTGTTGGGCGCTGCCGGTGCGGTAGAATCCATTGCGAGTATCCTTGCTATCAAGAATGGCATTGTGCCTCCGACCATCAATCACGAAGAGGGTGATAACGACGAAAACATCGACTATGACTTGAACCTTACGTTCAACAAAGCTCAAAAGCGCGAAGTGAACGTAGCCTTGTCCAATACTTTTGGATTTGGCGGTCATAATGCATGTGTTATTTTCAAAAAATACGCAGAATAATTAGGTCGTGTTACGTAACCAAATAGACAAGATAAGGCTTTTATTCCGTAAGGATAAAAGGTCTTATCTTTGTTTTTATAAGATATTAGGTTTCTTTCCACACAATATTCAGATTTATCAGCAGGCCCTGCTGCATAAGTCCACTTCCATACGCTCTGAAAAAGGACGCCCGTTGAACAATGAACGGCTGGAATTTTTGGGGGATGCTATCCTTGACGCCATTGTAGGGGATATTGTTTATAAACATTTCGACGGCCGTCGTGAAGGTTTCCTGACTAATACCCGCTCCAAGATTGTACAGCGGGAAACGCTCAATAAACTTGCTGTCGAAATAGGATTGGATAAGCTGGTAAAATACTCCACCCGCTCCTCTTCACACAACAGTTATATGTATGGCAATGCTTTCGAAGCTTTCATAGGCGCCATTTATCTGGACCAAGGATACGACCGCTGCAAACAGTTCATGGAAGAGAAAATCTTCAAAAATTATATTGACCTCGATAAGATGTCACGCAAAGAAGTCAACTTCAAGTCCAAACTGATAGAATGGAGCCAGAAAAATAAGATGGAAGTATCTTTTGAGCTTATCGAGCAACTTCTTGATGAAGATTATAACCCGATGTTTCATACAGAGGTACGTATTGAAGGTATTTCAGCCGGCACAGGAACTGGATATTCCAAAAAGGAATCACAGCAGAACGCTGCCCGGATGACACTAAAGAAGATTAAAGATGACGAAATCTTCAAAGAAGAAATCCAGGCAGCCAAAATACAAAACCATACGGAAGAAAAAAAAATCTTGGAAGAGACTATTTCAGAAGAAACGCCTACAACGGAAATGGCTGATATTTCAACCGAAACAGATACCCATCCTACGCCCTTGGATGACTAAGTCATTATCTTCGGTCACCAATTTCAATTTACCTGCAATTTCTTCCAACGGTACTGAGGCTATCTCATTACCTTTCAAAGTAATCATACGCCCGAATTGCCCTGTTGCTATCAACTCCGTTGCATGTCCCCCCATACGAGTAGATAAATTACGGTCAAAAGGAGTCGGTGAGCCCCCCCGCTGAATATAACCCAATACTGTTTCGCGTGTCTCGATACCTGTTTCATATTCTATTTCCTGCGCAATATACTCGGCCGCGCGTTTACGCCCATCCGTTTGAATGCCTTCAGCTACCACCACGATAGAATAAGGTTTCCCCTTCTTCAAACGGTTCAAGATAGTTTCACCGATATTGTGGATGCTGTAAGAGATTTCAGGTATAAGAATAACGTCACCACCTCCTGCCATACCCGAATAAAGAGCGATCCAGCCTGCCTTATGCCCCATTACTTCAATCACCATCACACGTTTGTGAGAACTGGCTGTAGAATGCAATCTGTCAATAGCATCCGTAGCGATACTTACTGCAGAGTCAAATCCAAAAGAAAAATCCGTCCCCCATATATCATTGTCAATGGTTTTGGGTACAGAAACAATATTCAACCCCATTGCGGCAAGTTTGGCAGCCGTCTTCTGCGTACCGTTTCCACCAATACAGACAATGCAATCCAAGCCCAACTCCTTCACATTCTGTTCTATCAAAGCCGGTTTGTTGACATCAGATAGCACACCGTTTTTTTTGAACGGTTTCTCACGGGAAGTGCCCAACATCGTTCCACCCAAATTCAGCAAGCCTGATAAAGATTTTTCGGTGAATGACTCCACATCCTTAGTCAGCAATCCTTGAAAACCGCTGTGGATACCTATTACTTCCATACCATAATGGTTAATGGCTGTTTTGCACACACCACGTATCGTAGCATTAATGCCGGGACAGTCTCCTCCTGAGGTCAAAATACCGATTCTCATGACATTTTAGTTTAAAAGGCGTTTCTTTTCGCTTATACGGACGTAAAGATAGAAAAAAAACAGAAAAAAGGTAGAGATGACGATAAATAAGATTAATTTTGCACCTTAAAATCAGATTTAAACAAGAACGATGAATATTACAAAGTTTTTGAATAGAGTATATTTTGCTCCCCGTCTGAAAGAAATCGAACAATACACCGACCATTCCGGCGAGTTGCAACAACGCGTATTGCAACGTCTCGTCCGTATGGCGGTAAATACCGAATGGGGAAAAAAATATGATTATGCCTCTATCCGTACTTATGAAGATTTCAGAAAACGCCTTCCTATACAGACTTATGAAGAAGTAAAACCATACGTTACCCGTTTGCGCGCAGGTGAACAGAATCTGCTTTGGCCTTCAGAAATACGTTGGTTTGCCAAATCATCCGGAACGACTAATGACAAAAGCAAATTCCTGCCTGTCAGCAAAGAATCCTTGCATGACACCCATTATCAGGGAGGTAAAGACGCTGTTGCCATCTATCTGGGACAAAATCCGGAAAGCCGGTTCTTCTCCGGTAAGGGGCTTATTCTAGGTGGAAGCCACGCTCCCAATCTGAACACAAACCACAGCCTTGTAGGTGACCTTTCTGCCATTCTGATTGAAAATATCAATCCGTTGGTAAATTTTGTCCGTGTACCCGGCAAGCGAACAGCCTTGATGGAACATTTCGAACCTAAAATAGAAGCCATTGCCAACGAAACCATTCATGCTAACGTCAGCAATCTTTCCGGCGTGCCGTCTTGGATGCTTGTACTCATCAAACATATACTTGAGAAAACCGGAAAACAGAGTTTGGAAGAGATATGGCCCAACTTGGAAGTTTTTTTCCATGGCGGCGTAGCTTTTACTCCTTACCGCGAACAATATAAAGATGTTATCCGTAGCAGCAAGATGCATTATGTAGAAACATACAATGCATCCGAAGGTTATTTCGGTACTCAAAACGACCCGGATGACCCTGCTATGTTACTAATGATAGACTATGGCGTTTTTTATGAGTTTATCCCGCTGGAGGATGTCGGCAAAACCACCCCCCGTGCCTATTGCCTGGAAGAGGTGGAACTTGACAAGAATTATGCAATGGTAATTTCCACTTCTGCCGGATTATGGCGTTATATGATTGGAGATACCGTCAAATTCACATCGAAGAATCCCTATAAATTCGTCATTACCGGACGTACCAAGCATTTCATAAACGCTTTTGGTGAAGAACTCATTGTGGATAATGCCGAAAAAGGACTTTCCAGAGCATGTGCAGAAACCGGTGCACGAGTCATAGACTATTCCGCCGCTCCTGTATTTATGGACAAGCATGCCAAATGCCGCCATCAATGGCTGATAGAATTTGCACAGATGCCGGACAGCCTGGAAAACTTTGCCAAAATACTGGACGATACCTTAAAGGAAGTAAACTCTGATTACGAAGCCAAACGACAGAATAACCTTGCTCTACAACCGTTAGAGATAATTGTTGCCCGGAATAATCTCTTCCACGACTGGCTGGACAGCAAAGGGAAACTAGGTGGGCAACACAAAATACCCCGCCTCAGCAATACAAGGGAATACATCGAGGAGATGCTGAAACTGAATAAATAAGTTAATATCAGATAGAATCAGGCGCGGATTTTGCAGCTTGTACGGATTTTTATTTTTATCCGTATAATTCGCATAATCCGCGCCTTAAAATTTCCTGTGCACTTTAATTATCAGACAAAGCAAAATAAAAGGATACTCCTCAATGATTATACAATGATTCCACCACCCAGCAGCAAACCGTCCTTTGCATAAAAAGCGGCCGCCTGCCCTGTAGCAATAGACTCCAAAGGCTCTATCAGCCGTACGTGCAACAGGCCACCGGCTGTAAGCGTCACCCTGCAACGGTTTGACTGCTTGCGGTAACGTATCTTCACAATCACCTCTTCCGCGCAGAACACACGGCTATCTTCTACAAGGTTCCATGCCTTCAGCCACATCTCCTGTTTATATAGAGAAGACAGAGGGGCAAGTACCACCTCGTTTTTCTCTACTGAGATCTCCTTGACAAATACAGCCTTGTTCATCTGGATACCCAGTCCCCTGCGCTGCCCTATCGTATAGAAGGGATATCCTTCATGCCATCCCAAAAAACGACCGTTTTCATCGATGAATTTCCCCTTGCCGGGTAATCTCCGGACATCTGCTTCACGTTGCAAAAACGAACGATAATCCAGCGGGCAGAAGCATACTCCGATACTGTCTTTTTTTGTTGCTACTTCATGAAACCCGCGAGCCTTCGCAAAAGCACGGGCTTCCACCTTTGTTATATCTCCCATAGGAAGCAACATGCGCCGCATGATATCCTGTTTCAAGCCCCATAAAAAGAAAGTCTGATCCTTGTCCTTATCCACCGCAGGAGCCATGTAATACTTTCCTCCCTGTAGAACCTTGCGTACATAATGTCCGGTAGAAACCCAATAAATTCCCTTTTCATCGGCTATCTTAGCAAGAAGCGCCCATTTCAGTTCATTGTTACAAAGGGTACAGGGAACAGGAGTGTGTCCTGCCAGATATTCATCTATAAAATAACGGATAATACGCGAACGGAACATTTCACGGGCATCATAAGTAACGTGTTCTATCCCCAGCCTTGAGGCCAAACTACGGGCATCATCCAGGTAGTTCGTCGCTCCGTCCTTCTCGTAGAAACGGAACGTCACACCGGTGACTTCATAACCCGCATCCTGCAATCTCATGGCAGCAACAGAACTGTCCGTACCACCGCTCATCCCTAATAATACACGTTCTTTTGACTTCATGCCACAAAAATAATGTTTCATCCTGAGAAAACTCTATCTTTGCCACCTTCAAAATTATATATTTCAAAAACAATGAGACAAGACTATCGCCTACTCGTCCTTGACCTGGATGGAACCTTGACCAATTCAAAGAAGGAAATCTCACCGCGCAACCTCCGTACCCTGTTGCACTTGCAACAAAACGGTGTACGACTAGTATTGGCTTCGGGCCGCCCTACCTATGGTATTGCTCCTTTAGCAGAACAGCTAAAGATGAAAGAATACGGTGGCTATATCCTTTCGTACAACGGCGGAGAAATCATAGATTGGCGCAACAATGAGTTGTTATACAAGAACCTGCTTCCCGATGATGTGTTGCCTCTCCTCTACCAAACTGCAACCGATAACGGACAGACTATCCTTACATATGACAATGAGTTTATCTTGACTGAAAATCCCGATGACCCCTATGTACAAAAAGAAGCATTCCTCAATAAAATGCAGGTACGCCATATCAACCATTTCTTGCAGGAAGTACCCCGTCCACTACCCAAGTGCCTCATTGTGGGTGAACCGGAACAACTTATAAAGACGGAAATCGAACTAAGCCTATGTCTGCAGACACAAATCAGCGTCTATCGCTCCGAACCCTATTTTCTGGAACTCGTACCTCTGGGCATAGACAAGGCACGCTCACTCGCCGTACTACTGAAGAAATTAAACATGACCTGCGAAGAAATGATAGCCATAGGTGACGGTTACAATGACCTCAGCATGATAAAATACGCTGGAGTGGGTATAGCTATGGGGAATGCACAAGAGCCTGTAAAAGCAGCAGCGGACTATATCGCCCCAAGTAATGACGAGGATGGAGTAGCCCAAGCTATAGAACGATATTTCTCCCTAATATTTCATCCCCAGCGCCATATATTCACAGAAAATCTGTAACTTTGTATCTCATAAGAATTAAAAAGACAAACGTTATGGAACAACAACTGACCATTTACAACACCTTAGATAGGAAAAAGGAGTTATTTGTACCTCTTCATGCCCCGCATGTAGGCATGTATGTCTGCGGTCCTACCGTTTATGGCGACCCGCATCTGGGACACGCACGGCCTGCCATCACTTTCGACCTGCTATTCCGTTATCTTACACATATCGGTTATAAGGTACGTTATGTCCGTAACATTACCGATGTAGGCCATCTGGAACACGATGCCGATGAAGGTGAAGACAAAATTGCCAAGAAAGCCCGCCTGGAAGAACTGGAACCTATGGAAGTGGCGCAATACTACATCAACCGCTACCACAAGGCAATGGAGGCACTGAACGTACTCTCTCCCAGCATCGAGCCACATGCCAGCGGACATATCATTGAGCAGATAGAACTTGTAAAAGAAATCATGAAGAACGGATATGCCTACGAAAGCGAAGGTTCCGTTTATTTCGATGTAGCCAAATATAACAAGGATCATCATTACGGCAAACTATCCGGCCGCAATCTGGACGATGTGCTCAATACTACCCGTGAACTGGACGGACAAAGTGAAAAACGCAACCCTGCCGATTTCGCTTTGTGGAAGTGTGCACAGCCAGAACACATCATGCGCTGGCCCAGTCCGTGGAGCGACGGTTTTCCGGGTTGGCACGCCGAATGTACAGCCATGGGGAAAAAATATCTGGGCGAACACTTCGACATCCACGGTGGCGGTATGGATCTCGTATTCCCACACCATGAATGTGAAATAGCACAATCCGTAGCTTCGCAAGGCGACGACATGGTACATTACTGGATGCACAACAATATGCTGACCATAAATGGACAGAAGATGGGCAAGTCCTATGGTAACTTCATTACCCTGGAAGAACTCTTCAAGGGTACACATCCTCTGTTGGAACAAGCCTACAGCCCGATGACCATCCGCTTCTTCACCCTACAGGCACATTACCGCAGTACGGTAGATTTCAGCAACGAGGCTCTGCAAGCTGCAGAAAAGGGATTATCAAGACTGATGGATGCCGTACACGGACTGGACAAGATTACACCCGCAGCAGTTTCCACGGTAGATGTGAAGACCTTACGTGCCAAATGCTACGAAGCCATGAACGATGACCTCAACTCACCGATTGTCATTGCCCATCTCTTCGACGGCGCCAAAATGGTGAACAATATCCTTGCCGGAAACGACACCGTCACAACTGAAGACTTGAAAGAGCTGAAAGAAACTTTCCACACTTTCTGCTTCGACATTCTGGGACTGAAAGAGGACAACGCTTCCAACGAAGAACGCGAAGCCGCTTTCGGCAAAGTAGTGGATATGTTGCTGGAAGAACGCATGAAAGCAAAAGCCAACAAAGACTGGGCAACCAGTGACAAAATCCGTAACGAGCTTACCGCCCTCGGCTTTGAAATTAAGGACGGTAAAGAAGGATGTGAATGGAAACTGAACAAGTAAACTGAAGTAACCCGAATTTTCTCAATATTTATCCGTCATGCCTCGACAAGTCCGGCATGACGGATATTTTGTATCCTGCCCTTGCACCATCATTTAGAATACAAAGCCGAAACCTGCATACCAACCTACACTTTTTGTTTGGTTAGACCAGTTCAACTGAATCTCCAAAGGCCCCAAAAAACTATTATACATATATCCGATACCTGCTCCAACTAAATCATTCGATTCCGAAGCATCCAAAATCCGATGCAGCTTTTCTGAACTCCGCCCGTAATTTCCCGTCAATAGCAGATACTGGTTCTTCAATATCCGTTGGCGGAGTTGCAGCCCGGTAACCACCAAAGTAGCCGGAGCCAACTCTGCACGATTAATACCGGCAAACGGAATCTGTTGTGGCATATAACGTCCCGCAATGCTTCCTCCCAACATATTGGTAACGGCAAAAGCATAGTCACCATGTCCTCCCATCAAGGCACGCCCGTCAACAGACGGAATAATGGTAAAATGGCTTGACGGAGAAAAACAACCTTGCCAATGGGCAGACAATGCAGAGACGGGATTAGCATTCTTATATTGAAAAAGATTGTCGGTATATAGATTGTATGTCACCGCCCACGACATGCCCTTTGTCGGGACACTCCTTCCGTTCAGGCTATTAAACAACAATCCTGCATAGTATCCGAACAGCGATTCATTCTTGAACATCATGGCATCTACAGGTTCCAATGACAGCAGGTCATGATAGCGGTAATACTCAAAATTGACCCCCGCGCTGACCTGCACTTTATTCCAATCTTTCGTCACTCCGCCATGAACCAATTGGTGGGTAAACGTCAAGTCAAGTGTCCGTTTGCCCTCATTATAGATATTGATATCCTTATAGCCGAACTGATAGGCAAGCCCTGCCTGCCAGCCTTCACTCCATTGGTAGTTATAACCCAGACGTGCCAGTGTACGCTTTCCCAGACGTGCCGTAAAATTTAGCTGGGACTCCTTTTGCTTCCCGAAATAATAGTCGGCATTAGCCAGCAAAGCCGCCAGTTCCTCCGTATCGAAACGGAGACCTACATTCAAGCGGCTTTCACGTACTGCAGGAGCGGTAATCTGTGAATCAACCGGAATTTCTTTTATCTTCGCTGCATCCGGCACCACAAATGGTCCCGGACGGCAAAATTGGTACTGTTCACTGAATCCCAGTTTCTTTTTCAAAGCAACCAGTTTATCCCAACTCGCCATAGCCGCCTGCTCTCCCCTGACAATCAGCGTATCAATAGCCTCTTTGGTAAAACTTGCCGCCGAATAGCCCGAAACATTGACCTTGATATGTACATCAGTCCTGCGCAAATTTTCCTGATATTTCTTCTCTCCCTGCAGATTGATAATCTGTCCGAAAATATCCTTTACCGATTTCAGTCCGGAAGCATCCAGCAAAGGGCTCTGCACATCTACACCGATGACCAGATTCGCTCCCATCTTCAAAGCCACATCCACCGGATAATTATTTACCATTCCCCCATCCACCAGTACCATACCGTTCAAATAAATAGGAGCGAATACACCGGGAATCGACATACTGGAACGCATGGCTGTTGCCAATATTCCCCGATGGAACACTATTTCGCTGCCATCCACCAGATTTTCGGAAACACAGGCAAACGGAATAGGCAGCATATTGAATTCGACAGAATCCTGATATCCTTCCGTCAAAACAGAAAACAGACGTGCCAGATTCCGGCCTTTTATAATGCCTGCATCTGCCACATTGGAAGATTTCAAGGAGAAAGGAACAGAAAGCACATACTGCTCCGACTTCAACCGGTCATCCAGCAATACCTCTTTAGGATTGGGATTATCCGAAAGCAGGAACTTCCAGTTTTGTGCATTCACCATGCTATCCAACTGTTCCGGAGTGTATCCAATAGAATACAATGCCCCTACAAGTGCCCCCATACTGGTACCCACTACATAATCGACAGGAATGCCTGCCTTTTCTATCACTTTCAGGGCACCGATATGTGCCGTACCTTTAGCACCGCCACCGCTTAGCACAACAGCCACCTTCGGACGGTTCTGCGCCCAAAGAAAAAACGGCAGGAGCAATAACCCGACTAATAATCTATATTTCATCTTTATATGGATTTACATGAATATGAGAAAAATAAAACAACCCGCTCCGACAGATAGTTCACTATCCATCGAAACGAGTTGCCATGAAAATTCCCAATAAATAAAACAGAAGCTAAATTCTATCGCTTACTGTTCTCCATACGGTATCATATCCGAAAGGATTCTTTCCTTATACCAAGGATCATCAATTTCTTCCAAGACCTTGCCCATCTTCGTACAGAGTTCCTTTACAATCTCCTGATTTTCCTCCAAAGGAAGATTATTCATCTGGTACGGGTCTTTCTTGTCATCGAACAGCAAGCTCTTTACCAACTTATGGTTTTCACGGTCAATATAGAACGCCAGCGTGTAATGAGCCGTTTTGAAGCCACGGGATGAGGGGAAGTACGAACGCACTTTGCCGTCGGCATCCTTCTCCCCATCCAGATTCTGGATATAAAGTGCTCCGGAAGGACGTACAATATCTGCCTTTTCATCGAAGAAAAGAGGTGCATAATTGCGTCCCTGTACCTCTGCCGGTATAGAGTCGGAAAGACCTGCCAACCCCAACAAAGTAGGCATAATGTCCGGTGAAGACAGTATCAGGTCATCCACACGGGGCTTGATTTTCTCCGGAAAACGAACCAAGAAAGGTATGTTCATAGCCTCGGAATACGGAGAGTTTTTCGGATCGTCAGTACGCTGGCTACACATGGTTTCACCGTGATCGGAAGCAAACACAACAATCGTATTCTTATCCAATCCAAGTTCCTTCAATGCATCGAGAATCTGTCCGAAAGCACGGTCAACTCCCGTCACGGAAGCGAAATAGTAGCGTGCACTTTCCGCTTTTTCCATCTTAGGATCGGCATTCGGGCGAATCAGCAGACTATCCAGCGGCTGGTTCTTATAAAGATTGAAATCCTGTTCCATACAATCGTCTTGGGAACGATACGGGCTATGGGGAGGGTTCATGCCTACCATGATAAAGAAAGGCTTCTTCGGATCGCGTACATTTCCTTCATTCTTCAGATAGGAAACGACCATGCCCGATTCATGCAGCGGTGACCATTCGTGTGGATCATGGCGTTTTCCGTCAGTATCCCAATAATGGGGATTCTTATGTTCGTCGAAGGTCCCGTAAGAATACCAATAATTAAATCCATGGCGGCGCTCCTTTGGAGTATAGGCATCCCATGCCGGAACACGGTCTTCCACATATTTACCCGGATGTTCAGGGTCATTGGGAGTCGGGAAATCGGCATGCAACTTACCGAAATAAGCACAATCATAACCGGCATTGCTGAATACATCGCTCACACAAGTGGCATCTTCACGCAAAGAACTGATAGGACGGCTTGAATTACAATTCAAAGGTACCCCACTCTTGTTGGGATACATTCCGGTTAGCAACGAGCCTCGGTGAGGACTACTCAGCGGGCAGTTGCTCATGGCAGAACTCAAGACCATGGACTCTCTTGCAAACTCGTTCAAGCGAGGAGTATGTACCGGGTCGTTACGAAAGTTCACCTTTTCCCGAAAGCCCTCCTGTCCCCAGAACTCCATCGCCTGGTTCCGGTACTGGTCCGGAAAAACATAAATGACATTCGGTTGCTGAACCTGTTCGGCCTGCGGGGATTTACATCCCTGCAAGGCAAACAGGCCTAAACCACCTAACAAAATAGGATATTGTTTTCTCATTTCTCCAATTCTCTTTTACGTTTCAAACCTTCCAGAAAATAATAATCGGCATAATTCAAAGGCACATCAATCTCTGCACCGTGAGGAATACTGCCCACAGAGTGCATCAGAATAAAGTTTCCGTTCGTACCGACCTCTGCACGGTAAGCCGGAGATCCCAGGCTTTCCATAATCTTGTCTGCGGTTTCCTTGTAACCCTTGTCCGGAAGATAAGTACTCAACTCATAAAGGGCGGATGCCGTACAGGCGGCAGCTGATGCATCACGAGGTTCGTCCGGAATGTTAGGAGCATCATAATCCCAATAAGGAACGAGATCCTCCGGCATATTCTTGTTGTTGAAGATGAAGTTATAAATCTTTTCAGCCTGCTCCAGATATTTGGGATCGTGTGTATAGCGATAGCACATGGTATAGCCATACAGGGCCCAAGCTTGTCCGCGTGCCCATGCAGACTCGTCTGCGTATCCTTGAGCCGTCTGCTTCTTACGGACCTCACCGGTTTCCGGATCATAATCCACTACGTGATAGCAGCTATTGTCGGCACGGAAGTGGTGTGCCATCGTTGTATCAGCATGTTTCTTCGCTATATTATAAAAGGTGGAATCCCCCGAGAGTTTGGTAGCTTCAAACAACAGTTCAAGATTCATCATGTTATCAATGATAACGGGACATTTCCAGCCGCGCTCGGCTTGCCATCCTTTGTCAGCATCCCATGACTGGAGTACACCTGCTGCCGGACGGAAACGGGTTGACAGAGATTTGGCAGTCTGTATGATCACCGGTTTGTATTCTTCCTTGCCGGCAAAACGGTATCCGTTCAGGTAGCTGGAGCCAATCATGAAACCGACATCATGATGCCAAGTGAGATATTGTACAGAATCCAACGCTTCTGTATATTTTTCAGCCAAAGGCAACCATTTCTTGTCACCGGTCAATTCGTACGTGTACCAAATGTTACCGGGAAAGAAACCTGAACACCAGTCGTCAATGGGAACATAAACGATGCTGCCGTCTTTACGGATAGTACGCGGATTAAGAATCTTGCCAGATTTTTCGATAATGCCTGTCTGAATGGTTTCCTGAGCTACCGCATTGTCGATGTTTTCTTGGATGAAGTTGCTTTCTGCCTGCTTTTGCCCAGTGCAACCAGTCAGAACAAGTAGGGAAATTCCCAACGAAGTGAGGACTGTTTTCATAATAAGGGATTTGTTTATTAATGTTTTACGATTTCTTTGCTGCAAAAGTAGGGAAAGCAACCTGAATCCACCCTCACAAATCATCCAATAAACAGCCAAAATCGTTATCTTGTCATCCGAAAATGTACAAATCCGTGCAGGATGGCATAAAACGAGATGCCCCGTCCACTCTTGGACTAGGGCATCCAGCAAACAAACAAATCTGTCCTGGCATTGTATCTTCACAGACCACCCGGACAGTGGGGAAAATAAAGTCTGCTGTCACAGACTAGATCGATGAAAGCCGGACGTGGCATACACTTCCGTCCGTGCCCATAGGATTTTCTTAATTACTAATATTCCATTTTTACGATGGAATGAGTTTTATCTGACTTTCAGATTTATCGTTATTTCTCCACCCTTGCTGCTGTCACCTTGGTCTATCAAGTCACCGACAAGAGCCTCACCTCTATAGGAAGTCTGCCCTGCAGTGTATAAGAAATACAAGGTCGTCTCCCGGGTATTTCCTGCAAACGAGCGCATGACAGTTTTCCCTCTTGTATCCGTAGCTGCCAAATCCGCCGTATAGTTTTGATAGTATTTGTCCGTATATACCTTTACCACTCCATTACGGACTGGAGTGTCATCATTGCCATAAGTAAACAATACATTCACATAAGGATTCGTATAAGGAATTAGCAACGGTGCATAATATTCAGAGAAAAGTTCAATGGTTTCGGCTGCAATTTCACCTTTTGATTTGAAACGGATTATCTGTACAGGGGTAGTTGCACTGAGCGGTTCGTAAAGGTAGCACACCACGGAACCTTCGCTGTTCAGTTCAGCCCTTATCTTCCCCGTATCGGTAACCGGCTCCGTCAGATATCGCGTAAAGATACGTACAGATTCATCCGGCAACAGATTCATCCTGAATTGCAATGTTCCTGTTTGCCCGGTACCAAAAGGTATGGTCGGAGCAGGATTCGTTGAATTATATGCTACACCGTTGAAAGTGATATTACTGAAATCCAACGGATCTTCATTGATAAAACTTTCCTCTTCCGACTCTTCAAAATATTTTCCTTTTGCCACAATTGAAGTGGCACTGGATGCCGTATTGCTCTTGAAATGGCAATAGATGGTACGGTTTTGCCGATAAGTGTTGTAATCCACTTTCAAGTCATAGACATAATCCCTATTGCCGGTCAACTTTACCGGCATCAAGTTACGACTGGCATCGGGGTACAGCGTATTCTTCTCCAAATCCAACTGCAACGTGATGGGGAATATGGATGAAGGCATTTCCGACGGCAATTCCATAATGAAAGTAAAAGGAGCCTGAATTTCTTCCTTAACACGCTGTTGGCAATCGGTGGCTACAAATTTATAGGGCTTTCGCACACGCACCACGATGCGACGATTCAGCCCCGATTCCGTAGCCACCACGATTTCCTGTGTCTCCATGATTTCGGGCAGGCTAGCCACCGGAGTCAGTGTAATAATACCCTTCTCGTAAGTAATGCTGGAAAAAGCGTTCTCGTTCCGTTCAAAATTCACTTTCACTTGTTCGGTCGAGGTCAAGTCTCCCTCTCTCCCCTTATAATGATAGGTTATTTCCAGAGGATCGGAAGTGACAATCAGCGTATCCATCAGACTGACTCCCAATGTATAGTTTCCGTCACTGATTTCCTTTACATTGCTCACCTGTATGGAAGCCGACAGGTTATTGGAAGCGGCGGCGGCCATGGCTTCTTCTATTGTTGCATACCCGGCGCTACGCACATTGGTAATGTTGATATTATAATGAAAATTACGGTAAAGATTATAGGTGGTCGTTTCATACGTATCCGCATTGAAACTTACGATATCCAGTTTATAATAACATGTAGTACCATTATACGCTCCTTTTACAATCAAAGAGGTCGGAATGTCAGAGTTGTCCTGGTTGCGTTCATACACATACACCGATTGTCCCAATGATATAAAATCCGTAGGAGCATTCTCATTGATTTCTCCTTGCGTAACACCCTCGTAATCTGTATTTTTCTCGACAAAATCCACATAATCAGTCGGAGTCACACAATCGGCAAACGTTCCGTTTTCCGGGTTGTATGGAGCAACCAATCCTGAAGAAGAGGTATTGAATATGGCATAACCTTCCGCTACAAAACTGCCACCTACAGCCGTACTATTAAGAGTGATCTTGGCAAAATTACGTACCAATGAAACCGTTTGTCCCAAGTTCCATCCTTCACTTTGATCGGGAATATATCCCACTTCGACCATTCCCCAATAGGCACCTTCCTCGTTGGAAGTAGTCATCGCCCCCACTACGGAACTTTCACTGTCAGTACTAGAATAGGCGCCATAACTCTCCTCATCGTAGTTGGCCACAAAATGCAGCCGACGCAAATTGTTGGAAACAGGCAGGTTTACAGCAAAAGTTCCTCCGCTTGCATTCTGTTCCTTGATTTCAGCCTTCGAGTTTGCCACAAAAAAGCCATTCTCGTCAAAGACCAACACATGCAGGTTCTCAATCGGCTCCGATCCCGGTTCTCCCCATCCGGCACGGGTAGAGACAACCGGTTCGGACAGAGAGACCGTAAAGAGCGTACGGCCTTTCTGTAACTGAGTACCTTGGCCTATTTCGTCTTCCTGGCACGATGTAAGGAGTAGCAGGAAGAGACTTATTAATAATAAACAAATCTTTTTCATATCGTATAACTAGGTTCAGAGTAGGATTAATTACTAGGTCTTATCGGATCGGTATCACCCCATGTAAAGACATTGGGATTGGGTATCTTATCATTGCCCCAATACCAGACATCGTAAACGCAACGGACAGCGTGTTCACTATTTTTATCTGGATTTTTACTAAAACTACCCCCACTTGTACTAGTCTTATAAACTCTACCTGAGGCAGCAAAATATTCTCCATCAAACAACTCTGGAATTTTTCTTTGGTCTGACAACTTAACAATATATTCAATTTCACTCTCTGTCGGCAACCGCCAACGGCCAGCTGGATAGCCGTTTTCTTGATAGGAAGCACATCGTCTTTGCATTTGGGTATAACTTCCCCCGGTTGTCATACCCCACGATGAAGCTATTTTAAAAGCAGGTGCTATCACTAAATTTGTATTTCCATTATCGTCTTGCGTTGGCATATAAGATTGCAATCCTCCATTCTTATTGTTCAAATTCGATAATTTTGTTGGGCTTTCTTGACGAGGATCACCAATCAAATATTTATCATTAACATCCAATGCAGATATATATATGGTATATTGATTAGGGTTTGAATTACTACCAGTTGAATAATTATAGCTATAGACACCACCTAAGCTGCTATTCCGGTCGTCATATACTTCTGCTCCATTCTTTTTTACCCCATACACAAAACGATTATTACCACCATTAGCTTGATTATTCTCCGCCACAATATAAATCGGCGGATACTGTACAATCATCAGCGTCTCTTTTTTTCCATCCTCATTTGTCACTTCAATTTCAATAGTTTGCGGAGTAAATGCCTCTGGATCCACCTCATGTTTGAATACCAATGTCTGCCCGAATACATCCACCTCATAATCGGTTAGTTGGGAAGGATTGGTAATGGTAGTAACCGTTGAATTTACTCTTGAATAATCAGGGTAGCTGACTTTTACCACTTTTGCTGAAGCGGCACTACTGGTTGCCAAATAGATAGTCGCCTCGTCCTCGTTATTCAACGTAACGGAATTTGTTTCAAGCACCAAGTACTCGTAGCGGTTCATATCAGCGTCTATCTTCTGAGTAGTCCAATCTTTTATTAGAAATTTCCCTTCTACAGGGGTCAGATTGTCAGGATCTACACTACCTAAAATAGATACATTCACCGTAATGCGATAGAAAGCGTTGCTCTTTATCTTATTGTCACCGCCAATCGCCACTCTGTAGAAGTAGTCCGTGGCAGATGTGACTCCATTCCGGGTATAGGTCCAGGGAATACAAAGGCGCAGGTAACTCTCCTGCTCTTCCTTTCCCGTTGTCCAATCATTGGGATAGGTATAAAGCGGCAAATGAGAATACGCATCCGAATCACCGGTATGGTCTCCTCCACGCTTATAAGTACGCTGTGCTGTGGTGAAATCATCACTGCCCGGGGCATAAGTAATGCCGTCCACCGAAGCCTTTTTCACCACATTCTGCATAGACACGCTCATTCTGCCCAACAGGGGTTTATAGGTTACGCCGTCTATCTCCAGTCCATCCCTAATTATCTCCTCTGGAATCTGTGGATAAAGCGATATCTTTGCGGCTACACGCTTCAATTCTATAGGGCCCACTGTCGTGCCGCTGGCCAATGGATAAGCTTTGTCCGATATCCCTTGCATCACAAATTGCTCCTCCTTCGTATCATTATTTTTGAAAGCAGTAGTAATCTGTAGCTTTTGCAATTCCGCCCAGGACTTTCCTTCCACATCTGTCTTGCTGAAACCGCCATAGTTCGCAATGATGCCTATCTTGCAGTTCTTTCCCTCCACCTCTGCGGGCAACATCAGCAGCAGCGTGTTGTTCTCCACACTCACCTTTTCCTCGTAATAAAGTTGGCTTCCGCCATTTTCATCGAAAAAGAAAACATCCGCTTGCTTCAGCAAATTCTCATTCAGGTCTTCAATACCGGCTATAGGACCATCGGCACGAGTGGCGGCCATACTGTTCAACTGAATAGTAAGTACACCTTTATCATTATCGGTTCCTGCCCCTAAATCTTCCTGACAAGAGTTGAGCAACCACGCACATACTGTCAAAATGCCTGTTATCAAAATATATCTTTTCATAACTATCTGTTTCCTCTTGTTATGGTAAATCTGTTAATTGTCCCGGGACTTCCCCCCATTTCTTGATCGGTAGTCAGGTCCATTTCGTAACTGACACCTCCAATCACAGCAAATACGGATAGCTCGGTAGAGGCGTAATCATTGTTCCCCTCGGGAATGGAACTGACCTCCAACTTCTGTACAATGGCGTTTCCGGCAGCATCTTCTTCGTAGCTGCCTTCTACTGGGCCCAATTTGAAGTCTTGATTATTGGTCAGAGATGCTTTCCATCTTACCGTGTTGGGCGAAAGCAATGAAAACCTGAGAATGCCCGGCTTGTCGGTATACAATTGGACCGTATTTCCCTGCATGGCCACAAACGAGCCGAAAGCCCACCCTTCACTCTTGTATAGCAGGTCATCCTTGAAATCGAGTACATAGTCTTCTGCATCCCACGGGACAACGTTAGTGCTAACGACAAGCCCGCTTTTCGCCAGCACAGCCTTTACCTGATAGACGTTGCCCGCATCAAGTACCGCCTCCGACACATCCTTGTTTGCAATGACAGCGGAATAGGTCCGGGTGATATTTCCGTTTACCCGCACGGTGATATTCAGTTTTGGCGCATTATCGGCTGCTATTGCCTGCTGGGTACGGTAAGAATAGAAACGCCCTTTCTCATAGCTTTCATAGGTATAGTCGCCGGACGGGGCTGGTTCCAAAAGTCCTCCGCTTTTACCGGTCTGAGGGGCGGCATATTGAAGAGGAGCAGGCAGTTCCACCTGTCCGGTGTTCCATTTCAGTGCCGTATTTTTCACGCCATTGAAAAATTCAACCGTTTCCAATTGGACCTCTGCCGTCCATCCCGTTTCTTTAAATACAAACACATCCACCCGCGCCGCCAGGCGTTTCAGTTCCAGGCTTGCCGTTACCTCCTCGTCCTCATCATCGGGCTTTGCAAAAGCCACGGTGGTTTCACCTATCATCAACAGGTTGGCTGCCGAGAGGGCAACGGTACCTCCATCGTTGGCGGTCAACGCTTTGACTGCATCCTCCGAAAGACCTTTCACCAGTTTTTCATCCAAATCCGGATAAGCGGCGTAATTGGCTATTCCCAGCAACTTGCGTACCTTTATTCCGCAATTGAACGCCGGAGTGGTATAAGTATTGGCCGCTTCCTCCAAATTGTATTTGTAGAGCGCCAGAAAATTTCCTCCTTCATCAAAGGCATATACGGCCAGGCTGCCGAACCGGTCATCATTGTCCCTTATCAGACCATCCTCACCCGCACGCGTAGTGATGCCCAGTTTGATGGTTATGTCTTCCTCACCGGTTCCCGTGCCACCGGAAAAATCGTCCTTGATACAGGAAGCTGCCCACAGCACCACTGACAGCAGGAACACCAGAGAGGCATATCTGTTTTTCAGTATATAGTTCATAGTCTAATTCCTTTCTTGTTATAAGTCCGGTACAATATCCACCACTTCCCAGCCGTTGATGAATATGGAAATCACCACATCCTTGTCCATACGGATGACAATGTTGTATTCCTGTTCCCGGTCAAAATCCTCTTGTGTCTTGAATCTCCCCGTTGCGAGCATGGCTTCCACCAGGTCCTTGTCAAAGACCCTGTCCCCTTCCTTGTCCTTCACCGTCAGGCGAAATTCGCGGCCTATCACCAGCCGCAGCAGGTTGAGTTTCGAAACCGCCTTCCCCGGTTCGGTATAGGTATCATAAGGAAGATTGGTTATTTCTTCCGCTTTCTTTCCGAAGCTGTTGTCTGCCAGGTATCGGGCGTTGGTGCCCGTGCAATATACTTCGTAGGGTGCATCCCCGTTTGCCTTTCCACGTCCCACGGACAGGTCTTCCACCGTGACGGTCAGGTGCTTGGTATCTCTTATCAATTCTACGGTTGTCGCCGTTCCGGGCCAGTAAACCGATGCTACGTCAGCCCTGCCGTGGTACAGGTTGTCCAGATGCACCAGAGGCTGTCCTCCGTTCTCGGCAGTCAGCATAAAGTCGTCAATGTGTGTAACCCCCTTTTTCAACTCGCTCTGAAATGCAGTCTCATCGGCATTGGTCTCGCCGACTTGGTATGTGCCCAGCTTTCCTCCCCAGGTCACCGTGGTGTAATTTCCCACAGGCAGCGGCAACAACATCTGGTAGTCGTTTGTCAGATGTCCGCCTTCTTCAGAGTAGGTACCGTAATAGAATCCTTTCTCGTCGAAGACATAGACGGTGACTTTGCCCACTTCCGCCCCAAATAGGTTGGTGTGTTCTGTATTAAGCGAGTAGTCATACTTCAGCAACACCCCGGGGTTACATTCGGAGCGGTCTTCCTTGATGCAGCCTGACGCAAAGCAGAGCAACGAGGTCGCCAGAAGCATATTTCTTAATGAATATTTCATCGCAAGTTCAAGTTTATGGATAAAATCGTAGTTGTAGATTGACAGATCCAGTGGTGGAGGTATTCCACCACTGAACCGTTATAGGTATCTCTATAGATGGCAAGAGAGCATCAGTCAAAATCTGGAGCAATGGGTACAGGTATCCAAGCAAGAACTTGAACCTCTGCACTCACCGTCTTAGTCCCTTCATAAGGAATATCCGTCAAGTCTGTCACATCGAAATCTATATTCTCGATTCTATATACCTTGCCTCTTTCTACCTTCTGGAGTGAACCTGCATCAACTCCTGAATCACCGAGCCTCTTGAATTTAGTGATAGTCAGGAATTTTATGGCTGTAGTGTCATCATCAAATGTTACATTCAGTTTCACTACAATATGGGGAACCTCACCTTGAAGTATCTGATAACCCCACCAACCGGGTTTGGAAGCACCTCCTACCGTCAAATCGTTGGTAATGTTCTCCCAAATTACTTTACTAACATCTGCACCTGACTGACTTGTCATCTGTCCGTTTGTAGGCTCATCGCACATATATGAATAGCCAGCATTGGCATAAGATTTCATAGTATACTTGTTGGCATCACTGGCATTATCCACTCTCTGACGTCCTGCATCATCGCTGTCTGGATCCAAGGAACCGGAAGTATAGAAGCTGTTGATATAGAATCCCGCTACAATAAAAGACTTAATGTTTGCACCCCCCCAAGATTCTCCAGTAGGAAGAGGAATGGCTCTCACATCTGCAATTTCAATGCGCGAAGGAACAGGACGCAGTTCGACACTTACTTTAGCTATATTTTTGGTATCTGTCGGTCCAATCTCTCCAAGACCGGTCAGTGTGGAATTGATGCCCGAGAATTTGTAGTCTTCACCAACTTCCGTCACCTGATCCGCTAAGTAAATAGGGGACTTTTTGGCATCGTCTAAGGAAGACGTACCGATAGCATGCTCTTGAGGCTGATTGACCACAATGTACATATATTTTGCCGACACAGGTACACCTTTGATAGTCAGAGTAGCTTCCTGATTGTTTTGCAAGGCCACTTTTGCCTTCTCAAACTCTTCGTTCTTAGAATAACTGTCATCGTTTTCCACTGTTTCGGGTACCTCTATATAAGCCCCTCCCGCATTATAGAATACAATATCCAGATTATTGATATTGTTGTACAGATTTGCCGCACTCTCACTCAAACTTTTAGTGGAAGCCCTGCCTAATGTCAGATTGACAAGCACCTTGTTTTCCTTGCCCGAATCGTTCGGATCAAATTCTTCTTCATTGCTACATGCTGTGAATGCCAATCCTGCCAGTCCCAGCATAAAAAACTTGTTTAACTTCATGATTATTAAGAATTAGTAAATAAATAAAAGATTAATAGTCTCTCCGTATCCGTCTATAGGTCCGCAACCACGCCTGCCAGCTGTTCCAGGTTGGTCCGTGCTTCCGTGCTGCCCGCCTTCAGTGCGCTTTCCAATGTGAATCTTGCCTTGTCGTACTGCTTGTCCCTGGCATAGGCCACGCCCAGTGCGTTCAGCACCACGGCGTCCTCCTTCACCTTGCATCCCTCCAGCAGTGTGACGGCACCTTTCACGTCACCCTGCTCCATCTTCACGTAAGCACCGTTCACCACGGCTGCCGCATTGGAGGGATAGGTACGGGCGGCAATCAACATGGCATCGTTGTAGCCCGCAGTGCCTTTTCCGTAAGAGTCAGCCACGGAGTAGATTTCCTCCACGCTCAGCAGGTCGGGGCGGGCCTGCAGCTGTTTCTTAGCCTCCTCAAGGTTAAAGTTCCTCACATTATATTCTATGCGGTACTCGTTGCGTCGAAGCGGGCCGTACATCTCGTTCAGAAGGCGCTGGTAGATGTCGGGCGGAACCAGGTCCCTGATACGCTGCTCGCACAAATCTTGGTCGCCTTCGCACTCGTCGATGATTTTCAGTACGTCGTCTATGCGTAGCAACTTCGGGTGCTTCTTCACCTCCTCGCGCAGGCCTTCCCAATCCTCGCCAGCACCCGTCACGTGCCACAGCAAGGCATCCAGCCTAGTGTTCTTCTGCGCATACGCGGCAAGGGCGTCGGCACGGTCCTTGGAAAGCTTCAGGTTATATTCCACCGTACCCTCGGGAGAGGCGTATCCGGTGATGTAGATGCCGGTTATCTTCAGGTCGGAATTGGTCTTCACCGCCTCTATCGAACCGGTCACCGTGGCAAGCTCCGCCTCGTTGTTCTTGAACTTGGGGTCTATCTTGCGGCTGTCCTGCCGGAACTGTAGCCTTGCCACACGCACCTCGTCGCGCACCTTCACCGTTTCCTTTTCCGGTTGCACGAAAGCCGTGGAATATTGCGGCCGGAACAGTTGCAGGAACGTGTTCCTTACAGGAGATTCCTCCGTGGCGAGTTCCTTTCCCGCGCATTCCAGACAGCCCGTCACCTGCTGTCGCAGTACCAGGCGACTCTGCGCCATCCACGGCTCGTAGGGCAGCGTGGCGGTGTATTCCACCTGCTGCGGTTTTCCGTTCCTGCGGCGCACTACCGTGTAGGCGCCGTCCGTGGCGGAGATACCCTTAAGGGCTTTCTCTCTTTCATGCACCCGGCTGCGTATCTTTCCATCTACCACCACGGGAGACAGGACCAGTTCCTTCTGTCCCTCTTTCGCCACCACTACCGGATGTAGGCGCAGGCTCTCCTGCCCGCCCAACTTCACGTCCGTAAGGTCGAGGGTGAAGCGTACATCCACTTCCCGCCCGTTCTTTTTCACCTGCTCGTCGAGGACTTTCACATGGACAAGTCCCCCCTGTTGCGCATGTCCCAAGAGAGGGAGACACAGCAGGAATCCTATGGTATATATCACTTTTCTCATTTGCCGTTCCTCCTTACTTTATTACATAGATCAATGATATAGCGGCCTTCGTCACCCCCAGATAGTTCTTGTCGCCCTTCTCCTTCCACTCGCCGCATTTGGGGCAGTCGTACTTGTCATAGTGGGCGCGTACATATCCCAGACCCAAGCTCGCCTCTATACTCCAGCGCCTGCCCAGTACCCACTGGTACCCGTAGGAAAGCCCGACACCGTAGTAGTACCCCTCGTAGCGGTAGTCCTCGGTGGAGGGGAGGATTCCCAGCGGGAACTTCACGTTCCCCACGTTGTACTGCCCGCCCAGCAAGTGCAGCCCCATGAAGTGGCCGTTGAAGCGCTCGCAGAACCAGTACCGCGCCTCGGGCTGCGCCATCCAGTGCTTCCACTTCCTGTTGTCCGAGAAGGAAAAAGGATTATAGTTGGCGGACAGGTCCAGCGTCCACCGAGGCGCAAGACCGATTTCGGCTCCCAGATTGAGGGTCGCCGTGGCATCATACAGCAGGTTCGTCTTCACGGCCACGTTCTGGGCCGGCAGGGAAATGCCGATGAACAATAAAATGACGAAAAGACTTTTTCTCATGCTCTTCATAATTTATGTGTAAACATTCTTTGGTTCCCAACGGAGGATTAACATTTCCGTTACTTTGTAGGTAACGGGTACGGGAACGGAATAGCATGAAGGAACGCAACGGGCCCACTTTCTGCAGGCATATACAAGAACTGCCCTTTCCTGTCGGGAGAGAAGGGAGGGCACGGGTATTTCTTCTGTGTTAATTTAATATAACACGGAGGGACAGGCATTGCATGCTTTCCCGAAGAGCAATGCGCTGGATTTGAGTTATATACATATATACGCGATGTGAAAGAAATATTTGTTTCTTTTTTTATAAAAAAAAGGTATTTTTTCTTGTTCTTTCCAAATTTTCTGTTGATATTTGCGACGGATACAGACGTTCCGTTACCTACAAAGTAACAGATGTCCCGATGTT
>NZ_GL882688.1 GCF_000195635.1 Bacteroides fluxus YIT 12057 | reverse complement strand
TAATTTTACCCCCTCAGGTTTTTACGTTGACCCATATAAAGTTTTAAATATCAGCATGGTAATTCTCTAAGGAGAATCCCAAGCGAATCACATAAGAGAAAAGCCAAACGGCGACAAAAAAAATGAAAGTTCCACAAAATCAATGTTTTGTGGAACTTTTTTTATTGCCTTTTGTATCCTTCAACATTCATCTTGTTACCAACGTAATAATCATTTTCCCTCACCAACAGGTAAGTGTATATCGTTATTTTTCTTTCTGTATTGCAAAGGGGTCATATGGTGATATTGTAGAAACAACTTATGCAAGTAACACGGATCAGTATAGCCCATTCTGTTTGAAATCTCCTTAATGCTCATTTGAGTACCAACAAGCATGTCTTCCACTGTTTTCAACCTGCTTTTTTGAATGTACTGTTTGAAATCCTCTCCAAAATTCCGTTTAAAGAAACGTCCTGCATAAGTGGGGGAAAGATGAAATTTTTCAGCCACAATATTCAATTTCAGAAGTTCTGGCTGGTGGATATGTTGCCTGATATATCTTAGCATATACTGCGCCTTGTCCGTATTGTCATGTTCCGGGGCTGATGTGGAAAGATTTCTTACAGCAAGCACAATAATGCTGTTCACGTAGTAGTTCAGCAGATAGTCTGACATCATTTTTTTCTCAGATACCTCCCTGACAACAAGTTCAATCAGGCAGTGAATCGTTTCCGCATCACCCTGCTGAAATCGGATACAGTATCCGGCTTGTATATCGAGAGCGTCCTCGGCATATCTGTTTATATAATCGGTCACATAATTCTCCGTAAACCGGATAAACAAATAACAGCTATGCGAACGGGTCTGAAACAGGTGAACCCTATTGGGCGGTATCAGACATAAATCAGCGGCGCAATAATCATGATGTTCTTCCCCGCCATTTACGGTATTGACCACAAAACTCCCCGTACCTTCCAGTATATAAGCCATTTCGAAAAAGGAATGCTGGTGCTCCCCTATCGGAAATGTATCGTGCTCCCTTAAAAGTATTTCAACGGGCTGATATAGATTTTCTTTCCACATAGTTTATTTTTCCATGTTTATAGTGCAAAAATACAATAATCTTCATTTCCATGACACTTAACTTTGCACAAAAAAATATCAGAAACGGCTCATGACAAACCCATTGACAACCGGAGAGACATAGAGGCCAGGTAAAGACATAACAATAGCATATGGAAAAGATTTGTTGGAAAGGACACGCCGCCATGTTCGGGGCGAATGCCATGTGGGGGCTGATGTCTCCCATATCCAAGTTTATCATGTTGGGAGGAACAGTCACGCCTCTTGTCGTAACAGATTTACGTATCGGGGGCGCAATGATTCTCTTCTGGATAACTTCTTTTTTTCAAAAACCGGAGCATGTCAGCCATAAGGACTTGGCAAGCCTGTTTGTTGCCGCCCTTTTAGGTATCGTATTCAATCAAGGGTGTTTCATATTCGGTGTCAGTCTAAGTTCACCCGGTGATGCCTCCATCATTACTACCAGTATGCCTCTATGGGCCATGGTACTGGCAGCATTGATACTGAAAGAGCCCATTACCGGCAAGAAAGTGCTGGGCATTGCAGCCGGAGCAAGCGGTGCGCTGTTACTGATACTTGGAAACGGACAGAACGGGCAGGAAACATCGGCAACTACAGGCGGCACAATGATATGGGGTGATTTGCTGGTGTTGCTGGCGCAGTTCTGCTATGCCCTTTACATTGTATTGTATAAGGATTTTGTGAACAAATATTCGCTGGTGACTATTATGAAGTGGATGTTCACCTATGCTTTCATATGCATCCTGCCATTTTCCGCCGATAGCCTGATGCATACGGACTGGAGCGGCCTGCATCTTCCCGAACTGGGCGGCTTGTCCTTTATTGTTGTGGGAGCTACCTTCCTCAGCTATATGCTGATCGTGGTCGGACAGAAAAACCTCCGCCCGACCGTAGCAGGCATGTACAACTATATCCAGCCGCTTGTAGCCTGCATTGTTGCTGTCTGCTGGGGGATGGACTCTTTCAATTTTATCAAGGGGATGGCAGTTATCTTTATTTTCGGCGGTGTCTATCTGGTTACTTCAAGCCGAAGCAGGAAGGAACTGGAATCCTATAAAGCCATACGCACAAAGGAGGAAGCCGGATAAAAAACTCCCGCAATTGCTTGAATTACGGGAGTATGGACGATATTATTCAAGTTTATCGTATTCTTCATCCGTCACCGGTTCCAGCCACTCATTAGAAGTATTCTCACCGGGAACCTCAAAAGCAAGATGGGCAAACCAACCATCAGAAGCGGCGCCATGCCAGTGCTTCACGTTAGCCGGAATATGGATGACCGTACCGGGCAGAATCTCCACTGCCGGCTTGCCTTCTTCCTGATACCACCCACGACCGGCAACACCGATAAGCATCTGTCCGCCGCCTTTAGTAGCGCGGTGTATATGCCAGTTGTTACGGCAGCGAGGCTCGAAAGTGACGTTAGAGACGGAAACCTGCTCGCGCGATACGGGAGCAAGATAGCTGTTACCGATGAAGTACTCCGCGTATGCAGTGTTCGGTTCTCCAATGGGAAAAAGCATCTCACGCTGGAACGTGGCTTTGGCATCTTCACCGGTGGCGTCCTCTGCCCATACGCCTTTGGCGAGGTTGAACGCCGCCCAAGCCTTCGGCCAACCCGCGTAGAAACCGATATGGGTAATGATTTCGGCGATTTCGGTACGGGTAATACCGTTCTTCTTTGCCGACTGGAGGTGAAACACGAGCGAATTGTCCGTAATCCCCTGACTGATAAGGGAGGTAACCGTTACTAAACTGCGGTCACGCAGGCCGAGCTTGTCGGTGCGGCTCCACACCTCGCCAAAAAGGACATCATCGTTGAGTTCCGCGAATTTGGGGGCAAACTCACCGAGTTGGGTGCGCCCTGCCGTCTGTACAATCTTTTCCTGTGCCATAACATTGAATGTTAAAATACTGAATACTGAAATTAAAAAAATCCTGTTCATAGCCGTTCTATTTCATGGTTCTTTTTCTGATTGCAAATTTACTGCGATTGAACAAGTCGGCTTGTATATGATTTACGGATATTTATACCCAAATCCCCGATTCAGTAATAAAGCTATATGTAATGTTATTCAAATGAACAACTTCCGCCCAATAGAAATGAAAGAAAAGCTTATGGTACAATGGTTTCAAAGTTCACCTTTACGTTGTTCAACCTCACCTTTACGACGCTGAAGGATTTCCCTTCATTTCTTCAAGATAAACAGAGCGTCTTATTTCTGCTTGTAGGTGATGGTCCCCGTAGCTTGATTCGTAGGCATCACCAACACTTCGGCTATCTGGATATGTCCGGGCACGGCAGCGGCAAAATAAACCACTTCGGCAATATCGTCACCGTCCAGCGGGCGAATTCCTTTATATACATTATCCGCAGCCTCCTTGTCACCCCGGAAACGCACCACAGAAAAGTTGGTCTCCACCAGTCCCGGCTTGATGTTCGTCACACGTACAGGGGTATCTACCAAGTCGATGCGCAGTCCGTCTGAAAGCGCCTTGACGGCAGCCTTGCAAGCGCAATACACGCTTCCTCCCGGATAGGCGTAATCACCGGCAATGGAACCCATATTGATGACATGGCCGCGCCCGCGCTCTACCATGCCGGGAACCACAAAACGAGTCATGGCAAGCAATGCCTTCACATCCGTGTCAATCACTACATCCCATTCGTCAAGATTGCCTTCGTGCTCCTTGTCAACGCCGATAACAAGTCCGGCATTGTTTATCAATATATCGATTTCCTTCCATCCGGCAGGCAACGAGTCAAGAGCCATCCGGGCAGCCTGACGGTCGCGTACATCAAAAGGCAGCAGGAAAACATCGGCATGGTATTTCTCTTCCAGTTCCTGTTTCACGGCAACCAGTTTCTCCACATTACGCCCGTTAAGAATAAGGCGGTAACCGTTCATGGCAAATTTACGCGCACAACCTTCGCCTATTCCTGAAGAGGCTCCGGTGATAAGTACAATTTTCTTTTCCATCTTGCTATTTTTAAGTTCTAAATCCATATCAGAGTACAAAAATACTTTTCTTTTGCATCAAGGCTGCATTTCCGGGACTTTTTCTTTTCGGACTCCTCTTCTTTTTGGGCAAACAAAAGAAAAAGTACAAGAATTTATGTACCTTTGCCTCCGCTTTTTTTAAAGCTTGAGATTTGTTTAATCTGTTTAGATAAACTTTAGAAACGCTTATGCAAAAGTCCGACTGCATCATCGGTGTGGAACATGTATCAAAATTTTTTGGCGACAAAGCCGTGCTGAATGATGTAAACTTGTCTGTCCGTAAGGGCGAGTTTGTTACAATATTGGGACCGTCCGGTTGTGGAAAGACAACCTTGCTGCGCCTCATAGCAGGTTTCCAGACAGCATCGGAAGGAGTAATCACCATTGCCGGAAAGGACATCACCCAGACACCGCCGCACAAACGGCCGGTGAATACCGTATTCCAGAAGTACGCCCTTTTCCCCCACCTCAACGTATTCAACAACATAGCCTTTGGCCTGAAGCTGAAAAAGATGCCCGCAGCCACTATCGGGAAGAAAGTGAAACAGGCACTCCGCATGGTAGGCATGACCGACTACGAGGACCGTGACGTAGATTCACTCTCCGGCGGACAGCAACAGCGTGTAGCCATTGCCCGTGCCATTGTCAACGAACCGGAAGTGCTGCTGCTCGACGAACCGCTTGCCGCACTGGACCTGAAGATGCGCAAGGACATGCAGATGGAATTGAAGGAAATGCACCAGAAACTGGGCATCACCTTCATTTACGTGACCCACGACCAGGAAGAAGCGCTGACCCTGAGTGACACCATCGTCGTGATGAGTGAGGGGAAGATACAACAGACGGGGGTGCCTACCGATATTTACAACGAGCCTATCAACTCCTTTGTGGCCGACTTCATCGGTGAAAGCAACATTCTGAACGGTGTCATGATCAAAGACAAGTCCGTCACTTTCTGCGGACACGACTTTGAGTGTGTCGATGAAGGTTTCGGCGAACAGACACAAGTGGATGTCGTCATCCGTCCGGAAGACATTTATATCTTCGACATTTCCGATGCCGCCCAACTGACAGGTACCGTCACCAGCTGCATTTTCAAGGGCGTGCATTACGAAATGCTGGTACAGACGCATGAGGGCTACGAACTCATGGTGCAGGACTACCACAGCTTTGAAGCCGGACGCGAAGTCGGCCTGCTGGTAAAGCCTTTCGACATCCACGTCATGAAGAAAGAGCGTACCTGCAATACCTTCGAGGGCAAGTTGACAGACTCCACCCACGTGGAATTCCTGGGCTGCAGCTTCGAATGCAGGGAAGTGACGGACATCGCCCCCGAAAGTCCCGTTCTTGTGGAAATCGACTTCCAGAACGTCATTCTCGAAGACAATGAAGAGGACGGACGACTGACGGGTGAAGTGAAATTCATTCTTTACAAGGGAAACCATTACCACCTTACGGTGTTTACCGACTGGGACGAGGATATCTTCGTCGATACCAATGACGTGTGGGACGACGGTGACCGCGTGGGCATCACCATCGCACCGGAAAACATACGGGTAAAGCCCCGGCCTCTCTCCTAAGGCAAGGAGAGAAATCAGCAGAGTAAAGGAACTACTGCTTTTCCTTGAAAGATAGTAAAGAGACATTTTTAATATTCACTATAAGTAATAAATATGACTCATGTCATCAAAATATTCTCCCGCTTCATTCTTCATGCGCCGGCGTAACTGGACGGTACCCTATGCGCTGTTTCTGCTTGTATTTGTAATAGTGCCGCTGCTGCTCATCGTGCTGTATGCCTTTACGGATGCCGAAGGTGCTTTCACCCTTGCCAACTTCCGCAAATTCATGATGCACCCCGAAGCGCTGAACACATTTGTCTATTCCATCGGAATCGCCGTAATCACGACCCTGGCCTGTCTGCTGTTGGGCTATCCGGCTGCCTACATCCTCAGCCAGAAGCAATTCAATACCTCCCGCACCATGGTGGTGCTCTTCATCCTGCCCATGTGGGTGAATATCCTCATACGAACCCTTGCCACCGTGGCTTTGTTTGATTTTCTGAACCTGCCGCTGGGCGAAGGCGCATTGGTATTCGGCATGGTCTATAACTTCCTGCCTTTCATGATTTACCCCATATACAACACCCTGCAGAAGATGGATCACAATCTGATAGAAGCTGCACAGGACCTCGGAGCCTCCCCTGTGAAGGTATTCGGGAAAGTAATCCTTCCCCTCTCCATGCCGGGCATCATGAGCGGTATCGTGATGGTTTTCATGCCCACGGTATCTACCTTCGCCATTGCCGAACTGCTGACGATGAACAACATCAAACTGTTCGGAACCACGGTACAGGAGAATATTTATAACGGAATGTGGAACTACGGAGCC
Organism: Bacteroides fluxus YIT 12057; assembly: GCF_000195635.1. Classification (GTDB taxonomy): domain Bacteria; phylum Bacteroidota; class Bacteroidia; order Bacteroidales; family Bacteroidaceae; genus Bacteroides; species Bacteroides fluxus. The sequence goes on along the minus strand of NZ_GL882688.1, from coordinate 92,283 downwards.
GCCCTCTCGCTCATCATGCTGTTGCTGATAGGCATCACCATCCTCTTTACCAACGAAGAAGACGGCGCATCCAATGAAAGCGGAGGTGTGATATGATGACACGTATTCTTGCCAAAGGCTATTTGTGGCTGCTGCTGGCGCTGCTCTATTCGCCTATCTTGATTATCATGATATTCTCGTTTACCGAAGCCAAGGTACTGGGCAACTGGACGGGATTCTCTACCAAACTGTACAGCTCACTCTTCACGGGCGGCATGCACCACTCGCTGATGAGTGCGATAGGAAACACCTTTGTCATCGCACTGATTGCCGCCACCGCCAGTACCCTCCTGGGCAGCTTTGCAGCCATCGGCATCTTCAACCTCCGGCAGCGCACCCGGCAAGTGATGAACTTCGCCAATGCCATTCCGATGATGAACGCAGATATCATCACGGGTGTATCGCTGTTTCTGCTTTTTGTCAGTTTCGGCATATCGCAGGGCTTTACGACGGTGGTACTGGCGCATATCTCCTTCTGTACCCCCTACGTGGTTCTCAGCGTCATGCCACGGCTGAAGAAGATGAACCAGAATGTATATGAGGCTGCCCTCGATTTGGGAGCGACCCCGTTCCAGGCATTGCGCAAAGTCATTATGCCGGAGATACTGCCGGGAATGATAAGCGGGTTTATCCTTGCCTTCACTCTCTCCATCGACGATTTTGCAGTAACCATCTTCACCATCGGAAACGAAGGGCTTGAAACTCTCTCCACCTACATCTACGCCGATGCACGCAAAGGCGGCCTGACACCGGAGCTACGCCCGTTGTCAACCCTCATTTTCGTTACCGTACTGGTACTGCTGATTGTCATCAACAAACGTGCCGAAAAGTCGAAAAAAGAATAAAAGGAATGAAAAGACTAACGAACCTACTGATTCTACTGTGCTGCATCGCAATGTTCGCCTCCTGCGAGCATTCCAACGAAAAACGCAGCCGCATATTGAAGATATACAACTGGGCAGACTACATCGACGAAGATGTCCTTGCCGAGTTTCCTGCCTGGTACAAGCAGCAGACGGGAGAAGAGATCCGTATCATCTACCAGGTGTTCGACATCAATGAAATCATGCTTACCAAGATTGAACGCGGACACGAAGATTTCGATGTCGTATGCCCGTCGGAATATATCATCGAGCGTATGCTGAAGAAGGATCTGCTCCTTCCGATTGACCGTAATTTCGGGAAGACTCCGGATTATCTGCCCAATGTCTCTCCCTACATCCAGAAAGAACTGAACAAAACCAGCCAGCCGGGACGTGTCACCACAGATTATGCCGTACCGTATATGTGGGGAACCGCCGGCATACTCTACAACAAGAATTTCATCAGCAAGGAAGAAGCCGGCAGCTGGCATTGCCTCTGGAATTCCAAGAATAAAGGTAAAATCCTGATGAAGGACAGTTATCGCGACGCTTACGGCACTGCCATTATCTACGCCCACGCCAAGCAACTGGCAGACGGCACCGTCACCGTGGAACAACTGATGAATAACAACTCTTCCAAGGCGATTGACCTCGCAGAAAAGTATCTGAAAGCCATGAAGCCCAACATCTCCGGCTGGGAAGCCGACTTCGGCAAGGAGATGATGACCAAAAATAAAACCTGGCTCAACCTGACGTGGAGCGGTGACGCTGTCTGGGCCATCGAAGAAGCCGCCGCCGTAGGGGTAGACTTGGATTACGAGGTTCCGCAAGAAGGCAGCAACATCTGGTACGACGGTTGGGTCATCCCTAAATATTCAAGGAACGTAAAGGCGGCAAGCTACTTCATCAACTACCTCTGCCAACCCGGAATAGCCATGCGCAACATGGATGCCATCGGTTATGTCAGTGCCGTGGCAACGCCCGAAATCCTGGAAGCGAAGACCGACACGACCCTAGAGCAATTCTCCGACCTGAGCTATTTCTTCGGTCCGGGAGCTGACAGCATACAGATCAACCCCGTCCAGTATCCCGACAAGAAGGTCGTGCAACGTTGCGCCATGATACGCGACTTCGGCGACCGTACCGAACTGGTCCTCGAAATGTGGAGCCGTGTGAAAGGCGACAATCTCAATACAGGAATCGTATTATTGATATTCTCCGTATTCGGTGTATTGTTTGTCTGGCTGGTATATGCCAAAATCCGGAAATACAAACAGCAACAGCGCCATCGCCGGAGAAGAAGAAAAAGAACAACCTAATTCATAAATCTAAAATCATAAATCTCAAAATGCTGACTCAGATTATAAACGGACGTATATTCACCCCGCAAGGCTGGCTGAATGAAGGTTCCGTCCTGATGCGGGACGGAAAAATCCTTGAAGTAACAAACTGTGACCTCGCACTGATCGGTGCCCGGATGATTGATGCCAAAGGCATGTACATCGTTCCGGGATTCGTGTGCATGCACGCGCATGGCGGTGGCGGGCACGACTTTACGGAATGTACCGAGGAGGCTTTCCGTGGTGCCGTCAACGCACACTTGCGCCACGGGGCCACAAGTATTTTCCCTACCCTCTCCTCTTCTCCTTTCAGCAAGCTGCACCAGGCGGCGAAAATCTGCGAACAACTGATGGAAGAACCCGAAAGCCCCATACTGGGACTGCACATAGAAGGCCCTTACCTCAATCCCAAAATGGCGGGAGAACAATTTGCCGGACAAGTGAAGGAAATCGACGAGAATGAATACAAGGAACTTGCAGAAAGCACCCGGTGCATCCGCCGTTGGGATGCCTCTCCCGAACTGCCGGGAGCCCTGGACTTTGCACGCTACCTGCACGACAAGGGCATTCTCGTTGCCGCTTCCCATACCGAAGCCGAATATGACGGCATCAGGGAAGCCTACGAAGCAGGATTCACCCATGCGGCACACTTCTACAATGCCATGCCCGGCTTCCATAAGCGCCGTGAATACAAATATGAGGGAACCGTAGAAAGTGTCTATCTGACAGACGGGATGACCATCGAACTCATTGCCGACGGTATCCACCTGCCCTCTACCATCCTCCGGCTTGCCTACACGCTGAAAGGCGTAGAACATACCTGCCTAGTGACCGATGCCCTCTCCTATGCCGCCTGTGAAAGCAAGGAAATCAAGGACCCGCGCATCATCATCGAAGACGGCGTGTGCAAACTTGCCGACCGTTCAGCCCTGGCAGGCAGCATCGCCACTACCGACATGCTGATCCGCACCATGGTAAAAGCCGGCGTTTCTTTGGGAGACGCCCTGCGGATGGCCTCTGAAACCCCTGCCCGTATCATGGGAGTGTTTGACCGCAAAGGCTCTCTCCAGAAAGAGAAAGATGCGGATGTACTGATCATGGACAAGGACCTCAACATCCGCGCTGTATGGCAAGGCGGAAAATTAGTGGAGGAGACAAACACATTGTTCTAAGAACGATTGCCGGTTAGTGATGCAGGGAACAAAGAATCTGACTCAAGGCCCCATCAACCGCCAGCTGTTCAACCTGGCGATGCCTATTATGGCTACTTCGTTTATCCAGATGGCATACAGCCTCACGGATATGGCATGGGTAGGAAGGCTGGGCAGCGAAGCGGTGGCAGCCGTAGGGGCGGTAGGTATCCTGACATGGATGTCGGGCTCCATCGCCCTTCTCAACAAGGTCGGGGCCGAAGTCAGCGTAGGACAGTCTATCGGGGCAAGGAGCGAGGAAGACGCACGCAGCTTTGCTTCCCATAACATCACAATCGCTCTTATCATAGCCGTCTGCTGGGGAGCCGTATTATTCCTGTTTGCCCACCCCATCCTGCGTATCTTCGAATTGAAAGCAGACATCACGGCCCATGCGGTCACCTATCTGCGCATTGTGTCAACAGGCTTGCCTTTCGTGTTCCTGTCCGCTGCCTTCACCGGCATCTACAATGCAGCAGGGCGCAGCAAAACCCCGTTTTACATCAGTGGAACGGGACTGGTCATGAACATCATTCTGGATCCCCTCTTTATCTTCGGCTTTGGCTGGGGAACAGTGGGGGCCGCACTTGCCACATGGCTGTCCGAAGCGACGGTATTCGGAATCTTCGTCTATCAATTACGCCGCAGGGACGACCTGTTCGGCGGTTTCCCCTTCCTCACCCGCTTGAAGAAGAGATACACAAGACGCATCTTCAAATTGGGTTTGCCCGTAGCCACGCTGAACACGCTGTTTGCTTTCGTCAACATGTTCCTCTCACGGACTGCCTCGGAACAGGGCGGACATATCGGACTGATGGCTTTCACTACCGGCGGGCAAATAGAAGCCATCACCTGGAATACCTCACAAGGCTTCTCGACCGCACTGAGCACATTCATCGCACAGAACTATGCCGCAGGGCGGACATCACGCGTAAAGCAGGCATGGCGCACCACCATGTGGATGACGGGTGTATTCGGGACAATCTGCACACTGGCATTCATCTTCTATGGCAGTGAAATATTCTCCGTCTTCGTGCCCGAAGCGGAAGCCTATCGTGTGGGTGGCGACTATTTGCGCATAGACGGCTATTCACAGGTGTTCATGATGCTGGAAATCACGATGCAGGGAGTATTCTACGGTTTAGGGCGCACGGTGCCTCCCGCCGTTGTCAGTATCGGATGCAACTATATGCGTATTCCGGCAGCGCTGTTCCTGGTACACATGGGCATGGGAGTGGACGCCATCTGGTGGGCGGTTTGCGGAACGACGGTTGCCAAAGGAATCATCCTTACCACCTGGTTTCTGATTATCAAAAGGAAAATTCTCTAAAAAAAGTACAATGAAAAACTTTATGGAGGATAACGGTGTTATTATATACATAAATTTGCAAGATATTAAGTTAAACCAACTAATAGGTAAAAATATGAAGAAAATGAAATTTACAGCGTTGCTGTTATGCAGCGCTTTACTGCTGGGCAGTTGCAGCACAATGAACAATACCACTAAAGGTGGAGTGATAGGCGGTGGATCGGGCGCAGCGGCGGGAGCTATCATCGGCGGCCTTATCGGCAAAGGAAAAGGAGCAGCCATCGGTGCGGCAGTCGGCGCAGCCGTCGGTACGGGTGCAGGTGTAGCCATCGGTCATAAGATGGACAAGAAAGCCGCCGAAGCCGCCAAGATTGAAGGAGCACAGGTAGAGCAGGTTACCGACAACAATGGCCTGCCCGCCGTGAAAGTGTCCTTTGCGGCAGGTATCCTATTTGCATTCAATTCTTCTGCTCTCAGCAATGAAGCCAAGTCTTCCCTGCGTGAGCTTGCACAGATTCTGAAAGAGGACCCTACTACGGATATTGCCATCATCGGACACACCGACAAGGTAGGCACTTATGAAGCCAACATGAAAGTTTCAAAGAATCGTGCTTATTCTGTAGAGAACTACTTGCAGGACTGTGGCGTCTCTCCTGCACAATTCAAAAAGGTAGAAGGTGTGGGATATACGGAATATGATGACAACCTGTCGGCAGATCAGAACCGGCGCGTAGAAATTTATATGTATGCCAGCGAGCAGATGATCAAAAATGCAGAAGCCGGAAAATGACAATCAAAAGCCTCATCTTTCTCCCCCCACTCTTCCGGAGAGAGGAGAAAGGTGAGGACACACAACACATCGTACCAATCTATATCACTCTGCTGATGGTTATCCGCAGTGTACAGCAGCTGTTCAAGGGAGAGAGTCCCGCATGGCATCACACGTGGATACCCTTTGTAGAAAGCAGCGGATAAATCCGCAAAGAAAAAGAAGAAGGGAAAATAACACCGGGACTAATAAGCATGCCCTCCTTCTTTCATCTCCCTGGCATCAATCTTCCGGTTGTCAATGCTGCGCCACGCGTAGAAGATATAAGCCAAGACGAAAGGAACCAAGATGGAAACATAAGCCATCACTTTCAAGGTGAACAGGCTTGAACAACTGTTTGCCAGTGTCAACGAACTCTGCAAGTCGCTGGTCGAAGGATAATAAGCTGTATTGTTATAGCCGGCAACAAGCAGCAGGGCAAGGACCGTGAGCACCGTACCCGCCCCTGCAAACCAGATACCTTTATCAAATGCAGGCTTCCACAAGGTACGGATTATTCCCCAAAGCACCGCCACTACCCCCGCCAGGAATACCGCCAGCACTACCGGCATCTCTATGAAATTCGTCAGATACTTATAGGGTTCCATAAAGACCTCACCGGTTTCGGGATTCACCGCATATCCGTCGGCCACCAATGTACGGATGACAAATGACAGGAAGAAAACAAGGAACAGTCCCGTGTTTCCCCATAATGAACGGCGGCAACGGGCTACCAAATCTCTGTCGGCAATGTTATTGATAAAATAGAGCGAGCCCAGAATACGTGCCAGGAAGAATACCGCCAGGCCCAATACCACATTCCAGGGATTGAGCAGCGCATCCAAGCCATGCCAACCGTTTGCCCACCGGCTGATGACCGGCATCATCGTATCTGCAATGTTTCCTTTATTGATATAGAACTCCGATCCCGTGAAGAAGGTAGCCACAGCGCCGCCCAACAGTACCGGGCCTACCACACCGTTGATTACCAGGAAAGCGCGGTAAGTAGTTTTACCCAACAGGTTCCCGGCCTTCGACTGGAACTCGTAACTGACCGCCTGCAGCACAAAACTGAACAGGATAATCATCCATAACCAGTATGCCCCGCCGAAACTGGTACTATAGAACAGCGGGAACGAAGCAAAGAATGCTCCGCCGAACGTGACGAGTGTCGTAAACGTAAACTCCCACTTGCGTCCCGTAGAATTTATCATCATCTTACGTTGTTCCTCCGTCTTGCCCAGACAGAACAAAAGTGAATTACCTCCCTGTACAAACAACAGGAATACCAAGAGAGCCCCCAATAAGGAAACTACAAACCACCAATATTGTTGAAGAAATGAATACATAATGTTATTAGTTAAGCCTCACCCCCGGTCTCCCTCTTCGAAAGAGAGGGAAGTTCGGGAAGTGGGGATATGGTTAGTATTGAATGAACTTTGAAGATGCAAGGAATCCTCACTTCCCTTCCGGAGAATGGCCGGAAGCGGTACTTGGCCCCTTGCGTATTGCCTTCAGCATGATTCCCACCTCAGCAATCAGCATGACAGTAAAGAGCACCAGGAAGATAAAGAACGTAGTCTGCACGGAACTTACATCCAGTTTGGAGATGGCGGCACTGGTAGGCAGCATATCCTGGATGGCCCACGGCTGACGCCCGCATTCCGCCACCACCCAACCGGCCTGTCCGGCAAGATATCCCAGCGGAATAGTCCACAAGGCAATCCAATGCATCCAGCGCATCCCCGCCAGGTCTTTCTTGTAAGACAGGAACAACACCAGAATGAAGAAAAGGATAAAATACCCGCCCAAAATCACCATGACACGGAACATATAGAACGTCAAAGGCACATTGGGCACCAACTCGTTCACATCTTTAATATAGCCATAACCAAAATAAGCCACATTTTCTTTCAACACCTTGGCAGCCACTTCAGCCTCGGCATCATTGCCGGCCGCACGGGCGGTGCGGTATGCGGAGAAAGCACCGATAGCCTTCTTCCCCTTTTCTATTTTTTCTTCCGCGGAAAGCGCCTTCGTGCCATCTTCCAATGTATAGCCGCCTTTCAGCAAGTCATTGATGCCCGGAACAAACGCATCCATCCTGCGCTCGGCAAGCAGTGACAGCATCTTGGGAATCTCGATACGCATGAGGAACGGATTCTCGCCGTCATCAGCCGTCTTCTTGTCGGGATTCAAGATACCGAAAGCTACCAGCCCGGCACCCTGCCGCCCCTCGTAATACCCTTCCATGGCAGCCAGTTTCATAGGTTGCTTCTGCGCCACCTGGTAACCGGAACCGTCGCCTGTCCATGCGGAGAACACTGCGGCACACAGCCCTACCCATGCCGCAACCTTCACGCTTGCCAAGGCAAACTTCTTGTCGCGCTTCTTCAGCAGATACCAGCAGCTGACACCCACCACAAATACGGCGGCCAGCACCCAACCGGACAATACACTATGGAAAAACTTGTTGACGGCCATCGGTGAAGTAGCCACAGCCCAGAAATCCACCATCTCATTGCGTGCCGTATCAGGATTGAATTCCATACCTACCGGATTCTGCATCCAGGCATTGGCCACCAGAATCCACCAGGCAGAGATGGTGGCACCCAGCCCCGTGAGCCAGGTTGCCGTAAGGTGGAAGCGCTTGCTCACCTTCTCCCAACCGAAGAACATGACGGCAATGAAAGTTGCTTCCATAAAGAAAGCCAAGATACCCTCTATGGCAAGCGGCGCACCGAAAATGTCGCCCACAAACCAGCTGTAATTGCTCCAGTTCGTCCCGAACTCAAACTCCAATATCAACCCCGTAGCCACTCCCACGGCAAAATTGATACCGAACAATTTCATCCAGAACTTGGCTGTATGTTTCCAAAACTCGTCACCCGTACGGTAATACACCGTTTCCATGATGCCCATAATAACCGCCAGACCCAGTGTAAGCGGCACAAAAATCCAGTGATAAATGGCTGTCAAGGCAAATTGAGCTCTCGACCAGTCAATCAGAGAAGTGTCAATGTTTTCAAGCATGAGAGTAAGTATTAAGCATTAATATTCAATCTTTCATCGAGGTTCATTCATCGGCAGCGCGGATAATGAGTTCACGGCTGACATAATCGTCCTTATCGGCTCCTACGGCAGGAGTATTCAGATAATTCGGAAAAAAGAAGAGGCGAAGAATAAAAAACATGATAAAAAGCTTTATCAATATAATAAGCCACAAGGTACGTCCCAAGGTCATGCTTCGAAACCCCTCCAAATAAAATCGCCAAATGCTGATCACAGTTTGCTTCATAAGGTCAAATTTATAATCATTACAAATATAAAATACTTTTATATAAATAACAAACAAAAAGCAAAAAAGTTAGAGGCAAGGGTAATTTACCCCACTCTTTTAGGGGATGACTGCCCGTATTTTTTGTGCCACCGGGTTGGCACAAGCGTGCCACGCCTAAGGCACAGTTGTGCCAACCAGGTGGCACAAAAAAATACGGGCCGCCCCAACTGTCGGTACAAAAAAGTAGTTGGACGACGAAAAGAACACCAACGTCTATCATTTTTGCCGATAAACCCCGGAGCCTCTATATTTGCCCATGTAAAACAATAGAATACCGAAGATATGACGAACGTAAAAAGATTGACAGTGATAACACTCTGCCTGGCAGGATGCATGCGATTGGCCGCTCAGAATGACAGCATCACGCAGCAACCCGGCAGCCTGCCGGTACAATGGGATCTGCAGGCCTGCATCGACTATGCCCTGCAGCAGAATATCACCCTCCGCAAAAACCGCCTCAGCGCAGAAAGTGCCGGGGTGGATGTAAAGACTGCCAAAGCGGCGCTCTTCCCCAGTCTCTCGGCAAGTGTGAGCCAGCGTGTCGTAAACCGTCCCAACAGCGAGACGAACACCATCATTGACGGGGACAACATCACCAGCAGCCAGAGCAAGACAAGCTACAACGGCAGCTATGGCATTGATGCCAACTGGACCCTGTACAACGGCGGCAAACGCCTCAACACCTTGAAGCAACAGCGCCTCAACAACCGGATTGCCGAACTAAACATATCGCAAAGTGAAAACAGCATCGAAGAGAGCATCGCACAAACTTACGTACAGATACTCTATGCCGCCGAAACCGTAAAAGTGAACGAATCGACCCTTGAGGTAAGCCAGGCCGAATGTGAGCGTGCCCGTGCCTTGTTCGATGCAGGAAGCATCGCCAAAAGCGACCTGGCACAGCTGGAAGCACAAGTCAGCACGGACAAATATCAGTTGGTGACGGCACAGGCCACCCTGCAGGACTACAAGCTCCAGTTGAAACAGTTGCTCGAACTGGACGGTGAAGAAGAGATGAACCTCTACCTCCCTTCCCTTGACAACGAGAATGTACTGGCACCACTCCCCGCCAAACTGGATGTTTACCGTGCAGCCCTCAGCCTGCGTCCCGAAATAGAAGCCGGCAAACTGGACGTACAGGCAGCGGACCTGGATATCAAGATAGCCCGGGCCGGCTATATGCCCACGCTGAGCCTGACTGCAGGCATCGGAACAAACCATGCCAACGGAAATGACTTCACCTTTGGCGAGCAGGTCAAAAGCAATTGGAACAATTCCCTCGGATTCAGCATCAGTGTCCCCATCTTCAACAACAGGCAGACGAAGAGTGCCGTGCAAAAGGCCAAGCTGCAGAAACAGACCAGTGAGCTAAACCTGTTGGATGAACAAAAGACTCTCTACAAGACCATTGAAAGCCTCTGGCTTGATGCCAATAGCGCCCAGCAGCGTTATGCGGCAGCAGTGGAAAAGCTAAAAAGCACGCAGACCAGCTATGACCTCATACAAGAGCAGTTTAACCTGGGCATGAAAAATACAGTGGAGCTGCTGACGGAAAAAAGCAACTTGCTCAATGCCAGGCAGGAAACTTTGCAAGCCAAATACATGGCCATACTGAACACACAGCTGCTGAAGTTCTACCAAGGAGAAAAGATAGAACTGTAAACAAGAATATCAACGTAATACATTATACATCATGAATAAGAAGAAAATCATACTGATTGCTGCGCTTGCCGCTGTGGCAGTCGGCGGGAGCCTGTGGCTTTTTAGCGGTTCATCTGCCAAACATAAAGTGACTTATGTAACGGCAACCGTCAACAAAGGCGAGATATCAGAATCTGTAACGGCCACAGGGACCATCGAACCGGTCACCGAAGTGGAAGTCGGTACACAGGTCAGCGGTATTATCGACAAGATTTATGTGGATTATAATTCTGTAGTCACCAAAGGGCAGCTGATCGCCGAAATGGACCGCGTAACCCTGCAAAGCGAACTCGCCTCCCAGCGTGCCGCCTACAACGGAGCAAAGGCCGAATACGAATATCAGCAGAAAAACTACGAACGCAACAAGGGATTGCATGAGAAGCAACTCATCAGCGATACGGACTACGAACAGTCCCTCTATAACTACCAGAAAGCAAAGAGCAGCTATGAAAGCAGCCAGGCATCTCTGGCAAAGGCAGAACGGAATTTGTCCTACGCCACCATCACCTCCCCCATTGACGGCGTAGTCATCAGCCGCGACGTAGAAGCAGGGCAGACTGTGGCTTCCGGATTCGAGACGCCGACCTTGTTCACCATTGCTGCCGACCTGACACAGATGCAGGTAGTGGCCGATGTAGATGAAGCCGACATAGGCGGTGTGGAAGAAGGACAACGTGCCACCTTTACCGTAGATGCCTACCCCAACGATGTATTCGAAGGAGTGGTGACCCAGATACGCCTGGGTGACGCCACCTCAAGCAGCAGTAGCAGCACCTCTTCTTCGAGCACGGTGGTAACCTACGAAGTGGTTATCTCTGCCCATAATCCGGACCTGAAACTGAAACCCCGCCTGACAGCCAATGTCACCATCTATACGCTTGACCGGAAAGACGTGCTCTGTGTGCCTGCCCGCGCGCTCCGCTTCAATCCGGAGAAACCGCTTATCGGTGAAAACGACCTTGTGAAGGATTGCGAAGGAGAACACAAACTTTGGACACGTGAAGGCAACACGTTCACCGCCCATCCGGTAGAGACAGGCATCTCCAACGGCGTCAGCACGGAGATTACCAGTGGAATCAGTGAAGGTACCGTTGTCGTGACCGAAGCAACTTTAGGCAATATGCCCGGCGAAAACGATTCTCCGGCAATGACCCAGGAAGCAGGCGGTGAAAAGAGCCCTTTCATGCCCGGCCCTCCGGGAAACAACAAGAAAAAGAGTAAATGATAAAACAACCATCATGAACAAAGTAGTCATTGAACTTCAGAATATCAAACGGAACTTCCTGGTGGGAGATGAAACGGTACACGCTCTGCGCGGCGTCTCGTTTACCATCAAAGAAGGTGAATTCGTCACCATCATGGGGACTTCCGGTTCGGGAAAATCAACATTGCTGAATACCCTCGGCTGTCTCGATACCCCCACCAGCGGCGAATACTTCCTGGATGGCATCTCCGTACGCACCATGAGCAAACCGCAGCGTGCCATACTGAGAAACAGGAAAATCGGTTTTGTTTTCCAAAACTACAACCTGCTCGCCAAGACCACCGCCGTGGAGAATGTAGAGCTGCCGTTGATGTACAACTCGGCCGTCTCGGCCGGCGAAAGACGGGAACGCGCCATCGAGGCGCTGAAAGCCGTCGGACTGGGTGACCGGCTGGAACACAAGTCCAACCAGATGTCCGGAGGACAGATGCAGCGCGTTGCCATTGCCCGCGCTTTGGTCAACAATCCTGCCGTAATCCTGGCAGACGAGGCCACGGGCAACCTTGACACACGCACTTCTTTCGAAATCCTGGTCCTGTTCCAGAAACTGCATGCCGAGGGGCGTACCATCATTTTCGTTACCCATAACCCGGAAATAGCCCAGTACAGCAGCCGCAACATCGTACTGCGTGACGGACAGGTGAAAGATGACAGCATCAACCCCCACATACTGGACGCGGCCGATGCATTGGCTGCATTGCCCAAACAAGAGGAAGATTAATACACCTTATTATTATAGATATGAACGGAACAAATCTTTTTAAAATAGCACTTCGTGCCTTGTCCAACAACAAGCTGCGTGCATTCCTCACCATGCTGGGCATCATCATCGGCGTAGCATCGGTCATCACCATGCTTGCCATCGGACAGGGTTCCAAGAAGAGCATCCAGGCACAAATCTCCGAAATGGGCTCCAACATGATTATGATACATCCGGGAGCCGACATGCGCGGTGGTGTCCGCCAGGATCCCAGTGCCATGCAAACGCTGAAGCTGACCGATTATGAATCATTGCGCAATGAAACAAACTTTCTTTCCGCAGTCAGTCCCAACGTGTCTTCCAGCGGACAACTCATCGCAGGCAACAACAACTACCCCTCTTCCGTCAGCGGTGTCGGCACGGATTACCTTGAAATCCGCCAGCTGACCATAGATAACGGTGAAATGTTTACCGAGGCCGACATACAGACCTCCGCCAAAGTCTGTGTGATCGGAAAGACCATCCAGGACAATCTGTTTCCGGGCGGCGAAGACCCTGTCGGGCGCATTATCCGTTTCAATCAGGTTCCTTTCCGCGTGGTCGGTGTACTCAAGTCCAAAGGGTACAATTCTATGGGAATGGACCAGGACGACGTTGTACTGGCACCCTACTCTACCGTCATGAAACGTCTGCTGGCACAGACTTACCTCAGCGGCATCTTTGCCTCCGCCCTCAGCGAAGACATGACGGACAACGCCACCGAAGAAATCACCGAAATATTACGCCGTAACCATAAGCTGAAAGAGAGCGACGACGACGATTTCACCATCCGTTCCCAACAGGAACTCAGTACCATGCTGAACTCCACGACGGATCTGATGACAACGCTGCTTGCCTGCATTGCGGGTATATCACTCGTTGTCGGAGGTATCGGTATCATGAACATCATGTACGTCAGTGTCACGGAACGTACACGCGAAATCGGGCTACGCATGTCCGTAGGCGCCCGTGGAGTAGATATCCTGAGCCAGTTTCTGATAGAAGCTATCCTCATCAGCATCACCGGAGGTCTGATCGGCGTCGTCATCGGCTGCGGTGCCAGCTGGATAGTAAAGAGTGTAGCCCACTGGCCCATCTTCATCCAGCCTTGGAGTGTATTCCTCTCCTTCGCCGTATGTACCGTCACCGGGGTATTCTTTGGCTGGTATCCTGCCAAGAAAGCAGCGGACCTGGATCCGATTGAGGCAATACGTTATGAATAATGAGTGAAAAAGAATTATCTTTGCAGAATGAAACAAGTACCCAACTCCCTGCCTCGCCTCATCGAAGTCCTGACACATGTCATCGGATGGGGAATCGTTTTCGGTTTTCCATTTCTGATGATGAGCCGCAGCGGCTTCACAATAACCTGGATAGACTATCTACGGCATGGCAGCATTATTCCACTCTCTTTTCTCATAGTGTTCTATGTGAATTATTTCTTCCTTATCCCCCGCTATCTGTTTGAAGGACGCATCAGGCAGTACCTGCTGGCAAATGCGCTGCTAATCATCTGTATTGCCGCCGGCGCCCACCTATGGCAGGAATATGCATTCCACACCTATGGCAAAGAGACAGTGGAAAAAGGCGGAAGACATAAAGGGCCTCCCAAGTGGATATTCATCCTACGTGATATCTTTTCCATGATATTGACCATAGGATTAAGTGCCGCCATCAAGATGAGCGGACGTTGGGCACAAATCGAAGCCGCCCGCCGCGAAGCGGAAAAAAGTCGTACTGAAGCCGAATTGAAGAATCTGCGCAACCAGCTGAATCCTCACTTTCTGCTCAATACGCTGAATAATATTTATGCCCTTATCGCTTTCGATACGGATAAGGCCCAAGATGCCGTACAAGAGTTAAGCCGCCTGCTTCGCCATGTCCTCTACGACAATCAGCAGAATTTCGTCACGCTCGCCAAAGAGATGGATTTTATCCGCAATTACATCGAATTGATGCGCATACGCCTATCTTCCAATGTAAGCGTAGAAACGCAATTCGATGTCCGTCCGGATAGCCATACTGAAATCGCGCCGCTTATTTTCATCTCCCTCATAGAGAATGCTTTCAAACATGGCATTTCTCCCACCGAACCCAGTTTCATCCGCATCCACTTCAGTGAAAGTCCCGGAGAGATACGCTGTGAGATAACCAACAGCTACCACCCCAAAAGCCAGACAGACAAAAGTGGAAGCGGTATCGGACTGGAACAGGTGCGGAAGCGTCTGGAGCTGACTTATCCCGGCCGGTATAGCTGGCAAAGAGGAGTGAACCGGGATGGAAAAGAATATCAGTCAATTTTAGTAATCAATGTTTAACGACCAGTACCATGAATCTGAAATGTGCAATCGTTGACGATGAGCCTTTAGCATTAAACCTTCTGGAAAGCTATGTCAACAAGACCCCCTTTTTAAAGTTAGAAGGAAAGTATTCCAGTGCCGTCCAAGCCATGAAGGAATTACCGGACAAGAAGATAGACTTGCTGTTCCTCGATATACAGATGCCCGAATTAAACGGACTGGAGTTTTCGAAGATGGTGGAACCGGGTACACGCATCATCTTCACTACAGCTTTCGGGCAATATGCCATAGATGGCTATAAGGTCAATGCATTGGATTATTTATTGAAACCGATTTCTTACGTCGATTTTCTGCAGGCCGCCAACAAGGCCGTGCAATGGTTTGAACTGCTGCAACAGCCCAAAGAAGAAATCCAAAGCATTTTTGTAAAGAGCGACTACAAACTTGTCCAAATAGAATTGAAGAAAATCCTATACATAGAGGGTTTAAAGGATTATATAAAAATATATGAGGAAGACTCCGCAAAGCCTATCTTGTCTCTGATGAGCATGAAAGCCATGGAAGACTTGCTTCCCTCTTCACGTTTTATGCGCGTACATCGCTCCTACATAGTCCAAAAGGACAAAATACGTGTAATAGACCGTGGAAGAATCGTTTTTGGAAAGAATTATATCCCAATCAGCGACAGTTACAAGTCATCTTTTCAAGAGTTTTTGGAAAAAAGAAGCTGAATGAATCTTTTATTTGTCGATAAAATTAATTATTTTGTCGATTTATTACACAATATTATTGCATATTAAAAGATGTTTTTTTACCTTTGCAACGAACAGATAGGAGTTGTGAAACTCCCCCAATAGAATAGTTTAGTTAAGTCTAGTTTAGTTTTTGTGTGAGCACTTCCTTCGTAAGCGAACGACAGGAAGTGCTTTTATTTTAGGTATATCTCATTGTCTTATATCGCAAAGAACTATTAACTCCAAGAATGAGAAGTTAGAACAAGAACGCTCCCCCGAATGTTATACTGGCAATACCGATAAATATGAAAGCTCGAATCATGGTATTGGCCACCGTCTCACCAGACGGACATCCTTCGACAAGGACCGTACTGCTGAAAGGAGTAGAAAACGGGAAAATGATTTTCTTCACTAATTATGAAAGCCGTAAAGGACAGCAACTGGCAGTCAATCCTTACGTTTCCCTATCCTTTGTGTGGCATAAACTGGAAAGACAGGTACATATTGAAGGAAAAGCAGAAAAATGCCCACCGGAAGAATCAGATACCTATTTTGCAAGCAGGCCCTACAAGAGTAAAATCGGTGCAAGAATCTCTCCACAAAGCCACATCATAAATAGCCGCACGGAAATTGTGCGTGCTTTCATATATGAAGCGGCCCGATTGGCAGGGCAACCCATCAAGCGTCCCGACAACTGGGGAGGATTTGCCGTCACTCCTCTCCGATTCGAATTTTGGCAAGGACGCGAAAGCAGGCTCCACGACCGTTTTGAATATATTCTGCAGGCAGACAACAGTTGGCAGACCGTACGTTTGGCGCCTTGATTTCCACTTGGCAGAACTTCTTTCCTATGGGAATTTCTACATAGTTCCACTGGCTTTCTCCGCCTGGGCGTCCATAAATATTTCGACATCTTCGGCATGATGGGCTACATAAGCCGCCGGTCCCGTATCACCAGAATCAAGAATATCACGGACTACGTTTGCCTTATTCTTGCCGGTAATAAAGAATACAAGTTTCCTTGCCGCAAACAGAAGACAGCCCGTCATGGCGATACGTTGCTGCCCGTTATAGGGATTGACACTCACCTCATAGGGATGAAAGGAAGCAAGCAAGTATTCCTGACCGGGAAAAATGGAAGACGTATGGCCGTCATCTCCCGCACCAAGCAGTACGGCATCAAAAGTAGGAAAGCCACGCCAGAGTGGTACAGTGCGGCATACCTGTGCCGAATAACGTTTTGCTTCAGCTTCCGGCGGATAATCCCCGAAGATAGGAAAGACAAACTCTCCCGGCATCCCCACCTCATCCAGGAGCAGACGGCGCATGGTTCCATAATTACTCTCCGAATCCTCCATAGGCACACAACGTTCATCCACCCAATAAATACGCATCCGCTTCCATGGAGTGACTTCCTTATACTCATTCGCCCAAATGTCAAACATAAGCGAAGGGGTACTGCCTCCACTGAATGCAAAATAGAAAGTTCTGTCCGGCTCACGCTCCATCATCCCGACAAGATGTTTAATCAGTGCGTGCGCTGTTTCTGTAGCAGTACTGTATATATAACTTTTCATAACTCACAATATTCATCCGTATTCGTTAAATTCTTACATGGATTGGTCCATTCCGCGCCATGTTCACGCATCATGGCTTCGCTTTCCAACGGCCCCCAGGTACCGACGGGATATCCATACAACGGAGCATCCGGGCATTCTTTCCAATACTTCAACACAGGGTTGAAGAATCTCCATGAAGCCTCTACGGCATCACTGCGTGTAAAGAGAGTAGGATCCCCCTGTATGCAGTCTTCAATAAGACGGGCATAAGCATCCCCCGTAGGTAATCCGCCCAGTTTATCATAACTGAAATCCATCATCACTTGTTTGACATCAAATCCCGGTCCGGGCACTTTCATCCCAAACTTCAGCACAATGCCTTCGTTGGGTTGCAAACGCAGGATCAGCTTGTTGGCCCTCGGGCAGTGCCCACCTTCACAACGGAACATCTGGTGAGGTGTCTCCCGGAAATGGACTACTATCTCTGTCACCTTGGTCGGCATTTGTTTACCTGTACGTATATAGAAAGGTACCCCACTCCAACGCCAGTTATTGATACCGATTTTCATGGCAATATAAGTTTCAGTACGGGAGTCAAGCGCCACATTCTTTTCTTCACGGTAACCGGGTTTAATACCCGAAGCCGTATATTGTCCGCGGACAATGTGTTCATTCAGATCCTCTTCCGTAAGAGGCGCGAGTGATTCATACACTTTTACCACTTCATTTCTGAAATTGTCGGCATTGAAAACGGCAGGCGGTTCCATGGCTGTCAGTGCCACAAGCTGTATAAGATGGTTCTGCACCATATCACGCAAGGCACCGGCACCCTCGTAAAAACCTCCACGCTGTTCGATACCCAGATTTTCAACCGCTGTAATTTCTACATAATCAATATAATTGCGGTTCCATAAGGGTTCAAAGATACCATTGGCAAAGCGAAAAGCCAGAATATTCTGCGCCGTTTCCTTACCCAGGAAATGGTCGATACGGTAAATCTGGTGTTCTTCAAACACGGAAGCATAAATCTTGTTCAGTTCCAGTGCAGACTCCAGATCATAGCCAAAAGGCTTTTCTACAATGATGCGTGTATGGGGACGGTTCAGATGTGCAGCTTTCAGATGAAGCGGAATTACACCGTACAGAGAAGGAGGGGTAGCCAAATAATACAGCAAATTATCCGGATTCTGTTCGCCGGTCAGTTCCTGTAAACGTTTGTCCAGTGCACCATAACCTTCTGCTTCAGCAGGATCCAGAGTCAAATAACGCAAGTGGCTGCAAAATTCATTCATTGGCCCTTCCACCTGTTCCTTGGAAGACACATACTTGCGTAACTCATCCAAGATATATTCCTGATAATGAGCATCCGTATAATCCGTACGTCCTATCCCCAAAATGGAAAATCCGTCCGGAAGCCGGCGGTCATTATATAAAGTATAAAGTGCCGGCATCAGTTTGCGTTTGGTCAAGTCCCCTGAGGCACCAAAAATTATCATCACAAATTTATTCATAGTCGATAGCTGTTTTAATCTTCACACATTATAAGTTCCCGACTTCGTATCGCCGCCATGTCCGGTCCAATTCTCATGGAAGAATTGTCCGCGTAACTCGTCCGTCCGTTCAAAGGTATGTGCGCCGAAATAGTCACGCTGTGCCTGAATCATATTTGCAGGCAACTTGGCAGAAACAAGGGAGTAAAAATAGTTTAATGCCGAAGAGAAAGCAGGTACCGGGAGTTCTTCTTTCATGGACTGTGCCACCAGATGCTTCCACCCGGAAAGCAACTGCTGCATCTCCTTCTTGAAATAAGGAGCCAACAGAAGGTGGCGGGGGTTATCTTTCGCCTCAAAAGCAGCAGCGATGTCATTCAGAAATACACTGCGGATGATACATCCACCGCGCCACATACGGGCAATGGACGCCAAATCCAGTTTCCATCCAAAAGCATCGGAAGCGCGTTGCAATACAGCAAAACCTTGCGCATAGGACACCAACTTGGAAGCATACAATGCCGAATAAATATCTTTCACCAGTTCCGTTTTATTATATACAGCCTGTGAACGTTGACAGACAAACTGCTTGGCAGCCGTTTCACGCAAGCCTTTCTGCGCGGAGAGGCTACGTTCAAACACAGCCGTGGCAATCAGCCCCAACGGCATACCCAGTTCCATGGCATTGATGACAGACCACTTACCCGTTCCTTTTTGTCCGGCAGTATCCAGAATCTTGTCGATCAAACAACCTCCCGCCTTATCTTTATGGCGCAGGATATTGGCTGTAATTTCAATCAGATAGCTTCGCAGTTTGCCCTCATTCCAATGGGAAAAGACCTCTGCCATCTGTTCGTTGTTCAAGTCGAGCAATTGCTTCATAACCCAATAAGCTTCAGCAATGAGTTGCATATCACCATATTCGATGCCATTGTGTATCATCTTGACAAAATGACCGGAACCCGCCGGACCTATCCACCCGCAACACGGAGTACCGTCGGAAGACTTGGCTGCAATGCTCTGCAAAACAGGTCTTATTTCTTCCCAAGCACTCTCGGAACCCCCAGGCATTATGGAAGCACCATTCAATGCACCTTCTTCCCCACCGGAAACACCTGCACCGACAAAGCGAAAGCCCTTTTTCTCGGCCAGCGCCACACGACGGTTGGTATCTTCATAATTGGAATTCCCTCCGTCAATCAATATGTCTCCTGCCGATAAATAAGGAAAAAGTTGCTCCATCAGTTCATCTACCGCACTGCCGGCGCGAACCATCATCATGATCTTGCGGGGAGCCTTGATGGAAGATACGAAATCTGAAATATCCGTATAGCCCTGGATGCTTTTTCCTTTGGCACGGCCGTTAATGAAACGTTCCACGACTCCTTCTTCCACTCCCGGAACCGTACGGTTGTAAACCGAAACGTTCCAGCCCTTATCCGCCATGTTGAGCGCTAAATTCTCTCCCATGACAGCAAGCCCGATGAGTCCTATGTCAGTTTTATTTAAATTCTCCATATACATACTAAATTTTGTCTTTATGTTGAAACAAAATGCTTGTAGCATTTGTTCGTATGAATTTCGAAAATAAAACAGTACATTTGTAGTCGATAAGTTATTTCATCAAACCTGAAACTCAATATTTATGAAGAAACTCCATGTCGGCCTGTTGCCACGAATTGTTATCGCCATCATCCTGGGTATCCTCTTTGGAAATTTCCTCCCCGCCCCATTGGTACGCCTGTTTGTCACATTCAATGGTATCTTCAGTGAATTCCTGAATTTTTCCATACCGCTCATCATTGTGGGATTGGTGACTGTTGCCATAGCCGACATCGGACGAGGGGCGGGACGGATGCTCCTGGTCACGGCACTCATCGCTTACGGAGCCACTTTGTTCTCCGGATTCCTCTCCTACTTCACCGGTATCACAATTTTCCCTTCACTCATCACGCCCGGAATCCCTTTGGAAGAAGTAAGTGAGGCACAAGGTATCCTGCCCTATTTCTCGGTAGCCATCCCTCCGCTGATGAATGTGATGACTGCATTGGTACTGGCTTTCACGTTAGGGCTGGGACTGGCAGGACTACAGGACAATGCCTTGAAAAATGCGGCACGTGACTTTCAAGAAATCATCGTCAAGATGATAGGTGCGGTAATACTCCCCTTGCTACCTATTTATATATTCGGAATATTCCTCAACATGACCCACTCCGGACAAGTATTCGGTATATTGACGGTATTTATCAAAATAATCGGAATCATCTTCCTGCTGCACATTTTCCTGTTGGTATTCCAGTATTGCATTGCCGCCTTATTCGTCCGTAAGAACCCTTTCAGGCTACTGGGAAGAATGCTGCCGGCCTACTTCACGGCCCTGGGAACCCAATCTTCCGCCGCCACTATCCCGGTCACGCTGGAGCAGGCCAAAAAGAACGGAGTATCTGCGGACATTGCCGGTTTCGTGATTCCGCTTTGCGCTACCATCCACTTGTCCGGCAGCACGCTGAAGATTGTGGCGTGTGCCCTTGCATTGATGATAATGCAAGGAATGCCCCATGACTTTCCCCTATTTGCAGGATTTATCTTTATGCTCGGCATCACCATGGTAGCTGCACCCGGTGTTCCCGGAGGTGCCATCATGGCATCCCTCGGCATCCTTCAATCCATGCTGGGATTCGATGAATCGGCACAGGCGCTGATGATTGCGCTCTACATCGCGATGGATAGTTTCGGTACCGCCTGCAACGTGACCGGAGACGGAGCAATCGCACTGATTATCGACAAAATGACGGGAAAGAAAATCAACGGATACTAATAACTGTATAAGTTTTGTCATTTCACAAAAAATGACGAGTTTTGCATTCTGAAAAACTAAAACTAAAAAACAATCAGAATGAAGAAAGCTCTTATCTCCGGCATTACCGGACAGGACGGTTCCTTCCTTGCCGAATTCCTCTTGCAGAAAGGATATGAGGTACATGGTATTTTACGCCGTTCCTCTTCTTTCAATACAGCGCGTATCGAACACCTTTACTTTGACGAATGGGTGCGCGACATGAAACAACGCCGTCTCATCAACCTGCACTATGGTGATATGACAGATTCATCATCCCTTATCCGTATCATTCAGCAAGTGCAACCCGATGAAATATATAACCTGGCAGCTCAAAGTCATGTAAAGGTATCATTCGATGTACCCGAATATACGGCTGAAACAGATGCCGTAGGTACGCTCCGCATGCTCGAAGCCGTACGCATTCTCGGCATGGAGAAGAAAACAAAAATCTACCAGGCATCCACTTCCGAACTGTTCGGTAAGGTACAGGAAGTTCCCCAAAAAGAAACGACTCCTTTCTACCCCCGCAGTCCGTACGGGGTAGCTAAACAGTATGGCTTCTGGATTACCAAGAACTACCGCGAAAGCTACGGAATGTTCGCAGTCAACGGTATCTTGTTCAACCATGAAAGCGAGCGTCGTGGAGAGACTTTCGTAACCCGCAAAATAACTTTGGCTGCCGCACGTATAGCCCAGGGCTTCCAAGACAAACTGTATTTGGGAAATCTTGATTCCCTCCGCGACTGGGGATATGCCAAAGATTACGTTGAGTGTATGTGGCTGATTCTGCAGCATGATACTCCGGAGGACTTTGTCATAGCCACCGGTGAAATGCATACCGTCCGTGAATTCGCGACACTGGCCTTCCGGGAAGTAGGAATCGGACTTCGCTGGGAAGGCGAAGGAGTCAACGAGAAAGGCATCGACGTGAAAACGGGCAAAACGCTGGTAGAAGTTGACCCCAAATATTTCCGGCCGGCCGAAGTGGAGCAATTATTGGGCGATCCTACCAAAGCCAAGACATTACTGGGATGGAATCCCCGCCAGACCAGCTTTGAGGAACTGGTACACATCATGGCCGAACACGATATGAAATTCGTGAAGAAACTGCATCTCAGAACATGTGACAATCATTGACAGACAGTCCTAGCTGACAGTAAAAGCAGCTTCAACCGTAATCTGTAAATCGTAAAATCGTAAATAAAACCAAGATTGTAAATCATAACAATTATGTCATTAGATAAGAATGCCAAAATATATGTAGCAGGCCATCGTGGACTGGTAGGCTCTGCCATCTGGAAAAACCTGCAGGAAAAAGGTTATACCAACCTTGTGGGAAAGACCCATAAAGAGCTTGACTTGCTTGACGGAGCAGCCGTCCGTAAATTCTTTGATGAAGAACAGCCCGAATATGTATTCCTTGCAGCCGCCTTTGTAGGCGGTATCATGGCAAACAGTATCTACCGTGCCGACTTCATCTACAAGAACCTGCAAATCCAACAGAACGTCATCGGTGAAAGTTTCCGTCATAACGTGAAGAAACTTCTTTTCCTGGGCAGCACTTGTATCTACCCACGCGATGCCGAACAACCGATGAAGGAGGATGCACTGCTCACTTCTCCGCTGGAATATACCAATGAACCATACGCCATTGCCAAAATAGCCGGACTGAAGATGTGCGAGAGTTTCAATCTCCAATACGGCACAAATTACATTGCCGTGATGCCGACCAATCTGTATGGCCCCAATGACAATTTCGACTTGGAACGCAGCCATGTACTCCCCGCCATGATCCGTAAAATATATCTCGCACATTGCCTGAAGCAAAACGACTGGGATGCCGTGCGCAAGGACATGAATCTCCGTCCGGTAGAAGGAATTGACGGAAACAGCAGCAAGGAAGACATTCTGGACATCCTCGGCAAATACGGCATCAGTGGGGAAGAAGTAAAACTTTGGGGTACCGGCACTCCGTTACGCGAGTTCCTCTGGAGTGAAGAAATGGCAGATGCCAGCGTCTTCGTAATGGAACATGTGGATTTCAAGGACACCTACCGACCTGAAGAAAAAGATATCCGCAACTGCCACATCAACATCGGCACCGGCAAGGAAATCACCATACGCCAGCTGGCAGAGTTGATTGTGACCACCGTAGGCTATCAAGGACAGCTCACTTTCGACTCTTCCAAACCCGACGGTACCATGCGCAAGCTGACCGATCCCGGCAAATTGCATTCATTGGGCTGGCATCATAAGATTGACATCGAAGAAGGAGTACAAAGAATGTATAACTGGTACTTAGGAAAGAATCAAAAATAAGGAACTAAGAATG
Source organism: Bacteroides fluxus YIT 12057 (assembly GCF_000195635.1). Classification (GTDB taxonomy): domain Bacteria; phylum Bacteroidota; class Bacteroidia; order Bacteroidales; family Bacteroidaceae; genus Bacteroides; species Bacteroides fluxus. Next base: position 68,436 of record NZ_GL882688.1, on the reverse strand, counting down.
GGGGATTATCATACAGTGCAGATGTAGATAATCCCTCCACTCCTGCTTCTATAACAAAAGAATTTTCCACCCAAAAGTTTGCTTTCTATATATAAACCCTTATATTTGCACAATTTTCAACTAAATGTGCAATAACATGGAACAGAGCTTTATCGCCTATATAGAAAACAGTATCAAAAACAATTGGGATCTGGATGCCCTTACCGATTATAAAGGAGCTACCCTTCAATACAAGGACGTAGCCCGCAAGATAGAAAAACTCCACATTATTTTTGAAGCAAGCGGAATAAAGAAAGGAGACAAGATTGCCGTCTGTGGCCGCAACAGTTCCCACTGGGGAGTCACTTTTCTCGCCACACTGACCTATGGGGCGGTTATCGTGCCCATCCTTCACGAATTCAAGGCGGACAATGTGCATAACATCGTCAATCACTCTGAAGCGAAACTTCTCTTCGTGGGCGACCAGGTCTGGGAAAACCTCAATGAAAGTGCCATGCCTCTGCTGGAGGGCATCATGCTGATGACAGACTTTTCCATCCTCGTTTCCCGCAGCGAGAAACTGGATTATGCACGCGAACACCTTAATGAAATGTTCGGCAAGAAATACCCCAAGAATTTCCGTAAAGAACATGTCGCTTACCACCAGGACCAGCCCGAAGAACTGGCAGTTATCAACTATACTTCCGGTACTACCAGCTACTCCAAAGGTGTCATGCTTCCCTACCGCAGCCTTTGGTCCAATACCCACTTCGCCTTCGAGGTGCTGCCGTTGAAGGCCGGTGACAAGCTGGTGTGCATGCTGCCCATGGCACATATGTACGGCTTGGCATTCGAGTTCCTGTACGAATTTGCGGTAGGTTGCCACATCTACTACCTCACCCGTATGCCGAGTCCCAAAATCATCTTCCAGGCATTTGCGGAAGTAAAGCCCAATCTGGTAGTGGCCGTTCCTCTCATCATCGAAAAGATTATCAAGAAAAACGTGTTGCCCAAGCTGGAAACGCCGACCATGAAACTGCTCTTGAAAGTACCCATCATCAACGACAAGATCAAATCGACTGTCCGCGAACAGGTAATCAATGCTTTCGGTGGCAATTTCGCGGAAGTAATCGTAGGCGGTGCCGCTTTCAACCAGGAAGTGGAACAATTCCTGCGCATGATAGACTTCCCCTATACGGTAGGTTACGGCATGACGGAATGCGGCCCCATTATCTGCTACGAGGACTGGTCACGCTTCAAGGCAGGTTCCTGCGGAAAAGCCGCTCCACGTATGGAGGTAAAGATCCTCTCTCCCGACCCGGAAAATATACCGGGAGAAATTGTCTGCCGTGGCCCTAATGTCATGCTGGGTTATTACAAGAATGAAGAAGCCACACGGGAAGTTATGGATGAAGAAGGTTGGCTGCGCACCGGTGACTTGGCCTTGATGGATGCTGAAGGCAATGTGACCATTAAAGGGCGCAGCAAGAATATGCTTCTCGGTCCAAGCGGTCAAAATATCTATCCCGAAGAGATTGAAGACAAATTGAACAACCTGCCGTATGTAGCTGAAAGTATCATCGTACAACAAAACGAAAAGTTGGTCGGCCTGGTTTATCCGGATTTCGACGATGCTTTTGCCCATGGCTTGAATAATGACGATATCGAACGGGTCATGGAGGAAAACCGCATCGCCCTTAACGCCGAACTTCCTGCATACAGCCAGATTCTCAAAATGAAAATCTATCCGGAAGAGTTTGAAAAAACGCCCAAAAAATCCATTAAACGCTTCTTGTACCAAGAGGCTAAAGGATGAGACAAGCAATAGAAAATCAATTATCAGGTTGTGATTCCTTTTATGAAAAGCAAAATCTTACTATCTGCCGCCATGCTGCCGTTGTGCGGTATGGCGGAAGAAGTTTGCAGCATGCCTTCCACCGGTGCTGCATCCGTTCCGGAAAAACATCCGAACATTATTCTGTTCCTGGTGGATGATATGGGATGGCAGGATACATCCCTGCCGTTCTGGACACAGCGTACCAAGTACAATGACACGTATCATACGCCCAATATGGAGCGAATGGCGGCGCAAGGCAAAATGTTCACGCAAGCCTATGCCTGCAGTGTCAGTTCGCCCACACGGGTCAGCCTTTTTACCGGAATGAATGCCGCCCGGCACCGTGTCACCAGCTGGACATTACGTAAAAATACGACACATGAGCAACCGGACTCCATTATGATTTATCCCGAATGGAACGTCAACGGCATCTGCCAGGAACCGGGTGTGGAACGGACCACACAGGTCACCTCTCTTGCCGAGTTACTCAAAGACAACGGTTATCATACCATTCACTGCGGGAAAGCACATTTCGGTGCGGAAAGCACACCCGGAGCCGATCCGTTGAAGATGGGATTCGAAGTCAATATCGCCGGACATGCCGCCGGTTCGCCCGCCAGCTACTACGGAAAGGAAAACTTTGGCAATAAAGCAGACGGCAGGAGCCCGCTGGCCGCTGTCCCGGGCTTGGAGAAATATCATGGTACGGACACCTTCCTGAGTGAAGCCCTTACCATAGAGGCCATGAAAGCACTGGACAACGCGCAGAAAACGGACAGGCCTTTCTTCCTCTATATGGCACACTATGCCATCCATACACCGATACAGCCCGACATGCGCTTTTACCAGAAATACCTTGACAAGGGATTGCCACCGGTAGAAGCCGCCTACGCTACCCTCATCGAAGGTATGGACAAAAGCTTGGGAGACCTCATGGACTATCTGGACAAGAATCACCTCACGCAAAATACCATCCTCATTTTCATGTCCGACAACGGCGGACTGGCAGCCCATACCCGTGCCGGACAGCTGCATACACAAAATTACCCGCTCAACAGCGGAAAAGGTTCTGCCTATGAAGGTGGTGTACGCGAACCTATGATTGTACGCTGGCCGGGTGTCGTAACTCCTGGCAGCAAGTGCGGCCACTATCTGATGATCGAAGACTTTTTCCCTACCATCCTTGAAATGGCAGGGATAGATAACTATACCACCGTACAGCAACGGGACGGCATCAGTTTCATGCCTCTGCTCACCGGAAAAGGTGAAATGAAGAACCGGGATATATATTGGCATTATCCCCACAGCTGGGGACCTTCCGGTCCCGGCATCGGTGCTACCTGCTCCATTCGTTCCGGTGACTGGAAACTGGTATATTATTTCGGAGACGGCAAACGTGAATTGTTCAATGTCCCGGCGGATATCAGCGAGCAGCATGACCTTGCCCCGGAGAAGCCGGAACTCGTCAACGAACTGTCCCAAAAATTAGGCAACTATCTCCGGTCAGTAAATGCACAACGTCCCATTCTGCGTGCTACCCGGCAACCGGCTCCCTGGCCCGATGAAATCAAAAAATAATATGAAACGGATATTTTCACTCTTCTTACTGTCCCTGTTCTTTGCAGGGGCAGCTTTTTCACAAGAAAACCGGAGCAGTGCCCCCAACGACACCGTCCGGAAGTCATCCGGAAACACTCCCCGGAAACAACAGCGTACTCCCCGCACAGACCATGGTCCGATAGGCATCAATCTCTCCTTGTGGAAAAACATATCTACCCAACGCACCGATACCGTAGGAAGCACCTGCTTCAATCTCGGTATATTCTCTTCCATGAACCGTCTGGATGGTCTGGGAGCCAATGTGCTTGGCTCGGTGGTAGGCAGAGATGCCAACGGGTTACAGACGGCAGGGCTTTCCAACATGGTGGGCGGAAGCATGCGTGGCGTCCAAATAGCCGGTATCAGCAATATCAACGGAAATAACCTCACCGGGCTATCCGTTTCCGGACTGGTAGGTATCACCGGCAACAATGCCCAAGGCGTTCTGTTCTCCGGTCTGGCAAACATCAACGGAGACAACAGCCGGGGAGTTATCCTGGGCGGCCTGTTGAATGTCAGTGGTGACGGTGCCTCCGGCCTGCAATTTGCCGGTCTCGCCAATATCTCAGGCGGCAATTTCAAAGGAGTTGCCTCTTCCGGATTACTGAGTGTCGTCGGCAAGGATCTTAAAGGTGTACAGCTTGCCGGACTTGCCAATATCACAGCCGACGATATGACCGGTCTCCAGATTTCCGGTTTAGGTAACGTAACGGGCGGCACGGCTAAAGGCGTACAACTTTCTGCCGTCAACATGGCCATCCGGGCCAAAGGCATTCAGATCGGATTATTCAACTATTATAAAAAAAGTCTGGACGGCTTCCAGTTAGGACTGGTCAACGCCAATCCCCATACCAAAGTACAAATGATGCTTTTCGGCGGCAATGCCACCAAACTGAATGTCGGCGCCCGTTTCAAGAACAGGCTTTTCTACACTATCTTGGGAGGAGGCACCCACTACCTTGATTTCGGCGACAAGTTTTCGGCTGCCCTTTTCTACCGCGCAGGTCTGGAACTGCCCCTTTACAAGCAACTGTTCATCAGCGGCGACTTAGGCTACCAGCATATCGAAACCTTCAAAAACAAGAACTACGGCATCCCCGCCCGCCTGTATGCCCTGCAGGCCCGTGTCAATCTGGAATACAGACTTACGGACCGCCTGGGCGTTTTCCTTACCGGTGGATATGGTGGCAGCCGTTACTACACCAAAGGGGTGACCTACGACAAAGGGATGATTATAGAAGGCGGAGTGGTACTCTTCTGATCCTATTGTTTCTCCTTAATGAATCCCGTCCTGTACGCCACCAACAGTTTCTTCAAATCCTCTATCTGGGTCACGAGTTCCATTCCCTTGTCAGTATCCTTCACCATCATACGTTGGGAATTGAATTCTATGACAAAGGTGGTGGATTTGATGTCCTGTCCTTCCTCTATCGCTTTCTGACGGCTCTGGAAGGGTTCATGCTGCACCAACTGCAAGCCATGTGAATGATATACCAAGGTATAGCCCGCAATTCCCGTCTCCGGCTGATAGGCCTTTGAAAAACCGCCGTCAATTACCAACAACTTTCCATTGGCCTTGATGGGCTTTTCTCCCTTGATGGTCTTCACCGGAACATGCCCGTTGATGATATGCGAATGAGGTCCGGGCTCCACACCGAATTCATCGAGGATGCGGTCACAGACCTCCGCCTCATTGCGCAGGGAATAGTAATGTCCCTTGGTCTCTTTATGCAATGCTTTATCTGCGATGAAATAACGTTCAAACGTCGCCATCTTGTCCTTGTCGAAAGAAGGAGCATCCGGCCCGCACCACATATACCATACATAGTCCAACGCAAACTGCTTCTTGTCAGAGTTATCTTCGTCAAAATAGGCGGTACGTATCAGTTGGTCCGTTTTCTGCAACAGCTTGTGCCCCCAATATTCTTTCTTTCCGATGCGGACCTGCTTAAAACTACCGTCAGCATTCAAAGGCACTGAAGCATGATACAGCAGGTTACTGTTGCACACCAGATACATTCCGCCGTATGTGAACAGACAACGCATGTGCTTCTTCAGTTTCTCGCTGTTCATGAAAGAAGTGTGAATCCTGTGCACCAGTTCACGCTCCTCGTCCGAGAGGCGGTACGGGGCAGCGGGATCAACGGTCGGAAAGTGGGTATCACGCAACGGATACTCTTTCCCCTCATATACAAATACGCCCCGTTCAAAGTCGATCTTGTGCAACAGCTTGCGGTCCTCCATCCCAAACTCCGGACGACGGCTGATAATCTCCGCTTCCAGTTTGAACTGGATGACGGTAATCGCCTTATGCATCTGCGTAATCAGTCTTAAAGTCTTCTCATTGTATTCTCCGTCCGCAAAATTCATCTTCGGCGCAAAGATCGTACAAGGATCGTCTCCATACGTATCCATTGCAAAAGTAGCAAGCGGCAATAGATTGATACCATACCCGTCTTCCAAAGTCGCCAGATTGGCATACCGCAAAGACATACGGATGACATTGGCTATGCAGGCATCATTGCCCGATGCAGCTCCCATCCACAAGATATCATGGTTACCCCACTGAATATCAAAGTTATGATAGTCACAAAGCGTATCCATGATAATATGCGCACCCGGTCCGCGGTCATAAATATCACCCACGATATGCAAAGAGTCGATAGTCAGGCGCTGAATCAAGTTACACATGGCGACTATGAAATCGTCAGCACGTTTGGTCGAGATGATTGTACTGATAATCACATTAATATAAGCATGTTTGTTGGGCTCTATGCTCGACTCGTGCAATAATTCCTGAATAATATACGAGAATTCTGCCGGAAGCGCCTTACGCACTTTAGAGCGCGTATATTTGGAAGAAACATTCTGGCAGACCTTCACCAGCTGGTTCAGGGTAATCAGGTACCAGTCATCCAAATCCGTCTCCTGTTCCTTTATCAGCTGCAACTTCTCCTCCGGATAATAGATCAGTGTACAGATCTCCTTTTTTTCACTCTCACGCAAGGTATGCCCGAAAATCTCGTTCACTTTACGCTTTACGGCACCCGACGCATTTTTCAGGACATGCTGGAAAGCCTCATATTCACCGTGTATATCCGTGAGGAAGTGCTCTGTACCTTTTGGCAGATTCAAGATTGCTTCCAGATTGATGATTTCCGTACTGGCATCCGCTATAGTAGGAAAACTGCGTGACAATAATTGCAAATAACGCAGGTCATTGACAATACTTTCCGGAGTTATATTTCCCATAATATCATTTAAATTTACAATTTTAAGCTTTACGACTGAACCGGCCTGTCAGCCGATGAGGAACATCAGCAGGACTTGCGCTATGATTACCCGCAAAAACATGCATAGCGGATAAACCGTAGCGTAGGCCACAGACGGATTATCACCGGGAATGGTATCATTGGCATAGTTCAATGCCATCGGGTTCGCCATACTTCCGCACAACATTCCTGCCGTTGTCCCGAAGTCCACCTTCATCCCCTTGAAAGCCACAATTCCCATAATCAATACAGGGATTACCGTCAGTGCAAAACCGACGCCTATCCACATCAACCCTTCCGGACGGAATACCGTATCAAAGAAATGGGCACCCGCATCCAGCCCCAAACAGGCCAAATAGAGGGAGAGTCCCAATGCACGGAGCATCAGATTTGCACTTCGTGTCGTATAAGTTACCATGTGCATTCTCGGCCCGAACGTACCGATAAGGATTCCTACGATGATGGGGCCGCCTGCCAGTCCCAGTTTCACCGGGGCACTGATGCCTGGAATGGAAATAGGAATGGCTCCCAACGCCAGTCCCAGAATGATACCTATAAATACGGCGACAAGGTTAGGCTCTTTCAGACTCTTGACGGCATTGCCCAACACCTTCTCCACATTCTGAATGGCAGCCGCCTCTCCCACTACAGTCAAGCGGTCACCCAACTGCAGGGTAAGCTCAGCAGTGGCAAGCAGTTGTACCCCGCTACGATACACCCGGCTGATATTGATTCCATAATGGTTGCGCAGATGCAAAGACCCCAACTTCTTACCGTTCAGTTCCGGCCGCGTCACTACAATGCGTTGTGAAATCAGCTGGCTGTCTATCGCATTCCAGTCTATATCCTCCTTGTTCCAGTCCGTATGTTCCTGCTCACCGAAAAGCACGGTCAATGCAGGGGCATATTTCTCAGAGGTTACCACCAGCAGGCGGTCACCTTCCCTGATCACTTTTTCGGAAGTGGGAATGCTCACATTCCCGTCCCTCCACAGACGGGAAATTACGAATTTCGGATAATTCAGTCCCCCGATTTCCTTGATACTCTTATTAAAAATAGCGGGATTATGTACTTGGAATGCAGCAATATAAGTTTTGTTCGCATCCTCTTTTTCATTCAGTTCCAGATCCTCTTTACGGGTCAGCAGCTTACGGATAACCAGTACCGCCAAGATCACTCCCACTACTCCCAACGGATAAGCCACCGCACATCCCAATGCCGGAGTACTGGCTTCCAGCCCCATCTGTTTCAAGGTCTGCTGCGCGGCTCCCAGCGCCGGTGTATTAGTCGTGGCGCCACAAAGAATCCCCACCATATCAGGCAGGGAGATTCCTAAACTGTAGCTGCCTAGTACCGTCATCAGCGTACCTATCAATACGACACCCGATGCAAGCATGTTTAGTTTCACTCCCCCGCTGCGGAATGAACTGAAAAATCCGGGACCGACCTGCAAGCCCAGTGCATAGACAAAAATAATCAATCCGAAACTTTCCGCATAATTCAGCATCTGCGGGTCGATGGACAAGCCGAAATGCCCGGCAACAATACCGGCAAAAAAGACAAATGTCACTCCCAGGGAAATGCCGCAAACATGTATTTTTCCCAACCCCAATCCAATGGCGGAAATCAACGAAAGCACTACAACCGCTTGCAAAGCGGAGTGTTCAACAAACAAACTATACAACCAGTCCAAAGTGTATTCAATTTACAGTTTCAGGCTGCAAAGATAGAAAGTATCTACCGAGGTCAAAAATATTAAGCAAGAAACATTGTTAACATTTAAAATCTACCCCAGGAAAAAAGCCACGACAAGATAAACAGCCGCCGCCAGCAATCCGCTCACCGGAATGGTCAGTACCCAGGCAGTCATCAGATTCTTGGTAACTCCCCAACGGACCGCCGACAGCCGCTTGGTGGCTCCTACCCCGATGATGGCTCCCGTAATGGTATGCGTCGTGCTCACCGGAATCTTCAGATATTCAGTCAGATACAAGGTAAAGGCACCGGCTGTCTCTGCAATGACTCCTTCCAGAGGGGTTACCTTGGTGATTTTGGTTCCCATCGTCTTTACAATTTTCCATCCACCGGACATCGTACCCAGTGAAATGGCCGTAAAACAGGAAAACGCCACCCAGTCCGGCAAGTCATTAATGCTGTTTATCCCCATTCCCAACCCTTCGGAATGTCCCGCTATCATGGCAGCGGCAATGATACCCATCACTTTCTGGGAATCGTTCAAGCCGTGTCCGATGCTGAACAGAGCCGAAGAGACAAGTTGCAGTTTCTTGAACCAGAGTTCGGCAGCATGGGGATGTGCCCGTTTGCAGACATAAAGCACCAGCAGGGTAAATCCGAACGCAATGACCATACCTATCAGAGGAGCCAGGAAGATGAAAGCCGCAATTTTCAGGATGATATTCATCTGGATGGCCTCAAAACCGTGAGCCATGATGGCTGCTCCCGCGAAACCGCCTATAAGGGTATGCGACGACGACGAAGGAATGCCTTTCCACCACGTAAACAAGTTCCAGACAATGGCAGCTATCACTCCCGCCAAAATGATGGGTAATGTAATGTAGGGTTCCACTACCGTTTTCGATACGGTATTGGCTATGCCAAAGCCTCCTATGACGCATTTGGCTATGAAGAAAGCTACGAAGTTAAAGAAAGCAGCCCATATCACAGCCTGAAAAGGGGTCAGTACTTTCGTAGATACAATAGTGGCTATTGAATTCGCCGCATCGTGAAAACCGTTGATATAATCAAATATCAGAGCCAATACGATGATAATCACTAATAGTTCCATGTGGTGTGCCTGTTTATGCGTATTTCACAATCAAACTTCTCAATATCTTGCCCACATGCTCTGCGGCATCGGTCGTCTTTTCCAGCTCATATACAATCTCCTTGACCTTGATGAGTTCGATGCAGTCTTTCTCCTCCTCAAAAAGCCGGGTGATGAAGAACTCATACACATCGTCCGCCTGGTTTTCAATGTCATGCATTTTCGAACAATACCCGCGCAAGGTATTCGGATTCTTACGGAAAGTCTCAAGCTCGTCCATTGCCTTGACAATGCATTCCGCCTCTTGCTGAATCATACGGCTCAGTTCCTTCCCGCTTTCGGAGATGGGGTGCGGGTTATAGATGGCAATACGTTTTGCGCAGCTGTTTATGCCGTCAATCACATCATCTATACTTGAAGCCAGGTCATGAATGTCCTCACGGTCAAACGGTGTGATGAAAGTAGTTCCCAGTTCGTCCAGAATCCGGTGGGCAAGCTTGTCCCCCTCACGTTCCATATCCTTGATCCGCTTATAGAAACCGGTTCTTTCTTCAGGAGAGTCATGTTTCAGGCTCTCCACTAAAAGTTCCGACGAAGCAGCCAGTATTTCAGACAATTGTTTCAGCAAAGGAAAAAACTTGGGTTCTTTGGGTGTAAACCTGCTAAAAAAAGAATTTTTCATAAATGTGTATATTTAAAATTATTTCGTTTGTTTACGGTTTTTCAGACGGGCGCGTACCACCTCGGCCACGGCGGGCAATACCGACACCACTATAATGGCGACAATCAGCAGTTTAAGATTCTCCTGTACAAAGGGAAGGTCTCCGAAGAAATATCCCGCGTAGCAGAAAATGACAATCCACAACGCCCCGCCCGCCAGATTGTACAGCATGAAATAGTAATAGTGCATCTTGCCCATCCCCGCCACAAACGGGGCAAATGTACGGACGATGGGTACAAAGCGTGCAAGGATAATGGTCTTGCCGCCATACTTTTTATAAAACTCATGTGTTTTCTCAAGATGGCTCTGCCTGAATATCCTGGAATCGGGATTACCGAACAGCTTCCTCCCGAAGAAATGCCCTATCATATAATTGCAGGAATCGCCCAGAACAGCGGCAGCAAACAAAATCAAGGCCAGCACATTTACCTCGACAGGCATATCGGGCTGTGCGGCAATGGCACCTGCCACAAACAGCAGGGAGTCCCCCGGCAGAAACGGTGTAACCACCAGACCGGTTTCACAGAAAATAACCAAGAACAAGATGACATACGCCCAGGTATGGTATTCTTGTACAATATCAATCATATACTGATCGACATGAAGAATGAAATCCAATAAAAAATCCATTTTGTATCATTTATCAGTGCTTACATAAAAACAAGAGAAAGGCGCAAAGAGATAGAACCCTCTTTGAAAAAAGAAAGGAAAGCACTAAATAAGGATACGCCTCAAGGTATAGACATAATACCTGTAAGAGAAGTTGAAAGAATTTATGCCGAATGAAAAGGAAGTCATTTTCTCTTCGGGAAGCAAGGTCTTCAGAGACCTCACGATTCTGGCAGTGATCGAGGCTGTATGGTTCCTCAATATCTTGGAAGGAGAGGTACAACGGAACGAAAAGTTATTTCCGATACTGGCATGGTCTGCCTTGTCATGGTAAGATTCATGTTGCACTCCGGACGCATACTGCTTGAAGTCCCCCTCCGATAGGATATACCGTTTTTCGGGAGCATGCCGTGCGTCCATGGTATGTAGCACCTTGCATTCCTTTATATCACCGGAAGCCGACACCACCTTCGATATAAGGAACAACCCTAACAACATATAGAAGATATACTTCACCATAGCGGGCGCAAATATAAAAAGTATTTTTCAAGAGAAGAAACCATTCAAACTTTTATTTTCATCTTCTCTGAAAAGAAAACAGGGTGCGTTCACCTCACGCACCCTGTCCTCTTTCACTATTACGCTATCGTTATCGTCCGGTCCAGATACACATCCTGTATTGTATTCAGCAACTCCACGCCCTCCTTCATCGGCTTCTGGAAAGCCTTTCTGCCACTGATCAGCCCCATTCCGCCGGCACGCTTGTTGACTACAGCCGTGACAACGGCATCTTTCAAGTCGGATGCTCCGTGCGATTCACCGCCGGAGTTGATAAGCCCCACACGTCCCATATAGCCGTTGGCCACCTGATAGCGGCAAAGGTCAATCGGATGCGTGGTGGTCAGTTCGGAATATACCCTCTCGTCGGTTTTCCCGAAATGAATGGCCGTGAAACCGCCGTTATTGGTAGGAAGTTTCTGTTTCACGATATCCGCCTTGATGGTGACCCCTATATGGTTTGCCTGTCCGGTAAGGTCGGCCGCCGTATGGTAATCCACCCCACTGTTTTTGAAGTCATTGTTCCTCAGATAACACCACAGGATAGTTGCCATCCCCAGTTCATGCGCATATTCAAACGCCCGGGCCACTTCCACAATCTGGCGGCGGCTCTGTTCGGAACCGAAATAGATGGTTGCACCTACGGCTACAGCTCCCATATTCCAAGCCTCCTTGATTGTACCGAACATAATCTGGTCGTATGTATTGGGATAAGTCAACAATTCATTGTGATTCAGTTTCACGACAAACGGTATCTTATGCGCATACTTACGGGCTACCGCCCCCAACACCCCAAAGGTAGACGCTACCGCGTTACAACCGCCTTCGATTGCCAGCTTTACAATATTCTCCGGATCGAAATACGCCGGATTGGGCGCAAATGAAGCACCTGCGGAATGTTCTATCCCCTGGTCAACCGGTAAAATAGACACATACCCCGTATTCGCCAGCCGGCCATGTCCGTAGAGCGCCTGCAGACTGTTCAAGGTACGTACATTCCTGTCTGAATCCACCCATATCCGGTCCACCATATCCGGTCCGGGAATGTGGATGTTCTTTTTATCTATGGTCTTACACGTATGGTCCAGGTAGTACTCCGCCTCCTGTCCCAACAAATCAATTATTTTATCCATAAGCTAATGTTTTTATAGATTTATACTCATGGACTTACAACAAAGCAGAAGGACGGAAAGTTCTTGAACATGCGGGAAAGCTGTCCGGAGAGGGAAACAAAAAAGCGGCCAACCTTTTTATCAGTCAGCCGCTTTTTGTTTTTCCATTGGTAGTGGGTACGGGAATCGAACCCGTATGTCATGCGTGAGAGGCATGTATCCTAACCGTTAGATGAACCCACCATCGCATTTCTTAGTACACCCTCAGGGATTCGAACCCTGGACCCACTGATTAAGAGTCAGTTGCTCTACCAACTGAGCTAAGAGTGCAATTCGCGGAAGCTGGGGGATTCGAACCCCCGGTACGGTAACCCGTACGTCAGTTTAGCAAACTGGTGGTTTCAGCCACTCACCCAAACTTCCTTTTTGATAACCAGCATTTCCTCTCAAATGCGGTGCAAATGTATGGCAAACTTTTGGACTGTGCAAATCTTTCCATGATATTTTTTTCAGAGTTTTTCGTAAGACAGAGGTAACACGTTAACACTCAAATCATAAAAAGAGATTTTTTTTTGCAATATTTTTTGCGGTGGCTCTGTCCGGCTTCCCGGTTCCGGTCAACGGTATCCGGGAAACCCGGACAATACGCTTGGGACGCCAGTACGCCGGCAAGGCACGTTCATATATCTCATCAAGGTTTTCCGGTATCCGCCCCTCTATCAGCAATACGATAATCTCCCCGAATTTCTCATCGGGGACCGAAGTGACCAAGAACGGTTGGGCTATATGTCCCTTCAAGGCATCCTCCACCTGTTCTATCTGTATCTTCACTCCGCCGCTGTTCACCGTATTGTCTTTCCGTCCCAAGATGCGGAACTGCCCGCAGCCATTCATCTCGACAATATCGTTCGTCACCAGTTCCTTTTCACATACACGGGGAGCATGTATGACAAGAGTCCCATCCTCGCTTAAACGGATATCCACCCCTTCAAACGGGGTGTACCAGCCGGAAGCTCCGGACCCGTTCAGCCTCCGCAAGGCAATGTGGGACAAAGTCTCCGTCATGCCGTAAGTGGACCAGACAACGTTGGGCAGTTCCTGCAACTCCTCCGCCAGCCGGTCGTCAATGGCTCCCCCGCCAATGATAAGAGACTTTATTTGCCGCAATACCGCCTTTTCTCCGGGCACTTGCAGGGAGTTATAGACCTGCATCGGTATCATGGCGGCAAATACAGGAGCCTCCGCCAGATCTTTCAGCGGATGTCCCGAAGGAGTGACCGGCAACAGGTCGAGCCCCGCCACCAGGCTGCGTACCACCACCATCTTCCCTGCAATATACTTCAAGGGCATGCAAAGTAAGGCAGTGTCCCCCTCCCGCAATCCCAGGAAAGAACAAGTAAGGCAGGCGCTTGCCATCATACGCCCCTTCTCCACCCGCATCTCCTTGGGCGTGCCCGTAGATCCGGAAGTATGGACAAGCAAGGTGTCCTCCCCGTCAAACCATCCGGCAAGAAACGAAAAAAGCTCCTGCCTAAAGTCCGGAGCAGCGGCAGGCATCCCTCCTGCCCGTTCCCTGATTTCCCATCCGGAATAACGGACGCCATCTATCAGAATCGTTTGCCGGGCTATATCCGTACAGTAAGCCCTCATCGTTCCAGCCAGTTTAAGATATCCGGCTCCTGTCCTTCGGGATCAAACCAAAGGCAATCCCCTTGAATGGACAACGGGAAGTCGATATTGTCCGTAAACAGCAGCCCCGTTCCCAATCCCTGGGGAGAGGAAGGCTGCAAAGTCGCACACCACTGTGCAATCGCGTTCAAGCCAACATTCGATTCCAAGGCCGAAGTAATCCAGAAACCGATTCCCCTTTCTTCAGCCAACTCTATCCACTCTTTCGAGCCGCTGATGCCTCCGTGCAGGGAAGGTTTCAGTATAATATACCGGGGACGTATCTTCTCCAGAAGCTCTATCTTCTGCTCCCGTCTGTTGACACCTATCAGTTCCTCATCCAGGCCAACAGGCAAGGGAGACGATGCACAAAGTTCCGCCATCTCCTCCCACTGTCCCGCACGGATGGGCTGTTCTATGGAATGCAGGTGAAATCCGGAGAGACGCTGCAATTTACCGGGAGCCTCCGCCGGAGAAAAGGCCCCGTTGGCGTCCACGCGCAACACAATCTCCTCGGGAGTGAAATGTTGGCGGATATGCGCCAGCAACTCCAGTTCTTTCTCAAAATCAATGGCGCCTATCTTGAGTTTGATGCACCGGAAACCGTTCCGCATCTTTTCCTCGATCCGCCGGTACATCTCGTCAAAGCTGCCCATCCAGATCAAGCCATTGATAGGGATTCCCGCCTTTCCTGCGCCGAACGGAGTATCCCACAGCCGCAGGCTCCGTGCCCGAAGATGCTGCAACGCGGTTTCCAGCCCGAACAGAATGGAAGGGTAAGGAAGCAACGCCTCCCGGTCTATCTCCCCCGTTTCCTCCAGCCTCTTGCAGGCATTCGCCAGGATTTCGTCATAACCGGGCACATCATCACAACTCAAAGCCGGTAACGGTGCACACTCTCCCACCCCATAGGCATGGGTTCCGGTATCGGCAAGAAGCACATACCACACATTCCTTACGGTATATATCCCCCGTGACGTACCGGCAGGTTGCTTGAAGTGCAACCGCTTCTTTATAATTCTAGTCTGATAAGCCATCATATCTAAAGACAAACCCCATGGGCTTATGGAAATTTAGGATAATCCTTGAATCTCGGCTTGCGCTTCTCCAGGAATGCCTTTCCGCCTTCCTGCGCTTCCTCCGTCATATAATAAAGCATGGTGGCGTCTCCGGCAAGTTCCTGTATCCCCGCCTGGCCGTCCAGTTCGGCATTCAGTCCGGCCTTAATCATACGAAGGGCCAGCGGACTGTGTTCCATCATCTTTTCAGCCCATTCCACGGTCTCGTCCTCCAGACGCTCCAAAGGCACCACCGTATTGACCAGCCCCATCTCCAATGCTTCCTGTGCCGAATACTGGCGGCAGAGGAACCAGATTTCACGTGCTTTCTTCTGTCCTACAATACGTGCCAGGTAAGAAGAGCCGAATCCGGCATCAAAACTTCCCACCTTAGGACCGGTCTGCCCGAAAATGGCATTCTCCGAAGCGATGGTCAAGTCGCACACCACATGAAGCACATGGCCGCCGCCTATGGCATATCCGTTCACCATAGCGATGACGGGCTTCGGCAACGAACGGATCTGCTTCTGCACATCCAGCACATTCAGACGGGGCACACCGTCCGTCCCAATGTAACCTCCATGCCCTTTCACGTGCATGTCGCCTCCGCTACAGAAAGCCTTGTCACCGGCGCCCGTCAACACCACGACATTGATGTCCTGGCACTCGCGGCAGTAATACAGCGCATCACTGATTTCCGATGTGGTGGTCGGCGTAAAGGCATTACGGTAACGCGGACGGTTAATCGTGATTTTCGCAATCCCGTTATAAAAGTCAAACAGTATATCCTGATACTCCTTGAGGGTTGTCCATTCTCTTGTTTTCATTTTTAATTTAATTAATTTGTTGTATCACTTATGTGAGGCTATGATAATACTCCCTCAGCAGGGCAGTATCCTTTTCCTTGTCCGTAAATACCTCCAGTATCATAGGCTTCGGGGCAGCCCCGGAGGCAGTAAAATCCTTCATCGCCTCTTCCAGCTCCCCTTCCTCCGTCACCTTCCTATAGATGAAGCCTCGTTCTTCCGCCCATCCTTTGGCGGTAGTCCGGTGTTCGGCAGTGATAAACTCGCGTGAACGGCTTGCCCCATCCATGCCCGGCAAGGTATGGAATATCTCACCGCCCTCGTTGTTCAGTAACAGGATGCGGATATTGGCACTGTAATTCCGGTTCCAGAGCGCATTCATGTCATAGAAGAAGCTCAAGTCACCTATGACGATAAAGTTCAGTTTATCCGAGGCGGCTGCATAGCCGATGGCTGTAGAGAGCGACCCTTCTATCCCGTTCACCCCGCGGTTGCAACAGACCTCCACATCCGGTGAAACCGCAAACAACTGTGCATACCGCACGGTCGAGCTATTGGCCAGATGCAAGGCAGACGGTTGCGGCAACGTCCGGATCAGTTTCCCGATGACAGCCATCTCCGAATAAGGAAGTTCCGGCTCCGGAATGGTCTTGCAGTAATTTTCCCACATCAGCGGATAGCTGATGGGCCTGTTGTCCAGCAGGAAAGCTATCTTTTCCAGGAATTCAAAGGGATCCATCTCGATGACCGTAGTCAGGCAACCGTACAAATCGGCTATTTTCCCGTCGGCGGCAATGTGCCAGTGTTCACGGGGCGGGTGGTTACGCAGATATTTCTTCAACTGCTTGGACACGATATGCCCGCC
Organism: Bacteroides fluxus YIT 12057; assembly: GCF_000195635.1. Classification (GTDB taxonomy): domain Bacteria; phylum Bacteroidota; class Bacteroidia; order Bacteroidales; family Bacteroidaceae; genus Bacteroides; species Bacteroides fluxus. The sequence continues at coordinate 51,567 of NZ_GL882688.1, read as the reverse complement.
ATACGTAATCAGTATTTCGGGCGCCAGCTCGTCCTGCCGTTCGGGAGTCATGGCATACACCGCAGCATCGAAATTCTTGATGGGAATGCCCGGAACCGTCCGGTTACCCAGATGTTCCGTCAACCATGTAAAATGCTTGTATAGCGGTTTCGTATATTTCTTCTCGAACAGATAAATCAGATTCATCTGTCCCACCACCACCATGCGCTTGTTATACTTGTTCAGACGCTCTATCAACCCATTGTAGTCGCGGTCATAAACACTCAGACCCTGATAGCGGGTAATGACGCGCACCTCGGGCAATGCCTTGGCCGTGAAACGGTAGATAGGTTCGGATATCGGCACATTGATATGCACAGGTCCTTTTCCATGATGCGTCGTCTCCAGTATCGCCTCGTTTATCAGCCGGTTGCAGAACCACTCCTCTTCCTCCGTCTGTACCTCCGGCAGGTTGACCGACAACTTGACCAACGAACCGAACACCCCCGGCTGTGGCAATGTCTGCCCGTCCATCTGCCCTATCCAGGCAGCCGGACGATCGGCGGAAATAACAATCAGCGGAACTTGCTGGTAGAAAGCCTCCGCCACGGCGGGATGCAGGTTCAGCAGCGCCGAACCTGAAGTACAGCAAACCGCCACAGGTCCACCGCCCTGCAAGGACAAGCCAATGGCAAAGAATCCGGCACTCCGTTCATCCGTCACCGGATAGCAGATAAAATCCTCCACATTGGCCAATGTATGCACGATAGCCGCATTGCGGCTACCCGGACAAAGCACCACTTTCCTCACACCATGCGCTTTGAGCAGTGCGACCAGCTGAAGTACATTTTTCTTATTCGAATAATACATTGGAGATAATTAATTTTGAATTATGAATTTTGAATTATTCTTCTCATCGTCTTCATCTTCTCTCCCGTCTCTTCCCATTCCGGCCCCACTTCCGAACGGGGCAGGATTCCTCCTCCGGCATATAGGGTTGCTCTGCCGGAGCCTATCTCCATGCAGCGCAGATTGACGTAAAGGTCCGTATGCCCTTCGGGATCCAGCCAGCCTATGAAACCGGAGTAATAGCTGCGGTCGTAGCCTTCGTTATCCTGTATGAACCGGAAAGCCTCTTCCTTCGGCAATCCGCATACGGCGGGAGTGGGATGCAGTTCCTGCAACAGGTTCCCCAGTCCGCCGGTATCCTTCAGCAGGAAAGAGAAATCCGTCTTGAGATGCACCAATTGACCGGCACGGGCTGTATATGGACCTTGCTCTGTCATCCCGTCTCCGAATCTCCCGACAATCCGGCGGATATAATCGGCCACACAACCCTGTTCCTCCCTGTTCTTGCTGTCCCATTCCGTCGGCATTACCTCCTCCTTCATCGGCATGGTGCCCGCCAACGCCACCGTGTGCCATTCACTGCCATAGCCGCTCAGCAATATTTCCGGAGTGCTCCCCATCCAGGTACCGGACACGGGAGTATGGCATAAATAAATCATCATACGCGGATAGCTGTTACAGGCGCGGACAAATGCATCCAACGGTGAGAACCCGTCGCTGACAGCCTGCGTATCCGCACGCGACAGAACCAGTTTCTGAAAGCGTTTCTCCCGCAACGGAGTGATAAAACGCTCAAAAGCTTCCGCATATTTCCTTTTACCGGTTTCTTCCGGTAACCCGGGCAAAGGTCGCCTTTGCATATAACGGTGCGCCCGTATGGCATCCGTACATTCCGGTAAAGAGAGCGCCTTGCCTATTTCATCCCAACCGCAGGCAGTCACCTCCGGACGGACCAGCACCAAAGGATGCTCGCCGGACTGCCGGAAAGGAGCCATCACAAATCCTTTTTTCCCGTTCAGGCTTTCGATATTTTCAGGCCGTTCCACCTCACCCGACGCCTGCAGGACAAAACGACATTCGTCAGTCCACGGCAAGCGGTACAAGGCAAAACTCAAATGGCTATGTGCCAAGCCATCCACTAAACCCTGTATATAAGTATCTGGTAGATTCATTTCATTATTCCTTCAACAAAATGGCAAAAATACACTTTTTTTAGTACCTTTGCCAAGCAAAACGAACAAATTTGGCATTATGGATGCATTATTGAAAGAAACCGTAAATGCTGTCGTCAATTCACGCTATCCGGGTATGGCTCTTGAAGGCAGAAAGCTGATAGAGGAAATACTCATTCGCAAAGAAGTGGAAAAAGGAGACTTGCTCCTCAACGAGGGACAAGTCAGTCATCATATTGTCTTTGTCGGTAAGGGAATGTTACGCCAATTCTATTATAAAAACGGCAAAGATGTAACCGAACATTTTTCATACGAAGGCTGCATCGTCATCTGTATTGAAAGCACCCTGAAACAAGAGCCCACCCACCTCATGATCGAGGCGCTGGAACCCAGCGTCGTTTATCTGTTGCCCTACAACAAGCTGCTGACTCTTACTGAAATATCATGGGAAATAAACATGTTTTATCGCAAAATACTGGAATATTCACTCATCGTTTCACAAATCAAAGCAGATTCCTGGAGGTTTGAAACGGCACGCGAACGCTACAATCAACTTATGGAGCATCAACCGGAAGTTATCAAGCGGGCACCTCTGTCACACATCGCGTCCTATTTACTGATGACCCCGGAAACATTGAGCCGGGTGCGTTCGGGCATACTGTAGCATCCCTGTCTGCCCGAAGCTTCATAATCCCAATAGATCGTCATTCCGGTGAAAACATTTCACCGGCAGGCTTGTTATGCAATACTAATTCATTAAAAATCAGATTATGAAGACTATATATACTTACGCATATTCTCTGATAACAGAGGCCAAACAGACCGGACGCTACAGTACCGCCGGCATTTACACCAGCACCATCAACAGTTTTATCCGTTTCGCCCAAAATGACGAACTTACCTTCGACGCCCTCACCCCCGGATTCATCAAGAAGTATGAAGAATACCTGTTGACCGAGGGCCGCCGCCATAACACCATATCCGCCTATATGCGCATGCTCCGTTCCATATCCTACCAGGCAGCCGAGCAAGGCATTCCCTTCAAGGTATCGGTGGAAGAACTGTTCGAGTTTGTATTCACCGGTTACGAACCTACCGTCAAGCGTGCCGTCCCTCCCGCCATTATCCGCAAACTGGCGCAACTCGATCTAGACAACCGGCCTGCATTGTGTTTCAGCCGTGATATTTTCCTGCTGAGCTTTTATCTCCGGGGAATACCTTTCGTCGATCTCGCCCATCTGCGCAAGACCGATGTCAAGTACAACACCATCCATTACTATCGCCAAAAGACGCGCCAACAACTTTCTGTCTATATCGAACCCTATGCCGGGCAAATATTGCGCAAATACCAAAAGAGAGCCGAAGACTCCCCCTACCTGCTGCCCATCCTGTCTTTCTCGGGAGAAAAAGGATACAAGCAGTATAAAAGCGCTTTACGGCTTTACAACGAACATTTACACCGCCTGTCCAAAATGATCGGCATGAATACCCCACTGACGTCATATGTCGCCCGGCACAGTTGGGCCACGACGGCCAAAGAAGAAGGAGTGGCAATTTCCCTCATCAGCGAAAGTTTAGGCCACACTTCGGAAAAAGTTACCCATGTTTATCTCGCCTCCTTTAATAACAATGCAATGAGTAAAGCCAACAGGAAAGTAATTGCAACGATTCATTCTGATAAAAACAAAAAAAGAAGAAAAAAATAATTGTAAAGTATTTACACAAAATAAAACTTACTTCCACTACGAATTATCATTCTCTTACTTACAAGGTAAGAGAATCTATTTTCCCGGCAGCAAAGGTATAAAAAAATATAACTACTTCACAATAATTACGATTAATTTTCAAAGCATATACCATATTGGAAAATGGCTATGTGTATATTGTACAATATATTTATGTAGTTATTTATACTTACATTTTAAAAGAGTGAAAACGCATGTTGACATAGCTGTACTTTTAAGAAACGAAGTATTTTTTTCTTTTGTTACAATCACCTCTATTATCTGTATAAATACGTCTTGAATATGCATTGAGATAACTTATGACAGTTTGTTATCATTCTCTTACCTTGTAAGTAAGGGAATGATTTTTTTCCATTACCTTGTAAGTAAGAGAATGATTAAACAAACAAAGTGAACACAGCCGCCTTCTCGTTTCTTTTTTCAGAAAAGGACAAGGAGTTGACTGAAAATACCATTTCAGCATGAAACAAGTTCTTCGTTTCAACAAGATCATTAAGTCTGTCATCATAGCCGGTGACTTGTGCCTGTTAAATCTTATTTTCATCTCGCTATATCATGTATTCAGTGACCAAACACTGGGCAATGGATTTATCCATTCATTGCCCCAGCTTTTGGTATTGCTGAATTTGGTTTACCTGCTATGCAATTATTCCGGTGGTGTCATCCTTCACGAACGCATCGTGCGCCCCGAACGCATCGTACGCCGTGCGATGCGCAATACCAGCCTGCACGCCCTCGTATTCATCAGCTTAATCACCCTAGCGGATATAGGAGCCGTCTCCGTCCGTTTCTTCGTTTGTTTTTATTGCATTTTCTTTATCACCCTCGCAACCTATCGACTCACATTCAGACATATACTAAAGGAATACCGCAAGCATGGCGGCAATTCCCGCTCGGTCATATTGGTCGGCAGCAACAACAATATGGCCGAACTCTACCGGGAAATGGCAGGAGACCCTACCACCGGATTTCGCGTCATAGGTTATTTCGCCGACCTTCCAACCGAACTTTTTTCTGACAACGTTTCTTATTTAGGAAAACCCGCGGAAGTCGTTCCGTACCTGCAGACGCACCCTACAGAGCAGGTCTATTGCTGCCTCCCGTCAGCGCGCGACCACGAAATCATCCCCATCATTAACTTTTGCGAAAACCACATGATACGCTTTTTCAGCGTACCCAATATCCGCAACTACCTGCATCGCCGCATGCACTTCAAGATGTTCGGCAATGTACCCGTGCTCTGCATCCGCGAAGAACCGCTGGCACAGGTAGAGAACCGCCTGATAAAAAGGTTATTCGACCTTATCTTCTCGGGACTCTTCCTTTGCACCCTGTTTCCCTTTGTCTATCTGATAATAGGCACCGCCATCAAGGTTACCTCCCCCGGCCCCATCTTCTTCAAGCAAAAGCGGAGTGGAGAAAACGGCAGGGAGTTCTGGTGCTACAAGTTCCGTTCCATGCGTGTCAACAAAGACAGCGACAAAATACAGGCAACCGCACACGATCCCCGTAAGACACGGTTGGGCAACTTCCTCCGCAAGACCAGCATCGACGAACTGCCCCAGTTCATCAACGTTTTCTTGGGGCAGATGTCCGTGGTAGGTCCACGCCCCCACATGCTGAAGCATACCGAGGAATACTCCAAGCTGATAGACCAATACATGGTAAGGCACCTCGTAAAACCGGGAGTCACGGGATGGGCGCAGGTTACCGGCTTCCGGGGCGAGACCAAAGAGCTCTGGCAAATGGAGGGCCGTGTACAGCGCGACGTCTGGTATCTGGAGCACTGGACCTTCCTGCTCGACATGTATATCATCTACAAGACGGTAAAGAACGCCATACAAGGAGAGAAAGAGGCATATTAGCCCCCTGTACATACGAATTCCATATCCCATGCAAAACTGTAAAAATACACATAAATGAAAAAGAGAAGTATCATTATCCTGCTGGCGACAGCCATGCTTGCAAGCTGCCAGTCCTACAAGAAGGTACCCTACTTGCAGGACAACCCGGTCATCTCCACAGAACACCATGAAACAACGTCCCTCTATGATGCCCGTATCATGCCCAAGGACCTGTTGACCATCGTAGTCAGTTGCCCGGAAGAGCCGGAATTGGCAGAACCGTTCAACCTGACCGTATCTACCCCTGTCAGCAATACCGGCAACAAATCATTGACTTCACAACCTGCACTACAACAATACCTGGTTGACAACCAGGGCAACATCGATTTCCCGGTTTTAGGAACCATACATTTGGGAGGACTGACCAAAGGTGAAGCCGAACAGTTGGTCAAAGACAAACTCGCCCCCCAGTTCCACAGGGCACCCATCGTTACCGTCCGGATGGTCAACTACAAGATTTCAGTCATCGGAGAAGTGGCGAGCCCCGGCACCTTCACCATCTCCAACGAGAAAGTCAACCTGTTCGAAGCCCTTGCCATGGCAGGAGACATGACCATCTACGGCATCCGCGACAATGTCAAGCTTATCCGTGAAGACAATGCCGGCAAAAGGGAAATCATCACGCTCAACCTAAACGACACGGATATATTGCAATCTCCCTACTACTACCTGCAACAGAACGACATTGTGTATGTCACTCCCAACAAGACCAAGGCCAAAACCTCCAACATCAGCACCAGCACCACCATCTGGTTCTCTGTAGTAGGCTCTTTAGTGTCTTTGGCAAGCCTTATCATCGCCATCACCAAATAAGAAACAACCCTGATTATGAAAGAAGACATCTACGACGACTTATTCGAAGAAAAAGAAGAAAAGACGGATTACCAGGCCGTCCTTTTCAAATACATCATACGCTGGCCCTGGTTTGTCGCTTCCGTCATCGTATGCCTCGCCTGCGCCTGGCTCTACCTGCAATATACCACTCCGATATATAACATCAGCGCCTCCATCATCATCAAGGATGACAAGAAAGGCGGCAGTGCCGGCAGCGACCTCAGTGTTTTCGAAGGCATGGGAATCATCAACACCAACAAGAACATCGACAACGAGATTGAAATACTCCGCAGCAAGTCTCTGGTAAAGAAAGTAGTCAAAGAGTTGGGACTCTATATCAACTATTCAGCCAAAGGCAGTTTTCACCATGTCGAGTTATACGGTAACTCTCCTGTACTTGTCCAATTCTCGCCCGAAGACGCCGAACATCTGAGCGCCCCTATCCTGCTCACAATCAACCTGCTTCCCGACGGTAAATTGGACGTCAACGCCAACATCAACGACAAGGATTTCAGCAAGCATTTCGACCGGCTGCCCGCCGTCTTTCCCAGTGAGGCCGGAACTTTGACCTTCCTGCCCAACCCGGAACAGGCCTCCAAAGAAAACGAAACAATCAATGTCACTATCGTAAAACCCCTCGGAGTGGCCAAAGGCTACGTCAGCGCACTCTCCATAGAGCCTACCAGCAAGACCACCTCCGTAGCCGCCGTCTCTCTGAAGAACACCAACCGGAAGCGCGGCGAGGACTTTATCAACAAACTGATAGAGATGTACAACCGCGACGCCAACAACGACAAGAACGAAGTAGCCCAAAACACCGCGCGTTTCATAGACGAGCGCATTGCCGTCATCAACCAAGAATTGGGTACCACAGAGCAGGAACTGGAAAGCTTCAAGCGCAGCGCCGGACTGACCGACCTCAGCAGCGACGCCCAGCTTGCCGTCAGCGAAAAATCCGAATATGAAAAGCGCTGCGTAGAGAACGGCACCCAACTCAACCTGGTAGAATATCTGACCGACTACCTGAAGAAAGCGGACAACACGTCCGTCTTGCCCGCCAATGTCGGCCTCAACGACGCTGCCCTCACCGGATTAATCAACCAGTACAACATGCTGATCCTGGAACGCAACCGCCTGCTCCGTTCTTCATCGGAAAGCAATCCCGTCATCCGGAAGCTGGACAGTAACATACAAGACATGCGCACCAACCTGAATACCGCCATTGCCAGCGTACACAAAGGCCTGCTCATCACCAAAGCCGACCTCGACCGGCAGGCGGACAAGTTTGCCGGACGCGTCAGCAACGCCCCCGCACAGGAACGTCAGTTTGTCAGCATCCAGCGCCAGCAGGAAATCAAGGCGGGACTGTACCTGATGCTGTTACAGAAACGCGAGGAAAACAACATCACCCTCGCCGCTACCGCCAACAATGCCAAAATCATTGACGACGCCCTTGCCGACGGATTTCCCGTATCTCCCAAAAGCAGGACAATCTACATGATCGCTCTGATTCTCGGCTTCGGCATCCCCGTAGCCGTCATCTACATATTGAATCTCCTCAGCTTCCGTATCGAAGGACGCTCCGATGTAGAACGGCTGACCAGTGTCCCCATCATCGGCGACGTGCCGCTGACCGAACAGCCGGAAAGCCACGCCCACGCCATTGCCGTACGCGAAAACGACAACGACATCATGGCGGAAACTTTCCGCAGCCTACGTACCAGCCTGCTCTTCATGATGGGAGATCCCGAGAAGAAAGTCATCCTTGTCACCTCTACCATGAGCGGCGAAGGAAAAACGTTCATCGCCTCCAACCTCGCCGTCAGCCTTGCCTTGCTGGGCAAGAAAGTCATACTGATCGGACTGGACATCCGCAAACCGGGACTGAACAAGGTATTCCAAATTTCGCACAAGGAAAAGGGCATCACCCAATACCTTGCCTCCCCCCAAAGCACCGACCTGCACACCTTGATACAGCCTTCCAACGTCACCCCGAATCTCAGCCTCCTGTTCGGTGGCGTCATTCCGCCCAACCCTACAGAGTTGCTGGCACGCCAGGCACTGGAAGACGCCATCCGTACGCTTCGTAAAGAATATGACTACATTGTCATGGACACCGCCCCCATCGGCATGGTGACCGACACCCAAATCATCGCCCGCGTAGCGGACGCCAGCATCTACGTATGCCGTGCCGACTACACTCACAAGAATGACTACCAACTCATCAACGAACTGCAGGAACGCAAGCGTCTCCCCAATTTGTGCACAGTCATCAACGGGCTCGACATGAAGAAGAAAAAGTACGGCTATTATTATGGCTACGGCAAATACGGAAGATACTACGGCTATGGCAAGAAATACGGCTATGGATATGGTTACGGAAGTGAAGCCGGAAAGCAATGACCCTATGATATTTCCCCATAAGTCCGGAACCCCATACAAAGTGCATCGCTGTCCTTTGTATCCGGTCTTATTTTGTTTGTTTGCAATGTGTACCGGCAACAAAGCGTTGTTGCCGGACACATTTTTAAAATCTTAGGAATATGCCGAATACCACGAATATAAACAGTAAATCGCCTTCTCCCCGCCAATGGCTGGTAGCCTATGTACAGTCTTGCCTCGAAAAGAAGACTGCCCAACGGCTCACCGCCATGGGCATAGAGTGCTACCTGCCTGTGCAAAACGAGATCCATCAATGGAGCGACCGCCGCAAGAAGGTAGAGCGTCTGGTCATTCCGATGATGATATTTGTGCACGTCAGCCCCCAGGAACGTCCTTTGCCCCTTACCCTGCAGGCGGTCAGCCGCTATATGGTATTGCGTGGTGAAAGCACCCCCGCCATCATTCCCGAAGAACAGATGGAACGCTTCCGGTTCATGCTGGACTACAGTCCGGAAGTGGTGGAGATATGCAGCACCCCGTTGGCACAGGGAGATGCGGTAAAAGTGATAAAAGGCCCGCTGGCAGGCCTGGAAGGCGAGTTAGTCACCCTTAACGGGAAAAGCAAGGTGGCCATCCGGCTGGATATGCTGGGCTGCGCACATGTGGATATGCCGATAGGGTTCGTGGAGAAGAGAGATTATTAACGAGCAAATGAGAACTACATATTATATCCGATCAAAGGACTACCAATAGATGCAATTTCCCCAATAACTTCATCCTCAAAATTCAAATTCCAAAGCGTTACATGAAACTCTGAAGTATTGGAAGTAAATTCCGGTGCACGGTAATCTGAAAGATGTTCATAATGCTTGTTTAATCACCAGCAGTAGGCGCATTTTTGAGCAAACTTCAAAAAACGTGGCTTGTCAACGGCACCTTTTTCCCGAATTCCCCACAGGCTATTATTCATCACACACAAGACTCCTCTATGTTTGTGGATAATGATAGGTACAATTATCTCCTCCATCGCCAATGAAGATTATAACATTGTGATGATTGACGAATGTGACAACGGCCTGTATTACAGCACGCATAAATTGATGTGGAAAACCCTGCTGAAATTTATAAAAAGACACGATTTTTTCACAATTACAATGAAGAATGCATGCATTTTGACACACCTTCATTGAGATACAGGAAATTATTTTACATCCTGCACACCGCGCACATAAAACAAGGTTCCGCCGTCGGCGCCCGAATCGGTTCCGGGCATACGGTAGATAGTGTTTTCGCGGAGTATCCATACCGGATAGTCGGTAGAACCGGAACCAAGATTGCCGCAGGTGGTTCCCGCCACTATCGCTCTGCTGCCATGGTTAGTATCACTGCCGAAGAACCATGAGTTAGGGAATGCCATAGTGAGTATGGCTGCTTCCCTCAAGTTGGGGATACGCCAGTGATGGAGGTCGGAACCGTCGTTATCCTCTCTGTACAGGTAGGCAAGACTTTCCTCCGCACCTCTGTAATAAAGATCGGAGTTCGGCTTGAACTTGTCGGGCGACCATTGTCCGCTCATCTGATACCATGTACGCGGAATCCCGTCTATTTTAGGGTTTCTGTCATAATTGCTCGGGTTGGTGTACGAGTTATATCCCACCTTGTTTTTGGCAATGCGGAATTCGCGGTACAGCCAGTTCTGCTTCTCCTCATGGGTGTGAGCCGTAAGTTCACCAATGCTCAAAGGCTCTCTGAAGGCATCCATGTTCATCTTGTCCAGTCGCACATAATAGGTCTTGCCATCCACGCGCTGCTCTCTGGGTACAGGCTCGCCGTTCCGGGTATGCGATATTACAAACAGGTCGTCTTGAAGAAGGGTGTTCTCCGTCATCTTGTCGCCTGTAAATGCGGCTCCCGAACTTTCCGCTCCATGCATACTGAGCATTCTCGCCATACGTATACCGTAATATTGCTGTGCGTTTCCGCCTCCGTATTTTCCTTTGGTACAGCCCTCTTCCGCCCAGAAAGTGTTTGCTTTGCCGGCAGTGCCGGTGCTGCTCATAAAGTGTACGATGTCCACTCCTTTCAGCCAACTTTCAGTGCCTTTGTATTCCACGGCAATATGCTTTTCGAACAATGGAGAGTCGAACACCGGACGGCCTCCGAGAAAGCAATAGGTATATTGGTCAATGGCGGGCACGAACCAGCGTATCTCTTCCGGGTCCAGTTTCCCGTTGCGGTTGAGGTCTCTGTTGCGGGTATATACAGCCCACTGCCCTCTGCGGTTCTTCCTGTTGCCGTCTATACCGTTGTCGTTTTCTATGACTTCGTATGTGGGGTACTGGTCGTAACATTTTGCGGTGAAATAGTCTGCCGCCGTTTCCCAGTCTATAACACGATTCGGACTGTCTTTATATTTGTTGTACCACAGCATCGTGTTGTACAGACCGTTCACCATCGATGTCTTGTCAGCCTCGAAGTACTGGTCGTTGGTGTAGTTGTTCGGCTTGTCGCTCTTGTATTGCGCACGGAACTCGTCCACACGCTCTATCCCGTATGCCACGTTTGCTATCACCTGCCCTCCGTAGTTGTCGGTGGCATAGTGTGTCTGTATGGACGACTGCATGACTACCAAATGCGAATTGGTGTACCAGCTCTGTTGGTCGGCACTAATCTCGTCCACATCCATAAAGAAAAAGAGCTTGCGTCTGTCCTTGTTGCAGAAATCCTTCCAGTTGAGCTGTGCGTTCGTAACCGGATTGAAGTCGTAGTAATATTCATCCACGAAAATGGTGAACGTCATGCTGCTATTCTCTTTCGGCTGTCCGCTTGCTTTCCAGTCGGCAAAAGACCTCCACACCAGTTTGGCAAACTCATAGCAGTTGAGCAGATAGTGCTTGTGAGTGGCATCCTTATCTTGCGTAAGGGTTATTTTGTCTGTTCTGTATGTCTGCTGATTTTCGTATCCTCCGTATGTGTCCGAGTATTCCACACCGTTTCCCGTCACAGGGTCTATCATCGATTGCGAAGGATTGTTCAAGTCTCCGTGCCATGCAAAGTGAATCCAGTCCATGTCCCATCCTCGTATGGAAGTCATTTCGTTTCCGTCCTTGTCGAACAATCCGTATTCTCCGTCCGGTCCTCTCTTCAGCGCCACTCTCTTTTCCTGAAAAGGAGTGGAAATGGCAAATCCAAAACCTTTGTCGAGGTCGAAAGGCATGGCGGTGAAATCCACCGTATAGTTTACAGCGGTAAAATGAGAGTCGAGGTCATATAAATGTCTTGAGTCTACCACCTGCCCTTCCGCACCGGGCTGGTTTTCCTGTTCGTATATGTTTCCTCCGTCCTCGCGCGTAGCCTCCAACTTGATGTTTTCCGCCCCTGCCACTTTCAGCGTGTAGGTGTAGTGATGGTTTCGTATCACGTTGTAGTCATTCAGTTTGTTCTTGAACTTGTCGAAATCCTTCAGTTCGTCACCCTTTGGACAAGGGGCGTCGGTAAGGTTGAGATTTCCTCCTCCCACATATCCCAAGTGGACATAATATATAACCCATGCCGCACGGGTTGTCTTATGTGCTTCCTCCGGTGTTGCCACAGGTACCTGTCCCTCACCCCAGTAGGGATATTGGTCTATCGGGTGAGACTTATCGTATATCATGCTATGAGGGTCATCCTTGATGCGTTTCTCCGGCTCTTGCGGATTGTAGTAATATCCTTTAATCTTCACGTAAGTGGCATCGTCGGGCGCATTGGCAAAGTCACCGTTAATCACGGTCAGGGTGTCGTTGTCCTGTCCGGGATGTTCCGGGTCGTATGGCTCATCCTTGTCATCCCCATGCGCATAACTCTTGCCTTTCAGCTCTCGCATACCGTATGCAAAGGAGGAGAACTTATTGGGATATTTTACTGCGAACGAGTCCGTAACCTCCTGTGCCGTCACAGCCTCTCCGTTTTTCAGTCCATATTCCTTGTTATATTGTGCGGCAATGGCCTCCGCATCCAGCACCGCAGCACCTTTTCTTTGGCCTGCCGGTCGGGATTTTGCCTGATAGTTCTCGAACTGATAGTAGGTAAACTCCCATCCTCCCCCGTCTGATTCGGTCAGGTCTCGTTTGAACTCCTTGCTGTTGCCAAGCATCTTATCCGGCACATGCCACTCCCTTGCCTTGAAGCTCCACAGCGGATACTGCTGTCTCGGCAGATTGAAGACCTGCCACGAGGTAAGACGGAAATACGCCCCATCGGTAGAAGCCAGTGTTCCCGCCGACTGTATCTTTACGGTCACCTTGGTGTCCAGACGGTTTACGAAAAGTCCCGCCGCTTTTCCTTTCTCGTTTTCATGCCCCATCAGGCGGTAAGGTTCACTTGTCTTTGCATCATACAGGGTAAGCTTGTCATTGGCTTCTGCCTTCATGGTGACGAAAGGAAACTCGGTAGGCTCGTCCATAAAGTTGTACAAGTCCGCAGTACGGAAAAATCCGCTCATAAGGTGGTGTCCCTGCATACGCTCCACGTTCACCTCCTGTTTGTCGTTCACTTTCAGACGAGCCACCACGTCGCGCAGATAGTAGAGTGACGTTACCGTATCGCACATCTCTATCATGTCTGCCTCGTTTTCCACTCCCTGCATGTTGGAGTAGCCCAGATTGGCAATGGCATAAAGCTGTGCCGTCTGGCAGCTCACGGCAGGTATGGTGATTTCCGTTACCTTATATTTTTGTCCCCCCTCCGTAATATCGGACAAATTGTGCATCACATCCGAGAAAAACTTTCTGGCTATGACGGGACATTGCTCGGGAGGAACACTTCCGTCAGGGTTCTTGCGGTCTATCACAAACAGATACAGCGAGTGAATGTGCTGGTCGGAAGCCTCGTCGGATGAGGCACGAGCATTTACTTCCACACTGCTGTAAGTGTCGGGTGCGATGGACAAGGTGAGTTCTCCCTCTATACCCTCCACCACTTCCAAAGGGCTTCCTCCCCCTTCTGTCTGCGGCATAAAATCGTCATGGCATGAAGCCGCGAACATACATAACAGTGCCAGTGCAGGCAGTATTCTTACAGGTATCATTGAGATTAATTTCTTCATCGAAGTGTATGTTCTATTCAAATACGGGAATATCGTCTATGTCATGCTTCAGCCATGGCACGGACATGATATGCAGGTCGAGCGAGTTTGTAAGCGTACTCACCTTGCAATCCAGTTTGTAAGTATAGTTTCTCAGCAATCCGTGATGACGTTTGCCCGGATAGTGAGTCTCATCGTACAGCCGTGCTTTGGCCCGCTTGTGAACCTCGGCCAAAGAACCGTCGGTTGATGAGTTGTCTTTTTTCTTGAAGTGATAATACAGCGTCACCAGCGGGTCGTCGTCAATAGTGATTCCCGCCCACTGGTAGCTATACACATAGTAGCGTACGGGTCTCTGTGTTTTCGACATTTCTCCGTTTTCCAGCGGATAACGGCACACTGTCTTGTAGTTTCTTTTCTCCATTCTCATCAGGATAGTCTTTGTTCCGTCCTCACCGGCATCGTGGTAGGGATATTCCTTGAGCGTAAGGTCACCGAGAAAAGGATTCTGGGTCTTGTAGTTCTCCACCTTTTCCTTAGACTTTACGGGATTGTCAGGATTGTTGTCGAGCGACTGCGTTTCCGTATTGAACAGCCACGTATTGTCCACCAGCCCGTCTATCATGATACTGTCTATCACCACACGTTCCGCTTCAGGCACATCTTTCCACTCGAACTCGAACCAGATGCGACAGTATATGTGCTCCACATGCACTATGATGGAAGCGTCGAAGTTTCTGCTCAGCGGAAGATAACCCGCCATCAGCGGATTCTCTATCCGTCTTGACTCGGCTTTGCCGGATTCGGCATTGAGGTCGAGGTTGTATTCATATTTGCGCCAGCACATATACAAGGCTTCTCCGGCAAGGTTCAGCGTGTCCGTAAGGTCCTTCTTTATCTCCTCCGTAACATTTGCCACCACGAATATCTCCGTGTTCGCGTCGAAATGCGCCTTGTCCAGATGGTCGGTCTCATACTGGTTGTTTTCTCCCGTAGAGTAATCCAGTCCGCTCAAGTCCTTGTATTCCATTACACGAAGCTTCTTGCTTTGGAACACCGCATATAGCAGATTGTTCACCTTTCCCTCCTCCAGCATTATTTCTTCGTCGGCGGGAGTTGCGGCACGCGAAGTCTCGCCCGCACCGGCAAAAGAAAACACCAGACTGACGCTCTCTCCTCCGGCATCATCTATGCCGGAGCCGGTTGTTATCCCATCCTTTTGGCAAGAAGCCAAAAGAAGAAAGGACATACACACATTGAATATATGATATATAGTTTTCATGTTCATCTGTTGTTTAGAAAATGTTTTCCGGACGCCATACCCCGTCGTCCCATTCGGGAGACACCTCTTCCAGCTGCCATTTGTGAAAATCCGCTTCAATCCTCTGGTCGGTCACCGAAATGCGTATCTTCAAATGGTCGTTTCGCAAGAGGTAGGGCAGAGGAATCTCGCTGATACGGCCGTCCTCCAACTCCACCACCAGTTTCGTGATACGGTTTCCTACGGTATCGGGCATTCCCTGCTGTGTTTCTCCCTGCATCGCCTCACCATAAGAGTTCTGGCAGAGATAGAAGTCGGATATAAGTTGCGGATTATCCTTGCTGTTGTGTTCGGGAGTTATGACTGCCGGCTTTTCAAGAACCTCTACCGCCTCCGTACCCACACGGGTCTCTCGTTCTACCATCTCTTCAAGATTCAGCGTCAGTGAAGGATTCCAACTTGCTATCGGGCTGCTTGCATCTCCGCCCACCCAAACGGGGCAGTCGTCGCTTATGTCCCACTTGGGACCTAAAAAGCCGTTAAGCGTATAGTTGAACAGACTCATTCTCTTTACAGCCACCACCTCGTCGTCTTCGCAGTTTTCCCTCCATACCAGCACACTGATTTTTGCCAGCGAGCGGAACAGCGGTATGCTCATGATGCGTCCGCCCGCCTGATTCTCTTCGGGATGAAGCACCAGTTCCTTGTCCTTTTCACCCTCACTGACGTAAGCCTCCATATAGTTTGCCATGGGGAAACCCGAATTTCCGGTGACGCTTCCGTCTTCAGTCTGAGGAAGCTCTCCCATGCTTTCCATCGGTCGGACTATGGTCATTCCCAAGTTGCTCAGCGTACCTTCGGGGCAGGTAGTGGTGAGCAGCTTCTGCACATAGTGCGGCGGATTTGCCACCATATAGAAGCGCTTCTTACCCGTACCGTTTATCGCCATCTCCACCCGTAAAGTTCCCTGTGCGCCATTGCCGTTGTTCACCAACGTGTCGCAAAAGAAATCGGGGTTGGCGTGAACATCATCGTAGGCATAGATGTACAGCTTGCGTATGAGCTTTTCCTCATCCGTAGAAGCATTCGTTTCGGCAATCGAAGAAACCGAGACCTTCAGTATTCCCGAATCCTCCCGCCAATCTTCCTGCCATATTCCGCTATCCTTGCCGCACGAAGCAAGTCCCAGCGCACAGGCAGCGGTGAAAAATAAAACAGCAGTCCTTAGCATATCTCAATCCGTATATTTTTTATAAATCGCCCGGTTGCGGACGTATAATCCAGTCGTTTATCTTTATTTCCGCCACGAAATATTTTCCCGTAGAGTCCTCTTGCAGGAAGAATATCATCACATACTCGTCCTGACGGTCGAAATACTCCTGAGCCGTCATGTCATAGCCCTCCATCTTGGTAAGCAGCAGATACTTTATGAGATTTATTTCGGCTATCTGCTCTCCTTCATTACAGAAGATGTTCAGTGTCATGCTGTCATCCTCCATCAGACGCATGGTGTTGAGCTCCATCGCCACAGCCTCCGATACGGTTCCGCCTTCGCCCAAATCCTGCCATGAGCTGAAATACGGACGATACACCACCGTTTCGTCGGGCAGGAGAGAATTGTCGTGCGCGGCAAATCCGTTGTCGGCGGTAATGGCGCAACTGATGTTTTTGTCCTTCAGCCGCACGCCGTCTGCCCCCTGCACCACGATTCTGAACTTGTTTGTCACTTTTGCGAGGCTAACCTCAGTGATACCATATGTGTTCTCCTCAATGAGCATCTCCGCTTTTCCATGCCACAAGGCATCCAGCTCTTCATCCTGTGTTCCGTCGGCGTTGCGCTTCATCCTCACGGTAAGTTCTTGGGGCGAATTCACCTCCTCGGCAAATTCATACGACCGTGTGTATCGTCCCGCCCATGTCACAATCCGGTATTTTCCGGCAGGAAGGTCGCAGCGGATGCGGTAGCCGTCACCAAAGGAGCGGGCAGCCTCGTCGCTGTAACGTGTCACGAAACGGTCGTCCTCATCGAACACATACACATCCAGTTTCTTCACCTCCGTCCCGAAAGCATCGGTGTACATCATATTATAGTCGTAGCCGAACCCTATGTAATGCTCGCACGGAGGAAGCTCTTCGGTAATGGTGCTGCATGACACAGCGCAGAAAGCCGTTACGGCTGCCGCCATGGTTGCCATCGCGCTGCATACAGATAGTATCTTCTTTATCATATTCAGATTTATCATTATATCTCGTAATCAAGTATTCTCTCCTTCCATTCGTTCACCTCCACCGTCACGTCGATGAGCGACGGCACCTCGTCGGGCGTTTTGCCGTCTGGTTTCCAGGGGTTTGCTGTTTCGTAGGGCGGTCGCGGCAGTCCGAGCGAAGAGATGCTGTTCACCACAAGGCGATATATGTTGTTGCGCACCACGGCAAACTCCATTATCCCCATTACGTTGGGATTGTTGTTGTCGTTGTGGCGGTTCCAGTAAGTGTACCACACGGGGTAACTGTCATCTTCCTTATTCTTTATGTAGCGCACCACGCCCAGTGCGGCCAGGTTCTCGTCGGAAGAGTCCGTCAGGTCGATACCGCTATCGGCAAGAGCCTCTTTCAGCTTGTCCGGCGAGGTATAAATGGCACGATTGTAATAATACAGGCTCTCTGCCGTAACCCCCTCCACCTTGAAGTAACCTTTGAACACCACAGCCGTGGATATGGCATTGATCTGTGCTTTTGTTCCGGGAAGCGTATTCTCGGGGCAATAGAACAGACGCTTGTAACTGTCAGTGCCATAATCTGCAAGTGATGTATAATCGAGTCTGTCCGCCAGATGCTCGGAAGAATAGAAGAACAATCGGTCGGAAAGTTCCGGGTCGATAACGCACATACGCTTGAACGCCCAGTCGCCGTCGTACACATAATTGCCGTTGGTCTCAAAGCTGTAGAAGTCCACCGGAGTACCCGGCTTTTCATCGGGCGAAATCAGCTTGAAAAGGTTGAACGCCTTGCTCACGTTCATCAGGGCGGCATCGGTGAGAGTGACGCTTATGTTGTTGTCCTGTTGTCCGGCTTCGGGAGCGAGAGCGTCCACCGCCATGCTGAAGGCATAAGTTTCTTTTCCTTTTTTATAGTCGAAGCGGGCACATGCGCGCTGCACTTCCATCGTGAGATACGACTGCTCGCCGGCAGTCATGTTCACATCGTAGGCTTTAGGATTGCCGTTGTAGGCCGTCGACATAAGGAAATATCCGTCTGTCCATATCTTCTTGAGGTCGTCAAAACCCTCTCCGCCACCGAAATCCACATAGTGCATACCCAGTTGGTTCCAGTCTACCGGAAGATTATTGAACTCTCCTGACACCTCTTCGGTTGCAATTCTTTTTCCGGGATTTGCAATCACCGCCACACGGTAATATCCCGGCTCACATTCTATGGTCGACTGCCACAGGGATGAGTTGTTTCCTATCTGCATGAAATCCTTCACATGAAACAAGTGCGAAATCTTAAGAGGGCGGTTGATACCTTCCACCATCTTGCCCAAAATCACGTATGCATCTTCCACCTGGCTTTCATCCGGAGTGGCTGCTTCCGTACCTTCGCCTGCTTCTCCCTGACTGTCTGTCGAGCTTCGTGCAACCGCTTCGAAAGGTAGCGATATGGTAAGGGTGAGCCAAGCCTTGCCAAGCTCACCTCCGTTATCCTCACGCAACTCTTCCGGTCTGTTGTCCGAGCATGAGGACAACAGACAGAAGAAAACAAGTAGTGAAAAAAAACTTTTTACCATATACTTATGCTGAAATTGCTTTTATATTTGTATGCAGTGATTAAAAATCAATGTTGTTCTGGCGAACTACCCAAGGAAGAACCTTCACCTTCACATCGAGGAAGCTGTCTGTCTCTTCGTCCGGGTCGGTTGAATCGGGGTTGGTAGGAAGGTTTTCGCCGATACCTTTCACGCTGTTGATAGTCATCTGATAGTGGTTGTTGCGTACTATGGCAAACTCCATGGCACCCATCTCTGATGAATTATTATTGTCTATATGGCGAATCCAGTA
The DNA here is from genome assembly GCF_000195635.1 of Bacteroides fluxus YIT 12057. Lineage (GTDB taxonomy): Bacteria > Bacteroidota > Bacteroidia > Bacteroidales > Bacteroidaceae > Bacteroides > Bacteroides fluxus. The sequence goes on along the minus strand of NZ_GL882688.1, from coordinate 32,318 downwards.
CTTGTAGTAGCATACACCATTTTCGTATTTAGTAACACCGATATTGGCAAAATCGCCAATAGAAGATTGATCGCTCAAGCCGTCAAGGCTCAAACCAAGACCGGCTGCGGCGTTTGAAAGGTCGTTGTAATTATATAATTTTTCTTCAAACCGATATACGTTTCCAGCCTGTCCTCCCAGCTTGTATTGAGCCTGATAGTACAGACCAGTGGTATAGGCATTCATCTGCTCATCCTTGGTCATGGTGTTTTCGAGCGTGTAGAACAATGCATTTGCTGCCGATGTCTCCGAGCTAAGAGTTTTTACATAATCACTAGCGTTATCATTGAAAGTATCCGCATTGAACTCCTTTGAATAAAAATCATCTACGGTAATTTCGCTCTGCCCCATGAAGTTAGGGTCTTCTACATAGTCGTTATTACTAGTTCCGGTATTTTCTTTCACTTTCATGATAGGATAGAACTTGGTGTTACCGTTGATAAGGGCTACCTTCTGGAACTCCACTACATCGTTGCTTTGATTATCTTTCACCTTGATAGAGTAATTCTCTGTCATGTCCTCAATCTTAGCCACCACACGCTCCACAGAAACAGTCACGCTTGTAGGGTTTGTTTCAGTTCCGTCCACATTGACAGTTACCATACCGTCAGTATCTGAAGCTCTGTTTACATTGGTCATCATGAATTTACCGTCGGTTGAAATAGTGCTTATTTCAGTTTCGCTCAATGTCATTGCTTCACTCATATTAGTTTGATCCGTGAATTTACCATCCAACGGATTCACGATAACAAGCACTTTCTTTTCACCGCCCGGAATTTTGAAAGAAGGGATGGTGTAGGTAGTAGTCTTGTCTGTGCCTACACTGGGTTTGCCCGGCTTCAGTTCGCTCGCATCAAAGTCGGTTTTGCTACTGTTATCAAGTTTGCCGCTCGTTGCATCAAACACAAACAGTTTCAGTGAAGTAATTTTCTGCTCACCCTCTGTTCCTTCACTTGTAGTTCCATTTTCGTCAATGGCACGCCCTCTTCCCACATTAGGCATTTCGATGGAAAGTGACATGTAAGCATCACCTTCGCTTCCGCTTGCTCCATTTTCGTCAAATTCATTCCGGCAGGAAGTCATCATAGTCAAAGCCAAACCTGCAATCATAATTTTTTTAATTTGCATAGTGCTAAAATTAATAATAAGTTATGTTTGTCATACAATTAATTCTATCCCGAAATCATCAGTTCTCTAGTTCTCCCGAACCATTTCCAACTGTTCAAGGTTCTTCACGGCTCCCTCTATACCGGCGTGTGCAGCCTGTTTCAGCAAAGTCTCCGCCTCGTCATATCGTCCGGTCATAAGGCAAAGCACCCCACGGGCATGTATCGCCTCGGCACTGTTTCCCGCCTTTTCGAGATACCTTCCGGCACGGATGTAGTTCTTCTCTCCGATAGCCACAAGAGCCGCATTGAGGTTGGCAGTCTCATCGTGAGGGAAAAGACGCACAGCAATGTCGAACACCTCGTTGAACTCCTCGCTACCCGGAGCGTAAGTAGCCGAAACGGCATACATTTCCTCCAGACTAAGCAGCTGCGGACGAACCTTTAGCAGCTTGCGTGCTTCCTCAGCATTGAACGCACGCACCGTATAGCGCACCACATAGTCTGAACGGCGCAACGACGGATATACTTCATCAAGCAGAAAGTTGTAAGTTTTTCTTTCGTTTAAAAGCTGCAAACGGTAATTCTTGGCATCCTCCTCCATATCCAGGTCTATAACTTTCAGCACCTCATTGCGGAATTCCATCTGCGAAGCCTCCACCCATCGTCTCAATCCCTGCCAGTCTTCGGGAGTGGACGACACATCTATAATATCCTCAGCAAAACCATACTGCGAAAGCACGTATTGCTTCAAAGCTCCGGCACGCCCCCCGGCAAGTCTGCCGTTATTGGCAAAATTCCCTTCGGGCGAAGCATAGCCATGTATGGATATATGTGTGATGTGTGTGTTAGTATCGTTTTTCACCAAGTCGATGGTAGCCCTGATTTTTTCCAGTTCCTCCCCATTGTTGCGATAATCGGGATAAATCACTGTTTCATTGACCGGAAAATCCAGATAAGCCTTGCCCGATTCTTCCCTCACCTTGACAGGCTCTGCGGCAGGAACCGCAAAAACAAGCACCGGTTGCGGGCGGTAAAGCACAGCCTTTCTTACGGGCACCCTTTCCTGTTCGAGAAGAGTCCCTCTGCATCCGCAATAATCGCTTGCAATCATAAGGCTTGCCCCACTCATCCATTCCCTGTATTCCACTTTGGCAGAATAATCCGTTTCCACCTTGTCGTCTTTGCCATACTTCAGCATAATGCCCTTGTAGCGGTTTCGCCTGTTTACCAGCTCGCGTCGTCGTCCAGCCACCATAACCGGAGGCAGACTGCACAGGCTGTCACCTTTTACAAGCACTGGCGTAAGAAGAAACGAGCGGTTGGACTTCACGTCCAGCCCCTGCAACGACAAACGGAAACTCACCTCCACGTCATCGCCGTTTTTACTTACCTGCAACTCCCGTGCACGTATATTTTCTGCTTGAACCGAAACATTTGCCACTGCCACATCCACAGATGCAGACGCAACAACAAATGTGAACAATATTGTTTTCGCAATACTCCTCATTATCACTCAAAAAAAATATATATGTTTATTGATTTCTTTGTATTACCTTGAAAGTGTAATATATATAATGTATATCAGAATAGATACACAAAGCTTAAAGCCAGTTTTGTGGGACCGAAATAATTTCTCGCATCCGAGGCAATCCTGCTTCCGCACGAAGCACAAGGATACCTGTCGTAAATCACCCTGTTGTAACCCACGCCAACCTCTGCCTCAAGATTCCAATGTCTGGACAGAAGCCAGCTGTAGCCGTAAGCCAGTCCGCCTCCCCACAGGTCACCCTGAAAACGGTTGCTCCTTGCGCCCTCCCACAATCCGAAAGGCATATCCACATTTCCTATATTGAATTTCATCCATTGGGCATGAATACCAAAGAAATGCCCATTGAACCTGTCGCACAGCCAGTATCTCGCTTCCGGCTGAACCAATATATGCCTCCATTTTTTGTCATTGGGAAAGTCCCAGGCATTGTAGCTGCCCGACACATCCATGGTCCATTGCCCCGCCACCGCCAGCTCCAGACCCAAGTTTATGCTACCCGTCGCATCATACAGCAAATTACTCTTCAATGCTGCCTTCTGTGCGGACACTGTATTGAAAAAGAAAAACAGCAATCCAGCAATAACCGTCAACCATCTTCTATACAAAAACATGACTACCAGAACTTTATATCAATCTGTTGTTTTACCTTTGTTATATATTTTATAATTCTTTATTTTTTGAGCACAAAGTTATGTTACAAAACAACGATGTTAGTAGTCAAAGTTTCCAAAAAAGTTAGCACCTCTGTTTTACCCCCACACCATTAATGTTTTTTAAACTATTAATCCTATTTCCTGCCTTTGTTTCTGAGCAGTGCCGCCTCAAGGCTTATAATGCCCTGCTTCTCCTTTATCAAATCGCGCGGAGACATACCGATGTGTTTTTTGCAGAAGGAGTTGAATTGTTGGAACGAACAGCAGTCACACTCGATTATCAGCTGTTTCACCGTTATGCCTGGCTTTGCCGCTTTGAGAAGAATCATATCCACCCTCTTCTGCAGCATCCATTCCTTTACGGGCATATGAAACTCTTCCTTAAACTTTTCGTAAAACAAACTCTTGCTTATGTCGGACATCTGTATGAGTTCTTTTACACTTTTCACATTCCGGTAGTTGCAGAGTATGAAATGCCTGAATTTGGGGAACCTCGAAACCAAAGGGTATAACAGCGATGCAAGCTCCATTCCGGAATAACTTGAAAGCAACACAAAGAACAGCTCCATACGCTTGATGAACGCCAGCGAATCGTTCATGATTCCTGATTTGAGGTAACTGCTTATCTGGGTGATTATCTCCATAATCTGCGGACAAGCAGGAAGAGAGTTCAGATTGTAGTCTATCAGCGGAGTAAGTTTCAACAGTTTGTTGAGCATAAGAGCCTCTCCCTGTTTGCTCAGAGAGTCCGAACGCATAAGAAATGCCACAGTGTCCTCAAGAACCTCAATCGACACGAACGACTTTTCAAGCAGCAGAAACATCTCGCCCTCTTTTATGCTTTCTCGCATCCATAGGTGATTGCACATCATACTTATCTCTCCCGTCAGAATAATGGCCATTATTCCGTTCTTTATTTCCATTTCCAGCCTTTCTCCTTTCTTTTGTCTCACAATAAGGAAATCGGTTTTTTCCATCAGAAATTCATCCTGTAATCTGTATATGCGTGAAAAATCTTTCAAAATCTCTTTCATAACCAATTCTCTTTACAAGCCTTAGAGCCTGCTTAAGTATTTGTTTCCTCTTTCCGCGAAAGTGATTATTTTTAGTTTGCAGACTTAAATAATTATGTATTCGGCAGATTTAGAAGAAATACAATGGCAAGTTATCAAGAAAATCTTGAATATGCAAGAGAAACCCTGCATATCTCAAAACGGGCACTGCAGACATTAAGGGATGAGAAAGCAATCCCCTATACGTCCATCGGGGACAAGATACTTTAGCATTGTATGAAACACTGAGAAATATCTTCATCCCACGCAATGGCAGACTCTCTGTAAGTTACCAGTATAGTAACATAGTGGTGTGAAGGTTGTCGTTTGTAAATTGTTGACTGACCATCCGTCGGAACTGATCGGCATGAAATACTTGAGATTGTCGTCATTTCGGGGATCGATGAGACGCAGGAATTGCTGTTCGAGACGGATGTCACGGTTTTCTACCATCTCGTCCACAATCTCCTGCATTTTCCACCACATCCAAGGTGAGGGCTTTGCTGATATTGACGAAGAAGTGCCGTAGTCGTGGCATCCAGTTCCGGTCGTTCTTCTTCTACGAGCGGCGCATCCGGATCATCGAACTCCAATTCTTCCTCTATCAGGTCAGCGGGCGTGACGAATGAGCCCATTTCCACCGTTTGATGCACACCGAAATAATGTGCCACGAGGCCTTCCCGATAGATGGATAGGCGATAACCTCCATAAAGGTCGCAAAGCAAGGTAAAAATGAAGTAGTCTTTTCCTGGGGTCAATCCGTTTTCATCCGGGGCATTGAACACCAGGATGGAGTTGGCATTTTCAACTTCCCCGGTCAATGCTTCCCCTGAATCTCCCCATTGGATGCCGGTTGTTCCGGCCAAGGCATAGCCGTCTACACTTTCCAACTCTATTTTAGTGATTCCGGACAGCGAGAAATTCAGTTTCAAGCCACTTGTTCGGCAAGAACGGTCAAAGTCGGATTTCCACTGCCGGATACTTCTTCCGGTTGGTCTGTAATCTCATCACTGTCACAAGAAGAGATGGCTGTCGTCATGAGGAACGACAAACAAAATATGCCAAAAGCTTTTAATTTCATAATTTTCATCTTTTATCTACGGTTCTCTTTATTTTGAGAACGTTGAAACAGCCGGTTCATCATTCTTCTTTCCAATACATATACTTTTTCAATTTGTGTGGGCGTCAGAAATTTGCTGTACTTCAAATAATACTTCTTACGCAGGTCGAGTATCTTCTGACTATGGGCAAATCTTTCGTTCATGGCTTGTTCAGCCTCTTTATCCGAAAGATGGGCTTTCTCTCTTTTCGGTCGGGGACCTAATGCCCAGATTTCTTTCTGGAACTGGCAGAAAGTTTCCACAAACTGCCGGGTCGTTTTGTTATCCATCGCCATTTCTTCGCAAATGCTTCCTCCACATCTTCGAACGATTTCTTCGTCTGTGTGTGGAAGGGGGCAAATACAATCAGCAGTGCGAGGCCGGCAGCTACCAAACCTCCCGCCACTGAATACCACAGATGCAGGTTTCGTTTGGGTTTTAAGGGACGCACCTCCTGTTTGATGCGCTGCATTACGCTATTTTCCAAATCATCGAGGAATCCGTCAGGAGCGGTATAGGGCAGTCGCTTTCCTATGCGGTCAAAATCAAAATATTCTTTCATACACTTAATTGTTAGCATTCATAAACTTAATAATCTTCTCTTTGGCAATATAACGGAAAACTCTTACAAAGGTTTCCTGCGTTGCGTCCTGTGCATCCTCATGCGCTACAACCAACCTGCGGATATGCCAGTAGACGGCCTCCTTGTATTTTTTCATCAGGCAGCGGAAACCGGTTTCCGGGTCTTTGGCTGTCAACCTCACCAACTCCTTGTCATCCATTACTTTCACAATTTTTCGCAGGTTCTATTGTAGTATAAGCAGCAGATGCGTTAAATGAAGCTGTACCTATATTCTGTTGGTAATAAAGCATACTATGTCTGTGATGATGGTGATGGCGGGCTTTGCGCACAACCACACATGATTGCATCAAAAGCAGAACAGTCGCTCCCAATATCAATAATTTCCAGTTTCTCTTTTTCTTCATATTCTATTGCCTTTTGATATACACTTTCTTTTTTCCTCTGATTACAAGTCGTATCGGCTTTTTCTTATCTATAGCAAAAGCGTCAAGTTCCGCTTCCGCTGATGCCATGCTAAGTTGCGTCATTTTTGCATATTGCCTGACGGTAAGGTGCTCATGCGTTTCCAAATAAGCTATAGCCATCGCCAATCGTTCCTTTTGATTGAAACGGTTACCGACATGAGATACTACATCTGGTTGAACTACAACGGTAACAACCCGATTGGGGCGATAATGCCGATGCCAATGTTGTGCATTTGCGGCTCCACAAACCAATATCATTGCGATTGCCAGTATTCCGGCTTTCCAGTTTCTTGTTGTACACATAGTATTTCTATTATTTCGTTATACTTTCATATTTCACGTACCTTTCGTGAGCTCATTTTAATGGACGTTCTGTAATAAAGACCTTGCAAAGAAATGAAAGTAAAATTGGATCAGTGTTTTTTATACTAAATAATACCCACCTGTTTTCTGTGCCCCCCTAAACTCTATTAATCCTAATTTTACCAAAGAATTTAAGTAACGTTTAGCAGTCGGAACACTTTTGCCTATTAATCCTGCAATCTTCGACGAATTAAGTCCCGGATATTGCTTGATGATATTTAGTACTTCTTGTTCTTTTGAGTTTACAGTATCATTTACAGTATCATTCTTGATACTGATACCTCTTTTGAATATAACAGTAAACATCCCGTCCGTATGAAATTCAGGCTCAGGAAGATTGGCTTCTTTATTTCTATTGTAATGGTTGCTCCCTGTTCGTAATAATCACGATGCGAGAACGTTAATAATGGCTTCTTTAAATACAGTAAGAGGAATTTCCCAAATTTCTTCTCTTGGGCCTGCTCCCTCAATTTTATAAGCTACTTGCAGTTTACTTTCCAGCCATGCCATAGCCTGCAAATATTGTTGGTATAGTGGTGTCCTCCGTCAGCATTGGCGAAAGCGCAAATTTCCTCTGTCAGTTCACGAACTTTAGAGGGAACACGAACTTTGAACTCTACATTATAGCCTTCTCCGCTATCAATGAGCGCTTGTATGTTTTCAGTATTCAACATAAATATCTGTAATTGTGCTACAAAGGTAGTTATTTATATATTTGCACCAGTGAAGAAAAACGGAGTATTGACAAGAATAAATATATCGGTTATGGAAATAGTGACGATTGAAAAGAAAACTTTTGAACTATGGAAACAGAGGTTTGAAAATTTTGTGGGGCGTGTGGATGCGCTCTGCGTGCCTTTACGCAGGAAGCGTGACAAGTGGCTGGATAACTGCGAGACCTGCCGTTTGCTGAATGTTTCAGCCCGGACGACGCAGACCTACCGTGACATGGGGAAACTGCCTTACTCGCAGATAAACGGCAAGATTTACTACAAGGCTTCGGACGTGGAAGCCTTTCTGCTCGACCAAGTAAGGGACAATTCTAAAAAGTAGGCTTATGGATTTGATAACGAAAAATTCCGAAATCACGCTGGTGCTGTTTTCTTCCCTCGACAGGGTATTGGAAAACGTGGAGTACGTGGTAATGAACTATCGCCCGGTATTGAACGGTGAACACTACCTGACGGGCGAGGAAGTATGCAAACGGCTTTGTATCAGCAAACGGACGTTGCAGGATTACAGGGACATGGGGCTGCTGGGGTACGTGCAGCTTCCGGGAAAAATCATCTACCGGGAAAGTGACATCATGGATTTGTTGGAAAGGTTCTATCAGAAATGAAATCTTGAAAACATGAAATCTTGTTTGATTGGAATATTGCTTTCTTGAAATATTTCAATCTTGTTTTCTGCATGCATTTATTGATTTATTGTTTGATAGAAAAGCCAGCAATCACGTTTTCTTGAAAACTGTGTTACTGGCTTTTCTATTTGCTTACTTCTTATTTTCAATCTTTTAAAAATAATAATCAAGGCTCCTATTACCATTAGTAAAACTCCAGGAGAAGCATTTATTAATTTTGACGTAAAATCTGTTCCTTCAATAATGCAGAAGATGCCACTGCATAAGCTTAAAATCATTATTATATATTCGTATTTTATAGCTGTAAGCCCAAAGGCTGTATTAGCTATTTTAGGGTCAATATCCACAGCGCAACTGTGTAAACAAAGAAAGGCTAAAATAGAGATTATGAGTATATATATAGTTCTATTCATTTTATTTTGACTGTGGAGCGCCATATCCTTTAGAAATATTCAAATCCCTAATTTGAGTATATAAATTAAACATTGTTCCTTTGTTCGAAATCCATTCAGTGATAATGTTAACAAGCTCATTTATATCTGAAATATAGGACATTCTTCCGTCTGCTCCTCTTATACCTTGTGCATCTTTTCTGTGTCCACGAGTTAAAAATGTGTTCTTTTCTTCATAAATCAAATCTCTTGCATCTTTATATGTATCGCCTTTTGGAAGATATTTTCTTAATAGACGATTGACAACATTATAATATAAATTATATTTAGCTTCAGGGTCATCGATTTGTTCTAAAACCATATCTGCCAACTCATTTTTGAGTTCGATTTGACCGTTTACATCAAAATCAAATGTTTCTTCTTTGATTTCATCAGCTTTCATTAAAATTGCTGCACGCTCTAAATCTTGTTCTTGCTTTCTTTGGAGTTCTTCTAATTCCTCCTGAGATTTTTTTTTCTTTTTTTCTTCCATAATTAATTGTATAAAAATTCTTTGATTTGTTGTACTGATTCCATTAACGTTTCTTTTTCAAATGGGTGAGTATTTATAAGATCTAAGGCTTCATTCATTTTAGGTATATATTTATTATAAAATGCCCATTCGTTGGTTTTATAACAATACATTGCATATATAATAGAGGAGTGTACTCCCCATTCTTTAGCTAGTTTTTCAATATTATAATGTGATGTAATATACCCTGATGCAAATTTTAATCGGGATTCATTTAATAAATATTCACAAGCAAAATTATCTGCTTGTTCTTCATTCATTAAAAATATGTCTCCCTCATTATTGCTAATATGATACGTCTGTTTCTTGATTTCATCAAAATCAAAAAGTACATGATGTAGTTCATGTAAAAGAGTAAACCATAATGTAGGATAATTATTTTGTAAATTAGAAAGTACAATACATGGTTTATCATTTATTATCATGGTAGCTCCTCTAACTTGTATTTTTTCTAAGCTTGGTTGATATATAACTGTGACCCCAATACGAAATAGTGCTTTCAGAACTCTAATTAGACCATTTTTTATATCTCTTGTGTATGGTCTGATTTTGGGTATTAGTTCAACTAGTTCTTTTCTTATGTATGGATTGGGATTTGCAATAGATTTAAATTGGATAAACGCAGATTGTATCCAAAAATTACGCATTAAATCATTCGAGTTTCTTTTAGAGCGACTAAAAACGGGAAGCAAAGAATTTTCCGAGTAACTGTAAATATTATCAATGTCAAAAAAACGTTTGATTTTATCACTCATATCTTTAGATGAAGCATTGGAATTAAAAAACTTCATCTTAACAAGGATAGATACATCAAAATTTTCAACGATATATCCTGCTTCTCTTGCTCGTTGGATTTCTCCTATTTGTTTAGGAGCTAATTCTGGTACGTAAACTTTTATTAGGTCATTAACAGACAGACCTAAAAAATGAGCCAATTTTACTACATTTATGAAATTGATTTGTTTAGCAGTTCCATTTAATATAGGATTTATGGTTTTAGAATCCATTCCTAAAATTTTCTGAATCTGTCTATCTGATAAGTTTAGTGAATTTTTCTTTTCTTTATACAAATCCTTTAAGGATGCAACCTGACCTATATCGATTGAAGATTGAACAGCTGCATCAATTACTTTACTAAGTTCTATGTCTATATTGTCCATATTTGCAGGAAATTTTCTGCAAATATAAAGAAATAGCTCGATATCCCCTAAAATTATGAGGAAAATTTTCCTCATAATTTTAGGGGATATTAGTTTTATAAGTATGTATTAAGTAATCTTTTGTTATACAGATAGTTGTTTTTCAACGGCTTGCATATCCCTTAGTATCGTTTGGTCTAACACCTTTGCGTAATGCTGCGTCATTCGGGTGGATGAATGCCCCAGCATTTTAGCCACGTTCGGCAGTGACACGTTGTTAGCCAGTGCGATAACTGATGCGAAACTGTGCACATTATCTTAGTTCGTTTTGGATATATAGAAAAAACAAACTAAACGAGATTCTCAAAAGTTTCTTTTTAATTCATTATCCAAACACACACGTGACAAAAATCATCATTCTGTTTTGTACAAAATCAAAGAACATCTATTTTTGTAGTATTATAAGTATAGATTATGGTACAAACTGAAAAAGGTACATTAAGATTGAATTATTCAAATGTATTCCTCTGTTTTCATTTTAATAGTAGGCAGACTTGTCAGCATATGGTAAAAGACCATATGCTGGTTTATGTTTATTCAGGAGAGTTGTTGATAGAAAGTGGAACAAATAAAGAGGTTGTATCTCCCGGTGAATGTGTATTTCTTCCTAAAAACCATAAAGTAAATATAGCAAGGCAATCAGCAGAAGATGAACAATTCAAAGCAATTTTCTTGGTGTTTGACAGGAAGTTTCTGCGCAAATTCTATCAAGAGTATGAAAAAAAATTGCCTTTAGACAAAAGCAAAGAAAATATTCCCAACTGGTTGAAACTGCCTGATACAATGGCTATTAAAAGCCTATTTTATTCATTAATTCCTTTTCTCGAATCTTCTGTCAAGCCTACGGAAGAACTGATGAAACTGAAACAACAAGAGGGACTAATAGACCTACTGAACATTGACGAAAATCTTTGTACCACCCTGTTTGACTTTATAGAACCATGGAAAATAGATATTTGGGAGTTTATGAATGATAACTATATGTATGAACTATCTATCAGTGATATTGCGCTTTTTACAGGAAGAAGTTTGGCGGCATTCAAACGTGACTTTCAAAAAATAAGTTCCCTTCCTCCGCAAAAGTGGATTATGCAAAAGCGTTTGGAAGTGGCTTATCAAGAAATAAAAGAGGGGCAGAAAGCATCTGACATCTATTTAAAACTTGGTTTCAAAAGCCTTTCTCACTTTTCGACAGCTTTCAAGAAACAATATGGGAGTTCTCCACAACAACTTGCAGATTGAGCTTTTCAATAAACTGATTTGAGCCGCAGACGAAACCAACGCCTGCGGCTTCCGTTTTAACTTTGCAGCGTAATTAAAAACGGATAAATCAATGGAGAATTTTCAATTTTGTATCAGTACAAACGTATTATTTGGTAAAGACCAAATAGAAAACTTGCCTAATATTGTAAGCAGCTACGGGAAAAGAATATTATTAGTTTATGGGGGTGGCAGTATCAAACGGACAGGAATATATGAAACAATCAAATCCCTGCTTGCCCAATATGAAATTCATGAATTAGGCGGCATTGCCCCTAATCCCCGAATAGAAAATGTTTATGAGGGGGTAAGAATATGCAAGCAACAAAGCATTGACATTATTTTGGCTGTTGGCGGTGGCAGCGTCATTGATTGTTCAAAAGTCATTGCAGCCGCTTCTTGTACGGAAATAGATGCTTGGCAAATGATTATAAATCGCATGCCTGTCTCTGAAGCACTGCCTATTTGTGCCATTCCCACCATAGCGGCAACAGGAAGTGAAACAGATGCAGGAGCTGTCATTTCCAACCTTGCCACTAACGAGAAACGCTCTTTCTTCTCACCTAACATCATGCCGAAAGTAGCCATAATAGACCCTACCTATACATTTTCCGTTCCGGCTGCACAAACAGCGGCAGGTGCAGCAGATATTCTCTCACACTTGTTTGAACAATATTTTGTACCGCAAAGTACATTCATGGGAGATTTATTGGTGGAAAGTGTCATAAAAACTATTATCAAATACACTCCAACAGCTATGGCAGAACCGGAGAACTACGAAGCACGGGCACAATTGCTTTGGGGCAGCGCAATAGCTGATAACGCCACACTCTGTAATGGAAATAAGCTCTGTCCGTTCGGTGTTCATGGTATGGAACATGAACTGAGTGCTTATTACGATATTATACATGGGGTCGGGCTTGCCATACTTACTCCACGTTGGATGCGCCATGTGTTAAGCGATGCGACAGTAGAACGCTTTGCTCGTTTTGCACAAAATATATGGGATATTGCTTGTTCCGATGATAAGTACGAAATGGCAAATCAAGGAATTATTGCCACAGAACGCTTTTTCAAGAGTATCGGAATACCTATGACATTATCCGAATTAGGAATTGGCTGCGAACACTTTGAAGAAATGGCAAATCACGCCGTAGAAACAGAAGGACTTCTTTATGCCTATGTTCCTTTGACTAAAAATGACGTTATAACAATCTATAAAAACAGCCTGTAATATGCCGAAGAAAGTTTTAATATTAGAGGGAAGTGCAAGAAAAAACGGAAACACCGATTTGCTTAGTAATGAGTTTATGAACGGTGCGGAAAGTGTCGGTTTGCAAACCGAAAAAGTATATTTGCACGACAAGGAAATAAAGTGTTGCATTGGGTGTAGAAAATGCCAAAGCAACGGGAGTAATTGCATCCGCAAAGATGATGCTACTTCAATTCTACAAAAGATGTTAGATGCCGATTATATTGTATTAGCTTCTCCAGTTTATTTTTATAGTTTTACCGGGTTATTAAAGACGCTACTTGATAGAAGCTTTTCCATTGAAAAAAGGATGACAGGCAAAACCTTTTATCTGATTACGTCCGGTGGTGCGCCTGAACATAAATATTATGAAACGATAGAAACCTGCTATCTCAATTATATCGGTTGTTTTGAAAAAGCTGTAAACGGGGGTATCATCCACGCTTACGGAATGGAGCAAAAAGGTGATGTAAAGGGTTCGTCCATAATGCTTGATGCCTATAATAAGGGAAGAAGCTTACCATTAAATTGAAAATCAGAAATATGAAACATGTTATTTTATTTGGAGTTACTGGTAGTATTGGGAATTACATCATTAAAGCATTGGAAACGTTAAACGATGTAAGGCTTACTTTATTTGTCCGCAATAGCTTGAAATTAAGTAAGGAACAAAAAGAAAAGCATCGTATCATAGAGGGTGATGTAATGAATTACAAAAATGTGAAGGATGCACTGAAAGGACAAGATATTGTCTATTTCGGGTTGTCGGGAAATTTAGATGCAATGGTGAAGAATATCATAAAAGCCATGAAAGAGACGGATGTAAAAAAAATTATCGCAATCAGTTCAATGGGCATTTACGGCGCATCATGGAAAGCGACCCTTTGCAGAAAGAAAGATGCTCCGGGATTCTTGAATTCTATAATGCTTACAGTGATGAAACCAATGTTTCGGCAACATCGTAAGCTGGCGGACATCGTGGAAAATTCAGGACTGGACTATACGATATTACGTCCGGGTAGATTTACTTATGATGATGAAATTTCATATCAGATTACATACAAAGGAGAACCCGAATTAGGACGTGATATATCACGAAAAAGCATCGCACACTTTGTCATGAAGATAGTAAAAGCCCCCGAACAGTTTACAAATCAGAATATAAGTCTAACCAAAGGTGTTTGATTTTTACAATGAACCATAAGAAAATGATTATAATTATCACTTCAATTATTGCCGCTTTGGTTATAGGAACAATATTATTCCTGCATCAACCGAGTTTCGGACGTTTGCCGCAAGGTGAAAGATTGGAACGTATCAAACAGTCACCCAATTATCGGAATGGAGAATTTCGCAATCAGTCCCCCACCGAATTAATGACCGGAAAAGGAAATCGTTGGCAGACACTATTCGGTTTTCTCTTAGGTAACAAAATGAATATTCATCCCGACACTCCTGTTGCTACCATAAAAACCGATTTACAGAATCTTCCCAAAGACAAAGATTTGATGATATGGTTCGGGCATTCTTCTTATCTGCTCCAAATCTCAGGTAAACGGATATTGGTAGACCCGGTATTTTACGCTGCTTCACCCGTATCTTGGTTATATAAACCTTTTAAGGGTACTGATATCTATAAGCCGGAAGATATGCCCGAAATTGACTATCTGATTGTATCCCACGACCATTACGACCATTTGGAGTATCGGACTATTGTAGCATTGAAAGAACGTGTAGGTAAAGTTATCTGTCCTTTGGGTGTAGGAGAACATTTTGAGTGCTGGGGGTATGACAAAAAGCAACTCGTGGAACTGGACTGGAAGGAAAATGTAACACCAAGCAATGGCTTTACGGTGCATTGTTTACCTACTCGGCACTTCTCCGGCAGAAGCCTGAAAGCCAATCAAACACTTTGGGCTTCCTTTCTGATAGATACTCCCTCACTGAAAGTATATATCGGTGGCGACGGTGGATATGACAGGCATTTCAAGGAAATCGGCAAACAATATCCCAACATCGACTTAGCTATACTTGAAAACGGACAATACAATGAAGATTGGAAATACATTCACACAATGCCCGTACAGTTGGCACAAGTAGCTAAGGATTTGAAAGCAAAGAATATCATCACCGTGCATCATTCAAAATATGCGTTGGCAAGGCATCGTTGGGATGAACCGTTGCAAAATGAATTAACAATAATTCAAGATGATAGATTTAACTTACTGACACCCATAATCGGTGAAGTTACATTAATAAAAACAAACAAGTGATTATTTAATAAATGGTGGATGACCTATAAATAACATTAAACTTATATTGTAATTATGGTAAAACAGTTATTAGGACAGAGATTTTTCCGATTATTATCGGAATGCTCGCAGCGCAAAGTTTCTGCATCTGAACTTACAGAAGCTATCGAAGAATTGGCTACGCATGTAGCCGATTTCAGTATCAACGAACAGGATTATAGCGTATTGCTTCGTTATTTCTCCTTTGGTTTGCACCGTCTCAAATCGTACCGTGTATGGTTTGAGCAAGAAAAAAATGCCCTATCTGCATCTAATTGATGAAGCGATAGGGCTGTTAAACACCGAAATACGTCTTATCGAATGGCGCATCAAGTACCCGGAACAGTTGCGACAACACACCGATAAACAAGCCCTTTCCCCTCTCTTTCTTGCTGATAAGACAACCCTTATCAACATCATGGAAATGGTAAGCGGTCTGTTCCTCTCCAAAGACATCGTATATCAGAACGGCAAACCCGCCTACTTGGTGGACTTATCCAAAGCCTTTGAATGGCTTTTCAATATCAGGATAGGCGACTGTTACCAAAAACATGAGGACGTGATAAAACGAAAGCCGGGCAAACTGACCGGGTTTCTTAATGGATTGGTAGAACTTATCAAAAAGGAACATGACAAGAAAGGATATAGATAATCAGTAACTTATGATTTATAGGGGATTCCATTAGTTCCCCCGTAATTTCTTTGCACCTGTTTTCTGAACTTTGCTTCATCAATCGATTGACAGACCATAATGTATAATCAGAAAAATGAAGCAATCATGTATATAGACAATGACGATTTCAGCGTATGGATGCAGAAGCTGTACGCCAAACTGGAAGAACTCTGCAAGGATGTACGGGTACTGCGCAATGCCGACAGGGTACTGCCCGAAGATGACAACCTGCTGGATAATCAGGACTTGTGCCTGCTCTTCAAGGTGAGTATCAAGACCCTGCAACGCTACCGGGCTATCGGTGCGCTGCCGTACTTCACAATCAGCGGAAAAGTGTACTACAAGGCTTCCGATGTCCGGGAGTTCATCAAGGAGCGGTTCAGCGTCACCACGCTGCGCCAGTTCGAGAAAGAACACTGCACGAAGAAAAAGAAGTGAATTAAAAAGCCGGGGCGGTTCTGCTCCGGCATTGTTTTTGGTTTATGGCTTGCCCAGCTTGTCGGCTTCCTCCTTTAGCTGCTCGGCTTGTTCGTTCAACATCCTTGCCCGTTCCAACGCTTCCGCCTGCTTCCTGCTGCGGTATTCAAAGCCTTTCACCGAATCGGTCAGGCTTCGTATGAAAGCGTTGTCCCGTTCCCTGCTGAACTTCGTTTCCAGCAAATCAAGGCTGCTGCCGTCTGCCTTTCCTTTCATCAGGATATAGCGGTATTTTATATCATTGTCCTGTAACCGCTGCATTCTTTGTATAAACCGCACATTCAATGCAAGCGACACAAGACAAATGATTATCCCTGCTGAAAGAAGAAAGAACTTGGGCTTCAAATAGGGAGTTACCCGGTATGTCAGTTTGCCGTACCATGAAACGGGCGTTATTTCTCCGGTTGGTGTATCATCAGCCGGGAACAACACCTTTAACCGCTCCTTGAAATATCGGTGCGAGGTCACGATAAGCCCCTTTATATCTTCAAGGTCTTGTTTTGGGTTCTCGGACTGCCCTTTTCCGATACTGCCGATTTGGTTTAGAAAGGATTATTCATAGGTGCTTGTTTTTTGAATTAGCACCACAAATAAAATAAGAAAAATCGGTAAAAATCAAAGCGTCAGCCGTTTAGAATTGTTTTGCTGCGCTCTGCACCAAATTAATGTCGGCAAATAGAAAACGGCTTTGTGTTCATTACCTTACTTATTTAGGGAGTGGAGAAAAAACAGGTTTTTGGTTATCGGTTCGTTTCTTTCGTGTTGTTGTTGGGGTGGCGGTGGACATTTTCGGATACGCAAGGTCATTTGAGGACAGGAAGAAACAACCTGTCATTCAGCCTTATATATTTGCACCAGTGAAGAAAAACGGAGTATTGACAAGAATAAATATATCGGTTATGGAAATAGTGACGATTGAAAAGAAAACTTTTGAACTATGGAAACAGAGGTTTGAAAATTTTGTGGGGCGTGTGGATGCGCTCTGCGTGCCTTTACGCAGGAAGCGTGACAAGTGGCTGGATAACTGCGAAACCTGCCGTTTACTGAATGTTTCAGCCCGGACGATGCAGATCTACCGTGATACGGGGAAACTGCCTTATTCGCAGATTAACAATAAGATTTACTACAAGGCTTCGGACGTGGAAATATTTCTGCTCAACCAAGTAAGGAACAATTCTAAAAAGTAGGCGTATGGATTTGATAACGAAAGATTCCGAAACCACGCTGGTACTGTTTTCTTCCCTTGATAGGATGCTGGAAAACGTGGAGTATGTGGTAATGAACTATCGCCCTGTATTGAACGGTGAACACTACCTGACGGGCGATGAAGTGTGCGAGCGGCTTTGCATCAGCAAACGGACATTGCAGGATTACAGGGACACGGGGCTGCTGGGGTACGTGCAGCTTCCGGGAAAAATCATCTATCGGGAAAGCGAGATTGAAAGTTTATTGGAAGATTATTATATAAATAAAAGGCTACTGAAATAGTAGCCTTTATTTGTTACTTATTTTTTTTTGCAAGTTTTACAAAGTTAACAGAAGGTAGTATAATTGGAGAAAATCCTGATTGCAATGTTAAATTAGAAATATAAGAACGCACATAAGGAAATGCAATAGCAGGGGCATTAATTGTTAGGAAATCAGAATATTTAAATTTTTCATCAATATCTTCGTCTAACTCAAATAAAAATACCATTTCCATCAAAATGTTAAATTCTTCATCTTTGATATTAATGCGAAAACCTATTCCAAATTCTTTTGAGTTTTCTTCAGAAAAGAAATGTCCCATTGACAAATTAAATGAGTTCTTCTTTGTCTTTTTTTCTATTTGAATATCATTTATTTTAAATGATAAATTCTTTACTTTCCATTCTTTTAATTGTATATTCATATCTTTATGCAGCAAAAGGAATTGTACACTCTTTATTATAAACTATTTTAGAATCTTTTATAGCGTTGGAGCCTTTCACAAATTTCACATTTATGGATTCAAATGTTTGTGCTATCTTATATTCTGCGGCATAAGATATAAACTCTCTATAAGCTTTAGAGAGAGTATCATTTATATTTTGAAATTCTCCTTTATTTATAAGAATTTCATCACCGTTTGTAAGATTATATTTATCGGTAAGGATATAATATAATTCTTCTGCTGATATTTCGGCAAAATATTTATCTATTCTTTCTTTTAGATTATTATCTAATTTCATAATTAAATCCTCCCATTCTTAGTTATTTCTATGTTGACAATATTTTTTTGAGGATTATATACTGAGCAAATGGTGCAATTAGGAGTCCTGCGGGATAATTTAAAAACTCTATCTTCCTTTCTAATTTTGATATAAAAATTTCCTTTTGAAACTTCTATATCAAAAAGCTTTTCACCTCTTGCAAAGTTTATTAAATAGCCATCAATGTATTGTAATTTTTGCCCTATTTCAGCTAATTTAGAAGTACATTTTTTTTGTATATAATTTAATATTTCTATACCATCAGCCGTCGTAAGGTCTAAAAAATTTTCTTCTTTAACTTCTATTACTCCACGTAGAACAGCATATGATAGGAATTTGTTCTTTTTTGCTCTATTATCCCAAGCACTAATAACAGCCCATTGTTCTGCTTGTTTTTCGGGCTCAAGATTTATCCCTTGTACAAAAAAATATCCCCCATCTCCTAGCCATTCTTTGTCACCTAATGATGGTCTTAATCCATTACTTAATATACTATCAACAAGAGCATTATCAGTACCATGGAATCCTTCAAGTGTGATAGTCATATGCTCAAGCCTTTATTATATCGCTGCAAAGATAATAATTTATATTTGAAAATGAATTTTTCCGTCATATACTTCTCCCTATAATTATGAATAATTATAGGGAGAAGTATATGACTAATATAAATGATTTATTATCAAGTTGTTATATTAAATATGGCAATTTGATTGTTAGTACATTTTTTATACATATAAAGCCTTTTTATTTGCAATAATTATGATTTATTATTTTTTAATCGCTTCTCAACGGCTTGCATATCCCTTAATATCGTTTGGTCTAACACCTTTGCGTAATGCTGCGTCATTCGGGTGGATGAATGCCCCAGCATTTTAGCCACGTTCGGCAGTGACACGTTGTTAGCCAGCGCAATAACCGAAGCGAAACTGTGCCGGGCGACATGGAAAGAAATAAGTAATACGAGTAATGGCAACGAAAAGAAATCACAACGCAATTTGTTGGTAATTAGCTATTTTTCTATATTCTTCCACCTGAGAAAAAAGCAAAAAAGCGAGGCTTGTAGAGGATATTCAGTTACCAAATCGTTAGCAGGGCTGTTACCGGCAGGGATAAGGTAACGAAGAGCAGATCAAATAATTTAAAACAGCGATATATTACACTGATTGTCACAGTTTTGCATATCGAAGAACGCTTATAAAACAGGTAAATTTGCCATTAAAATTATGAGCGTTATGAAAGTAGAAAAATTCAAGGTGTTGCTCTACCTCAAAAAGAGCGGACTGGACAAGTCGGGCAAAGCCCCGATAATGGGACGCATCACCGTTAACCGAACGATGGCGCAGTTCAGCTGCAAACTCTCCTGCACTCCCGGCCTGTGGAATCCCCGTGAAAGCCGTCTGAACGGCAAGAGCAAGGAGGCAGTGGAAGTCAACGCAAAAATCGACAAGCTGCTGTTGGCTGTAAACTCTGCGTTCGACTCCCTTTTGGAACGAAAGACCGATTTCGATGCGACGGCAGTCAAGGAAGCCTTTCAAGGTAGCAAGGACACGCGGATGACACTGTTCAAACTCTTCGACAAGCATATCGAGGAAATCAGGGCACGTGTGGGCATCGATGTGTCTCACCGCACCTTGCCCAACTACCTTTACACCCGCAACCGTCTCGCAGATTTCGTCAGCGGCAGGTTCAAGGTATCCGACTTGGCTTTCTGCCAGCTCAACGAGCAGTTCATCCGGGAATTTCAGGAGTTTGTCGTGATAGAGAAAGGTCTGGGCGTCCAGACAGTGCGCCATTACCTGGCTATCCTGAAGAAGATCTGCCGCATAGCCTTCAAGGAGGGATATTCAGACAAATATTATTTTGAACACTACAAATTACCCAAGCAGAAGGAAACAGCTCCAAGAGCGTTAAGCAAGGAGGATTTCGAGAAGATACGGGATATAGAGCTTACCGGATGCCGCCCGGAACACTCCATTGTCAGGGACATGTTCCTTTTCGCCTGTTATGCCGGAACCTCGTACGTGGATGTCGTAGCTATTACGCCCGATAATCTCTCAAGGGACGATAACGGTGCGCTATGGCTGAAATACCGTAGGGGGAAGAACGGCCAACTGAGCCGGGTGAAACTGCTGCCCGAAGCGGTAGCCCTTATCGAGAAATACCGTGACGAAACACGGGCCACATTGTTTCCCGTAATTCCGTACCAAACCCTGAAATGGTGCCTGACGAGCATCAAAATAAAAGCCGATATCAAGGGACGTTTGTCCTACCACATGGGGCGGCACTCGTTCTCGACCCTCATGACCCTCGAAAACGGCGTACCTATCGAGACTGTCAGCAAGATGCTGGGTCACGCGGATATAAGGACCACCCAGGTGTACGCCCGTGTAACCCCTAAGAAACTTTTCGAGGACATGGACAAATACATCGAGGCGACAAAGGATCTGAAACTTGTTCTCTAACCCTTAAAAACGATTCAATCATGCGAAGTACATTTTCAATTCTATACTATATTAACCGTAGTAAGGTTAAAACGGACGGAACTACCGCTATTATGTGCCGTATCACCATTGACGGCAAGAACAGCGTGTTTGCCACGGGTTGCTACTGCAATCCCAAAGACTGGAAAGCCAAGACCGGAGAGGTCAGGGATGCAAGGACGAATAACCTCCTTGAAGCACTCCGCTCCAGAATAGAGACCTCATATGACAAGCTGTTGAAGGATGCTGGCATGGTCACGGCAGAAATGCTGAAGAACGAGATTACCTGCGTGGCAACCGTTCCGGTCACATTGCTGAAAGCCGGGGAAGAGGAACGGGAAAAGTTGAGAATCCGTTCCGAAGTGATAAATTCCACTTCCTCTTACCGCCAGTCCAAATCCTCACAGTCATACCTGCACGAGTACCTGCTGTCGCTGGGTATGCGGGACATCGCCTTTGAGGATATTACCGAAGACTTCGGCTGGGGCTATAAGCTCTACCTGAAATCCAAAGATTGCGGGGCGGGACATATCAACCACTGTCTTACATGGCTGAACAGGCTTGTCTATATTGCCGTGGACAGGGAGGTTATCCGCTTCAACCCGCTTGCCGACGTCCCATACGAAAAGAAGCCCGACTATAAGCTGAAGCATATCAGCAGAGCGGAACTTCAACGGATCATGGAACAGCCCATGCCGGAGAGGTTGCAGGAGCTTACCCGTAGGGCGTTCATCTTTTCAGCCTTCACGGGGCTGTCCTATGTCGATGTAAAACGGCTTTACCCCTCGCATATCGGAACAACCGCGGGCGGAAGACGCTTCATCCGTATCAACAGGAAGAAAACCGATGTCGAGTCCTTTATACCGTTACACCCCGTAGCCGAACAAATTTTGTCGCTGTACAATACAACCGATGACGGCAGACCGGTATTCCCTCTTCCCAACCGGAACAGGCTTTGGTACTGCATCCACGAGATAGGGATATTGGCAGGTGTGAAAGAGAATCTCAGCTACCACGCGAGCAGGCATTCGTTCGGAACCTTGACGCTTTCGGCAGGTGTGCCGATCGAGAGCATCAGCAAGATGATGGGGCGCACGAACATCAGGACCACGCAAGGCTATGCAAAAGTGACCGATGATAAAATCTCTGAAGACATGGATCGACTGATGGAACGGTGGAATGCGATGGGTGATAACAGCCCGGCTAAAAAATGACAGCCCGTCCCGGCCGTGTTCCGCTGTAATTCAAGATAGCCCGAGCCCCGAGAGTGTGCAAGGTCAGGCGGCCTTGCCGTCACGTGACAAATCTTCCTCGGCGTTGCCGAGCGTATTTGCCACGTGAACCTTGCGCCTCGTCGGAAGCCCGGGCAAAATAATGGGTACAGCGGAAACGACCGATCCGACGGGAACAGTCAGAAAGATAACATCAAGATATAACGGAAAGATGCCGGGGGAAAGGCGGCTTTATACCAAAGCCCCGTCGGCATTTCTTTTTTCCAGACGGCAAACTCCCTCACCTCCAAGAAACAGTCATGGCTGGCGCACGTTTCTTCCTATCCGTTTTCAATATGTTCTTTTCATTGATTTCATTATTTTAAATGAACAGCCGATAATCAAATGTCTGTTCAGATTTATGACGCAACAAGTGGCTCACTTGTGCCAATGTATTGGATGTATCGATAGTTGCCGGCAATTTAGTATATAAATTAAATGAATTCCAATTCATCTTAGTAAATCCCAATATTTCAGTAGCAATTGTTTGCACTGTACTACTGCCTGAATATCGGGTTATTTTTAGCGGAGCAGGTATTCCAATTCCACCGGGATAGTACGACAGACTCTCACTTCTTATAGATGGCACAATTCCATGGGTCCACAGCAAAAAAGTATTATCAGATATTACGATATATGCTCCACGTTTGATAGGGTAATTATGAATGCCCATTCCATAGCGGTTTATATCATACGGTAACTCTTTCCGTTCGCTTTCAAATTCGATGGTTAATAATTCCACAGTTTCTATACCAGCGGCTTTCAATGAATCCTTTATTCCATTAATTTCGTCATTTCTAAAGTGTGTTCTTTTATGAATTACAACCCTACCTGGAAGTTTGTCCATGGATTCAAGGAATAAATTTTGAATCATCGTGCCGAATTTATAAGCTTCTTCATAAGACATGTAAGGGTTATTCTTTCTGTCAAAAATAGGATTATTGACTTTTTGCAATTTGTATTTTAGACCTTCCCCAAAACGATTATAAATATGACTACATCCCATTACTACATGTCGCTCATCATCCACTTTAGATAATATGCTGTATCCAATACCTGCATAAGCAGTGTTCTCATCTAAAGATGCCAATGTCCATGGAGTCCGTAAAGATTTAACATATATAGCTAAAGACAACCACCATATTTTCTCACATAGCATTATATCAGTAAGAGTCTTTTCTTCAATTAATTGAGTCGTAATGCCACGTGAAGCACAATAAGCTTTAATATAATTATGAAGATCTATCTTTTCGCCTTTATGATTCAATGTCTTGAATTTTTCCCATTCCTTTGGTATAAAAATAAGTATGACTGACTGTCCATTAATAGCCAGTCTATTAATCTTTTGTGTTATGTCGGCAGCAATCTCATATGCAGAAGTATAATCTAATTTTGAATACTGCCATTTATCCGTTCCCGGAGAAGGAATAAATAATTGGGTATGGTATGCGCTATTAAATCCGGGATAGTCTACAAGATAATCGTGGTCTTTTTTTACTGGTGACAAGTTTCTCGATAGATTAGAAATAAAACCGGCAAACCTATTTGACTTTTCTATAGGAGCTATCACACTTAATGATACCCCGATAGAGAACTTTTCATCTTTCCAATAATCTGTAGGCTTGTTCCTAACCAATCCACGCATTTGATTCCAATCAAAATTATCCCTTTCTGCATTAATAGATGGAAAACAGAGCAGAGGTTCCGGTATAATTCCACCTCTAAAAAGTATCCTGCTACTAAGCTGCTGTGGGATGACAATTGCAAGATCTTGATCTTTTCCCAATAGAAGGGACAGTGAACTGTTATTGCTTATTTGGAATTGAAATCTTTCGTTACCTTTAGGAATGCAGAACCTCAAATGATTGTTCTTAAATATGATACTTTCCCACTCCTTAAGTGTTTCGTCATATTTTTTATTCCATAGTTTAGAAAAATACTGGCGAGAAATCTCCTGTCGTTGTTCTTTAGGCATATTCTTATCGGTAAAGAAAAGTTCAGGACGCAGAGACAGGGCTGCATACTCTTTACCTTCGATAAAATTTAATCCAATAGACAAAGCATACAAAACCGGCATCCCATTCACATTCTTAAAGACTTTGTCACCCCATATTAACCTTTTCCCGAAAGAACAATTGAGACATGTCAATTTGCTCAATCCATATAAAATAGCCTTTAAAAATATTGATTTGAAAGCACCATTGGCACTTATGTCCTTCAATGAAATAGGGGTTCTTACAATGTCACCTGTAAAGTATTCTTTCAATTCAGATTCCAAGTCTGAATATGAAGCTATGGCATAGAGGGTTCCTTTTTGCTCGGCGATGAAAATAGGCTTATTTTTGACAACTTTTCGGATATCAACGATATTGGCTCCAGATTTAAGATCTACTTTCAATAAGGAATCCGGTAGTTTTATTGGATATAGATTGTCACGGAGCAGATAACGGGCACAATGTCCTTTCACTTTAAATGGTTCAAGTTTAACGCTCTCCCGGTATTTCGCCATTTCAGACATCACGACATCATACATCTCTCTATTACCATCAGACAACGCTAACGATAATGATATCATCGTTTTATCAAAGCTCTCTACCTGAATATAAAAAGCTTCGCGACCAGAATTTCTAATATCTTGTATCAAAGACAAAACTTTAGGAGAAGGAAACTCCTCTATTCCACACCAATATAATCTGCCGGCCCCGGAAGTGGTAAATGTATTTTTCAAGGCGGACATCAATGAATTATCCCGACCACTATAACCTAATACAACCAAATGCCTTGTTGTGAAATAATAAGTCATAACCTGACAGAAAACTTCAGACTGGTTATCAAGTTCAGTAGAAGTATTTTTTAATGTTGAGTATTTGTAGTCTCCATGTAACGAGATACACATTAACTCTGTATTAGATATGGTTCTATAGATATCTTGTTGATTATCCAATGTTATGACTTTAGGGGTAATATTCATTTGATGAGCCGCTCTCTCTGTCATACCATCAAAATTAGTTGTCCAGACAGATTCTACTATCGAATACTTATTTAATAGACATAATAACCGATAACCTACATAGGGTACTTTGTCGTGAATTAAACTATTAAAATAACGCACCCTGTCTGAAGCGATTGGATGGGCTTTTTCTGCATAAAAGACATACTCATCTTCTGCTCCCAATGCAGGATAACCTCCTTGCGCATCCAACCATTTTTGGATTTGTGTTTTCGCAAATTTGGAACGCGCATCCGGGAAATTTATACGGTGGCTTTCATTATATCGGCAGTATATTTCTCTTTTCCAATCCCAGATGCAATCTGAGGCAGATTGTACGCCTGAAGACAATGAGGTTCCAGCTCCAAGTAAGAAACCGAATTTAGAATCCCGGTTCTGTCGTACAGAACTTATGAATTCGCCATATTCTAATATATTATGACTCTCCATATTACATAAAGGTAATTAAATGTTCTTTTCTAAAAGATATTCGACTATATAACAGGAACACAATATAATGGCATATTAGTCATCCATTCTTCTTGTCTGTAATCGGACATGGAAGTCCGATATGCCGTATCGGGATGATTGTCCAAAACAAACTGTTTAAGGCTTTTAGCCTTGAGATTTTCTTCCGCCTTTACTTCAATCGGAACTATACCACCATTAGTCTGTATTAAAAAGTCTATTTCCTGACGAGCATTCGGTTTAGACCAGTAGAATGGTTCATGTTTCAATTTAAGCTGCTGCAAGACATATTGCTCCGTCAACGCTCCTTTGAATTCTGTGAAAATATTGTTACCTCTGACTATAGTATCCGAGTCCAGATTGCACATGGCTCCCAGCAAACCTATATCTACGGCAAAAATCTTAAAAGAAGATTTGTCCTCGTAGCTCTTTAATGGCAGGCGGGGTGCGGACACATTATTGACACGATGAATCAGGCCACCGTCGAAAAGCCACTGAAGGGCGATCTCGTATTCCCGTGCCCGGGCACCTTCCCTGACAACTCCGTACAGAAACTTACGGTTCTCCTTACTGAGTTGAGCTGGCAAAGAATTCCATAGCTGTCTTATACGCGGGACAATTTCTTCTGGGGCATGCTTTGAAAAATCCCTGTCATAGCTTTCAAGTATTTCATTCTGAATATCCCTGACTTCAAGCCAGTCACGTGTCTCGCTGAATGCCAGAACAGCTTCCGGCATACCCCCGACATAATAATAATGTTTGAGCAGGTCTTTCAGTTTAGGTCCGAAAAGCTTGATGTTCTCCCAATCACGCTTTGCGATAAATCCAGCCAATGCCCGTTCCCCGACTGCATCAAGAAACTCAAGAAAACTCATGGGGTGAAGTGTCATGAACTGTACCTTTCCCACAGGAAAAGAGGCCTGCCTGTGCAGTTCCAACCCCAAGAGAGAGCCGGCAGCAATGATATGATAATCAGAGGCATTTTCATAAAAATACTTCAATGCAGTAACGCCATTCGGAGCCTCTTGAATTTCATCAAGAAAAATCAACGTCTTGCCAGGTATGCAGTTCTGATGGGCGGCGGCTCCTATGGCAGAAATTATCCTTGTCACGTCAAAGTCCGTTTCAAATAGGTTGCGTAAATATATTTGCTCCTCAAAATTTATATACGCAATATTATCATAGTGCTTACAGGCAAAGTCCTTGACGAGCCAAGTCTTTCCAACCTGCCTTGCTCCTTCTATTATAAGTGGCTTGCGTCTACGGGCATCTTTCCACTTAACCAGTTCATTTATAGCATATCTATCCATGGTTAAACTATTTATTCACATTTAATGAATGAAATACACAGCAAATATACACATAAAATGAACGAAAAACAACAGAATTACACACATAAAATGAATGAAAAAGGGGCAGGGCGTTGAAATACTCCTGTATGGGGTGAGCCTTTCTTGCGAAGTCGCTTTCCAGTATCATGCGTATGTTGTCGGTCGAGGTGGCTATGTCAGCCGTTGCGTCCAGCCTGCGCCTGAAAGTGTTCAGGGCGAATTTTGTAACGGGCTGGTACAAGTCCGAAGAACCCGCAGTCCGGTATTCCGTCCGGCTCTTTACGGTGTTGAACCGGAAATCATACAGGACGTTCAACAGGCTTTCGATACGCTCGTTCTTTGACTGCCAGCCCTCGATATGCCGTGTTTCATCACCTCTTTTCTTTTTCATCGGGAAGTCTGTTAGAAGCCGGGACATACTGCTGCTGCATCCACTTTTTGAGTTCCTCCATGTCGAAACGCAGGGTACGCCCACGCTTGACACACGGTATCATCCCCTTGCTGGCTAAATGATACAGGTAATTGACCGAATACCCGGTTATGCCGCTGGCAACGGATATTTTGACTAACACAGGCTCTTTTTCGTCCTGCCGTTCTTCGGGTTGTGCGCCCGTGACCGGGGCAATCATCTTTTCGATGTTCTCCAGCCGTTTGAAAATTTCTTCGAAAGGATTATTCATAGGTGCTTGTTTTTTGAATTAGCACCACAAATAAAATAAGAAAAATCGGTAAAAATCAAAGCGTCAGCCGTTTAGAATTGTTTTGCTGCGCTCTGCACCAAATTAATGTCGGCAAATAGAAAACGGCTTTGTGTTCATTACCTTACTTATTTAGGGAGTGGAGAAAAACCGGAGTTCTTGTTATCGGTTCGTTTCTTTCATGCCGTTCTTGGGTTGGCGGTAGCCATTTTCGGACAGGCAAGGTCATTTTCGGACAGAGATAAACAATCTGCTATTCAGTCTTATATATTTGCACCAGTGAAGAAAAACGGAGTATTGACAAGAATAAATATATCGGTTATGGAAATAGTGACGATTGAAAAGAAAACTTTTGAACTATGGAAACAGAGGTTTGAAAATTTTGTGGGGCGTGTGGATACGCTCTGCGTGCCTTTGTGCAGGAAGCATGACAAATGGCTGGATAACTGCGAAACCTGCCGTTTGCTGAACGTTTCAGCCCGGACGATGCAGACCTACCGTGACACGGGGAGACTGCCTTATTCGCAGATTAACGGCAAGATTTACTACAAGGCTGCGGACGTGGAAGTCTTTCTGCTCGACCAAGTAAGGGACAATTCTAAAAAGTAGGCGTATGGATTTGATAACGAAAGATTCCGAAACTACGCTGGTGCTGTTTTCTTCACTTGACAGGGTGCTGGAAAACGTGGAGTACGTGGTAATGAACTATCGCCCGGTATTGAACGGTGAACACTACCTGACGGGCGATGAAGTGTGCAGGCGGCTTTGCATCAGCAAACGGACGTTGCAGGATTACAGGGACACGGGGCTGCTGGGCTACGTGCAGCTTCCGGGAAAAATCATCTACCGGGAAAGTGACATCATGGATTTGTTGGAAAGGTTCTATCAGAAATGAAATCTTGCCTATATTTTAAAATAAAGCCAGCAATACAGTTTTACAAAAATGCAATTGCTGGCTTTATTTTATTAGAAAACTTGTTCTCTAAAAATCCGTCCTCTTTCTACGCGCGCATTTCGGCTATTTGTTCCAGTATACATATATGAATAATAAATTCCAAAGTCATTGCTTTTATCCCCTTTATTTTGGATTATATTACTTTCAAATAGAACAAGTTTTTCTTTAAGATTTGGTGTTATATCTTCTTTCCATATTAATTCCATTAAAAGAGTAAGGAAATTAGATTTTCTAAACCAAATAGAATCATTGGGAAGTTCTAATTCACATATATGATTAATAATAGACGAGAATACTCCTTTTATATGTTCTTTATTTTCATAATTATCATTAAACCTTACAATGTAATCTTCTGTATTTTTATTCCCAACAAAATATCCCCCCTCTTCATATGTAGCCATTGCTAGAAGTATGAAATTTAAATCACCCATCCTTGATATTTCAATGTCATTGAAAACGGGTAGTTGATTGATTGGAAAATCATCTAGAATTTCTTTAGCAGTAGTAATAAATTCACCATCATAAATAGCATTTTGAATTTCTATTTGTTCTAAATTGAACTTTGTTTGATTAATCCTTCTAAAAACTTCTTTTATAGTATTAGGTTCTACATCTTGCAAGTCTCTAATAACAACATTGTAATTTAAGAAGTCTTCTTTAGCTTTTTGTTCTAAGTCTTTATATTTAGGCACTTTCTTCCCAAAATCAGGGTTGTTTTCATTTATATATTGCATTATAGTTGTTAGTCTTTGTTGTCCATCAACTACAACTTGCTGGCTTTGTAGTGTTTCAACGTCTATACCTGATTGTGCAATATAAATTTCAGGAAATGGATACCCTGATAGAATCGTATCAATAAAAGCTTCTTTGTGAGAAGGATTCCATACTAATTTTCTTTGGAACTCAGGTTGTAAAATAAGTTCACCTCTTCGTATCATACCTACAAGGTCTGATATTTTTTTACTACTGGGACTTGACGGTAATTGCTTCGACATAATTATATTTTTAACTTGTTATTTTATACAATGATTCCGTATAATACTTTTCCAAATAAAAATAGTTCTTGAATAAACCTCCTGATACAGAATAGTTCCCCACTGAACTTTTTCCATTTGATATAGAACGAAAATAATTAAACCAATCGTCTTTTATTGTTTCATTTTGAATAGATACAGGTAATTTGTCAGGACGCATCCAGCCTTTTATCATATATTTAAGAAATGTTGTATACTGTGCGTACTGGTTTGAACTGAGATTTATTAATCCTTTCTCTATATCGTATTGATAATTACAGATTTTAGAATAAAAAAGCTCAAATAAACGTTCATTTACTATAACAACATCTATGTCAGAATTTAGGGAAAATACACTATTTTTATGGTAGCTAAATCCTAATTTTGCAGAACCTACAATAAATACCTCATGAAAGCCAATATCAAATTGTTTAGCTATATTAGCCCGAAAATCGAAATAATCATTTTCCCGTCTCTCAAAAACATAAGGAATTCCATGCAAAATATACTTTCTCGTAATTTGCAAATAATCTTGTTCTGATGTTGCGGCTTGAACTGTTGCTATAAAGTCATCTCTATTTATCATAATGCTTATCAATCTTTTGCAAAGATATTTTTTTTGATGAGAACCTACAAATTTTTTAATTGTTTCTCAACGGCTTGCATGTCCCTTAATATCGTTTGGTCTAATACCTTTGCGTAGTGCTGTGTCATTCGGGTGGATGAATGCCCCAGCATTTTAGCCACGTTCGGCAGTGACACGTTGTTAGCCAGTGCGATAACCGAAGCGAAACTGTGCCGGGCTGTGTGCGTGGTCAGGTTCTTTTTAATACCGCACAGGTCGGCAATCTCTTTCAGGTAGCTGTTCATCTTCTGATTGCAGGGAACGGGCAACAAAGTTCCTTTATCCATGCAGTAAGGATTATCCTTATACTTTTCAAGTATCTGTTTGGGAATGCTCAAAAG
Organism: Bacteroides fluxus YIT 12057; assembly: GCF_000195635.1. Lineage (GTDB taxonomy): Bacteria > Bacteroidota > Bacteroidia > Bacteroidales > Bacteroidaceae > Bacteroides > Bacteroides fluxus. The sequence continues at coordinate 1,529 of NZ_GL882688.1, read as the reverse complement.
CGGGATGTTGCAGATATTGTTTGTCTTTTCACGGGGTTTCACTATCCACAGGTTGCCGTTGTTGTCCTCTAAAACGTGTTCGGGGCGCAAGTTATACACGTCTATGAATGCCAGCCCGGTATATACGCAGAAGATAAAGACATCCCGTACCAGTTCCAGCCGTTCAATCCTGAACTCTTTCTGCCATATCCGGTTTATCTCGGCTTGGCTTAGGAACTGTTTGTTTACCTCCACCTCGTGAAACTTGATTCCGGCAAACGGGTTCTTTGTCAGCCACTCGTTGGCAATGGCAAGGTTTATCACTTTCTTAAAACATTTCATGTACCGGATAACGGTGTTCTGTGCGCAATGTTTCTCCGTCTTTAGGTATAAATCGAATTTACGCACCAGTTCTCCGCTTACCTCACGCAGTAGCATATCATCTACCTTGTAATCCCGTTTAACCAGTTCCATGAGGTATTTAAGGCAGTTATCGTAACGTCTTACGGTAATATCGGCATAATCCGTCCCGATTAGTTTCCGGCAATTGTCGTTATGTTCCTTGAATACATTATACAATGTCTTGAAAGTTTCGTCCTTTCCCTGATAGCGGTTCACTATGGCACGTGCGGAGATAATCTTTCCCTCCAGTTCCAAGTCTTGGTAAATCTGATAGAATTTCACACGCAGGGCGTCAATGTAACGGTTAAGTTCCACCAGGGAATGAATCTCCTCTCCAAGACCGGTATAACGGTCATATACTTTCTTTGCCGTGACAAATGTATCGTGGTCGCAAATATACTGATAGTGTTTTCCTATCCGAACCTTGATATTCTCCAGCTCCCTGTTCAAGCGTCTTGCCTCTTCCGATTTCCCCTTCGCACAGTTTCCCTTTGCATCCCATAAGGAGATAGGCACATCACACTTACAGCTGAAACTTGCAGTTGTACCATTGATTGTTATAGCTCAGGGGGCTCCATCATAAAGTTTAAAAACATAATTTATCCGTCATGCTGTCACGGAATGTGCTCTATCAATTTGATACATAGATATATATCCCGTGATGGATACCCGTGATAGATGCGTGATGGCTCCTTTATCTGTCACACTCTTGAAAGAGTCAACTGATATTATAACTAAGTATTAACTCCGTCAACCATCCTTACAAGTAAGATTAAGGAGTAATCAATCTAAAGCATTAAACCACACCTAACTCATTAGTTCACAGCAGCGAACAAAATGTTCTATGCTACAAAACACTTTGTTTGATTCATTCAAAACAAAGTGTTTTCCACAAGAAAAACGAATAGTTCGGATAAGGAAAACAAAACGTTTAGTTTAGGGAAACAAATTGTTTGGATATAGGAAACAAACCGTCTGCTATGAGGAACAGAAATGAACGATAAGAAACAGCTAAGGCGGTGCTTCAGCATCGTTACGCACGAGTATAAGCATTTTTACTGCAATAACAAGCGATGGACAATATTTCTTAAATGAAAAAGCCGTGCCACAAGTACACGGCTCTTTCATTTAAGCTTTGAATTAGATCC